>NZ_JBXAHC010000004.1:0-459560 GCF_058794735.1 Janthinobacterium sp. GW823-FHT06H09 | reverse complement strand
GGCATTCGGCGTGCTCAGGTCGGGAAAAATATTTGATCCGGCCTTGCACGCCGCTTGACGGGGATAACAGTATCTACCTGCTGTGAGGTCAACGCGATTGTCGGATTACGCCCTCCGGGCTAATCCGGCCTACTTTTCCGAGATGGCGCTCGCGTAGGTCGGGTTAGCGCAAAGTGCGTAACCCGACACCACTGCCGGCCGCGTCAACACGGTTGTCGGATGACGCGTGGCTGCGCCCCGCTAATCCGGCCTACGCTCCCGATTTTTCAGAACTTGTATTTCACCCCCGCACTGATGAAGCGTCCCGCCGCGCCCGCGTAGTCGAGCGGGTTGTAGCCCGTGGCGCCATACGTCAGCGGGTCGAGCGGGGCGATCTTGTCGAACAGGTTTTGTACCGTCGCAAACACTTCTAGCTTGGGCGTGGCCAGCCAGCGGGCCGTCAGGTCCACCGTGGTGAACGAGGCGATGCGGCAGCCGCGCGGCGCGTCCGTGCCGTCGGCAAAATGCGTGGCGCAGCCGTCCGGGTCATTCTTGAACCGCACGTTGTCGAGCGGGGCGCGGTAGTTGACGTTGGCCGTGACGCGCCAGTTCTGGCGTTCCCAGGTGGCGCCCAGATTGATGCGGTCGTCCGGCGTGCCCATGCAGTTGGACACGTCGCAATTGCCATGCGTGCCGGCAAAATCGCGCTGCGTGCCATCCTGTTCCGTGCGCAGCCATTTGTACAGGTGCGTCCACTTCAGGTCGAACACCAGGTTGCCATAGTCGCTGCCCAGGTTGAAGCGCTGGCGGGCGTCGATATCGATGCCGCGCACCGTCGTTTGCGCCGAATTCACATAGTTGGCCAGCACGGCCGTGATGGCGCCCGGATCGCCGGGAATACCGGTGGCCGTGGACGGGTCGCGCGCCACGTTGCCGGCGGCAATGGCCGCATCCGTCTGCTCCTGGTTGATTTCATTCTTGCGGCGGATTTGCCACAGGTCGACGGAAATGCTGCTGCGCGGCAGCGGGTCCCACACGGCGCCCACGGAATAGCTGCGCGAACGTTCGGGCGACAGGTTCGGATTGGGCGAGGTGATGACGGCGATCGGCGCCGGATCGCAGGCCACTTCCACGCCCAGCGCGCAGCGCAGCGGATCGCTGGCAGTGGAGAACGCGGCCAGGCCGCCGACGCCGTTTTCCGCCGCGCTTGGAGCGCGGAAGCCCTTGGCAAAGGTGCCGCGCAGGGCCAGTTCGCGTATGGGCGTCCATTTCACGCCCACTTTCGGCGTGTAGGAATTGCCCACGTCGGTAAAATGGTCGGCGCGCAGGGCGCCCGACAGTTCCACGGTTTTCAGCACGGGCGCCAGCACTTCGGCATAGATGGCCGAGGCGTTGCGGCTGCCCTTGTAGGCGGAATAGCCGAGGCCAATGATATTGCCCCGTTCCGTGCCCGTGGTGGGTTTGAGTTCCGTCGCTTCGTGACGGAATTCTGCGCCCACGGCCACACCGAGGCCGCCGCCGTCGAGCTTGGCCACCTCGCGGCTGGCCTTGAAGTCGATCTGTGCGATATGCGTCTTGGCGTCGTTCGAGATGCGCGGCGACAGGGCCGCGTACAGCGCGGGCGAATTGAGGCCCGCGTTTTCCGCGATGCGCCACAGGCTGCCCGCCGGCAAAGCCGCATACGCCGGGTTCAGGCTGGCCGCCGCCACATTGGCGGCTGTCGGGTTGAGCAGGGCGAAGGCGACGTCGCGCTGCAGATAGCCGTTCAAGTCGTTCGAGACCTTGTTCTGTGAGTACAGCAAGGCGCTGTCGATATCCCAGCCCGCCACGCTACCCTTGATGCCGGCCACGAAGCGCGTGAAGGTCGAGTCGACTTCCGACAGGCGCGGCCCTACGTCGGCCGCCAGGTAGCGCAGCCGCGCCGCCGTGCCGAAATACGGGTTGTCCGGGTGCGCAGCACCGAGCGACACGCCGGCATTGCTGACGGGGCCGCCCGGATAGCCGACCGAACCGCTGACCGTCGAGGGCGTGGTGACGGAATTCGATTCGCTGTGATACACGTTCAATTCGGCATACGTTTGCAGGGCCGGCGTCAGTTGCCAGGCGGCGCGGCCGAAGAAATTGATGTTCTTTTGCTTGGGCTGGATCTGGCCGTATTGCTGCGCGGCATCGGTCAGGCAGCCGCCGCCCGGGTCGCCCTGCGGATGTGTGGTGAAGTTGCCGCAGGCGGCGCCGGGGAAGGTGCGCGTAAAGCCCACGCCGGCCAGGTTGCCGCGGTTGTAGTAGTCGAGCGTGTCGGGATTGCGCACATTGCCGTTGACGGCGCTGCCGGCCGCGTTGTTGGTGGTGATGGCGCCCGCGCCGCTGAGCGACTCCTGCGCGCTGAAGCCCTGGTCGCGCAAGTCGCTGCGGCCGACGGCACCCCGTCCGGCCCGGTCGCGGTTCCAGATGGCGGCCTTTTCGCTGTACTCGAGGTTCAGCAGCACGTTGTAGCGGTCGCTGTCGATGTCGCCGAAGCCGTGCGTGATGGCGGCGTGCGCATCGCGCCCGTCCCACTCTTTCGTTTTGCCGTAATTGCCCTTGATGGCCGTGCCCTGGTAGTCGCGCCGCAGGATCACGTTGACCACGCCGGCGATGGCGTCCGAACCGTAGATGGCCGAGGCGCCATCCTTGAGGATTTCCACCCGTTCCACCGCTTCCAGGGGAATGATGTTCAGGTCGGCAAATACCTTCTGGCCATCGTCGGCCAGGCCATATGGCGCCACGCGGCGCCCGTTCAGCAGCACCAGGGTCGAGGCCGTGCCCAGGCCCCGCAGCGACACGCCGGAAGCGCCGGCGGCAAAGCCGTTGCCGAAGGTAGTGGGCACGGAGCCCTGGTTGTCGACGGCCAGGGTCTGCAGCAGTTCGGCCACGCTGGACTTGCCCGATTTTTCAATGTCGGCCGCGTTCAGGGTTTGCACGGCCGACGCCGTTTCCGCTTGCGCGCGGCGGATGTTCGAGCCGGTGATTTCCACGCGGGCAATGGGAGCCGCTTCCTGTGCCAGGACGGGCAGGGCGAGCAGGGCGCTTGCCAGAGCCAGGCCCATGCGTGGCGGTGAAAACGGATGGACAGATTGTTTGTAGATCATGCGAGTCTCCGGAAGGTCAGACAGAAAAAGGTGAGGTACACCTTGCAGTCTTGGCCGTGCGGCCTGGCGGGGATTCGATCTACATCAGTAGTGCGTCGCTTCCCAAGGTCAAAACGGGCTGGCGTGGCGTGCGCGCCACGGCGGCCCCAGCGTTGTTGGCCAGCCGGTGCGGACCTGCAGCGCGCAACTTTTTACGCTTTTTGGCGTGTTTTTCAGTGTGAAACGGCAGCGGCATGCGGCTTTGCCGACAAATACGCTTGCCAACCCTTGCGATTTAGGTTTATAGTCGATCATCACTTAGGGATGACTCGCATGTTCGCTCGCCACTTTTTTACCGCTTATTTTTACTTTAGCAATTCCAACCCCAAAGGCGGTGGAGTAGCGGTCGGTTCACGTAGCAGCAAAAAACGAGACCCCAGCACATTCTAAAAAACCGCCACTGATGGCGGTTTTTTTTTACCCAGATGTTTTACCCATCCTTAAATTTTGGAGAAAATGATGCCCCGCACCGATGATTTGCGAATTCGCGAAATGAAGGAATTGACCCCGCCGTCCCACCTGATCCGCGAATTCGCCTGCTCGGAGCAAGCCGGACAGACCGCCGCCAGCGCCCGTATCGCCCTGCACCGCATTTTGCATGGCCAGGACGACCGCCTGATGGTGGTGATCGGGCCTTGCTCCATCCACGACACCAAGGCGGCGATGGAATATGCGCGCCTGCTGATCAAGGAGCGCGCGCGTTTCGCGGGCGAACTGGAAATCGTCATGCGCGTCTACTTCGAGAAGCCGCGCACGACGGTGGGCTGGAAGGGCCTGATCAACGATCCGTACATGGACAACAGCTTCCGCATCAACGACGGCTTGCGCATGGCGCGCGAATTGTTACGCGATATCAATGAGCTGGGTTTGCCTGCCGGTACCGAGTTCCTCGACGTCATCAGCCCGCAATACATCGCCGACCTGATCAGCTGGGGCGCCATCGGCGCGCGCACGACGGAGTCGCAGGTGCACCGCGAGCTGGCGTCGGGATTGTCGTGCCCGGTTGGCTTCAAGAATGGCACGGACGGCAATGTGAAGATCGCCGTGGAAGCCATCAAGGCCGCCTCGCAGCCGCACCATTTTCTTTCCGTCACGAAGGGCGGCCACTCGGCCATCGTCTCGACCAACGGCAACGAGGATTGCCATATCATCTTGCGCGGCGGAAAAACGCCGAACTATGACGCGGCCAGCGTGGACGAGGCGTGCAAAGCCATCGCCGCGCAAGGGCTGGCGGCGCGCCTGATGATCGACGCCTCGCATGCGAACAGCTCGAAAAAACCGGAAAACCAGATTCCCGTGTGCGCCGACATCGCCAGCCAGGTGGCGGGCGGCGACAGCCGCATCGTCGGCGTGATGGTGGAATCGCATCTGGTGGCGGGGCGCCAGGATTTGATACCCGGCAAGGAATTGATCTATGGCCAGTCCGTCACGGACGGCTGCATCGACTGGAGCGCCAGCGTGGCCGTGCTGGAAAACCTGGCGGCGGCCGTGAAGCAGCGCCGCTTGCAGGGCGACGCGGACTAACATGGCGCGCAGCATGAAAAAAAGCCCGGAAAGCTAAGCTTTCCGGGCTTTTTTAGTTTTCAGCTGACAGGAAGCTTAGAACTTGTAGGAACCGCTCAGGTAGAACTGGCGGCCCAGGGCGCTCGAGTACGATGGGTTGTAGCCTACTTGATGCGAACCCGTGTTACGCAGGGTGAACGGCGGATTGCGGTCGAACAGGTTCAGGATGCCGCCCGTGATTTCCACGTTCTTCAGCGGACGGTAAGCCGTCTGGAAGTCGAAGGTGGTGTAGCTCGGCACTTCCAGCTGGATGCCATAGCATTCGCCAGGGCTGCCGGCCACGATCACGGCGCAATCGTCAGCCGTCTGTTCCTTGTCCGTGTAACCGTTGCGGTAGCTGGCGCTCAGCGTATGCGTGAACTTGGCCGTCTCATACGAGGTGGTGGCGCGGATGATGTTGCGGAAGCTGACCTTGTCGTTCGAACCGTAGCGATTCAGGCTGGTTTCCCATTGATCATCGGTGCCCGGCGTCGTGTAGCGCGAACGCAGCAGGTAGGTACCCATCAGGCGGCTCGTCAGGCGGCCATCCAGCAGCTTCATCTTGTGGGTGAAGTCGTAGTCGATACCGCGGTTTTCCACCTTGCCGATGTTAATCGGCAGCAGCTTGATAGCCAACACGTCCTTGCCCGTCGAGCTGATGTGCTTGGTGGTGAACAGGTTGGCGTACTTGGCAGGATCGTTGAAGATCAGGCCTTCCGAAACCGCGGTGACCTGGTCGCGGATTTCCACGTTCCACAGGTCGAACGACATCGACAGGCTGTCGATCGGCTCGAACACGGTACCGATGCTCCATTGCTTCGACGTTTCCGGCTTCAGGTCCGGGTTGCCGCCCTGGAAGGCTTCGAACTGCTGGCGTCCGACGCCGCTGCAGTAGCCGGCCAGCGGGTGGCCGCCCATGCCGTTCGCTGCCGTCAATGGGCATTGGTAGTTACCGCCCGTGACGCCCCAGTCTTCCAGTGGGCCAGCGATTTCCTGCATGCTGGCGGCGCGGAAGCCGGTACCGGCAGCGGCGCGGAACATCAGGCTCTTGGTGGCGGAATACTTGCCGCTGACTTTCCAGGTGGTGGCGTTTTCTTTCTTGCCTACCGTCTTGCCTGTCAGCTTGTCGTCGATGGATCCGATCTGGTCATAACGCAGCGAGCCGGTCATTTCCAGTTTTTTCGAGATCGGCATCATCAGCTCGGCGTAGGCGCCGGCATTGTCGCGCGCGTATTCGCTGTCGACTTGTGCATTGTCAAACAGGATCTGCGCCTGCCTGGCGACGTCGGCCTGCTTCACCTTGTACGAGGTGTTGCGGTAGTCGGCGCCCACACCCAGCATGGCCGTGCCGCCTGGCAGCGAGAACACAGGGCGCGAAGCGCGGCCGTCGATGCCCTTCATTTCCACGGTTTGCGTGTTGTAGGTGCCGCTGAAGCCCGTGCCCAGCAGGGCCTGGCGCATGGCGTCCGGCATGGAACCGACAGGGTAGGCGAACGGGTCGATATTGCCGGCGGCTACTTGCGCGTCGAATTTGTCGGCCAGCGGGAAGCCGCTGACGTATTTCTGCGTCTGCTTGTTTTTCGAGTACGTCACGGCCGAGTTGATGTCCCAGCCGAATGCATTGCCATCGATGCCGGCGACGATGTGAGTGGCCTTGGTGCCGTAGTCGTACACGCGGTTGCCCATTTCCGACAGGCGGTATTTGGCGACGGCGCCCGTGGCGTTGGCCAACTGCGCCGGCGTCAGGTTCGGTGCCAGATATTTGTTGAACAGCGGCGAGCCGACATCGACGGAGAAATCGGCCGGGTACGGCGCGATGCTGGCGACGACGCGCGCTTCCGTGTAGGCGAGGTCATAGAAACCCTGGAAGCCGGTTTTGCCCAGCTTGACGGTACCCGAGCTGAAGATGGCGTCGCGCTTCGATTCCGGATTGATTTCGATGGTCGATGGCGAATCGAAATAGCAGTTGCCGTCGCCGTAGAAATCCATGTTGCTGGCGGCGCATTTGCCGCCATGGGCCAGGGCGTACGGGTTCAGATTGACGTTGTCGATGAAGGGCTTGTTGGTCTCTGGGTTGATGACCACATTACCGTTCGCATCGGTGCGTTTGTAATCGACCGTGGCATTGCCAGGGGCCGAGCGCGAGGAACCGTTGATGAATTGCAGGGCCTTGCCGGTCTTCGGATCGTTGAAATTGATGATGCCGCTTTTCGCGAAGCTGCGCTGCGATGCCTTCAGCGATTTTTGTTCGTCATGGCTGGCCGACACGAAGATGCTGTAGCCGTCTTCGTCGATATCGCCGAAGCCCTTGCTGATCGAGATCGAGTTGCTGGCGCCGCCTTTTTCTTCAGGACGCGAATACTTGGCATTGATTTCCAGCGGCGATGCGCCTTTTTTCAGGATGAAGTTGACCACGCCGGCGATGGCGTCGGCGCCGTACAGGGCCGAGGCGCCGTCCGTCAGCACTTCCACGCGCTCGATGGCCGACAGGGGAATCGAATTGAGGTCGATGGTGGTGCCGGAATTGGATGGCGCGATACGGCGGCCGTTCAGCAGCACCAGCGTGTAGGCTGCGCCGATATCGTGGATCGAGGCCGTTGTGACGCCGCCGCCGCCGCCGCCCACCGAATCGGCGGCCACGGAGAAGCCCTGCATCGCAGGAATTTGCTGGATGAAATCGGTCACCGTGGTGACGCCGGTTTTCTTGATGTCTTTCTGGTTGAACGACTGCACCGGCAGCGACGCTTCGGAAGCGATGCGCTTGATGCTCGAACCCGTGACTTCCACGCGTTGCATGGTGCCATCTGTTGTTTCTTGTGCGTACGCGGCGTGCATACTCAGGGCCATGCCGCCTGCAAACATCAGGCGCAGCGACCGCGATATTACATTTTCTATCATCATCTGAAATTCCTTGTTATTGTGATAAAGGCGGCAATTATTTTGAAATAACTTGTTGCTTGCCAACAATTTATTTGCCTTTTTGAAAATCCACCAATGAAAATTCTGTAAATTTTCTGGGCCCTCATCAAAACATTCACGATTCAGATTGTCAATTTCACGCGGACTTTTTGGACGAAATGCAACATTTCCCTGTTTTTTTTGTAATCCTTCAGCAATAAAGTATCGTGAACCCTTGTCAGCCTTGCTCAGATGCGTAAAATAAAACGGCGCACATCATCGCTGATGGCGCCGCTTTTCTGTTGCTGGCACGCTGTTGCCAGCGCTGCCTGTTTTATCTATTGACCTGAAAATTCCCCTTAAAACGTATAGCTGCCGCGCAGGTACCAGGCGCGCCCGATCGGGTCCGTGTAACGCGGGTCGTAACCTTTCTGGAACAAGGTGCCCTGGTTCGAGAACGGCGGTTCCCTGTCGAACAGGTTTTTCACGCCGGCCGTCAGCAGCAAGCCTTTCCACGCGTAGCTGCCCGACACGTTCAGCAGGCTGTACGACGGCACATCGTGGCGGAACTGCGGATCCACCAGATTCTGATCCGTGTAGCCGGACTTGAACGATTGCGACACGGTGGCGCCCCAGTTGCCCATGCGCCAGTTCAGCGCGGCCGTATGTTTCCAGCGGAACACGGGATTGTTGTCCGCGTAGCGGCCCACGTTGGCAATGAAGGCGCCGCCCCGTTCGTTCTGGTAGTCATACTTGCGGGTCCACGTGCCATCGACCGACACGCTGACATCGCCATACGCGCCACGGGCCAGGCGCGCATTGAGGCTGACGTCGATGCCGTCCGTTTTCACTTCGCCGAGATTGTCGTTCAAGTCCAGGATGGCGTAGGGCGAACCATCGGGATTGCGCAGGAACAAGGCCTTGTATTTCTCGTAGTTGCCGAAGATCGATTGCTCGGGCAAGGACGAAATCTTGTCCTTCAAATGGATGTTCCAGTAATCGATGGCGAGCGTGACTTCCTTGACGGGTTCGAGCACGAGGCCGAGGGCAAAGGTCGTGGATTTTTCCGGTTTCAGCTTTTCATTGCCGCCCTGTAGCTTGAACTGCTGCAAGTCGCAATCGCGCAAGGGGTTGGCACCGGGCTGCGGCACGCCGCCGGGGCACAAAATCGGGTCATCATAGGTATCGTTGGTATCGTTCTTCGACGGCGGCGCATTCTTTTCAAACAGGGTGGGCGCGCGGAAACCCGTACTGGCCGAGCCGCGCAGCACCAGCGCGCTGCTGGCCTGGTAGCGCAGGGCCAGCTTCGGATTGGTGGTGCTGCCCACGTCGCTGTAATGGTCGAAGCGGGCGGCAAGCTGTACTTCCAGGTCCTTGATCAGCGGCAAGTTGACTTCGCCGAAGACAGCTTCGATGGTCCGCGAACCGCTCTTCGACAGCGAGCCCGACAGACCGGAACTGGCAGCCTGGCCGGCGATGTCGCGGTTGACGTTGAAGTCGGCCTTTTCGCGCCGCGCCTCGCCGCCCAGCGCGATGGCCAGCGGGCCGCCGGCCAGCTGCATCAGTTCGCGGCTGCCCTTGATGTCGAAGCCCGTGGTGGTGACCTTGGCGCTTTGCACTTCGCCGCGCAGTGCCGTGCTGGCCAGGTAAGCCTTGCCGGCCGCATCCTGCTCGCCAAACGGGTTCAGAATGCCGTTCAGCACGCCAGCGGCAAAACCCGCATCCTGCACATAGCCGTTCGTGAATTTTTCCGACGACTTGCTGATGGCATGGCTCAGGCCCGTCTTGTAGTCCCAGCCGGCCAGCTCGCCTTCGAGGGCCAGCACCAGGCGGTCCGCCTTGCCGTCCGAATCGATCTGCCGCTGGCCCGCCTCGACGGGGCGCCAGTTGACGCTCAGCGGCTGGCCCGACAAGCCCGGCTGGGCCGGTACGCCGCCCGCATTGCCCGGATAATATTTGCTGCTGATGGGCAGAATCAGGCCCGTTTGCGGTGGCGGCGCCGTGCGTGCCTTCACCTTGTTTTCCGAATGCAGGTATTCCACCGTGGCCAGGTGGCCGCCGCCCAGCTTGAAGGCGCCCTTGCCGAAGAAGGCTATTTGCTGCTGTGCGGGCAAGTCGTCGATCTGGCGCGTGTAATCCTGGCGGCAGGTGCCGTTCGCCGGCACGGCCGGCACCGACAGCGGCGGCAGGCAGCCGCTGGCCGCGTAGGGGTTGCCGGCCAGGCCATTGCCGCCGTTGGCCGCCGCGTCGAAGTAGTTGCCAGGAAACGTCGTGCCGCTGGTAATGGACAGGCCGCGCGAGGGGACGATGCCGGTGGCTGAAAAGGCGCGGTCCTGCGACGTGAGCACATTTTGCTTGTGGTAGTCGAGCACGCCGAAGATATTGTAGCCGTCCGTGTCGAGCTTGCCGAAACCCGTCGACAGGTTGATGCGGTGCTCGCCGCCGCCCTTGTGTTCGGGGGCGACCACTTCGGCCGTGATGTTCGTGACGTTGACGGAGCGCTTGGTGATGAAATTGATGACGCCGCCGATGGCGTCCGTGCCATAGATGGCCGAGGCGCCGTCGCGCAGCACTTCGACTCTTTCCAGGGCCGCGATGGGGATGATGTTCAGGTCGACGCTGGCGCCGTCATACGGATGGTTGGCGATGCGCCGGCCATTGAGCAGCACCAGGGTCTTGTCGCCGCCCAGGCCGCGCAAGTCGGCGCTGGCCTGGCCGCCCGTGGGCAAGCCGCTGGTATTGCCGCCGACGGCATTGCCGCTGCCCATGCTGGACGCATTCGAGGGTATCTTGCTGAGCACTTCCTGGGCCGTCGTCAGGCCCTGTTTGGCGAAATCCTCGGCCTTGAAGATGGACAGGGGCGTCGCCGTTTCCGAGACGAGGCGCTTGATCGAGGAACCGGTGACTTCGACGCGCTGCATGGCGGCAGGCTCGCCGGCGGCGCCGGTGTCCTGCGCCATGGCCGCATGGCCATACGCGCCGAGCAGGGCTGCGCACAACAGGCGCAAGGTAGGGGAGGGACTGCGGGTTTGCGTCATCTGACACTCCTGTGGCTTGGTCATGGGCCAAGTGGCCTGCAAGGGAGTTTTACAGGCGCACAGCAGGTCAGGTTTGCGCTGGCGCAATAGGCGTGTGGATGAGAGCCTTGCGCCACAGTCGCGGACGAAAAAAAGGCGGTGATTGCTCACCGCCTTGCGCCAGGATACGGGTGTCAGCTTAGAAGAACTTGTAGCTGGCGCCCAGTTTGAAGTAGCGGCCGATGGCGCCGCTGGCATCCATCGGGTTGTAGCTCATGCCGCCATAGGTCAGCGGGTCGAGCGGGGCGATCTTGTCGGTCACGTTGTTGATCGAGGCAAACAATTGCAACTGTTTGTTGACGTTCCAGCGGCTCGACAGGTCGAGCGTGGTGAACGAAGCGAGCTTGCAACCGTTCGGCGCCGGCGTGCCGTTCGCCAGTTTGGAGGCGCAAGGATCGCCTTCAAACTTGATATTTTTCATATCCGAACGGTAGTTCAGCACGCCGCTGACGTTCCAGTTGCCCAGGTCCCACGAGCCGGTCAGATTGATCTTGTCCTTCGGCGTGCCGGCGCAGTTGGAGGTATCGCAATTGCCATGCGTGCCGGCGAACTGGTAGCGCACGGTGGCCGACTCGGCGCGCACCCACGAGGCGATGTGGGTCCAGGTCAGGCCGAACGTGGCGCGGCCGTAGTCGCCCAGGCGCACGCGCTGCTTGACGTCCAGGTCGATACCCTTGATCTCCGTGTAGCTGGAGTTGCGGTACGGTGCCTTGGTGATCAGCAAGGTGCCCGTGTTCGGCACCACCACGCCATTGATGGTCAGGTTGTTGTCGGCGCGCACGGCCGTCGGCAGGGCGGCCGCTTCGTTGTACGGCAGCGGGTTGATCTCGTTTTCGCGCTTGATCTTCCAGGCATCGAGCGACAGGCTGGTATCGTTGAACGGATCCCACACGAGGCCCAGGGTGTAGCCCTTGGACTTTTCCGGCTTCAGGCTCGGGTCGCCGATCTTGACGGCCGCCACCTGCAGTTCGCAATCGCTGGCATTGGCGCCCGGCAGGCGGGTGCCGCCCGGGCAGCGCACGGGATCGCTGACGGTCGAGGTGCCCGTCGATTGCGAGTTGGCATTGCTTTCCGCCGGTCCTGGCGCGCGGAAGCCTTCCGAATACGTACCGCGCACGGCGAAGGTTTTCACCGGTGTCCACTTGGCGCCCAGTTTCGGCGTGGTCGACGAGAAACGGTCATATTTGTCGTAACGCAAGGCGCCCGATAGCTCCACCGTCTTGATCACGGGCGCCAGCACTTCGAGGAACACGGCCGAGACCTTGCTGTCGCCCTTGGCCGCCACATAGCTGGAGTTGATGGAACCGTCCTGCGTGCCCGACAGCGAAGGATTGTCGAGCTTGTCGCGGCGGTGTTCCGCGCCCACGGCCAGGCCCAGGGTGCCGCCCGGCAACTGCATCAGCTCGCGCGAGGCCTTGAAGTCGATGATGTCGAGCTTGGTGGTGGAATCGGAGGTGGCGTTCGTCACCATGGCCGCGTACAGCGAGGCGGGATTCTTGCCCGCCTGCGCGCCGATGTAGTACGGGAAATATTGGCTGTTCGGATTGCCCAGGGCATCCTTGACGACGGCCATGTTCAGCATATTGCTGTAATCGAGGTGCAGCTTCGATTCCGAATGCGTGTAGCCGGCATCGTAGTCCCAGCCCATGGCGTTGCCCTTGACGCCGAGCACGATGCGGTTGAACTCATTGTTGGCCTGGCGCGTGCTGGCGCCCACGTCGAAGGCCTGGTAGCGCACGCGCACCGGCACGCCATACGGATTTTGCGGGTGGTTGGCGGCCAGCACGATGGTGGTGCCGGCGCCGGAACCGTAGTTGACGACGCCAGTCGGGCTGGTGGCATTCGGCGGGAAGGCGATGGTCGGCGTGATCGAGGGCGGGATCAGGGTGAAGGCCGTATCGCGCTTCGAGTAGCCCGCTTCCGCATACACCTGGGTGTCGGCATTGACTTGCCAGGTGCCGCGCGTGTACAGGTTGATCGATTCGATCTTCGGCTGCATCGAGCGGAACTGGTCGTGGTGCCACAGGCAGCCGCCCTTCGGATCTTGCGGCGAAGACACGGACAAGCTGGAGCAGCCGGGCAGGGACACATAGTTGTTGGTGACGGGGTCGCGGATCAGGCCCGTCGGTGCGGCATTCGCATCGTTGTTGCCATTGATGTAGCCGCCGGCGAACTGGGTGTTGATCGCATAGCCATACGGACGCAGGTCGGCCTTGCCTATCCATTTGCGGCCGGCGCGGTCATTGTTCATCAGCATGTCCGATTTGCTGTACTCGGCATTGAGGACGAAGTTGAATTTATCCGTATCCAGGTTGCCCTTGCCGAAGGTCAGCGAGGCGCGGTGCTGCTTGGCGTCGCTGTCGCCGGAGATGCCCGTGTCGCCTTTCAGGGTCAGGCCTTCGAAGTCCTTGCGCAGGATGATGTTGACGACGCCGGCGATGGCGTCCGCGCCGTAGGTCGACGAGGCGCCGTCCTTGAGGATCTCGATGCGCTCGACGATCTGCATCGGCACGGTGGACAGGTCGGTAAAGCTCTTCTGGCCGTCATCGGCGCGCGCGAACGGCGCCATGCGGCGGCCATTGAGCAAGACCAGGGTCGAGGTGGCGCCCAGGCCGCGCAGCGAGATGGCCGTGGAGCCGGCGGCAAAGCCGTTGCCGAAGCCCGTCGGCAGGGAGCCGGCGCCATCGGCGGTCAGGGTTTGCAGGTATTCGGCGACGGTGGCCTTGCCCGATTTCATCAAGTCGTCGCGGGTGATGAGCTGTACCGGCGATGCAGTCTCGGCCGTAGCCCGTTTGATGCTCGATCCTGTAATTTCCACACGTTGCACATTGGCGTCTTGCGCCATTGCCGGCGCAGCCATCATGCCCAGGCTGAACGCTGCTACGCTACCCGAAAAAATCAGGCGTACGGAGCGGGACATCACTGTTTCCATCATCATTCTCAGAACTCCGAAAGTATGCTCGGCCGGCCCTTGTGCGGCACAGCTTTGCCAGGGTGATAAAGATTGCTGCGTCGGCAATCGCTATGGATCAAACGGCATATCGTGTGAGCCGTCGTGATCGATAAGACCATTTGTCGAGAAACCTTGTCAACGCGCACACACCCGCTTTCAGCATGGAAACAACAGTGTTTTTTATAATGTTGACGTGTTTCAATATTTGCAATTATTTCAATGTTGCACTGCGATGCGCATTTTCCGTACTGCGATAAAAACGGCTGTCATTCGAAGCCGTAAGGGTTACTGCCAGGCCGGTTTTTCATGGCGGCGACCTGTCTTTGTTGCGCTGCGCAAGATTCTCCCGGCGAGGCAGGTGAGCGTGGCGCCACGCCACGCCAGTGCTGCGGCTTTTCGCCCGGCGAACGGAATATGCGTTATCGTTACGCCTTTTTCCGGCTCGCCTGCTTGCAGGTCCGGCTGGCGATGAACAAGGCATAGATCTTGCGAGGATGGACTGGTTTTGGCGGTGGAATCCTGTATCCCAGGGGGAAGCCAGTACAAGCGCACCAATACGGTGCGACAGATAATCGAGATGAAGGGTATTACATGAAGTCACCATGGATGCGGCGCGTGGCGCTGCTCGCCTGCCTGGCCACCCTGCCGCTGGCGGCCGTGGCCGTTGACGCTGCCCCCGCGGCCGCGCCGGTCAAAACCTTGCGCTATATCCTGCCGGCCGCCGAGACGGGCTTCGATCCGGCCACCGCGCGCGACCTGTATTCGAACCACATCACGCAGGCCGTCTTCGACACCCTGTACACCTATGACTACCTGGCGCGCCCCGTCAAGGTGGTGCCCGGCGCGGCGGCCGCCATGCCGGAAGTGTCGGCCGACGGCAAGACCTATACCATCCGCCTGAAAAAAGGCATCCTGTACACGCCTGACGCCGCGTTCGGCGGCAAGCGCCGCGAACTGACGATGGCCGACTACGTGTATTCGTGGAAGCGCCTGTTCGATCCGCGCCTGGCGTCGCCGCACAGCTGGCTGTTCGAAGGCAAGGTGGTGGGGCTGGACGACTTGGCCAAGGATGCGGCCAAGTCGAACAAGCTCGATTACAGCAAGAAGGTGGCGGGACTGGAAATCCTCGACCCGTACACCCTGCGCATCTCGCTGACCAAGACCGATTTCAATTTCCCCATGATCCTCGCCTATGTGCCGACGGCCGCCGTGGCGCGCGAAGTGGTGGACAAATACGGCGACGTGAAGGGCGAAGTGGGCTCGAATCCCGTCGGCACCGGCTACTACACCCTGGGTGAATGGACGCGCGGCAACCGCATCGTCCTCAACCGTAACCCCCAGCATTTGCCCGAGACATGGAATTTCATGGCCGGCGACGACCCGGACGACCAGCGCATCGTGCGCCAGATGCAGGGCAAGCGCATTCCCGCCATCGACCGCATCGAAATTTCCGTGATGATCGAAGACCAGTCGCGCTGGCTGTCGTTCCAGAGCGGCGGCACTGACGTGTTCTGGCTCGACGGCCCGCTGGCGCCGAAAGCGCTGCTGAACGGCAAGCTGCGTCCCGAGCTGGCGGAGAAGGGTGTGCAGTTGTCGCGCCTGCTGGATCCGGAAATCAGCTATTACTACTGGAATATGGAAGACCCCACCCTGGGCGGTTTCAGCAAGGAAAAGATCGCCCTGCGCCGCGCCATTGCCATGGCGCACAATATCGATGAGGAAATCCGCATCATCTGGAATGGCCAGGCCAAACGCCTCGACTATCCGATCCCGCCCGGCGTCGTCGGCTACGACCCGCACTATAAATCCCTGCTGCAATACGATCCCGTGCTGGCCAACAAATTGCTGGATAAATTCGGCTACAAGAAGGGCGCCGACGGCTGGCGTACCTTGCCGGACGGCAAACCGCTCTTGATCCGCTACGCCTCGCGCAACGAAGCCAATGGCGTGCTGCAGGCGGAAATGTGGCGCAAGACGTACAACTCGCTGGGCATCCGCATGGAAAACGACCGCATGATCTTTTCCGACATTTTGAAGACGGAAAAGCAGTGCAAGATGCAGACGCGCACGGCGCCGTGGCTGGCCGACTATCCGGACGGCGACAATTTCATGCAGCTGTTCTACGGCCCCAACACGCACCAGAACAACAATGGCTGCTACCAGGACCCCGAGTACGATAAATGGTACGCGGCCAGCCAGGCCATGCCGGCCAGCCCCGAGCGCGACGAGCTGTTCCACAAGATGGCGCGCCGCCTGGAAGTCAATGCGGGCGCCCTGATCGGCTACGCGCGCTACCGCAACATGCTGGCGCAAAAGTCGGTGCTCGGTTACAAGAAGCACCCTATCCTGTTCCAGGAATGGGCGTATATGGATATCGACAGCACGGGCGCGCCGGTGGCGCCTGCGGCTGACTCGGCTAAAAAATAAGCGCGGCCGCTTTTAACACCATATACGACAAGGAATCATTATGTTTGCTTATATCCTGCGCCGCTTGTGGCAGATGCTGCCCACCATGCTGGGCGTGGTCCTGCTGGTGTTTATCCTGTTCAACTGGGTGGGCGGCGACCCCGCCTACATCCTGGCCGGCAAGATGTCTAGTGCGGAAAGCATCGCCAACATCCGCCGCCAGCTCGGCGTCGACCAGCCGTACTATGTACAGCTGTGGATCTTCATCAAGCAGATCATCACGTTTGATTTCGGCCAGAGCTGGGCGACCGGCGAGTCCGTGTCGCACATCATCACCTCGCGCCTGGGGCCGTCGATGATGGTGCTGATCCCGCTGACCGTGCTGGAAACGTTCTTCGGCGTGGCGCTGGCGCTGGCCATCGCGTTCGTGCGCGGTTCGCTGACGGACCGCATGGTGATGATCGCCTGCACGGTGGGCATGTCGATTTCCATCCTCGTCTACATCATCGTCTTCCAGTACGGTTTTGCTTACAAGCTGGGCCTGTTCCCCGTGCAGGGCTGGGGCGACAGCTTCTGGGAAAACCTGCTGCGCTATTCGACTCTGCCCATCCTGATCGGCCTGGCCGTGTCCATCGCACCGACCCTGCGCTTGTTCCGCACTTTCGTGCTGGACGAGGCGAACCAGGATTACGTGCGCACGGCGCGCGCCAAGGGCCTCAAGGAAGGCCGCATCATGTGGGTCCACGTGCTGCGCAATGCCGGCATTCCCATCATTACCTATGTGATGTCGAACTTGCCGGCCCTGCTGATCGGCGCTTTCCTGCTCGAGCGCTTCTTCGGCATTCCCGGCATCGGGCGTGAAGTGATTTTGGCCGTCGAGCGCAGCGATTTTCCGGTGATCAAGGCGATCACCGTGTATGTTGCCGCCGCCACCATGCTCTTCAACCTGCTCACCGACCTGCTGTACCAGGCGGTCGATCCTCGCGTACAACTGAAGTAGAAAGAGACGATGTCGAAACCTCATACATCGCCCGGCCTGTGGGCCCTGGCGTGGCGCCGTTTGCGCGGCGACAAGATTGCAATGGTATCGCTGGCCGTGGTCGGCGCATTTTTCCTGCTGGTGCTGGCGTCTGCCAGCGGCCTGGTGGCGGCGAACTGGGAAGACGAAGTGGCCGTCAGCTATGCGCCGCCCACGTTTGTCGGTGCCGACAAGGATGCGGCCGGCGCCGCCGACGGCGCCATTCCCCAGTCCGACGAGCGCAGCGCGCCGACACCCGTCAACGTGCTCGACCCGCTGGCCGACGATATCGCCGAACTGCGCGCCCAGATGGGCAGCAATCCATCTGCCGGCGTCGAGATGTACGGCGTCATCGACCCGCTGGCCGACGACTTGACGGCCTTGCGCGCGGGCATGGGCAAGACGAAAAAGCTGATCGCGCACAAGGCGGCGACCCTGCCGTTCGGCGCCGACAAGTGGGGTCACGATATCGTGCAGAAAACCATCAAGGGCGGCGAGACGTCGATCGTCGTGGGCCTCGTGGCGGCCTTGCTGGCCGTGGTGCTGGGCACGATCTTTGGCGCCGTGTCCGGCTACTTCGGCGGCATCGTCGATGATTTCTTTAACTGGTTCTACAGCATCTTCACGTCGATTCCGTCGATTTTGATGATCTTGACGGTGGCGGCCGTGCTGCAGCAGAAGGGCGTGCTGACCATCGTGCTGATCCTCGGTTTGACGGGCTGGACGGGGCCATACCGCCTGATCCGCGCCGAATACATCAAGCACAAGGCGCGCGAATACGTGATGGCGGCCGACGCCATCGGCGCCTCGCACTGGCGCAAGATGTTCTCGCACATCTTCCCGAACGTGAGCCACGTGGCGCTGGTGCAGATGTCCATTCTCGTGGTGGGCTTCATCAAGGCGGAAGTGATCCTGAGTTTCCTCGGCTTTGGCGTGCCGGTGGGCACCGTTTCGTGGGGCAGCATGCTCAACGAGGCACAAAATGAACTGATCCTGGGCAAATGGTGGCAGCTGACGGCCGCCGCCACGGCGATGGCCGTGCTGGTGACGGCGTTCTCGCTGTTTACCGATGCCTTGCGCGATGCGCTCGACCCCAAAGTGAAATAGGAGTTGCTCATGGACCAGAATAACCTGTTGGAAGTGCGCGACCTGCGCGTCACCTTCCGCCTGGACAAGAAGACCACGTTCGAAGCCGTCAAGGGCATCTCGTTCAACGTGCCGCGCAACAGCACCGTCGCCCTGGTGGGCGAGTCGGGCAGCGGCAAGTCCGTCAGCTCCCTGGCCGTGATGGGCCTGCTGCCGCCTGACAGCACCATCATCGATCCGCAATCGCGCATCCACTTCGGCGGGCGCGACCTGCTGCAACTGTCGATCGCCGAGCGCCGCACCATGTGCGGCAAGGATATCTCGATGATCTTCCAGGAGCCGATGTCGTCGCTGAACCCCGTCTTCACCGTTGGCTTCCAGATCGCCGAGGTATTGCGCCAGCACATGGGCATGAACCGCAAGCAGGCGCGCGCGCGTACCCTGGCATTGCTGGAGGAAGTGGGCATACCCGACCCCGCCACGAAGATCGACGCCTACCCGAGCCAGATGTCGGGCGGCCAGCAGCAACGCGTGATGATCGCCATGGCGATCGCCTGCGAGCCGAAACTGCTGATCGCGGACGAACCGACGACGGCGCTGGACGTGACGATCCAGAAGCAGATCATGGACCTGATCGCGGCGCTGCAAAAGAAGCACCAGATGTCCGTGCTCTTCATTACCCACGACCTGGGCCTGGTGGGGGAGATCGCCGACCAGGTGATCGTCATGCGCCACGGCGAAGTGCGCGAGACGGGCGAGGTACGGCAAGTGTTCGAAGCGCCGCAAGACAGTTACACGAAAGCGCTGCTGCATTGCCGCCCGTCGCTGGACGAGCGCCCATGGCGCTTGCCCGTCATCGCCGATTATATGGAGGGTACGGCTGGCCCCGGCGTCGAGGTGAAACAGCGCACGCGCGGCTATACGCCGGGCGACGAACCGGTGCTGGTGGTGAATAATCTCAGTAAAAGCTTTTATACGCGCGAGGGCCTGTTCGGCAAGCGCGAATTCCAGGCCGTCAAGGACGTGTCGTTCACTTTGCCGCGCGGAAAAACCCTGGGCGTGGTGGGCGAATCCGGCTCCGGCAAGACGACGGTGGGCCTGACCCTGCTGCGCCTGCACCAGGCAACTAGTGGCACGGCCATGTTCCACGGCAAGGACCTGATTGCCATGCCGAACAAAGAGTATTTGCCCTATAAACGCCGCATCCAGATCATCTTCCAGAATCCGTATGCGTCCTTGAATCCCCGCTTTACTGTGGGGCAGATTTTGCTGGAACCGATGCGCATCCACAAGATCGGCGTCGATGACAAGGAACGCATCGCCAAGGCCTACTGGCTGCTCGATAAAGTCGGCTTGCCGGAACAGGCTTTCCACCGCTATCCGCACGAGTTCTCGGGCGGCCAACGCCAGCGCATCGCCATTGCCCGTTGCCTGACCATGCAGCCGGAGATTCTGGTGTGCGACGAATCCGTGTCGGCGCTGGACGTGTCCGTGCAGGCGCAGGTGCTCAACCTGCTGCAGGATTTGCAGGATGAATTCGGCCTGTCCTACATCTTCATTTCGCACGACTTATCAGTGGTGAAATACATCGCCGACCAGGTGATGGTGATGCACAAGGGGCAAGTGGTGGAGCTGGCCGATTCGGACGAGCTGTACCGCAATCCCGTGCATCCGTACACGCGCACCCTGTTGAGCGCCATACCGAAGGGCGTGCAGTTGTAGGGGGCTTTTTACGGTAAGATAGCGGCCATGCCCAACCTTATTTATCTGCTCGAACATTACGGCGTCCTGATTGTCTTTGGCATCGTGCTGGTGGAGCAGCTCGGTCTGCCGATTCCCGCCTTTCCCATTCTCGTGGTGGCGGGGGCGCTGGCCGTCGATGGCGACATGAATGGGGGGCTGGTGCTGGCCGCCGCGCTGGGCGCCTGCCTGATCAGCGACTTCACGTGGTTCCGCGCGGGCCGCCATTTCGGCAAGCGCATCCTGCGGCTGCTGTGCCGCATCTCGCTGTCGCCCGATTACTGCGTCAGCCAGACGGAAGACAAATTCAAGCGCTGGGGCCCGAAAGCCCTGATCGTCTCCAAGTTCGTGCCGGGATTCAATACCGTGGCCGCGCCCATGTCGGGTGCGCTGGGCACGCCGCCGCGCCTGTTCTTCCTGTATGCGGGCCTGGGCGCCTTGCTGTGGAGCGGCACCGGCATCGCCGTCGGCGTGATCTTTCACGCCAGCGTGCAGCAGGTGCTGGACTTGCTCAGCACCATGGGCAGTACGGCCTTGCTGATGCTGGCCGCCTTGCTGGGCTTGTTCCTGCTGTACAAATTCCTCGAACGCCGGCGTTTCCGCCAGGCCTTGCAGATCGAGCGCATCGGCATCGATGAATTGCTTGAACTCATAGAGCAGGGCGAGGAGCCGCTGATGGTTGACGCGCGCAGTGCCACGGCGCAAGCGCTGGAACCGGCCGTGCCGGGCGCCTTGTTCTTCAATGGCAAGGAGCCGGTGCCCGCCATGATCGCCATGGACAAGGACCGCCACATCATCGTGTATTGCAGCTGCCCCAACGACGTGACGGCCGCGCAAGTGGCCAAGCTGCTGCACCAGCACGGCTTTCACAGGGCCAAGCCCCTGCATGGCGGCCTCGACGCGTGGAATGCCGCCTACCGCTCGGACCAGCCGGCACCCGCCAGCCTGCTGGGCGAAGGCTTGCCCTCCTGAGCAGTAAAAACCGGTAGTAATAATACGAAAATACTGTCGCCGGGCCACCGGGACGGCGCCGCCACGCCTGGGCCGCCCCCTACAAAGCGGCTTTGCGCAAACTGCGGCATACTCTTGTTTTTACGCGATTCCTGCTGCTATGCAGCATGATTTTGGTGCGTCTGACGAGTGTAGGTACTTACTATAAATCATTGTTTTCGAGCAACTTTGGCCTTGCCTGTTGCATTTGGAGTGGAACTACCAATAAAGGCTTGTTTTGATGTACTTAAACTACAAACTTTGCTTGCCTCCGGGCGCATTCATCCTTTAAGCTTGGCGTCCCATGCGTCCCACTTCATCATTTAAAATCATGAGCGCTTCGTCTTCTCCCGTACTGCCGACTTCCGCCTTTGCCGATGGACCGCGCCTGCTGGCCGACGTGGGCGGCACCAATGCCCGTTTCGCCCTGGAAGTGGCCGCCGGCCACATCACCCTGGTCGAAGTGCTGCCCTGTGCCGATTACCCGAGTCTGTCCGCCGCCCTGCAAGCCTACCTGGCCCTGCCGCACATCGCTGCCGCAGGCGGGCAAGCCGTGCGCCATGCCGTGATCGCCATTGCCAACCCCGTCGACGGCGACTTCCTCAGCATGACGAACCACCACTGGTCGTTCTCGATCCGCGCCATGCGCGAAGAGTGCGGCTTCACGACCCTGGACGTGGTCAACGATTTCACGGCCCTGGCGCGTTCCTTGCCGCAGCTGTCGAGCGAACAGAAGCACCAGGTGGGCGCGGGCACGGCCCGTCCGAACACGGCCATCGGCCTGATCGGCGCCGGCACGGGCCTGGGCGTGTCGGGCCTGATTCCTTCGCACGGCGGCTGGATCGCCCTGCAAAGCGAAGGCGGCCACGTCAGCTTTGCGCCGTTCAATGAAACGGAAGTGAGCATCCTGCAATTTGCCTGGCGCGAATACGAGCACGTCTCGGCAGAGCGCCTGATTTCCGGCGATGGCCTGGAACTGATCTACCGCGCCCTGGCCGACCGCGCGGGCGTGCCGGCCGAAGCGTTGCCGGCGGCGGAAATCACGCGCCGCGCGCTGGCCGGCGAATCCCAGCTGTGCGACGATGTCATCGAAGCGTTCTGCTGCATGCTCGGCACGGTGGCGGGCAACGTCGCCGTCACCTTGGGCGCGCTGGGCGGCATTTATATCGGCGGCGGCATCGTGCCACGCCTGGGGGCGCGTTTCGACCGCTCCGGTTTCCGCGCCCGCTTCGAGCGCAAGGGCCGCTTCGCCAATTACGTGTCACAAGTGCCGACCTTCGTCATCACGGCGCAGTATCCAGCTTTCCTGGGTGCATCGGCCATTCTTTCGGAGAAACTCGCCTCCCTGTGATGCGCGAGGTACGGGCGATGTGTCGCGCCAGGGCCGGGTAAAACGCGTGTTTTGCCCGGTTTTGCGCTTTTCCGCTTTTTATCAGGTACAATTGGCATCGTTGGATGAAACGACGACTGTCGCTCTCCTGTCTGGCTGGTTCGCCGCCACGGGAAAAGCAGCTGCTCCGGAGATCGTTTCATTGCTGGTTACTTAGTGAAGGTTAATTAAGGCCAGCACCATGGATGGCAGGACTTTCACTGCATCCGCTTTAATCCCGCTTTGCGCGCATCGGCCAAGGCGTCGGAAAAACAGCCTCAACTAGTAACCCAGCACGGCGTCATTATCGATGTCTGCCATCTGTTACGTTGAAATGAACGTTTTTGATTTCTTTCTCTGCATACGAATTGCAACACACATCCGCACAGAATTGCTATGAATACAATTGAGGCTAAAAAAGTCCTCGAAACCGCGTTGCTGTGCGCTCGTGAATCGCTGACGATCCACAGCCTGAAAAAGCTGTTCGTCGATGCGGACGAGAATGGTCGTGTGCGCGGTGTCGGCGTTGGCGCCGACACGATCAAGCAATTGCTGGAAGAGTTGCGCGACGAGTGGGAAGGGCGCGGCATCGAGATCGTCAGTCTGGCTTCGGGCTGGCGCTTTCAAAGTCGCCCGGAAATGAAGATGTATCTCGACCGGTTGACGCCCGAGCGGCCGCCCAAGTATTCGCGGGCGACCCTGGAAACCCTGGCCATCATCGCCTACCGCCAGCCGGTGACGCGCGGCGATATCGAGGAAATTCGCGGCGTTGCCGTCAATTCGCAGACGATCAAGATGCTGGAAGACCGTGGCTGGGTCGATGCCATCGGCTACCGCGACGTGGTGGGACGGCCGGCCTTGCTGGCCACCACCAAGCAGTTTTTGGATGATCTGGGTTTGCAATCGCTGTCCCAGCTGCCGCCTTTGCAGCAAATCAGCGAGATGCAGGGCAACGGGCTTGAAGCCCTGGAAGCGGCCCTGCAGGAAAATTTTGACAAGGCAAGCAATGAGCTTGTCCCCCAGCTTGGTGCAGGTAGCAATACGGCTGTGACAGATGTAGATGTGACAGCAAGCCTTGATGCCGGCCCCGATGCTTCGCCCATGGACGAAGCCTACACTCACGACCCTGCGCCAGAACTAACGGTTGACGCTGCGCCAGGTCAGCACAGCCAAGAAACGAAGAATGAATAATCCGAACACACCCGAGACAGTAACCGCCAGCGACGAAGCCATCGTTGCCAAGCCCAAGCGCCGCACCAAGGCCCAGATCGAAGCTGACGCGGCTGCTGCCGGCACGGCTGGCGACGCTGTCGCCGCCAAGCCGAAGCGCCGCACGAAAGCCGACGTGGCCGCCGATGCGCCCGTCGCGGAAGCTGTCGCCGCCGACGCTACGCCCGCCGCCAAGAAAACCCGCGCCAAGCCGGCCCTGAAGGCCGTGGCCGACGCCGCTGAAGCGGCTGCCGAAGCCGTCGCTGCACCTGCGCCGCGTCCGCCGCGCGCCCGCGCCGCCGCCAAGGCCGCTGCCGCCGTCGCTGAAACGGCGCCGGAAGCCGTCGCTGACAAGCCGGCCGAAGCACGCCCGACCCGCGGTCCGCGCCAGATGCGCGGCGTGCAGGCGGAGCGCGCGTTGCGCCAGCCCCCGCGCGCCGAAGCGCCGCAGGCGGCCGATGCCGTTGCCGCAGCGCCTGCCGCAGAGCAAGCTGCCGCGCCTGTCGCCGACGTGTTCGATGCCGAAGGCAACCTCGTGTCCGGCCCGCGCCTGCCGCGCGGTCCCCGCAACGACGTGCCGGGTGCCGGCAAGAATGCCGGCAAGAGCCGTAAAAAGGGCAAGGGCCGCCAGGCTGCGCCAGGCAAGCTCAGCGACGCTGATGCCGTCTTCTCGTTCGTTACTTCCGACGCCTTCGACAGTGAAGAAGGCGGCACGGGCCGTGTACAGAAAGCGGCCGTGCGCCGCGACCTGACGTCCGACGACGATGCGCCGAAGCTGCACAAGGTACTGGCCGAAGCCGGTCTCGGTTCGCGCCGCGACATGGAAGACCTGATCATTTCGGGCCGCGTGTCCGTGAATGGCGAGCCGGCTCACATCGGCCAGCGCATCTTGCCGAGCGATCATGTGCGCATCAACGGCAAGTTGATCCAGCGCCGCGTCAGCAAGAAGCCGCCGCGCGTGCTGGTCTACCACAAGCCGGCCGGCGAAATCGTCAGCCACAACGACCCGGACGGCCGTCCATCCGTCTTCGACCGCCTGCCGACCATGAAGGCGGGCAAGTGGCTGGCCGTTGGCCGCCTCGACTTCAACACGGAAGGCTTGCTGTTGTTTACCACGTCCGGTGACCTGGCCAACCGCCTGATGCACCCGCGCTACGGCATCGACCGCGAGTACGCCGTGCGTACCCTGGGCGAGCTGGAAGAGGGCATGCGCCAGAAGCTGCTGGCCGGCGTCGAGCTGGAAGACGGCCTGGCGCAGTTCTCGAAGATCGCCGATGGCGGCGGCGAAGGCATCAACAAGTGGTACCGCGTGGTGATCGGCGAAGGCCGTAACCGCGAAGTGCGCCGCATGTTCGAAGCCATCGGCCTGACCGTTTCGCGCCTGATCCGTACCCGCTACGGCGCCATGACCCTGCCGAGCGGCCTGAAACGCGGCCGCTGGGAAGAGATGGATGAAAACACCGTGCGCGACCTGCTGACCGCCTACGGCATCGAAAAGAAAATGCCGGCATCGGGCGACCCCCGTGCCGCTGGCGCCGCCAAGGGCCGCGAAGCGCGCAAGGCCAGCCGCGATGACGAGCCGAATGGCAACCGCATCGATGTGAGCAACCGCAACGCCGATCCGTTCCCTGTCGCGCCGCGCCGTGGCCAGCCGCAAGGCCAGTTTGCCCGTCCGCAAGGCCAGGGCCGCCCGGGCGGCGCCGGCCGTCCAGGCGAAGCGCGTGGTCCGGGCCGCGGCCAGCCGCAAGGTCCGTTCCAGGGCGGCCAGCCCCGTTCGTCGGCATCGTTCGAAGGCGCGCAAGGCCAAGGCCAGGGCCGTCCGCCGCGTGCGGCAGGCCAGGGACGTCCGGCCGGTGGTGGCGAAGGCCGCGCGCCGCAGCGCGGTCCGCGCCAGCCCGATCCGCTGCAAACGGCCTTCGGCTTCGCCAACACGGGTCCGCGCCGCAATGCCGGCGGTGGTGCCGGTGGGCAAGCACGTTCCGGCGGCCAGCCGCGCGGCGGCATGGATCGCGGCGGCATGGATGGCATGCCGCGCCGCCGCAGCAAAGGTTAATCGGGAAGAGTTTCTTCTTGCGCGCCCGCCGATCTGCCGCGGGTGCGCGCTCTTGTAACTGTTGTAAGCCGGGCCGCTCCTCGTGTGCGGCATTGCGGCGAAGTTAATAAGAGGTTATAATCTGCAGCCTAATAAAAGTTCTCCGCAGGGTTGTTTGGTGGGGAGTGCTTTCATCTGGTTGGGAAAATACAAGAAGATGGGCAGATGCCCATTTTTTTTTTGTTGAACCGTTTGTAATGGCTCCGCAAGGGGCCATATATGACTTGAATGCGTGTTTTTGCATGTTGTCGGCGCTTATTGCGGCGCTGTCATGCCGAAAACGGGCCTTATTTCTGGAGAATTTCTTGCAGCAGTTGGGATTAATTGAAAAGACAGTTACAGGTCTGGGCTATGAGCTCGTTGATGTCGAACGTGCCGAGCGCGGGCTGCTGCGCGTCTTTATTGATTTCAGCGCCGCCGATGCCGCTGAAAAAGGTCCGATCACGGTCGAAGACTGTGCCACGGTCAGTCACCAGTTATCGCATGTGTTGACGGTAGAGAACGTTCCTTACGAGCGTCTCGAGATTTCTTCCCCGGGTCTCGATCGTCCGGTGCGCAAGCTGGAAGACTTCGTCCGTTTCGCAGGCCAGGAAATCATCGTCAAGCTGATGGTGGCGATGCCGGGTACGAACAACCGGAAATCGTTCCAGGGGATCTTGCAAGAACCCGTGGGCGATAAATTGTCGTTGGAATTTGAAGGTAAGGATGGTCCGGCGATGTTGGAGTTTACGCTCGCCGATGTGGATAAGGCACGCTTGGTGCCGCAGGTGGTTTTTAAGGGACGCAAAGCATGAGCCGCGAAGTTTTATTATTGGTTGACGCGCTGGCGCGCGAAAAAAACGTCGATAAAGATGTCGTCTTCGGCGCCCTCGAATTCGCGTTGGCGCAAGCCACGAAGAAACGGTATGAGGGTGAAGTAGACATCCGCGTTTCGATCGACCGCGAAACGGGCGAATTCGAATCGTTCCGCCGCTGGCACGTCGTGCCCGATGAAGCGGGCCTGCAATTGCCGGATCAGGAGATCCTGCATTTCGAGGCAAAAGAACAGATTCCCGATATCGAAGTCGATGACCATATCGAAGAACCGATCGAATCCGTTGAATTCGGCCGCCGTTTCGCCCAGGATACCAAACAGGTGGTCCTGCAGCGCGTGCGTGACGCCGAACGTGAACAGATCCTGGTCGACTTCCTGGAGCGCGGCGATTCGCTCGTCACCGGCACCATCAAGCGCATGGAACGCGGCGACGCCATCGTCGAATCGGGCAAGATCGAAGCACGTCTGCCACGCGACCAGATGATCCCGAAAGAGAATCTGCGTATCGGCGACCGTGTGCGTGCTTTCATCTTGCGCATCGACCGCAATATGCGCGGCCCGCAAGTGATCCTGTCGCGCACCGCGCCGGAATTCATCATGAAGCTGTTCGAGCTGGAAGTGCCGGAAATCGAGCAAGGCATGCTGGAAATTAAATCCGCAGCCCGCGATGCCGGCGTGCGCGCCAAGATCGCCGTCTACACGGCCGACAAGCGCATCGACCCGATCGGTACTTGCGTCGGCATGCGCGGTTCGCGCGTGCAGGCCGTGACCGGCGAGTTGGGCGGCGAACGCGTCGACATCGTGCTGTGGTCGGAAGATCCGGCGCAGTTCGTCATCGGCGCCCTGGCGCCGGCGAACGTGTCGTCGATCATGGTCGATGAAGAAAAACACGCGATGGATGTCGTCGTGGACGAAGAAAACCTGGCAATCGCGATCGGCCGTTCCGGCCAGAACGTGCGCCTGGCCTCGGACCTGACCGGCTGGAAGATCAACATCATGACGGCCGAAGAATCGGCCGACAAAGCTGCCCAGGAAACGGCTGCCGTGCGCATCCTGTTCATGGAAAAGCTCGATGTCGACCAGGAAGTGGCCGATATTCTGGTGGAAGAAGGTTTCGCCAGTCTGGAAGAAATCGCTTACGTGCCAATTTCCGAAATGCTGGAAATCGAATCGTTTGACGAAGATACCGTCAATGAACTCCGTACCCGTGCGCGTGATGCGCTCGTGACCGAAGCGATCGCTTCGGAAGAGGGTCTGGAAGGCATGGACGAGGCGTTGGTGAATCTGGAAGGCATGGATCGCATCACCGCCGGCAAGCTGGGTCTGGCTGGTATCAAGACCGTAGAAGCATTTGCAGCACTGGCATACGACGAATTTGGCGCAATCCTGGCCTTGTCTGCGGACCGTGCGCGTGAACTGATTACAAGTGAATTTAAAGATGTGACCGACGATGAGATGAAGTTGGTTGACTCGAAATACGACGATCGTGCCAAGGCGTTGCAAGCCAAGGCATGGAGTCTGGCCGAATCCGCAAAGGCTTAATTTGAGTATCTTTATCATCTCCGCGACACATAGAAAAGAGGACTGAATGGCGAGTAACAACGTAGCCCAATTTGCCACCGAACTGAAGATGCCTGCAGATTTGCTGCTGACGCAGCTGCGTTCTGCCGGCGTCGAGAAAAGTTCGACGTCAGATCCATTGTCGAAAGATGATAAGGACAAGCTTTTGGATCATCTGCGCCGCACACACGGCGCAGCGGCTGACACAGAAAAGAAAAAAATCACCGTGACCCGCAAGGAAACGACTGAGATCAAGCAAGCAGACGCCACCGGCAAATCGCGCACGATCCAGGTGGAAGTGCGCAAGAAACGCACTTTCGTCCAGCGTGACGAAGCTGCGCCGGTCGCGGCAGAACCGGTCGCGCCTGCCGCACCGGTGATCGATCCCGCCGACGTGGCGCGCCGTGAAGAAGAAGCCCGTAAACAGGCTGAACTGATCGCCCGCCAGGAAGCCGATCTGCGCGAAAAACAAGAACGTCTGGCCAAGCTCGACGCGGAAAAAGAAGCCCAGGCGAAAGCCACGCAACAGGCTGAATTGGCTGCGAAGAAAGAAGCGGAAGCGGAAGCGAAGAAAGCGGCCGCCAAGGCTGCCGCCGCGCCTGCCGCCAGTGCCGCTGCGCCTGTCGTTGACGACGCCGCCGCCGAAGCGAAAAAAGCCGCTGCCGCTGAAGAAGCGAAAAAGAAAGCCGCCGCCGCTGCTGTTGCCGCCAAGGAAGCCGCTGACAAAGCGGAAGCCACCGAGCGCGCACGCAAGGCCGTTGCCGACGAAGTCGCCCAGATCAAGGCCATGATGAACGCGCCACGCCGCGCCATCAAGGCACCGGAACCCGTACCGGTTCCCGTCAAGCCAAAGGCGCCGGAAGGCACGCTGCACAAGCCTGCTGACAAGAAACCTGGCGACAAGCCGGGCGACAAGAAGCCTGCTGTCGCAGACAAGAAATCCATCAAGTCGGCCAATGTGTCGTCCACCTGGTCCGATGACGCGAAAAAACGCGGCACCACCGGTGGTCCCAAGCCACGCGGCAATAGCGGCCCAGGCGGCCGTGACAGCTGGCGCGGTGGCGCGAAGGGCCGTCGCCCGACGCACCATGACGACCGTGAATCGAACTTCCAGGCACCGACGGAAGCCGTCGTCAAGGACGTGCACGTACCGGAAACGATCACCGTGGCCGAACTGGCGCACAAAATGTCCGTCAAGGCATCCGAAGTCATCAAGCATTTGATGAAATTGGGCCAGATGTGCACGATCAACCAGGTGCTGGACCAGGAAACCGCCATGATTCTGGTGGAAGAAATGGGCCACAAGGCGTTCGCCGCCGAACTGGACGATCCGGAAGCGCTGCTGGCCGACGTGGGCGAACACGCGCACTTCGAAACCAAGCCACGCGCACCGGTGGTCACCGTCATGGGTCACGTCGACCACGGCAAGACCTCGCTGCTCGATTACATCCGTCGCGCCAAGGTGGCTTCCGGCGAAGCGGGCGGCATTACGCAGCATATCGGCGCTTACCACGTCGATACGCCACGCGGCATGATCACCTTCCTCGACACCCCGGGCCACGAAGCGTTTACCGCCATGCGTGCCCGTGGCGCCAAGGCAACCGACATCGTGATTCTGGTGGTTGCCGCCGACGATGGCGTGATGCCGCAAACGAAAGAAGCGATTGCCCATGCGAAAGCAGCCGGCGTACCGCTGGTGGTGGCGATCAACAAGGTCGATAAACCAGGCGGCAACGTGGACCGCGTGACGCAGGAACTGGTCGCCGAACAAGTCGTGCCGGAAGAATACGGTGGCGAATCGCCATTCGTGCCGGTGTCGGCCAAAACGGGCCAGGGTATCGACGATCTGCTGGAACAAGTGCTGTTGCAAGCCGAAGTGCTGGAACTGACGGCACCGGTCGATGCGCCAGCGCGCGGCCTGGTAGTCGAGGCGCGTCTGGACAAGGGCCGTGGTCCTGTCGCGACGATCCTGGTGCAGTCCGGTACCCTGAAACGCGGCGACGTGATTCTGGCGGGCTCTTCGTATGGCCGTGTTCGCGCCATGCTGGACGAGAACGGCAAGTCGATCGCTGAAGCGGGTCCTTCGATTCCGGTCGAAATCCAGGGTCTGACGGAAGTGCCGGTTGCCGGTGAAGAAGTCGTCGTCATGGCTGACGAGCGCAAGGCGCGCGAAATCGGTCTGTTCCGTCAAGGTAAGTTCCGCGACGTGAAACTGGCGAAACAGCAAGCTGCGAAACTGGAAAACATGTTCGACCAGATGGCCGAAGGCGAAGTGAAAAACTTGCCGTTGATCATCAAAACCGACGTGCAAGGTTCGCAAGAAGCGCTGGTCGGTTCGCTGCAGAAACTGTCGACCTCCGAAGTGCGCGTACAAGTGGTTCACGCGGCCGTCGGCGGCATCACGGAATCGGACGTCAACCTGGCAGTCGCCTCGAAAGCGGTCATCATCGGCTTTAACGCCCGTGCTGATGCCCAGGCACGCAAGCTGGCCGAGTCGAATGGCGTGGACATTCGCTACTACAACATCATTTACGATGCGATCGACGAGATCAAATCGGCGTTGTCGGGCATGTTGGCACCAGAGAAACGCGAAACCGTCATCGGTCAGGTCGAGATCCGCCAGGTTATCCTGGTCTCGAAGGTCGGCGCGATTGCCGGCTGTCTGGTCACCGATGGCGTGGTCAAGCGTGCTTCTTCCGTCCGCCTGTTGCGCAACAACATCGTGGTGTGGAGCGGCGAGATCGACTCCCTGAAACGCTTCAAGGACGATGCGAAAGAAGTTCGCGCCGGTCTGGAATGCGGCCTGTCGCTGAAGAACTACAACGACATTCAGGTTGGCGACACGCTGGAAGTGTTCGAAGTCCAGGAAATCGCTCGTACCCTGTAATCGCAGCAGCAATGAAAACCGCGCGGACATACCGTTGTCCGCGCAAACACGTGGGGCGCATTGGTCAACGGGCAACCGTTTGACTCATGCGCCCTGCGGCACTTAGGACAGCATAAAATCATGGCTAAACATAGCAAAACCATGCCAGCGCGCGGCTTGCGCGTGGCCGACCAGATCCAGCGCGATCTGGCTGAGATCGTCGCCTACGAATTGAAAGACCCGCGCGTGGGCACGATGATCACCATCACCGAAGTGCAGATCACGCCCGATTACGCGCACGCCAAGGTGTTTTTCACGATGTTGAAAGACAGCAAAGAAGCCATCAAGAACACCACCGAAGGCCTGATGGCCGCGTCGGGCTTCATCCGTGGCTTGCTGGGCAAGCGCCTGCACATCCACACCCTGCCGATGCTGCATTTCGTGCACGACAGCTCGACCTCGCGCGGCATGGAAATGTCGCTCCTGATCGACAAGGCCAACGCCACGCGCGCGGCCGACGCCGAGCCGGATGTCAAACCAGAAGCGGACGAGCAATAACAGTGGCGGGTCCGAAGAAACCACCGGGCATCAAGCGGGTGCGCGACCTGGTCGATGGCGTCTTGTTGCTCGATAAGCCCGTGGGCTGGTCCAGCAACGACGCCCTGATCAAGGCCAAGCGCGTGCTGAACGCGAAAAAAGCGGGCCATACGGGCACGCTGGATCCGTTCGCCACGGGCTTGCTGCCGCTGTGCTTTGGCGAGGCGACGAAGTTTTCGCAGGACTTGCTGGAAGCCGACAAGACCTACGAAACCCTGGTGCACCTGGGGCAGACGACGGATACGGGCGACACGGAAGGCGCAGTGCTGGAAACGCGCGAGGTCAACGTCACGCAAGAGCAGATTGAAGCCGTGCTGGCGCGGTTCCGCGGGCCTATCCTGCAGACGCCGCCCATGTACTCGGCCTTGAAAAGGGACGGCAAGCCCCTATATGAGTATGCAAGGGCAGGCATCACCCTGGAGCGCGAAGCGCGCCCGGTGACCATCCACAAGCTCGAGTTCCTCGGCTATGAAGCCCCGTTTCTGAAATTGTCCGTGATGTGCAGCAAGGGCACGTATATCCGCGTGCTGGGCGAAGACATCGGCCATGCCCTCGGTTGCGGCGGCCATCTGAACGCCTTGCGCCGCACGCAGGTGGGCAACCTGACGCTTGACGGCGTCGTCACCTTGGATGAGTTGACGGCGCATGCCGCGCCGCTGAGTCTGCTGGCGCCCGTCGATGCATTATTGTCGAGCTTTCCGGCCGTGCAGCTGACGGAAGAATTGGCCAAGCGTTTCCTGCATGGTCAGCGCATCGCGCTGGGCAAGGAAGACGTCGCCGTACCAGCCGAACCGGGCAGGGTGCGCGTGTATCACGACAGCAAGCTGCTGGGCACGGGCCAGTTGCAGGAGTACAGCATCCTCGCGCCCGAGCGCCTCATTGCCACGGCGCATCAGTGACCACCTGACCAAACCTACTGCGCGTCGTGATTTGCGGCCTGCGATGCTCACTGTGCATACGCACAGCTGCGCTTCTTAGCCACAACTCACTTCCGCTCGCTACGGTTTTGTCAGGTGTCGTTAAGTCATAGGTAAGTCATGGTCAAGTCATATTGATCAGCGACACTGCTAGCCCGGTGTCGTATTTTTAAACAATCCGTCCCCGACTGCGGGAGCCGCCAGCATTTTTAGATAGCGTTGCAACGCAACATGCTATACTACGCGGTTCCGGAAATAGATTAGCATTCGGGTATCTCGTACACCTTGTACGCACTCCGCAGTTTTTCAGTAACTACTACGACCATGTCAAATACAAAACGCGCAATTCGTAATATCGCCATTATCGCCCACGTTGACCACGGCAAAACCACGCTGGTGGATCAGCTGCTGCGCCAGTCCGGCACCTTCCGTGAAAACCAAGCGGTCGACACCCGAGTCATGGACTCGAACGACCTGGAAAAGGAGCGCGGCATTACGATTCTGTCGAAGAACTGCGCTGTTGAGTACGAAGGCACCCACATCAATATCGTCGACACCCCAGGCCACGCCGACTTCGGCGGCGAAGTGGAACGTGTTCTGTCGATGGTGGACTCGGTTCTGCTGCTGATCGATGCACAGGAAGGCCCGATGCCGCAAACCCGTTTCGTCACGCGCAAGGCGCTGGCACTGGGTCTGAAGCCTATCGTGATCGTCAACAAGATCGACCGTCCCGGCGCACGTCCGGACTGGGCCATCAACCAGACGTTCGAACTGTTCGACAAGCTGGGCGCAACCGACGAGCAACTGGATTTCCCTATCGTTTACGCTTCCGGCCTGAACGGCTATGCCGGCCTGACCGAAGACGTGCGCGGCGGCGACATGAAGCCGATGTTCGACGCCATCCTGGAACACGTTCCAGTACGTGACGACAATCCGGAAGGCCCGCTGCAAATGCAGATCACCTCGCTGGACTACTCGTCGTACGTCGGCAAGATCGGCATTGGCCGCGTCAACCGCGGTACCGTGAAAGTTGGTCAAGACGTGCTGGTCATCAATGGCCCAGGCGCCACGCCAATCAAAGGCCGCATCAACCAGGTGCTGAACTTCAAGGGCCTGGAGCGCGTGCTGGTGGACGAAGCTGTTGCCGGCGACATTTGCCTGATCAACGGTATCGACGAAATCGGCATCGGTTCGACCCTGTGCGCACTGGACACCCCGGAAGCGCTGCCGATGCTGACCGTCGACGAGCCGACCCTGACCATGAACTTCATGGTCAACAACTCGCCACTGGCTGGCCGCGAAGGCAAGTTCGTGACTTCGCGCCAACTGCGTGACCGTCTGGAAAAAGAATTGAAAGCCAACGTTGCTCTGCGCGTAGCGCCGACCGACGACGACACGATCTTTGAAGTATCGGGCCGCGGCGAGCTGCACCTGACGATTCTGATCGAAAACATGCGTCGCGAAGGCTTCGAGCTGGCAGTATCGCGTCCACGCGTGGTGTTCAAGATGGTCGATGGCGTGCGCCACGAGCCGTTTGAAAACCTGTCGGTCGACGTGGAAGAAGCCAACCAGGGCGGCGTCATGGAAGAACTGGGCCGTCGTCGCGGCGACCTGCAAAACATGGAATCGGATGGCAAGGGCCGCGTGCGTCTCGAGTACCTGATCCCGGCGCGTGGCCTGATCGGCTTCCAGGGCGAATTCATGACCCTGACCCGCGGTACCGGCCTGATGAGCCACGTGTTCCATGAATACGCACCGGTCGACAACACCCGTGGCGAAATGGCTGGCCGTCGTAACGGCGTGCTGATCTCGCAAGATGACGGCGCCGCCGTTGCCTACGCTATCTGGAAACTGCAAGACCGCGGCCGCATGTTCGTGTCGCACAATGACCCGGTCTACGAAGGCATGGTCATCGGTATCCACTCGCGCGACAACGACCTGGTCGTCAACCCGATCAAGGGCAAGCAGCTGACCAACGTGCGTTCGTCGGGTACCGACGAAGCGGTGCGCCTGGTACCGCCAATTCAGATGTCGCTGGAATACGCAGTCGAATTCATCGAGGACGACGAACTGGTGGAAATCACGCCTAAATCGATCCGTCTGCGCAAGCGCTTCCTGAAAGAGCACGAGCGTAAAAAAGCGTCGCGTGATGCGTAATCTGTTGTAGAGCATGGCCTGCGGGCCATGCCGTTTCCGGCCCGCTGCGCCGCGTCACCGTCATTGGTGAGGCGCGCAGCGGGTTTGTCATTTGCAGTCCCTGTATTTTTTAGACACCATGACTTCCTCTTCTTTGCCCTCCCGCCGCCTGTCCGTTGCCCCAATGATGGACTGGACCGACCGCCATTGCCGCAAGTTCCACCGCGAAATCACGCGTCACACCTGGCTCTACACCGAGATGGTGACGACGGGCGCGCTCGTCTACGGCGACGTGGAGCGCCATCTGCGCTTCAACGAGGAAGAGCATCCGGTGGCGCTGCAGCTGGGCGGCAGCGATCCGACAGACCTGGCCACCAGCGCCAAGCTGGGCCAGCAGTGGGGCTATGACGAGGTCAACCTCAATTGCGGCTGCCCGTCCGAGCGCGTGCAAAAAGGGGCGTTTGGCGCCTGCCTGATGGCCGAGCCGCAACTGGTGGCGGACTGCGTGAAAGCCATGCGCGACGTGGTCGACATCGACGTCACCGTGAAACACCGCATCGGCATCGACGACAGCGAATCGTACGACTTCGTGCGCGACTTCGTCGGTGCCGTGGCCGATGCCGGCTGCAAGACGTTTATCGTGCATGCGCGCAATGCCATCCTGAAAGGCCTGAGCCCGAAGGAAAACCGCGAAGTGCCGCCCCTGAAATACGATTACGCCTACCGCCTGAAGCGCGATTTCCCCCAGTTCGAGTTCATCATCAACGGCGGCATTAAGACCCTGGACGAGATCGACCTGCATTTGCAGCACCTTGATGGCGTGATGCTGGGCCGCGAGGCGTACCACAACCCGTACGTGATGGCGCAGTTCGACCAGCGCTACTACGGCGACGACACGCCCGTGAAAACGCGCGAACAGGTGCTCGAGGCGATGATTCCGTACATTAGCGCGCAGCTGGAAAAAGAAGCGGGGCGTTTGAAACTGAACAGCGTCACGCGCCACATGCTGGGCCTGATGCAAAATCTGCCCGGCGCGCGCGGCTTCCGCCAGACCCTGTCGGACTCGAAGAAGCTGGCCTCGGGCGACCCCCGTTTGCTGCTGGAAGCGGCGGCGCGCCTGTCGCTGCCCGCGTAATGGACGCCTGCCATGGCCTTGCGCGCGTGATCGAGGGCTACTTGCTGGCCGTCGGCGCCCTGAAGGATGACGGCAGCTTGTTTCTTTGCGAGTATCTGGGACCCGTCGCGCCGCAGGCATCGCTCGACGCGCTGTGCCGCGCGCTGCGGATTGCGCCGACGGGCTTGTCCTTGCAGCCGCTCGAGAGCGTGGTGTGCAGCGGCATCGCCTGCACGCCGCGCCAGTGGCTGCTGGAGCGGTTTCGTCCCATGAGCGAGGCGGACCGCCAGCCGCTCGATGCGCGTTTATATGACGGTTTCGAGCGAGAACTGGCCGAACTGCTGCGCGGCGAGCCGCGCTGGTATCAATTGGTATCATCTGGCCAGATCAGCCTGACCGGGCAATTGGGCGCCATCTGGAGCGTCTTTGTCTTTGGCACAGAGTGCCACGCCTATGTGATGCATTGCAGCTGGGACAGCTGAGCCAACTTGTCTATACCGCTGCTTCTGCGTAGTGGTATTGTCCGTACTCCCCCTTCCTCTGAGCACCTCTTCCAAAACGATGCAATATGGCTACGCCATGTGTTGTAAATGCGCCGTTTCGGCGCACGCCCGCACTGCCATGGGGCATTTCTAAGAGGCAAGAATCGGCGTTGTTGCCATTTCCCCGAAGAAAGTTAATCTGCCATTTATTCAGGTACTTATTGCTTGCTTTGAGGCAAAATTTACACCTATAATTGATTATAGACAAATATTTCTCATATGAATGTTTGATGTTGATCTCATATCATCAGTGTCAAAAATTCAGCGTGTGGAGCAAGTTTGCATTCGCAGTCACTGGCTGTTTCAGGGCTGGCGAAGGACCAGGAAGTACCCTAGGCTGCGTGCAGCCGGATACCGCCAGCATACCAATGGGTAAGGGCGGATGCCGGTGTACCGCAGCCTTCGTCTTGTCGTGCCGGGCAAAAAATCCTTATCAATAGTTTCATTTACGAAGAGCCGAAATGAATTTAGCAAAAATGAAGGTTGGTACCCGCCTGGGCCTGGGTTTCGCCCTGGTACTGGTTCTGCTGGTGGCCGTGACCGTCCTCGGCATCGCGCGCATGGCGCAAATCCAGGAACGTCTCGATCACGTGATCAATGTCAACAATGTCGTCACCCGCCTGGTGATCGATATGCGTGGCAACGTCAGCGACCGCATCACCTCGCTGCGCATCCTCACCCTGATGACCGACGCGAGCGATATGGAGCCGGAAATGGCGCGTATCAAGACGCAGACGAGCACCTATCAGGAAACGCAGAAGAAGCTCGAAGAGAAATTCGCCATCGAGTCGACTGCCGAAGAAAAGACCCTGCTCGCTTCGATCAAGGAATACGAAGCGGCCGCCATGCCGGCCATCGCCAAGGCATCCGCACTGTGGATGGCCAACGATGCGGAAGGCGCCACGCGCGTGATGATCAAGGAAATCCGCCCGGTACAGAAAAAATGGATGGAAGCGCTGGAGCAGCTGGCTACCCTGGAAGACAAGCTCAATGAACAGATGCAGTCGGATGCCCGCAAGGCCTTCGACAGCGCGCGTTTGTTCATGATCATCCTCGGCGTGCTGGCCGTAGCGATGGGCGTGGCGGCGGCACTGGTGATTACCCGCGGCCTGCTGAAACAGCTGGGCGGCGAGCCTGACTACACGGCATCGATCGCCGGCAGCATCGCCAATGGCGACCTGTCGATCGGCATCCACACCCAGCCATCGGACAATTCCAGCCTGCTGGCGGAAATGAAGGAAATGCGCAACAGCCTGGTGGGCATCGTCGGCCAGGTGCGCGTCGGTACGGAAACCATCGGCACGGCATCGCGTGAAATTGCCGACGGCAATATCGACCTGTCGTCGCGCACGGAAATGCAGGCCAGCGCGCTGGAAAAAACGGCGTCCGCGATGGAAGAGCTGACCTCGACCGTGAAACAGAATGCGGACAATGCACGGGAAGCGAACAAGCTGGCCGCGACCGCGTCGGACGTGGCCCTGAAGGGCGGCTCCGTCGTGTCGCAAGTGGTCGACACCATGAGCTCGATCAACGAGTCGGCGAAGAAGATTGTCGACATCATCGGCGTGATCGACGGCATCGCCTTCCAGACGAATATTCTGGCGCTGAACGCGGCCGTGGAAGCGGCACGTGCCGGCGAGCAAGGCCGCGGCTTTGCCGTGGTGGCGTCCGAAGTGCGCAACCTGGCCCAGCGCTCCGCTGGCGCCGCGAAGGAAATCAAGATCCTCATCGACGATTCGGCCGAGAAGACGGAACGCGGTACGCGTCTGGTCGGCCAGGCTGGCGTGACGATGGGCGAAGTGGTCGACAGCGTGCGCCGCGTGACCGACATCATGAGCGAGATCGCCAGTGCCAGCCAGGAACAAAGCGCCGGCATCGAACAGGTCAACCTGTCGATCATCGAGATGGACGGCATGACGCAGCAAAATGCGGCCCTGGTGGAGCAGGCCGCCGCTGCGGCGCAAAGCCTGCAGGACCAGGCGGCCGAACTGGCCCACGTGGTCAGCATCTTCAAACTGGTCGAAGGCGAACAGAAAACGGCAGCGGCGTCTGTGCCGGCACCCGTGTCTGCCGCACCAGCGGCCGTGCGCAAGCCGGCGCCCGCATTGCGTCCGGTCAAGTCGCTGACCCGCAAGACCGAAGCGGCCGCGCCCGTGGCTGCCGCGGCGCCACGCAAGGCGGCAGGGGCCGGCAGCACCAGCAATGACGAGTGGGAAGAGTTTTAAGCGCGATCAACAGCGCACAGGAAGTTGTAATTACCGTATCTGATAATCATGGGGAAGCACATGTTTGAGAATAAGCGTTTGATGAGTGTTGCAGCAGCCTTGCTGGTGTCCGTTTCTTCCGCAGCCTTCGCTGCCGAGGTACCCGCGTCGTTCGATGCCAAGAACTGCAAGGCCGACTATCCGAAAGCCTCGTTGATGAACGAAGAGCAGGGCACCGTGTCGATGTCCTTCCTGGTCAATGCCGATGGCAGCGTTGCCGATTCGAAAGTCGAGAAGAGCAGCGGCTTCAAGAACCTGGACAAGGCCGCCATCAAGGCCCTGTCCGCATGCAAGTTCAAGCCGGGCACCAAGGATGGTTCCCCTGCGCAAACCTGGACCAAGGTCGACTACGCCTGGAAGCTGGACTGATCCAGGCATTGCCGGGAGCGCGGCTCCCGGCATGACCGTATCCGCTACGGGCGGCGCCTGCGAGGGTGCCGCCCGTATTGTTATGTGCGGCAGCCAACGGCGCTGCCGCCGCGGATTCTGTTACCCTCGAAACATACCTTCGGGATATCCCACCACAAGAGGCCTACCATGCAGCGCATCCTGACACTTTCTTCCCTGGCGGCCACCGGCTTGCTGCTTTCCGCCTGCGCTTCCCTGGGCACGCCCGTGGGCTTGCAGGCGGGGCAGACCGTCGCCGTCGTCAACAGCCTGAGCTGGGACAATCCCCTGACGGGCAAGCGCGACGGTGTACGCACCAGCTGGCCCATCAAGGATGGCAAGATTGCCCCTGAATATTTTCCGCTGGCGCAATTGAAGCAATGCGAGGCCGGCGGCAAGGCTTGCAGCTGGGGCGTGATGCGGGCGCAGCGCAGCGCGCCGAAGCTGGCGTATGCGGACGGCGGCGTCGACCTGGCCGTGAACGTTGCGATCGACGTGGCGCGGCGCCAGGATGCGCGCCAGGGTGAGACGCAAACGGCGATGGCGATACCGCAGGACGTGCCGGCCCTGGCGGGCATGCAGCGTGTGCAGCCCAGCTGGAAATTGAAGTATGGCAAGGTCGAGCAGGTCGAGCTCGATTACGGCGTGCGCTACCAGGTGTGCGTGCAGCGCTACGATGCGGCAGGCAAGGCCATCGACACGTGCGACATTCCATTTATCTGAGGAAACATGACGCATGGGCCGCTTGTGGCGTCATTGCCACATTTCATGTTGCGGCGTGCGTCGGGGTGTAACAATCGGTAAAAGCGCAGCAAAGCACGGCGTAATTTCTTATAGTACTTACTTGAGGTAGTACATATTAGGAGAATTGCGATGAAAACCCTGTTGGCAGTAATTTCGCTGGCCGCATTGGGTGGCTGCGTCGTGGCCCCGCCCGGGCCCGCGTATTACGGTTCGCGCGCGCCGCAGGGGGCCTACAATCCCTATGAATGGCATACGGTCTCGTCCGAGCCGGTGCAGTCGGGCCGCGTGATGAGCGCGCCGCGCGTGGAATACACGAATGAGCCCGTCTACGTGCAGCAGTCGCCTGTCTACGTGCAGCAGCCCGTGTATGTGCCGGCGCCCGTGTACGCGCCGCAACCGTATTATTACAATCCGCCCGTATCGATCGGGCTGGACTTCATGTTTGGCTTTGGGCGCTATGGCGGACGCCGCGGCGGCTGGGGCGGGCATGGACACTACCACGGCCGCCGCTAGACGCGGGGCGGAGTCCTTCTGGCGTGAGAAAGCGCGTCGTGCTTCGTAAAGCACGGCGCGCTTTCTCATTGGCGATGACGAGCAGCGCCGCGAAGCTGAATCAGTGGAAATATACCGAACTCTGGTGCAGCACGTCCGCCGAGCACAGGATATACATCGCCGCCGCTGCCAGACCTATTTGCAAGGCGCCAAAGCTGATCGGGATGAGGCGGGACATGTCGTACTCCTGAATGGTGTGAGGTGGGTTGTCAGGCTTTCATCATAGGTCGAATAAATGCTCTCGGGCATCGGATGAATGTCCGCCACGATGTAGGACAACACCTCGTCGCTGAGGCCCCGCCTCGCTCTCCGGCGGCCTAAGTAACCCCCAATAAATTATTGCGATTTCTGACTTCTATAACCGGCGCTCTGCGGTGTTGCCCACTGCTAGCAGTGCTCGCACTGCGTCGCAGCGGGCGCCTTGCATAGCATCCGGTTCTATTCGTCATAACTTCACAATAATTTCCTGAGGATTACTTAGCGGTTTTTCCAGCGCAGCACCGGCTCTTCCGGCGCCGTGTCCGGCACGTTCGAAATCGCCAGCCAGTGCGTCAGGCGTTCCGGATGCTTGAGATTGATGCCCATGCCATCGATGATGCCGACCTGTTCCAGCATGCGCGCGTCGATCTTCGCCTTCGACACCGTGGGTGCGCCCATGACCATGCGGTCATATGCCTTGCGCGCCTTGTGTTCCCATTTGTGCAGATTGCTTTCGTCGAAGCGGTTCGCTTCGAAGTACACGGTCAGGGTGCCGTCGAGGTTGCCGAAGCCGACAATGCCCGCGCCCTTGCGGATGGTGGTGGTGTTGTTGATGTCGAATTCCGCCGTGGGCACGAAAATGCCGGCGCGGCCATCGATGTCGGGACGTCCCACGGGTGTTTCCTTGCCGTAGGAACTCGTTTCGGTAATGGTTTTTTCTGCGGACATGGTGCGTGTGTGGTGGCCGTGCCGGGAGCGCAATCGGGTCCGGCAGCGCCAGTCATCCTGTTCAAAAAATGCGTGCTGATGATCAGGGCGGGGTAGGGGCCCTGGCGGAGCGATGCTTGGCATTGCTTGATACCCCGCTATTGTAGCGCCAATTTAATTCTTTTGGGCAACATTTAATGCTGCAGTGCACGCTTCTTCGGACGAGAAAAAGCCGCCCGGCCAAACGGCGGGACGGCTGTTGCGTGGCGTCTGTCCGGACTCAGGCGGCTGTCTTGCGGCGTGCCATGAAACCCAGCAAGCCCAGGCCCAGCAGCATCATGGCGTAGGTTTCAGGTTCCGGCACGGCGGCCGTCACCGAGACGTTGTCCAGGTAGGAACCATAGGTCGGTGCGGAGACGGGGCCGATCGATTCGAAACGCAGCAGGCTCGAAGAGCCGAGTGCGGTCACGTTCTGGCTGTAGGTTTGCCACACGCCGCTCGTGTTGCCGATCAATGCCGTTGGCGTCAGCAGGGTCGAACCCCAGTAGACATTCATCAGGCTGTTCGCGCCGCCCGCCGTATCGGGACGGCCCGAGTAGGCAAACGACAGCGCATAGGTGCTGCCGGCCGTGGTGGCGATCGCTTGCGATACCGACGTCAGGCGGTCCGTATTGAGTTCTAGGTATTGCGTGCCGCTGGCGGCGACGGGGTTGAATCCGCCCTGGCCGCCTTGCGTGGCGCCTTTCTGGATTTCAAAGGCCGAATTGCCGCTGGCCGATGAAGTCCAGCCTGTCACGCTGCTGAGCGGAGCCCAGGCTGAGGCGATGACATTGTTTTCGAAACTGCCATTGACCACCAGTTCGGTCGCGGCGTTGGCGGCGCCAGCGGTGACCAGGGTGGCCAGTGCGGCGATCTTCAGGAGGGTGGCTGGCGTTTTCATGGGTTCTCGTTTGATTGGTTAAAAGATAATTTGATTTCTTAAATGACATTTAAAGAATATCACCAAAACTCACAAAAAGAACACGCGCTCGCTAAAATTATTTGCAATTGTGAAATCATTTGTGTCTACATGGAAATTAATTTCTATGGTGAATGAATTGCTGTGAAGCTCCAAGGCGAACGCAAGCTTGGAGTTACTTGCGTCACGGTATTTTTGTGACATCGGGACGTAAAAAAACCTGCATCGTAACAACAACGATGCAGGTTTTTTCAGGTAACTGCCGTGCGCAGCGGCATATCGATTCGATAGGCGCCTTCGCGCAGGCATCAGAACGCCAGGCGGCCCTGCAGGTAGACCATGCGCGGCGCGCCCACCAGCTTGCCCAGGTTGCCGTCCGAGGTGCGCGTGAAGTAGCGCTTGTCGGCGAGGTTGTTGACGCCGGCGACCAGTTCCAGGCCCTTCTGGCCCGGCACTGTCCATTTCACCTGCATGTTCCAGGTACGGAAGCCGGGAATCACACCCAAGTTGCCGGCCGCGTTTTCCGCCACGGTATTCGCTTCGTCGGCGAACTGGCGGCTCTGATGGCTGCTCGACAAATCAACACCCCAGGCGCCCAGCTGATAGTGGACGCCGACGGTATCCGTGGTGCGCGAATAGAAGGGCACGTCGTTGCCCGCGTTCGCACCATCCTGCAAGGTTGCCTTGGTGTAGGTGTAGGTGGCATAGGCGTTCAAGCCGGCCAGCGGGCCCGACTTGTCGAAGTGGTAGTCGACGGCCGTTTCCAGGCCGCGGTGGTGCGTGGCGCCCACGTTGTAGAAGACGACGTTCTCGCCGCTGCCCACGGACTGGATCTGGTTGTCGAACTTGATGTTGAACAAGGTCGCTTCGGCCGACAGCTGGCCGCTCTTCCAGCGCGCCCCCAGCTCGGCTGTTTTCGCCAGTTCCGGTTGCAGCGGGTTCTTGCTCGACTGCGCATTGAGCTGCGTATTTTGCACGGCGCCAAACGAGCTGTTGTAGTTGCCGAACAGGGTCACGTTGTTATTGAGCAAGTAGGCGACGTTCAGCGAGGGCAGGGCCTTGTTGTTGAGCAGTTCGATCTTCTGGTCGACCGGCAAATGGTTGAAGCGTTCCGTCTTGATGTGTTCGTAGCGTACGCCCGGCGTGATGCGCCAGGCGTCGATGGCGATCTTGTCATCGATATACACGGCCTGCGCATCGGTGGCATTGTCGGCAAAGCGCGTCGGCTTTTGTTGCACGCCGCTGGCGATGATCACATTGTAGATGGCCTCGTCGGCGCGCTCGGCCAGGTAGCGGTAGCCGACGGTGACGTCCTGTGTGACCTTGCCGGTAATAAAGCGCTGCGTGTAGCGCGGCTCGATGGCCGTCGTTTCATAGTTGCGCGGCTGGTGGCCCAGGTTTTTTCCGCTGATCAAGGTGCTTTCGCGCGAGCTTTTGTTGTAGTAGGCGCGCACTTCGAATTCCTGCGTGTTCGACATGGCATTCAGGTAGCCGATGTCGAAGGCCTTGCGCTCGCCGCTCCAGAAGTCGGTGGGGCGCGTGTTCTGGAACGGGTCCTGCTTGTATTGTGCCGCGGTCAAGCCGCCCGGCGTGCGCGACGTTACGTCGTAGTAGGACAGCTTGCCGTACACCTCGGCCGTGGGGCTCAGGTCGTAGCGGAATTTCAGGGCGAAGTCGTTGACTTTTTCATCGCTGCCCACGCGCCAGTCGCTGCCGCGGATGCCGGAATACAGCACGGCCAGTCCCAGGCCGCTGTCGAGCTGGGTACCGGCAAAGACGCTGGCCTGCGTGTTGTGGCCCACTTCGCTGTACGTGTTGTAGCGCACCGTGGCGTCGCCCGTGATGCCTGGCGTGGTGGGCACGCGGCGCGTCTTGAAGTTGATGATGCCGCCCACGTTTTGCGGGCCGAAGCGCACGGCGCCGCCGCCGCGCACCACGTCGACCGTCTCGACATTGGCCAGGCTGACGGGCGCGAACGACAGTTGCGGCTGGCCATACGGCGCGACCGACATCGGAATGCCGTCAAGTAACACCGTGCTGCGCGGCGAATAGCGTCCGGCCAGTCCGCGCACACCGATGTTGAGCGAAATGGCGCTGCCCGCGCTGCCCGAATTGTCGCTGATCTGCACGCCGGGAATGCGGCGCATCACGTCGCTGAGGCTGGTTGCACCCGAGTTCTCGATATCGTCCTTTTGCACCACGGTGCGCGCGCCCGCGAAATTCTTCGTGCTGGCGGCCATGCTGGTGCCCAGCAAGTTGCTGCTGACCTGAATCGATTCGAGGATGGGACCGGCATTCTCAGCGCTATTGGTGTCCTGCGCCTGCGCGGCAAGCGGGGCGCCCAGGCAGGCGAGGGCGATGGCCAGCGCGCACGGGCGCAGCGAAAAGGACAGTGTGACAGGTGTGGCAGCCATGCATGGATCTCCGTAATGACAATGTTTGCGCGGGCAATCGGGCGGCGCGACAACATCGTGGCGTGGACATCCGGCGCAAGGGGATAAGAATGATAATGATTCTCATTTTATCCGTCAATTGCGCAAACTGCGTAGGATGGGCTTTGCATGGAGAAAGGCGGGAAGTGTTGCTGGCGCGGTACAGGAAGGAGTTTGGATTGCCGCTTGGCACCATTGCTGGGGTGCGGCGGCATTTTGCGTGCTTCTTGTATACTGCCGCTTTTGCAGCCGTCAGACGTGAACGTACAATGAGCCAGACAACTGAAACGACACCAGGCGATTCCTCCGTGGAACGCCGCCAGGGCGACCAGCCGGCAAGTGCTGCGCGCAAATTGAATCTGCTGGTGGTCGACGACAACCAGGAAGTGGGCGAATCGCTGGCCATGCTGCTCGAAGCGCTGGGCCACCATGCGGTGGTGGTGCGCAACTGGCAGATGGCCGTCGAGCAAGTCAAGCTGTGCGTGCCCGACGCCGTCTACCTCGACATCGAAATGCCCGGCATCAGCGGCATCGAAATCGGCCGCCGCCTGCACCACAATCCCGAGACGGCCAACGCCGTGCTGATCGCCGTCACGGGCCACAGCCTGCCCATGTACATGGACGACGCGCTGGCCGTGGGCTTCCGCCACTTCCTCGTCAAGCCCGTGCGCCTGGACGACCTGGCGACGACGGTGCAGTCGGTGCTGGCGGGATAGGTATCCGGCAGTAAAAGACGAAGAGAGCCGGCTGCATGCCGGCTTTTTTGCAAGAATGCGCCTGGGATTGGAAAAACAGTTGTGCTTGCTTAAAAGCGCCGTCCCTGATCCGGCATAGAGTGGCATGACATCTATCTCAAGGAGATGATTCATGCCCTATATTTATTCCAATGTCGCCGAGTTGAAAGGCAGGCCCGTTGTCGGTAGTCGCCACTGCGTCGCTTTGGTGCAGTACTATGCTCGCGCGCCAGTCACGGCAAACTGGCGCGAGGGCGAAGCGGTGTTGGGGAACGCCATCATCAAACCGGGAACCGCGATCGCCACATTTGTCAGGGGGCGTTATCCGAACCGACCACATGGCAATCATGCCGCCTTGTTCATCGGCCAGGCGATAGGCGGCATCTATATTGCAGACCAATGGAAAGCCGACGGCAAGACCGAAATTTCGGTGCGGCTGATACGCTCGCAAGGCAAGGACAAGCGCGGTAATTACATCCACGCCAGCGATAACGCCGATGCATTTTCCGTGATTGAATGAGGTTGGTCATGGCATACTCAAAAACGACAATGGCAGCACGGACCTGCTGGCCTGCAATGGCACTGCTGGCCATATCGTGCCTGCAATCGACAGCCAGCGCCGCGCCCGTTGCCTGCCCAGTGTCGATTTCCCAGGGCTCGCTGCAGCTTGCCGATGTACCGCAAGGCTGGACCAGCTATGTCGGTTCGCCACTTTACCTGCATGCGGCTGCGCCGATGAACGGGCCACCGGAGCAGTTGGGCGAGCTGTCGGACTTCCGGCAAAAGCGCTTGAAAAAAGGTTGGGTAGATACTTATCGGCTCGATGGCAAGTTTCCGGAGGGGAAATGGCTGGCCTGTCGTTACGGCGGCACGGGTCAGCTGACTTTGGCGATGCGGCTCGACGACAGTATCGACAGCTGTACTTTTACTTATCGGCAAGGTGAACATGTCGGTGAGCGCAACATCGCCATCCTGTGCAGATAGTCATGGTGTTTGATTTACGCCATAAAAACCTGCTCTGAAATAGAAAAAGCCCGGTTCGAAAACCGGGCTCTTCTTTATTCTGTGGGGTGGCTGATGGGGCTCGAACCCACGACAACAGGAATCACAATCCTGGACTCTACCAACTGAGCTACAGCCACCACTGTCTTACTTGCCTGTTTAGCTGTTTTGCTGAACAGGTGCCGAATTATACAAAGAACTCGGCAAAGTGGCAAATCTAAATGCAGTCTTTTTTAAAGAATCGAAAGATTGCATGAAAACGCCTGTTTTCCCTCATACGGACAGGTGTTCGACAGGCGGGTGCAAGTCCAGCAAGCCGGCGAAGGCTTGCGCCAGGGATTCGACCTTGGCCGTCGTGTAGCCCTGCAGCTGGGGCGCATCGTTGCCGGTGCGGCGCAGGCTGGCAGCGTCGAGCAAGCGGGCCAGCTGACGCGCCACGGCTTCGCCCGTGTCGACCAGGGTGATCGTTTCCTGCGTATGCGCGCGCACCGTGCGTGCGATGGCGTCCTGCACGAAGGGGTAGTGCGTACAGCCGAGCACGAGGGTGTCGACGCCTTGTTCCAGCATGGGCGCGATGTAGCGTTCCAGCATGGCGCTGGTGGCGTCGAGCGGGTCGTTGCCCAGCTCGCACTGCTCGATGCGGTCGGCCAGGCCGATGCAGGGCTGCAAGATGAACGTGGCGCCTGTGGCTGCGCTCACCTGCTCGCGCAGGGCCAGCAGCTTGTCGCCGCGCAAGGCGCGTTCCGTGGCCAGCACGGCGATCTTGCCGTTGCGGCTGATGGCGGCTGCCGGTTTCAGGCCCGGCTCGACGCCGACGATGGGCAGGTCGAGATAGCGTGCGCGCAGCGCCTTGATGGCGGCGATGGTGGCCGTGTTGCACGCCACCACCAATGCTTTCGCGCCTTGCTGCAACAAGAAGGCGGTGATCGCCAGCGAACGGTCGATCACTTGCTGTTCCGTCTTGTCGCCATACGGCGCGTAGGCGGAATCGGCAAAGTAAATCAAATCTTCCTGCGGCAGCTGCGCGCGGATATGGCGCAGCACCGACAGGCCGCCCACGCCGGAGTCAAAGATGCCGACAGGCAGCTTGACTGCCGGGGTCAGACCCGTCGGGTCTGACCCCAGATTTGCGCTATTACTTAAGGTAAAAGTCATATAAAGCCGAAGCCGATGAAAATAAAAAAACGCCGCGCTGGTGTTGCCGCGCGGCGTCTATGGTAGAGCTTGTTTAAGCAACCGTCACGGGAATCTTGCTGACGCTATTGAGTTGCTCGATCTTCGCCTGCCATTCTTTCGGGCCCGTGTTGTGTACCGAGGTGCCTTTCGCATCGACGGCCACCGTCACCGGCATGTCGACCACGTCGAATTCGTAGATCGCTTCCATGCCCATGTCGGCAAAGCCCAGCACCTTGGCGTGCTTGATGGCTTTCGACACCAGATAGGCGGCGCCGCCCACGGCCATCAAATAGGCCGACTGATGCTTCTGGATCGATTCGATGGCGACCGGGCCGCGCTCGGCCTTGCCGATCATGGCGATCAGGCCCGTCTTTTCAAGCATCATGTCGGTGAACTTGTCCATGCGCGTGGCCGTCGTCGGACCGGCCGGGCCGACGGCTTCGTCGCGCACCGGATCGACCGGGCCGACGTAGTAGATCACGCGGTTCTTGAAATCGACCGGCAATTCTTCGCCCTTGGCCAGCATGTCCTGGATGCGCTTGTGCGCGGCGTCGCGGCCCGTCAGCATCTTGCCGTTCAACAGCAAGGTCTGGCCCGGCGTCCACGAAGCGACTTCTTCTTTTGTCAGGGTGTTCAGGTCGACGCGCTTGGATTTTTCCGTGTCCGGCGTCCAGTGCACTTCCGGCCACGACGACAGCGATGGCGGCGTCATGTAGGCAGGGCCGGAGCCGTCCAGCACGAAGTGGCCGTGGCGCGTGGCGGCGCAGTTCGGGATCATGGCGACAGGCTTCGACGCGGCGTGCGTCGGGTGCATCATGATTTTGACGTCGAGCACGGTCGTCAGGCCGCCCAGGCCTTGCGCGCCGATGCCCAGCGAGTTGATCTTGTCGCACAGCTCGATGCGCAGTTCTTCCAGCTTGTTTTGCGGGCCGCGCTGTTTCAGCTCAAACATGTCGATGTCTTCCATCAACACCTCTTTGGCCATCAGCATGGCTTTTTCGGCCGTGCCGCCGATGCCGATGCCCAGCATGCCAGGCGGGCACCAGCCGGCACCCATGGTCGGCACGGTCTTCATGACCCAGTCCACCAGCGAATCGGACGGATTCATCATGATCATCTTGGATTTGTTTTCCGAGCCACCGCCCTTGGCAGCGACTTTCACGTCGACGGTATTGCCTTCGACCAGTTCCATGTGCACGACGGCTGGCGTGTTGTCCTTGGTGTTCTTGCGGTCGAAATGCGGGTCGGCCACGATGGAGGCGCGCAGCTTGTTGTCGTCGAAGTTGTACGCGCGGCGCACGCCTTCGTTGACGGCGTCGGTGACCGTGCCGCTGAAACCTTCGAAGCGCACGCCCATGCCGATTTTCAGGAAGACGTTGACGATACCCGTGTCCTGGCAGATAGGACGCTTGCCTTCCGCGCACATGCGCGAGTTGGTCAGGATTTGCGCGATCGCATCTTTTGCCGCCGGGCTTTGCTCGGCCGCGTAGGCGCGCGCCAGGTGCTCGATGTAATCAGCAGGGTGGTAGTAGCTAATGTACTGCAACGCTGCGGCGACGGATTCGATCAGGTCTTCTTGCTTTATGACAGTCATGGTGTTCTCGCGGTGGATAAGAAGGATAAGACTTTGATGCTGTTTGCTGTTTGCTGTTTGCTAATCAGTATGGGAGCGCCAGAACTTAGTGGGGCGCCCTGGCTTGGTTCTGCGTCACCGTCATGATGCGGTCCGTGTACGCAATCGCCATCGCCGACAGGATGAAGACCATGTGGATCACCGTTTGCGCGATGATCACTTCGATCTTGTACGAGTTGGCGTTGATAAACGTCTTCAGCAGGTGGATGGACGAGATGCCGATGATGGCCATCGCCAGCTTCGTCTTCAGCACGGACGCATTCACATGCGACAGCCATTCCGGCTGGTCCGGATGGTCGTCGAGGTGCATGCGCGAGACGAACGTTTCGTAGCCGCCGATGATGACCATGATCAACAGATTCGAGATCATGACCACGTCGATCAGGCCCAAGACCACCAGCATGATGGTCGCTTCATTGAGCTTGGTCGGCAGGGCGCCGCCCGGTACGGCCACGGCCGTCAAGACGTGCTGCAGGGCCGCATCATTGCCGAACACGGCGCCGATCAGGTCCGACAGTTCCACCCAGAAATGAAATACGTAGACGCATTGGGCAAGGATCAAACCCAGGTACAGCGGCAGCTGCAGCCAGCGCGACATGAAGATGAAGGCGGACAGGGGATGCAGTTTGCTATGTTTGGGCTTTTGTAAGTGGTCGATCATCTGGAGTTTCCTGGGGGTAAATACCAATTTTTGGTATGCCCGACATTTTACACTTGCTGCTGATCACTGCGCATGCCCTCGATTTGGATTCTTGGGCTTGATGAAACACAAAGCGACGCCAACTAATTGACTTGTTATCAGTTTTTCCATCCAGAATGCTGGGCGGCGCGCGCTTGACGCCCGTCGCCGGTGGCGATTATGGTTAGAATGGATCGGGGAAAACGCTGCATGTAAGGCGTCCGTAAGACAGCAGGAATATTGTGTTAATAAACAATTACTACACTGGAGACTAGCATGGCCGCTATAGAGAACCAAGGGCAGGGCACTGAGCAGCAGGGACCGGAAGAGTCGCGCGTATTTGAACCGTCGGCAGCGTTTGCCGCACAGGCAACGATTTCCGGCATGGACGCCTACCGCGCCATGGTGGCCGATGCCGAACGCGACTACGAAGGCTTCTGGGCCAAGCTGGCGCGCGAGAACCTGAGCTGGAAAAAGCCGTTCACCCGCACCCTGAACGAAGACAACGCCCCGTTCTACAAATGGTTCGAAGACGGCCAGCTGAACGTGTCCTACAACTGCCTGGACCGTAACATCGAAAATGGCCTGGGCGACAAGACGGCCATCATCTTTGAAGCGGACGACGGCACCGTTACCAAGGCAACCTATAAAGAACTGCACGAAAAAGTCTGCAAGTTCGCCAACGGCCTGAAATCCAAAGGCATCGCCAAGGGCGACCGCGTCATCATCTATATGTCGATGTCCGTCGAAGGCGTGGCCGCCATGCAAGCGTGCGCGCGCATCGGCGCCACCCATTCCGTCGTGTTCGGCGGCTTCTCGGCCAAGTCCTTGCAGGAACGCATCATCGACGCGGGCGCCGTGGCCGTCATCACGGGCGACGAGCAATTGCGCGGCGGCAAAAAGCTGCCATTGAAATCCATCGTCGACGAAGCGCTGGCGCTGGGCGGCTGCGACTCCGTGAAAAACGTCATCGTGTATCAACGCACGGGCAGCGACCTGCCGATGGTGGCTGGCCGCGACACGTGGCTGCACGACCTGGTCGAAGGCCAGAGCGCGCAATGCGAACCGGAATGGGTCGATGCCGAGCATCCACTGTTTATCTTGTACACCTCCGGCTCGACGGGCACGCCGAAGGGCGTGCAGCATTCGAGCGGCGGCTACCTGCTGTGGGCCGCGCTGACGATGAAGTGGAGTTTCGACATCAAGCCCGACGACGTGTTCTGGTGCACGGCCGACATCGGCTGGGTGACGGGCCACAGCTACATCGCGTACGGCCCGATGGCGGTGGGCGCCACGCAAGTGGTGTTCGAAGGCATCCCGACCTACCCGAACGCGGGCCGTTTCTGGGAAACCATCAAGAAACACAACGTCAGCATTTTCTACACGGCGCCAACGGCCATCCGTTCGCTGATCAAGGCGGCCGACGTGGACCCGAAAGTGCATCCAAGCAACTACGACCTGACGAGCCTGCGCCTGCTGGGCACGGTCGGCGAGCCGATCAATCCGGAAGCGTGGATGTGGTACTACAAAAATATCGGCGGCGAGAAATGCCCGATCGTCGATACCTTCTGGCAAACGGAAACGGGTGGTCACATGATCACGCCACTGCCGGGCGCCACGCCGATGGTCCCCGGTTCCTGCACCCTGCCATTGCCGGGCATCATGGCCGCCATCGTCGACGAAGCGGGCCAGGACGTGCCGAACGGCCAGGGCGGCATTTTGGTCGTAAAACGCCCATGGCCATCGATGATTCGCACGATCTGGAACAACCCCGAGCGTTTCAAGTCCAGTTATTTCCCGGAAGAACTGGGCGGCAAGATGTACCTGGCAGGCGACGGCGCCATCCGCAACAAGGACACCGGCTACTTCACGATCACGGGCCGCATCGATGACGTCTTGAACGTGTCGGGCCACCGCATGGGCACGATGGAAATCGAATCGGCCCTGGTGGCCAACCCGCTGGTGGCCGAAGCGGCCGTGGTGGGCCGTCCGGACGACACGACCGGCGAATCGATCTGCGCCTTCGTGGTGCTCAAGCAAGCGCGTCCGACGGGCGAAGAAGCGAAGAAGCTGGCCCTGGAGCTGCGCAACTGGGTCGGCAAGGAAATCGGCCCGATTGCGAAGCCGAAGGAAATCCGTTTTGGCGACAACCTGCCGAAAACCCGCTCCGGCAAAATCATGCGCCGCCTGCTGCGCGTGCTGGCCAAGGGCGAGACGATCACGCAAGACGTCTCAACCCTGGAAAACCCGGCGATTCTGGATCAGTTGAAGGAAGCGTCTTAAGAAGGTCAGTCCCTTCTGGATCGGCCTGCGCCCCACTGGGACGCAGGCCCCCTCAGGGTCCGACCCTAGTCCTTCCGGGTTTACTTTCGATGCCTGAATGTTTTACCCCACGGTAAATAACTTTGGCAGTCCGTAGAATCTTTGCTATAATCTGCGGCTTCGCGACAAGCGAGAAATAGTACGCAATGCGAGCAAGTAGACGCATTGCCTGCAGGAGAGGTGGATGAGTGGTTGAAGTCGCACGCCTGGAAAGCGTGTATAGGTTCATAGCCTATCGGGGGTTCGAATCCCCCTCTCTCCGCCAAGGATACAAATTGGCCAGTTCAAGGAAGTCCAAGAACGTCCACAAAAAACCGTTTTAGCCCGTGCTAAAGCGGTTTTTTTGTATTCTGGCGTCCAGTAGTGTCCAGCTGAAGCCAGTAAAAATCGGAGCTAGATACAGATCAGCTTACCCCAAGTCTGGCAACCAAGCCCTCATTCGTCGGTCTAAAGTGATTTCTGACGCATATGCTGAGGAGACAGCCATGGCCAAGATCATTCCTCCCCTGACCGAGTTCCAGGTCAAAAATGCCAAGCCCAGGCAAAAGTCATACAAGCTGTTCGATGGCGGCGGCCTGTACGTTGAAGTGATGCCCAGCGGTTCGCGGATCTGGCGGATGAAATTCCGTCAATCGAACGGCAAGGAAAATACGCTGACCTTCGGACCTTATCCGGAAATTTCGATCATGGTGGCGCGTGAAAAGCGCACGGAGGCGCGCCGCTTACAGCTGCAGGGAATCGACCCTGGCAAGCATCGCGACGACGCCAGGCGGCTCGCCGCCGAAAAAGCATCCAATACCTTCGAGAAAATCGCCCGCGAGTGGTACGCGAACAAGGTGCCGACATGGAGCGAGCGTACTGCCAAGAACATGCTGCAGCGCCTGGAAGCCGATATTTTCCCAAGCATCGGCGACCGGCCGATCACGGAAATCAGGCACCGCGAACTGATTGCCACGCTGCGCAAGATCGAGGAGCGCGGCGCCACCGAGATCGCGCATCGCCTGAAAGCCGTCTGCTCGCAGATATTCAGCTACGCCATCCAGTGCGGCCTGGCCGACCGCAACCTGGTGGTGGATATGAAGGACGTCCTGAAGACCAAGCGCGTTTCGCACTTCGCCGCCATCGATGCCGATGAATTGCCCGTTTTCCTGGACACGCTGGCGCGCAACGAGGCGCGCATGTTCGAGCCGACGCGCATCGCGCTGCGCCTGATGCTGCTGATCTTCGTGCGCACCAGCGAACTGATAGAGACGCCATGGAGCGAAGTCGATCTGGAGAAGGGCGAGTGGATCATTCCTTGGCAGCGCATGAAGCGCGGCAAGCTGACCGTCAACCCCGACACGACCAATCACCACGTCTGCCTTTCGCGCCAGGCGCTGGCCTTGCTACGCCAGCTGCACACCATCACCGGCCGCGGCACGTACCTGTTTCCCAACCAGCGCGACCACGACATGCCGCTGAGCAACAACACGCTGCTGGTGGCGCTGGCCCGCATGGGCTACAAGGGCCGCATGACGGGCCACGGCTTCCGGGCGCTTGCCATGAGCACCATCAAGGAGCGCCTGGGCTACCGCCATGAGGTGGTGGACCGTCAGCTGGCGCACGCGCCCAAGGACAAGGTGGCCAGCGCCTACGACCGCGCCCAGTTCCTGTCGGAGCGCCGCAAGATGATGCAGGAGTGGGCCGACTACCTGGAAGCCGTGGAACGCGGTGATACGCCCCAGCCAGGCCATCATGGATCGCTGGAACTGGTGTGGCCAGCGCCGCGTCGTTAAGGAGACAGCCATGCCAAGACGAATTGAACCTCTGACAGAGCAACAGCTGATACAGGCGGAGCCTGGGGACAAACCATTCAGGTTATTCGACGGCTACGGCCTGTATGTTGAAGTCATGCCGACTGGCTCGAAGGTCTGGCGCATGAAATTTCGCCAGAAGGACGGCAAGGAAAATGCCCTGACATTCGGCCACTACCCGGAGGTATCGCCAACGCTTGCTCGATGCCGCCGCGCAGTCGCCCGCCAGATGCTGCATGATGGGCTGGACCCGCGTACAGAGTTCGACGCGGCCCACATGCGTCCACCGAAGCCCGTCAGGCGGCATTGCCTGCTTCCCGTTGCCATGGACGATAGAAAGGTGGAGCGCTGCGTAAGCCAGGTTGGCAGGCAAGCGCTGGAGCGGTTGCACGGCCTTGTATTCCCGGCGCTGAGCCGCGTCGTGGCCGACGAAGGCGTGAGAAGCGACATGCAGGCCATGCTGGAGAAAATCCAGAAGGAGCGCAGCGTAGAGGTGATTGATTTGCTGTACGACTACTGTGCCGACATCATCTTTGGCTGCCTTGGATTGGGCATTGATGAAGATGATTTGATTGAGGCCATGAGGGATGCTAGGGTGGCGCAGCGGCGGAAGTGAACGGCGCTATGCCGCAGGTATCCCGGTATCCCGGCTTCATTCGGCTCTGGTCCCTTTGTTGCCGATTGGCCTGGTGCTTGATGAAGTGTCGATTATCGAGCATACCGTGTCTGCAGGTCTGCTGGCGTCGATACACGCTTGCATCCAGCGTAGCACCTCGCTCCTGAGCCAGGCGGAGGAACGCCCCTGCAGCTTGACAGGGGGAGGGAAGGTGCCTTCCTTGATGCCTGCATAAACGCTGCTGCGCGACTTGCCGCAGGTTGCCAGCACTTCGCCCAGGCGGATGAAGCGCTCTTCCCCCATGCGAGGTTCAACGCGGCGCTCTTTCAGGTATTCGGCTGTCGCTGCTTTCATGGCGTCCCCTTTCGTGAACCAAAAATGCCAGCGGCAACACCGGGGCGAATGGCATATGCGGCAGGCCTTCCCCTGCCACCGATTCGTCCTTCGTCGAGACGCGCTCGCAATCATTATTCCGAAAACATGGGGCCAGTATCGAATGCCGTAATCGCTGGTGCAACAAGAATCGGCCTGCCATGCCACTTGGATCAAGCCTGCCGCGCACTTTGTGTGAGATCAAGGCTGGACACAGGAGCGGGTTCGTGGAAGCTTTAGCTGCTAAAAATTGGGCAATCGACAGCGCATTCTTCATGCGATAGATGCATTGGCGCGGCCCCGATTTCATTGCTTCTGTCGCTGTATCGCCGCCACATGTGCATGCGACTGCTTGCATCTCACGCCGTCAATACCTGTCAGTAATCGTTTTGACCGTCTCCAGGGGGGAGTTCTTTCTGTCTACGCGGAAAGGCGCAGCCATCGGAGGAGAAGCGCGCTTATTGCCGTGTAGTACTCGTACAGCAGACTATGAAAATTTGTTGCTGACATTGATCAAGGTCGGCCCAGATACATGTCAAATGTTCCCACTTGGACGCTGCTTATTGCCGCTGATCAACCGTGCTACTTTCGGCATACATTCCTGCTAAATCTGCTCTCGTACCTGCAAAAAAATGGTTCGACCGAGGTATTACCCGGTGATTTAAGGGTTCAGTCGCTGCACGGGGCGGAACTACCGTGCTAGTTTCGGCATACATTCCTGCTAAATTTGCTTTCGTACCTGTAAAAAAATGGTTTGGTCGAAGTTGTGTCCGACGATTTTTGTGGTTTAGTCGCTGCGCGAAGCGGGGCAGGATAGGTGAAGTTAGCTAACCTTCGGTTAGCTAACTTCCCACCTGCTTATTCGCACTTTGTGCTCAACGTGACACCCCAAATTAGACTTTCGATTGAGCATGCATCTACTGCACCTTTGCGTGAGTCCGTGTCCGAATGGCAGGCCCGACCCTTGCTCCCCTGAAACGTTCGGAAGTTCAGGTATCGTGCTGCAGCACAGCCGCTCCCTATCAACTGGTGCTTGTTGGGCGTGTAGCCTAGACTGCTGTCGTCGTGCTCTTATCATAGTTCCCTTAGGGGAACAGGCTAGCGTATAGTGTTAGATGACCCGTCGTCAGATCGAGCTCCACTCTACCTAGGGCGAGCTCCGCAGCATTGTGATTGAATAGTTTGATTACGCCGAGTGGCGAAAGGAAGGACCGATGGCTGGAGGCCACGCAACAACGGCAGGGATCAAGTTTCAATGTGAAGTCGGCGCATGGTTTGCCGCCCACATATTGTGCGAACGCTCGCCACTAACCATCGGTGATGAACTGCCGATTGCGATTAAGTTGGAAGCACTATCGCCCGTCGATGATATCGTTTTGCTTACAGCCGGTGGCATTGGATGGTACGTCAATGTTAAGTCTGAAGTCGCTGTATCTTCGCTCTCTAACTCGCCACTTTCAAAGGTCGTCGACCAATTTGTACGCCAGGTTATTTATGGTGTGGATACGGGAGACGGTAGGAGTACGCCAAGGAAGTGGAATCACGACACTGATAGGTTGATACTTGCGGTGCGGGCGGGCGGGAGTGGTAGCCTCATTCATGGACTTTCACCAGTTATCAAGCGGCTGGCGGATGGCGCAACTCGGTTCGGGCTGCCGCTACTGACCAATCAAACGGAGACGGCAGCCTTCAACGCCTTCTTTGCGCAAGCGAACTACCATTGGAGCCTGCACACTGGCGTAAGTCCATCAGAAGCCGAAATTCTGCAGCTTCTAGCATGTGTTCGTTGCCTTGAAATCGACACCGTTGGCGGCGATCGAATGACCGCAATAAGTATGCTGGAGTCCTCAGTGGGGGCGGAAGATGCGGCAACAGCATTCGACCTGTTAGTAACAGTCTGCATGGCTTTTGCTGAGAGGCGGTCAGGCGGTGACATCGTTACGCTGCGAGAGGAGCTTAATTCTAGAGGAATATCTACCCAACCCTTGAAGGGGTTTGCAAACGATATTAGTAAGTTAAAAGAGCGGACTGAATCTGCACTCGCAGACATGTCCAGGTACGCCAAGATCGAAGTACACGCCGGCAACGACAGCATCTCGACGAGCGTTGAGATTCAGCGCGTATGTGTTGAGCAGCTTATCCAAGCTGCTGCATGCAGTAGGTCGTTTCTGGTGGTTGGTGAGCCAGGTTCCGGCAAGTCGGGCGCTATGTATCTTGCTGCTCGCGAGCTACTCACGCGTGGTCATGATGTGCTGTGCTTACAGGTGGACGAACTGGAAGGGATGACCTCGGATCTGCTTTTAAATGATGCGGGATTGGATAACCCAATTGCCGATGTGTTAGCGAACTGGAAGCCGAGCAAACCAGGAATTCTGCTGATTGATGCATTGGACGCGTCCCGAGGGATGGGGGCAGAAGCCGGTGTTCAGGCGCTCATCACTGAAGTCCGTCGAAGAGCGCCCCACTGGTCCATCGTTGCAACAATTAGAAAATTCGATCTCCGCTATGGGACGCATTATCAACGCCTTTTTGAGGGAAAGTCGCTATCGAAACATTTTGAAGACTCGGAGTTTCCCCGCGTTGCGCATTTAAATGTACCTCAGCTTTCTGCGGACGAAGTACTGCAAGTGCGGGAGCAGTGGCCATCACTAGATGAAATAGCTGCTGTTGCGACTCCATCTGTTCTCAGCATGTTGAGTATCCCCTTCAACTTATACTTGCTTGGCAGGTCGTTGGGTCTGCATCAAGGACAATGGGCAGCAAGCACACAACTCGAATTACTTGAGCAATTTTGGAAGCAGAGGGTGGAGCATGATTTTGTAACGGCGGAAGCATCTAGCAATGCGCTGGAACTCCTTCTCGGGAAAATGCTTGGCCAGAGACGGCTATTCGCCTACACGACTGGCTTCGATGGTGCGACGCTTCGTTCCATGGAGAGGCTTCAGAGCGATGGAGTACTTTATCGTCCTGAGTCGTCAAGGCAATTGAAGTTTGCTCACCATATGCTCTTTGATTTTGCGGTTGCAAAACTTGTATTTATGCGAGATGGAATTAGGTCTATTCCTATCGCATTGGAAGAGCATGCAACTGATGTTCTTATGGTTGCCCCGGCTTCAACGCTCGCGCTCGCAATGGCTTGGCACTATGAAGCTGAGCACACGGCATTTTGGGATGTGGCACTTGGCATTGCGACCAATGAAGGTCTCGGCGCTTTTATGAGGACGCTGCCTGCAAAGGTCGCGGCTGAGCAGGTGAGAACGCCCGAGGATGTGGCTCCATTGCTGTTGGCGATGAATGCAGAGGCTGTGAAGAAGGCGGCAGGTGCCAAATTTCTGGCTCGGCATATCCTCAACGTATTGCTCGCGGGCGTAGTTCAGGGCAGGCCAACATTTGGCGGGCATGATGACCCTTGGTGCGAAATCGTTCGTAATTTTTCGATCGAATCTCCGAAGGAGCTCCATTGGCCGCTCAACGCAGTGATTGCCACGTGGTCCTCAATGGAACTGTCCAGCACAGAAGCGCGTGCTATTGGCGAGGCTTCACGCCACTTACTCAAGAGCCAGTTGGTCGCTGGTGATGACTGTCATGAGGGAGTGGTCTCCGCTGCGATAAAAGGGATCGCTAAGACATTCGACACATCTCCTGCCGAAAGTGCCGAGCTTATTCGTGGTTTGTTGCTCCCGGAAAGGGTTGTGCAACGAGGACATAGTGAGCTTTTTTGGTTGGCGAATGAGTTCAAAAAATTTGCTAAAGAAGATGCTGAACTTGCAGCCGATATTTTTATTGCAGCCTACACCACCCCTCTCCCAAGCAGCGAAGAGAAGACGTCAATTGGGGACAGCCGGATCATGAGTCTTACCTCCACTAAACGCCAAGATTTCGAAGGTGTGTTGTATGCATTGGAACGGAACCTAGCTTGGTTTATCGCATCTGCGCCAAAATCCGCAACTCGTGCTTTAAAGGCATCACTTGACTGTTATGTTCGCGACAGTCAGACAACAGAGCGTGCGCCAAAATCGGCACTTGCAAAATTTGGAGCCCGGTCTGTTTGCGTAGTTGAAGATCGTAGTTTTATTTGGTGGGGTCCCGATTCTAGTTACCGCGAAACTCATGCTAAATTGGTTGATGCCCTTTTCGATGACCTGAAAAACGCACCTTCGGAACGCTATGCGCTGCTTGCAGAATTGCTCCTCGACGGGGACGTTTGGGGTGCGGTAGTTGCTGCATTTCTACGGGCGGCCACCAGCAGAGAAGACGCCGGTGGACTTGTCTACGAATTGCTCGCCTCCCCAGGGGTCTTAAGCCTTATGGATACATCGTTTGATGCTGGCCAGTTTATTGCATCCAAGTTTACTGAATTTCCGTTAACAATTCGTAGCGCCATCGAAGACTCGATTTTTCAGATACACGATGAAAACCAGAGAAAAGTATTGGTTGGGTGTCTACTGAAGGCCGGAGTGTCTCCCGACATGCTCGCGCCAAGGCTCCGGGAATTAGTCGGCAGTGATGATCAGTTACCTTTGAATAATCCGCACTTCTCTTTAACTGCTGGGTGGGTTGAGACTGACGAGAACTGGTGGTTGAAGGAGCAAGGCGTTGATTTAGAAAACGAGGAAGTCCTTGAATTAATAGAAGTTTCGGATGCGCTTGCGGGAGGAAAACATGGACACCAAAAGCTACCGTTGCGCGAAAAGTGGAAACTTGCTCAGAATTTAGTGGATCGAGTTCAGCGCAATACAGGACTGAACAATAGCCTGAGAAACCAAATAATGGATGTAATAGCGGAGGTTGCTGAGGAAATCTGTCAACTGCCACCGGATAGCGATGAAGTTCTGTCGTACTTAGGGGTTCGGAATGTAATCGCTAAGTGTCTTGACTTTGGTCTCTCTCCTAAACCCGAGATCGACGAAGAAAATGAGCGTCAGTTTGCTCGTGGCCCGAGCTGGGGGCGGCCTGCACCCAGGATTGTTGGGGCTTCGGCGCTAATGGCGTACATACGCCAGACCGGCTTCGCTTCGCCTGAAGACCGACAACTTGTACTAAGCCTAGCTGGAGATCCAGCGGTGGCGGTCAGACACGCAGTGCTGTCGCGAGCAAATGTCGTGTGTGTTGCGTCGCAAGAGTTGGCTAAAGAATTGGCAGAAATTGCTTTTCTGAGGGAGCGTAATCAGGGTGTTCTGAGGTCTTTCCTCAATTCCTTCGATAAATATATTAGTCAAGACGTCACCTGGTCGGCGTCGCAAGTCCTTGAGCTGGAAAATCGTCTATTGCCATCGAGCGAAGCGGACGGAACGGACAGCCTGCGAACAGCTATTGTCCATACGATATTGCGGTTTTGGATGACTTGGAGTATCGGCGCTGCTGAAAGTCGGGTCAAAGAATGGGCGCGCGATCCGTTACGCTATCACCACCAAGTTCATGCGTTAATCAGCGATTTGCGCCAATTGGTTGTGTTTGGCGAACCAGACGGGATTGAGCAGCGTAGCGATACGATTCGTGAAAACGCGCGTTGCCTCACTGAATTGATTATTCGTACTTTGGTTGCTAACTTCGAAGATATGTGGAAGCGAGCGGCGACCGAGCCAACGGTTCGTGATTCCCTTACGTTGATCACTAGGCTCTTGAGAGAATGTGCTAATCAGCTTTATTTTGGCTCTGGCGCATATGATTTGAGTAAATCAGAAAAATTAAAATACGACACTCGGGGACAAAAGATTAGACGGCGATTTCTCAATGAATATCTGCCGAGCTTGCAATTGTTAGCAAAGGTTTCTTACCCTGCAGTTACTCATCCTATTCTGGAAATAGTCGAGTCAATGATCGACGATGAGCCTGAATTGCTTCTTCAGTTGGTATTCGACGCAATGCAGGAGGGGGGGGAGAAAGGAGGATATCAGTTCGAGAGCTTGGGTGCAGATCTCGTTGTAAAGATAGCGCGGAAATACCTCGCGGATTACACTTCATTATTGTCGAGTTCGCCGAAGAACAGAGGATCGCTTTTGGATGTTCTCAATATTTTTGCCGATACGGGTTGGGCGGAAGCCAAGAAATTGGTCTACGAATTGCCGGAGGCCATGCGTTGAGCCAATCCGATATCAATGCCTTCGCTAGGACTATGGAGCGCCTTGGTACGAGGCTTCATAAAGAAATTCTGCCTGTAATCCAGAAAAAGTATGCTGATTTGTCCACATCGACAAAACTAGGCACACTCCCGATGGCCCGTAATCAAATTAACGAAGCGCAAATTCGACAATATATTCTCGATCCTTTGTTAGCCTCGCTGGGTTGGAACTTAGCATCTCCTGATGAGATGCTAGTGGAGGCTCCCGCGGAGCCTGAGTCCACAAAAGGAAATCGACGGTTTTTGGATTATCTTGGGCAGGTTTCCGCTATCGAGACCGGAGCGCTGCTTGTGGTGGAAGCTAAACGCCTTTCCTTGGAGCTCCCTGCTATTGCGGGCGGCCCACCGGATTCGACCAGCCTTTGCCAAGCACTCTTGGCGGCAGTTAAGAAGCGTGGGAAAATTATAACCAAAGAGTGGTCAGAAATACTTGATACCATCATGGATTATGCTAAGCGCTTGGGGGAATCAAAGGTAGGTGCTCCGTTACGTATGGCAATAATGAACGGAGAATGGGTTGTTGTTTTTCTAAATCCGAGGAAGACATTAATCGAGAAGCAAATCGAGGCTAGCGACATACTCGTTGTTGCTGATATTGCTGACGCATTGCCGCAGGTGCAGCAGTTGTATGCGAATCTTTCATTTCGGGAATTGTCGGGTACGCTGCCGGTTCAGCATTTTGTGAATTTTAATCGTTTGATTTTGGATAGTGGCGGCGAGTTGGAGGCTTCCTTTGCTGTAGAGATTGAGACAGGTGATTTCGGTCGTCGCCCTCTAATGCAGCTTTCTGAAAGCGTTGCAGTAAGGCTAGAAAATGGTGCATGGGTGCGTTTTAGAGACGGGGCAAAGGACCCGCGTATCCTAAGGGATGATGAGGAAATTGTTGATGATATGAAGGACATATCGAATCGCGCAGTCGGACTTTTCTCCAAATTGGCTGCACGCCGTCCTTTGCGGTTGATTGAGGCTAGCTCATATGAGGGGCAGCAAACTAAAGAACTTGCTTTTCCTTCTACTCAATTGCTAGCGCATGAAGGAAAGGGCCGCTACGTATGGTATCTGGGAAAAGAAAGTGCACCCTTTCTAAGTCCCACAGACTACGAAGGTTGCCCATTTCATCATCATGACGCCGCCGACGCCGAAGGCATGGGGCAACCCGACGACCCTATTCGAAAACGTTCCATTCAACCCCCCGTTTACTTTCCTAATGGATCGTCATATCACTGTGCTCACAAGAAAGTGCATGCCTTACGACAGCAGCGCGAGTGCCCTATCTTTTATATGGAGGAGCAACTTTGCTGTAGAGCGTGCTCTTTAAAAGAAAGGTGCTGGCCTGAAGGCGTCGCGGAGTTACCGTGTGTGGAAGCGAAACATGAAGTGATCGATTTACTGACGAAATATGGCCCAGGGGCTGAATGAAACATGCAGGCCTAAATGCATCCGGTTGGTGGTCCACACCGAAGGCAGGTACAGGCGTCTGCACAATTGGATTCTTACGCTGGATAGTCTGCGTGGCATCGGCTATAAAACGCGAGACAAATTTTGGAAAAAGTGATAGTGGTGAATTTTTACGCAGCCTCCTTCGATAGCGACACATGTCCTTTGGGCGAATGTCCGGGGGTGTCACTCGGCTGAGTGTACTGCCCCGCAGTATGAGCCAATTATCCTACCTATAGGCTATCTTTTCTGGGTGCGAAGAAAGAGCTAGGGATAATGCGCGTAACTATTTAATTTCGTTGCTAATTCTCGGTGGCCCGCGGCGGAATCGAACCACCGACACAAGGATTTTCAATCCTTGGCGCGAATGGATTTTTTGTTGCACTAATTTATGATGCAGATAGGCAATCTTTTGGTAAGGGCATCGTTGAGGGTATTCTTCAAGTTTGTATCCGTCGAAATCGGCTATCCATACGCATTTTTAGCCATGATTCGAATCCCCCTCTCCAAAAAAGAAAAAGCTACCTTCGGGTAGCTTTTTCTTTTTTCGTCTATACGCGGAGAGAAGCACTTCGTTCCTCAGGCGCAGGGCAGTGCGCTTCGAATCGACCAACTGCTGTCGCTGCGCTGAAGCCTAGCGCATTAGTGGTTCTAATCAATTTTGTGAATGAGCATGCTTTTACGGGGCCTAGCGTATCAGTTCGTGTCCAAATGGCAGACCTGACCCTGCGTCCTTCGCAGCATGAGCGACGCAACTGCCGAGACGACGCTGACGATGCCTGCTATCAAGAATGCGAACCGGTAACCCGCAAGTTCGGCCGCCTGGGGGAGTTGCCCGGTGGCCAATTGCGTCGCCATTACTGAATGGGCGACTGCACCGAGTACTGCTATGCCCACTGCGCCACCTAGCTGGCGTGCAGTGTTCTGTAGTCCTGCTGCAAGACCCGAGTCTTTCCGTGGAACGCCTGAAAGAACTGCTTGCGTGGCACTCATCATCACCAAGCCGTTGCCAGCGCCGACCAGCAATGTAGGCAGCAGAAATTCGCTGACCTGCAATGGGTGAACAGGTAGCCAATTGAGCCAGATCAGGCCTGCTGCCGACACGAGGCTGCCAATAAAGGGCAACTGTTTAAAGCCAGCGTCCCGCAAATAGCGTGATGCGATCGATGCGATAGCCAGCGCCGAAGCCATTGGCAGTAAAGCCAGTCCGGTGTCGAGCGGACTGCGCCCGTCGATCCGCTGCAGCGCCTGCGACAGAAAGAACATCGACACCGTGAGAACCGCGCCGAGGCTCAACACCATAGCCATTCCGATCGTTACGTTTCGCAGGCGAAATATTTCGAAATTGATCAGGGGCTGGGCCGAACGGCGTTCAGCTGCGATGAAGGCGACGAACATGATCAGCGCGGTAGCCAAGGCACTGAGCACGGTACTGGATGTCCAGCCTGCATGTACCGATTCTGAGATCGCATAGAGAAACGAGGCCAACGCCAGCGTGACAGTGGACGCTCCCAGAACATCGAGCTTCGCCCGGGCGTCGTCCGTTAGCTGTGGTCGCAGACAGCCGGCAACAACCGCAGCCAGGACGATACCGACAGGTATGTTGACGAACATCACCCAGCGCCAGCTGGCTAGGCTCGTCAGCAAGCCGCCAATGACCACGCCAAAGGCGGAGCCCATCGCGGCGCAGGCCGCCCACAGGCCGATCGCGCGTTCCTGACTCGACCCCTTGGGATGGGCGGCGACGATGACTGCCAGCGGTGAGGTCGCCAGTACCGACGCGCCCAAACCCTGCATTGCGCGCGATGCCAGCAGCATGCTCCCGGAAGTCGCAAAGCCACCTGCCAGGCTGGCTCCAGTGAACAGCGTCAAACCCCACAACAGAAGGCGCCGGCGCCCATAGATGTCGCTGGCGCGTGCAGCGAGCAACATGAAGCCACCCAGCAACAGCAGGTAGATGTCGACTACCCACTGCAATTGGACAGGTGACAGACCCAGGTCATCGCGCATCGCCGGTAGCGCGACGTTCACGATGGCACCGTCCACCACGACCATGAAGGCACACACGCAGGCGACGAAGGTAGCAATCCAGGTCGATACGCCACTGCGCAGCAGCGGTGGCGGCATCGCCGGTACGGAAGATATAGACATTTGTTGCCTTTCAGCACGAAGATGGCGGCAACTGCCGCCTAAAAGTTTGGTAGGAGCCAAGTATGCTGAACAGTATGAAAAGTCATATAGCGGTAAATGGACTTAAAATGGTGATAAATGGCCAAACTGAATCCTGAGCATGAGCAACCGGAAGACGACTTCAGCGAGTGGTCGGATGGCCCTCGTCTGATCGCGCTGTTGGGGAATGACGATCAGGCCAGCGAGTACCGCCTCGGAACACGCGAGTACGGTTTGCATCACCATCATCGAGGGCAGGTGTTCTGCGTAGAAGCTGGGCTCATCCATGTGCGGACAGCTCAAGGATCGTGGTTGCTCCCGCCGAACCGGGCCGGCTGGATGCCGCCAGGGGTACCGCATCAAGTACGTGTCAGCGGTGCTCTTGCCGGCTGGAGCGTGTTCATCACGCCGAAATCCAGTGCGTGCTTGCCGAACCAGCCTTGCGTGATCGGCATCACCGAGGTGTTGCGCGCATTGGTGCGCCGGGCCGCCGAATGGGACAAGTCCGCTCAGCTGTCACTGGACCAAGAGCACGTCGTTACCGTAATCCTTGACGAAATCCGTCGCGCGCCGCATGAGTCGCTGCACTTGCCAATGCCGACAAATGCCCGGCTGGAGCGCATCGCTCGGGCGATCCTGGACGATCCCGGTTCGATTCGAACGTTGGAAGCGTGGGCAGATTGGGGCGCGATGTCGGCTCGAACGCTGCGCCGTCAGATGCAGGCTGAAACAGGCCTGAGCTTTGCCCAATGGCGCCAGCAGGCACAACTCACGCACGCCCTGGAAATGCTGGCGCGTGGCGAGTCGGTCACGCATGTTGCCGACACGCTGGGCTATGCCTCACCGAGCAACTTCATCGCCATGTTTCGCCGTTCCTTCGGCAACTCGCCGGCACGATACTTTGCGGCGCGTTCTGTTGGCGGCAGTTGAAGCGCTGTCATCAATCGGCTGCCTCCCATCATTGAGATCGGGCAGGCACGCGCTTGGACGATGCGTACACGCTGGCAGCATCTTTAAAAATGACAGCGGGGATATTCATGCCTGTTTTCTCATGCACTATTGGTCGAACTCGGCAGCCCGGAGGAGAAGCGCTGCTCTCTGCAACATCGGTCCAGGCCGCGTAAAGCGTGGGTTGTTGAATTAGGTAAGTCCGTTTCTATTGACCTATCACATACCTTGCCGCGGGTCTTGAGCATACCTTTCAGTGTATGAATTGTGCTGCGCCCACGTAGCAGTACTCATTGCCATTCCCCTTATTTGCAAGAAGAATTCTATTTTAGTTATGTGGGGTAGACGTCGGTGATCTATCCCTGTTTGTGATGTGGGAGGGCCTTCTTGATGTCATCGTTGATGATGCCGAGGTTCGAACACATAACAACAAGGAACGGGTGCAGCCATGGATGTATGGAAAGCGATAACCTATGTGAGTTCGCCTCTGACGCTCGTAGCATTCCTTGCTGCCGTTGTGGCATGGGTTTATGTCACCCAGCTTAAACGTACTGAGGTACTAATCAATAGCGCCAAAGAATCTGACAGGCGCATATTGCTCGAAGGCGTGCTGGAGGTGCTTCGTGTCAATGTGGACAAATTACCTCTGGCGCGGCGATTTGAGATTGCTACACAGCTTCTGCACGGAAGGGCACTTAAACTCAAACTGGCATTTGCTGCGTTCATGGTGGTGGCGTTTGGAATGCTTGCTTTGTCAGCTTTCGCCATTTATCAATTACCAGCGGAACAATCTATCAAGGATCTGCTGGAGGGGCAGCAAAAGCTAGAGGCAGTGGCTGCACTGAAGAGACATCAGATATATCCTATTTCTGATACTGATTTGCCTCGTGCTCTGAGCGAGCTAGTAAAACTCGACAAGAATGAGTTGAAGTTGGGGATACTTGAGAGAACGCAGAAAATGCAGGAAAAAATTGACGCAGCTCCATCTGTCGCCGAACTACGGAGACGGGCGGAGCGAACGGAGGCTCCCTTTGAACGTCTGGGCCTCAAGCTATGGGCAGGCGTTCCCAAAATAGGTCCAGATCAGCCACGTCGTTTTTATGTCAATGTACCAATAGGTGCAGACTATGCATGGAAAAGGCTGAGGATTATCAATCCAGCCACAAATGAGGAAATCAGGGTGATTGCACGCCCAGTGATAGATGATCAGATTCGAGACGTTGATATTCACCTTAATTATCAACAAGCCGCACAGCTTTTTGGTACACAGATTTCTGAAAGAAAGAAGGAATTATGGGCGCAGGTGCTGGGGCCGGGTCAGCTTTATGATCCAAGTTGTGAACCAGCTCGCAAGCCGGCGGAAAAGAGGCGGTTGGCACAATGTGATCCTGAAGAGTCACCTGACTATTTTGTTATGTTAAAGTCCCGGCCATAAGCATGTCGTGCTGAGTCTGCTCGAGCGTGACACTACAGCCATATCTTCGGGAGCAAGGTACGCGCAAATACATAATCTGTTTTGTCGACGATATGCGGCTTACCGAAGTCCTGTACAACCCATGTACTGCACAGCGACGCGGGATGCGTAATTCACGGACGCCGCCACCGCCGTTATTCCCCCGCAAACCTTATCCCATCTCAACTCCCCTATTGTTTCCCGCATGTATCGTAAGCCTCTCCCATCACCCCCGGAGAGTCCCGTGCCCTATGCCTGCACCAAAGTCGACGATCTGGAAAAAACCACCATGGTTGGCAACCACCAATGCGTCGCGCTGGTCCGCCACTACGCGGGTGCGCCTGCCACATTGGCCTGGATGCAGGGCGAGGCAGTGCTGGGAAACCGTTTGCTGCGCAATGGCACGGCCATTGCCATATTCGTCAACGGCAAGTATGCGAATCATCAGCAAGGCAATCACGCGGCCCTGTATATGGGACAGGCGCTGGACGGTATCCTCGTCATGGACCAGTGGGCGGGCAAGCGCCCGGGCATCGTGACGTCGCGCACCTTGCTTGCCAAAGGCCAGTACAAGAATGGCTTGCATATCGACCCCAGCAATAATGCCGACGCTTTTTTCGTCATCGAATAAGGGAGCATCGATGCAACATCAACGTTTGTTGACCGGTGCCGCCTGCTGCCTATTCCCTGTGTTCGCGCAGGCTGCGATGCCCGCCGTCCATGCTTGCCCGGACAGCGTGCCCGAGGCATCGATCAGGCTGAACGCCGTGCCGGCTGGCTGGACGCCGTATATCGGCAGCGCGCTTTACTTGAGCGCCGCGGCGCCGATCGACGGCGTGCCGGCGCGCAGGGGGCAGCTCGTGCCCAGCGGGGAGCGTAAGAAGCAAGGGAGAACGACGCTCAGCTACCGGCTGGAAGGCCCCTACCCAGACGGCAAGTGGCTGCAGTGCAGCTATGGCGTGCATGGCGAAGTCACGCTGTCGCGGAGGATGGACGACAGTGTCAGCCTGTGCGAGTTCACCTACAGGAAAGGCCGCAAGGCCGGGCAGAACGAGATCGATATCGATTGCCGGTAAGTGTGTTGGTATCAGAGGTATTGCTGGGTGAATCGCAGGCCGCTGCAATCAGTGCCTGCAGCTGTGCATGTCGGCTTACGCGTTCCGCTAAGCCGACCTACGCAACTGCCGCCTACCGGCGGGCCAGACGTAAAAAAGCCCGCCGAAGCGGGCCTTGTCACTCTACAGTCAAGCCAAAAGCTCAGAACTGGTTCATGGTGTTGTCTTTACCAGCCGCCTTCAGTGCCGCTTCGCCGCTGAAGTAATCCTTGTGATCGTCGCCGATGTCCGAGCCGGACATGTTTTGATGTTTCACGCAGGCGATGCCCTGGCGGATTTCCTTGCGCTGCACGCCGGCCACGTAGCCCAGCATGCCCTGGTCGCCGAAGTATTCCTTGGCCAGGTTGTCGGTCGACAAGGCGGCCGTGTGGTAAGTAGGCAGGGTGATCAGGTGGTGGAAGATGCCGGCTTCGCGGGCCGAGTCGGCCTGGAAGGTGCGGATCTTCTCGTCGGCCTGGACCGCCAGTTCCGTCTGGTCGTATTCCACGCTCATCAGCTGGGCACGGTCGTAAGCGGACACGTCTTTGCCTGCCGCTTTCATCGCGTCGAAGATTTGCTGGCGGAAGTTCAGGGTCCAGTTGAACGACGGGCTGTTGTTGTACACCAGCTTGGCGTTCGGGATGACCTTGCGGATTTCGCTGACCATGCCGCCGATTTGCGCGATATGCGGTTTTTCCGTTTCGATCCACAGCAGGTCGGCGCCGTTTTGCAGCGAGGTGATGCAATCGAGGACGCAACGCTCTTCGCCGGAACCGGCGCGGAACTGGAACAGGTTGCTCGGCAGGCGTTTTGGACGCAGCAGCTTGCCTTCGCGCTTGATGATGACGTCGCCATTGCCCAGCGCGTCGGCCGACACTTCTTCGCAGTCGAGGAAGGAGTTGTATTGGTCGCCCAGGTCGCCTGGTTCAGTCGTGACGGCGATCTGCTTGGTCAGGCCGGCGCCCAACGAATCGGTGCGGGCGACGATGATGCCGTCGTCCACGCCCAATTCCAGGAAGGCGTAGCGGATGGCGCGGATCTTGGCCAGGAAGTCTTCGTGCGGCACCGTCACTTTACCGTCCTGGTGGCCGCATTGTTTCTCGTCGGATACCTGGTTTTCGATCTGGATGCAGCAGGCGCCCGCTTCGATGAACTGTTTCGCCAGCAGGTACGTTGCTTCGGCATTGCCGAAACCGGCGTCGATGTCGGCGATGATGGGCACGACGTGGGTGACATGGCCGTCGATCTTGGCCTGGATCGCTTGCTTTTCAGCACCTTGGGCCGCATCCAGCTGGCGGAACAGGCCGCCCAGTTCGCGGGCATCGGCCTGGCGCAGGAAAGTGTACAGTTCCTTGATCAGTGCCGAGACGGCGGTTTTCTCATGCATCGACTGGTCCGGCAGCGGGCCGAACTCGGAGCGCAGGGCGGCGACCATCCAGCCGGACAGGTAGAGGTAGCGGCGGTCGGTGCTGTTGAAGTGCTTCTTGATCGAGATCATCTTCTGTTGACCGATGAAACCGTGCCAGCAGCCGAGCGACTGGGTGTACTTGGATGGGTCCGCATCGTAGGCGGCCATGTCGTTGCGCATGATCTTCGCCGTGTACTTGGCGATGTCCAGGCCGGTCTTGAACTTGTTCTGGGCGCGCATGCGGGCGGCGGACTCGGGATTGATGGCGTTCCATGCGCTGCCTTGTTGGTCTTTCAAACCAGCAACAGCTTTGATGTCGTCTTGATATTGGGACATGTGAATCTCCTAAAAAGAAAAGCTATGTTTGAGAAAATCGCCGAGTGCGCCACAACGTCTTGTCGAAGCAAACTGCATGACTAAATAGTAGGCCGATTCGCGCCGATCTTCAAGTCTTATATAAGACATATAACTTAAATTAAGTCTTTGTTTTTCAATGGCTTAATTATTATTTTTCATGATGTGAAATGAATTTTCAAAAAGTGAGAGGATTTATTGCTGAGTCTGCTGTTCGGAATTCCGCGATGTGAAACGTCTTTTCAGAATTTGGTGCAGCGCGACAAAATCTGGGCGAAAAAAAAGCCACCCGAAGGTGGCCTTGGCCGCTGGCGGCTGATTTAGCGTCCCACGGTCTGCCGCTGATCCTTGATGAACAGCGCCGTCAACATGCCGATCACGCACACGCCGATCACGTAATAGGCGGGACCCAGCACATTGTTCTTCAGCATCAGGGTCACGACCACGGGCGTCAGGCCGCCGAAAATCGCGTACGACAAGTTGTAGGAAAACGACAGTCCCGAGAAGCGCACCTGGGCCGGGAATGCCTGCACCAGCACGTAGGGCACGGCGCCGACGACGCCGACGAACAGGCCCGTCATCGCGTACAGGGGCAGCAGCAGGTCGGGGCGGCTGCCGACGGTGGTGTAGAAGATATAGGTACTGATGGCCAGCAGCACGGAACCGGTGAAGATCACGCGCTTGCCGCCCAGGCGGTCGGCCAGCATGCCGGCGATGATGCAGCCGAAGGCCAGGCACAGGGTGGCCACGGTATTGGCCACCAGGGTGGTGTGCGGCGCGATGTGGTGGATCTTTTGCAGCAGGGCCGGTGTCATCAAAATGACGACGACGATGCCGGCCGACAGCATCCACGTCAGCAGCATCGACACGGCGACGGCGCCGCGGTGGCTGCGCAGCACGGATTTCAAGGGCATTTCCGTGGCCAGCGCCTTGCGTTGCTGCATTTCCGCAAAAACAGGGGTTTCATGTAGCCAGCGGCGCAGATACATGGCGCCGAAGCCGAAGATGCCGCCCAGCAGGAAGGGATAGCGCCAGGCGCCCTCGGCGATTTCTGCCGGCGTATAGACGGTGTTGAGGCCCGTCGCCACGAGCGAACCGAGCAGGATGCCCACCGTCAGGCCGGCCGTCAGCACGCCGCAGGCAAAGCCCGTGTAGCGGCTCGGCACGTGTTCGGACACAAACACCCAGGCGCCCGGCACTTCGCCGCCCACGGCCGCGCCCTGGAAGATGCGCATCAGCAGCAGCAGCAGCGGCGCGGCCAGGCCGATGCTGGCGTAGGTCGGCAGCAGGCCGATCAGCAGGGTCGGCACGGCCATCATCAGGATGGACAGGGTGAACATGCGCTTGCGGCCGAGCAAGTCGCCGAAGTGGGCCATGACGATGCCGCCCAGCGGACGCACGACGTAGCCGGCGGCGAAGATGCCGAAGGTTTGCAGCAAGCGCAGCCATTCTGGCATTTCCGGCGGGAAGAACAACTGGCCGATGGCGTTGGCAAAGAAGACGAAGATGATGAAATCGTAAAATTCCAGCGCGCCGCCGAGGGCGGCCAGCGACAGGGTTTTGTAGTCTTGCTGGGTGAGGGGACGGCTTGCGGCGTGGATGGCGGCGGTGTTGGAAGTAGGCATGTGTCTCGTTCTTGTGTGTTATCGGAGATTGCCAGATCTAGCATACGCATTTCCGCCGCGTGAGTAAACGCGGCGCGTATGGGGATCAGCCTCAGCTGTGCTTAATACAACGCCGCTATCATCGGCGTTGACTTCATTGGAAAGGACACAGTATGCACATCATGATCGTGGGCGCCAGCCGGGGCCTGGGACGCGCACTGGTGGACGGTTTGCTTGCTGACGGGCATGCCGTCATCGGCGTATCGCGCCAGCAACCCGCCGACTTGCCTGCCGGCCAAGGTACACAGCTGCAATGGATCGCGGCGGACCTGGCCGCACCCGCCGAGGCCGTCGAACGCATCGCGCGCGAAGCGCCGGCCGTACTGGACGCGGTGATCTACAACCTGGGCATATGGGAAGAGAAGGCCTTCAGCGACGACTATGCGTTTCTCGGCGATGCGGACGATACTATCGTCGACATGGTCAATACCAACATCACGGCGACCATTCTGCTGCTCAAGCGCCTGGTGCCGCGCTTACTGGCGAGCAACAAGCCGCAGCTGATCCTCACGGGATCGACGTCCGGCCTGCGCCAGAGCGGCCGCCCGGAAGTGACGTTCAGCGCCTCGAAATTCGCCCTGAACGGCATCGCCGATGCCTTGCGTGAAGGTTTCCGCGAACAGGGGCTGGCCGTGACGGCGCTGCAGCTCGGCTATCTGAATACCTACGATGGCTTGTCCGTGCCGCTGGCGGACGCCGCCGCGCGGGGCGAAGGCGAGCTGATCCCCGTGCATGACGTCGTCGCCGTCGTGCGCATGCTGCTGAACCTGTCGAATGCCTCGTTCGTGCGCGAACTGGTGCTGCCGGCGCTGCGCGACGAGCGTTTCTAGCCGCTAGGCATCGTCGCCGTAGACTTCGGACCAGCCGAGACGCTCTTCCAGCCACTCATCCGCTTCGGACGAGTCCATGTGCAGCAGCAGGGCGCCCAGGCGCAGCTGGCCCTTGGCCAGGGCCAGCACGGCGAACACGGATTCCAGCATGACGGGGTCCAGCTGGCCCTGCAGCTCGCGCGCGGCGATGGCGGGCAGCTGCGCCCAAGTAGCCTGGTAGCTGGCGGCCAGCCAGTCCGGCAGCGGCGGATTGTGCGGGCGGTGGCGCTCCAGCTCGATCAGGGCGATGAGCGCATAGAAATCTTCCTCGCGCGATGGTGCGTTGCCCAGCAGGTGGACGAGCTGGGGCACGGCCGCATACGAGGCGACGCCCACGTCGCCCTGGTGGTGCAGCTCTTCCCACAGCTCATGCCAGACGTCCTCGCCCGCCTGCATGGCCTTGAGCGCCCCGGCCACGTCGTAGGGCATGCGGTAGCCGCCTTCCAGGGTGGGCCAGATGGGATCGTCGAGTGATAACAGCATGGGTTTCCTTGATGATTGGGGAACGCTCGCCTGAGCAAACGCGCACTATACAAGCACTAAGCAAGCACCCGGCGCACGCAGCGCGCATGGCCGTCAAATTCGCGCGCGTTCTGGTAGGCGACGCCCGTGTCGAAATCCTTGCACCAGGCTTCGCCTTCGATGTCGCCCAACTCGTTTGACCAGTGCCAGTTCGGCCGGAACGCCTCTTTCAATGTCGCATACAGCAAGGTCTGCTCGCGCCGATCCGGCAGGCTGTGGCCCAGGCTGGCAGCCCAGTTGGATGCGGCTTGCCAGGAATGGTTCTCCTGCTCGTACTCGTCCGGCAGCAGCACCAGGTGGTAATCGGGCGCGCTATCCCAGCCGAGGATCAGGCCGGCATAGCGTTCGCCCGGCTGCAGGGCGATGGGCGCGTCGGCCGATGGCGCCAATGTGACCCGGCGCACGGCGCAGGCGCGGCCTGAATAAGTCTTGCGATAGTTGTACTGGGTGCCGTTGTCGAAATCGTGGCTCCACGCCATGCGGGGCAGGATGGCGTCCGCTTCCGACGACCAGTACCAGGCATCCGGGAAGGCGTGGCCCAGGTTGGCGTGCAGCAAGGCCAGCTCGCTGCGCGTCGGCAGGCAGGCGCCGCGCGCCGCGGCCCAGGCTAGCGCGGCTTGCCAGGGCAGGGCATCGGCCTCGCCGGGCAGCAGGAACAACTGGTAGCCGGCGGCGCCATCCTGGCCCGGCATGATGCCCGCGTAGCGTTCGCCGGCAGCGGCGCCCAGCACGCCCGGGCAATGCTCAAACCAGCCATCGTCTTCTTCCGTGGCAATAAATGCCGCGATCAGCGCCTGCTGCGCGGGCGGCGCGGCGGCCAGCAGGGTGTTGAAGCAGGTGATGGCCGAGGCGTTGGGTGTGCCGGCGTCGTTGGCGATACCGACGAGAAAGTCACCCGCCCAGTCGGGCAGGGTGGCGATCAGGCGCGGCAGTTCGTGCAGCAGGGCGGTGCAATACGCCGTCTCGCCGAAACGCCAGGCGGCGCGGCTGGCCGTCTGGTAGGCGCCGTAATCGTGCTCGGCCTGTACGGATTGCACAATCGCCAGCGCGTAGTGCGTGCCCTCATTCCCCGTCAGCGCATCGAGCATGGCGCAGTAGCGCTGGAAGCGCCGCTGCGCTTCATCGGACGGTGTGGAGGTATCGTCATCCTGGACGATGTTGCCCACAATTAGTAATTCGGCTTTCCAGAGTTCAAAGGCAGTTGGCATGGCTGTGGCTGGCGAGAGTGGCGTCGGCCATGATTATGCCCCGACCATTGGTGTTTCAGCGTGCTGATTGAACATGCTACAGTCCGCCTTTGCCGCCAGCCTGGTGCGGCTTTGCCTGGATCATGATTGATGCCCACCTGGACTTCTCCGCCGCAACTCGTCGCCCTGGCCGCCTTGTATGCGCAGGCGCAGGCCCATCCTGAAACGATCAGCGACGCGGCCTTCCTCGAGGCCGTCAAGGCTGCCCACTGGCCCACCAATTGCTGGAGTTATGTGGAAGCATCGTTCGCCATCATCGCGCCCGCCTGCCTGCTGCGTCCGCATCTGACCGCCGGGCTGATCGTATTCCCCATCGATGCCATGATCGCCGGTGGCCTGGACGATGCGGGGCAAGTCATCGCGATCGGCCTGGACTGCGCCACGCGCGACGCGCCGTATGTGGAGGTGAGCGAGGATGGCGGGCGCTGGCTGACACAGGTGTGGCCGGGACTGGGGGAGGTGGTCGAGACCGTGTTCCAGGCCAGGCTGCAAGCGGCGCTGGCCGATGACGATGATGAATAAGCGATCAACAAGCGCTGAGGCTTGACGCCGAAAGCCCGTTTACGTTAGGGTATACGTAACTACTTACATATATCCTTTCAACATGTCTTCCAATTTGCAAACCTATGGCTCGCTGATGCTGGCCAGCCGCCTGCGCCGTCTTTCCGATCAACTGTATGCGGGCGTCGATACCAGCTATCTGGCCGCCGGCGTCGAGCTGACGTCGCGTTGTTTTCCCTTATTATTGCTGCTGCGCGACAATGGTCCCACCGCGATCACGGCCCTGGCCGCGCAGATCGGGCAGACGCATCCGGTGGTGGTGCAGCTGGGACGCAAGCTGCTCGATGCCGGCGTGGTGGCTGAGCTGCCGGACGCCAGGGATGAGCGGCGCCGCCTGCTGGCGCTGTCCGACGCCGGGCAAGCCTTGCTGCGCAACATGGCGCCCCTGTGGGACGACGTGCGCGCGGCCGTCGATACGGTATTCGAGCAAGGCACGCCGCAGCTGATGGCCAGCCTGGACCGGGCCGAAGCGCGCTTGCAGGCGCAGGGCTTTGGCGAGACGATCGCCGCGTGCCGGCGTCAGCGCGAGCGGGCGGCCGTGGAAATCATCGACTACGACGCCGATTACGCGGCCGACTTCAAGCGCCTGAATATCGCCTGGCTGGAACGCTACTTTTATGTCGAGGCGCTCGACGACAAGGTGCTGTCCGATCCGCAACGCTCGATCCTCGACGATGGGGGGCAGATTTTTCTCGCGCGTTTGGACGGCAAGATCGTCGGCACCTGCGCGCTGATCCGCGCCGGCGGAGACAGCATCGAACTGTCGAAGATGGCCGTCACGCCCGAATGCCAGGGCCTGGGCATTGCGCGCCGGCTGATCGAACGGGCGTTCGACGCCTTTGAGGTCAGCGGCGCCAAGCTGCTGTTCCTCGAGTCGAACAGCAAGCTGGCGCCCGCCATCCGCCTGTACGAAAGCAGCGGTTTTACCCACGTGGCGCGGCCGGCCGGCGACGCCCATTATCAGCGCGCCGACGTCTACATGGAGTGGCAGGGCAGGTAGCGCACGCCAGGGCGCCACGCGGCGCTCCCCATCGGCCGTCTCCCGCGTTACAATACGTGCTCCCATAACGGAACCACGGTTCCACTATCGAGAGACGCCGACGCCGCATGCCTTCCTTTCCGATGCCCTTCCCGCAGATGATCGTTCCCCCGGAACCCACTCAGGCGCGCAGCAAGCAGGCGTTCGAGCGCCTGCTGCTGGTGGGGGAACAGTTGCTGGCGGAAAACCGTTTCGATGAAATCGGCGTGGCCGACCTGGCCAAACTGGCGGAAACCTCCGTGGGCACGTTTTACCGTTTATTGGGCGACAAGGACACCCTGAGCCGCTTGCTGCTGCAGCGCTTTTTTTCCGACATGGTGGAAAAGGTCGAGACCCTGACGGAACTGCGCCAGTGGGAAGGGCGCAGCCTGGAAGACTTCATCCGCGCCATGGTGGCCATGTTCGTGGCCGTGAATGGCGGGCGCAGCGGCGTCTTGCGGGCCTTGATCACGCGCGCATCGCAGGATGCGCAATTCCGCGACAGGGTGCACCAGATCAATCATCTGATCTCGCAACGCACGGTCGCCGTGCTGGCCAGCAAGTCGTCCAGCATCCGCCACCCGAACCCCACGCAAGCGATGATGGTGGTGCCGCCCGTGCTGCTGGGCATCCTGAACCAGCATACCTTGACGGGTTCGCTATCCTTTTTGTCGGGTGCGGCACTCGAGGATGAGCTGGTGCGTGTTGCCTTAAATTACCTGACTTGAGATATTTAGCGATTTAACTTGAAATCGGAATTCGGATTCCGTATTATGTTTTCCAACAGCAGGAAAACATATTCCTGCACCTGAACACAAAGCATGTTCAACAGCAAGGAGACAGAATGCGGCGTCACACGACATCCGATGTTCCATTGCATTACCTCGACCTGGGCAGGGAGCAGGGCGATCCTGCGCAGTCAGAGCCTATTTTTCTGTTGCACGGCCTCGGTTCCTGCGCCGCAGACTGGCGTCCGCAGATCGATGCCCTCGGCAGCAGTTATCGGCTGATCGTGCCCGACCTGCGCGGCCATGGTGCCAGTCCCGCGCCAAACGGCGATTGGCAGATCGGCGACTTCGCCAACGACCTTTTCAATTTGATGGACCAGCTCGAGGTGCCGCGCGCACATATCGTCGGCTTTTCCCTGGGCGGCATGGTGGGCCTGGAAATGGCCAACCGCGCCCCGGGCCGGGTGGCCAGCTTGTGCCTGATCAATTCTCAACCATTTCAGGGCAGCAAGCCGGCAGCGCTGCTGTTTGCCTACTGGCTGCGGCGCACGGTGATCGCCACTTTCGGCCTGAAAGCCATGGGCAAGATCATCGGCAAGAAACTGTTTCCAGATCCGGCACAGCAGCCCCTGGTCGAGCGCTTCGCCACGCAGATGGCGGGCATGGACAAGCGTGCCTACCTGGCCGCGCTCGATGCCATTTTCCACTGGGATATCGACATCCATTTCCAGGCCCTGGCCATGCCCGTCTTCATCATGGCGGCCGACCAGGATTACACGCCCGTCGCCAGCAAGCGGGCCTTTGCCGCACAGTTTCAGCAGTGCGAGATCGAGATCATCGCGAACTCGCGCCATGCCACGCCCCTGGACCAGGCGCAGCGTGTGAATACCTTGTTGCAGTCCTTTCTCGCCACACATTCAAAATAAACAGGCCACTCGCCGCACGGGCAGGGGCCGGGAAACAGTCATCGCAGGGCAGGTGCTCGCTTCACGTGCGCGGGTACCTTGACGTCTTGCGATTCTGCAAACCGGCCGTCTTCCCTGGTGGTAAGCAAGCCTGACATTGGAGACGCTATGAAACTTGCTTTGAAATTGATGCCCGCCGCCCTTGCCGTTGCCGGTGCCTTCAGCTTTTCCACCCAGGCCCAGGCGCAGGAGGCCAGCCAGGCCACTGCTGTCAGCGCCCAGGAAGCCAGCGACGCAAAAGAACGCATGGAAACCGTGACGGTCTCTGCCCGCCGCCGCGAAGAACGGCTGCAGGACGTGCCGCTGGCCGTCACGGCGTTTTCCGCCAAGGCCCTGGAACGGGCGAATATCCAGAACCTGGCCGACTTGCAGGAGCGCGTGCCGAACCTGACCGTGTACGCTTCGCGCGGCACGAATACCACCCTGACCGCGTTTATCCGCGGCGTGGGCCAGGCCGACCCCGTCTGGGGCGTGGACCCGGGCGTGGGTATTTATTTTGACGACGTCTACATGGCCCGTCCGCAAGGCGCGCTGCTCGACGTGTTCGACGTGCAGCGCATCGAAGTGCTGCGCGGCCCGCAAGGCACCTTATACGGCAAGAACACCATCGGCGGCGCCATCAAGTACATTTCGCGCCCCCTGGCAAAGGAAAACGGTGCCTCGGCGGAAGTAGGGATTGGCAATTACAATCAGCGCAACTTCAAGGCCGCCTTCAATGTGGCCAACGAGAGCGGCACCTGGCGCGCGCGCCTGGCCGCTGCCAAACTGGACCGCGACGGATTCGGCCGCAACACGTTTAACGGCGAACAGGTCAGCGACCAGGACAGCACGGCCGCGCGCCTGTCCGTCGGCTACTTTCCGCAGGACATCCCCCTCACCGTCGTGCTGAGCCTGGACGCCACGGACGACAAGTCCGGTGTGCGCGGCTTCCAGCGCATGGGCGTGAGCGCTTTCGATCCGCTCAAGCGGCCCGCCAGCACGGATGCGTATGACATCCAGAGTGGCATGCCGGGCAACAACTTCACGCACAACCGGGGCGGTTCGCTGGTGGCCAACTACACCTTGTTGAACGACTGGTCCGTGAAAGTGATCGGCGCCAAGCGGCGCAGCACGTCCGAGCAAACCATCGACTTCGACGGCTTGCCGCAACCGATTGCCGACGTCTTCGGCGATTCGCGCGACGAACAGAAAAGCCTGGAATTGCAGGCCTCGTACAGCGGCGACTACGGCGCCGGCGTGATCGGCCTGTACCGCTTCGAAGGCACGGCCGGCGGCGGCATCTACAACAACTTCCTTGGGCGCCAGTTTACGACCGCCGTCAGCACGGTGGAGACGGACAGCACGGCGCTGTACACGGACTGGACCTGGCCGCTGGGCAAGGTGTGGAGCATCAATGCGGGCTTGCGCCACACGCGCGAGGAAAAGCGCGCCATCGTGCTCAACCGCGCTTTTGCCGATGTGGGCTTCACGCGGCCCATCCAGACGGCGGCCGACTTCGACAAGTCCTTGTCCGTCAGCAATACCTCGCCGAAAATTTCCGTGCGCTATGAAGCGTCGAAGACGACGAATTTCTACAGCAACCTGTCGCGCGGCTTCAAGTCGGGCGGCTACAACGTGCGCGCCAACAACCTCGTGGTGCCCGATTCCGCGCGGCCCTACAAGGATGAAAAACTCGACGCGCTGGAAGTGGGCATGAAGTATGCGGCGCCCGACGACACCTTCGACGCCAACGTGGCCCTGTTCTACAACCGCTACAAGGATATTCAATTGTCCGTCTTCACCAGCTATGTGCAGCCGGGCGGCGTGCCGGGCTTCTATGGCGACTTCACGAATGCGGGCAAGGGCACCGTGAAAGGCGCGGAGTTCGAATTCTCGTGGCGGCCGAACCGCCAGTGGGAAGTCAACGGCTTCCTCGCCTTGCTCGATGCCAACTATGACGAGTTCATGAGCGGAGGCAAGAACATTGCGGATACGCAAAAGTTCAGCAATACGCCAGCCCGGCAAGTGGGCTTGAACGTGACGCGCACGGACCGCGACGTGTTCGGCGGCGCCTTGCGCAGCATGCTCGGCTATGGCTACCGCAGCAAGGTCTACCCGACGACGGACTTGAGCGAAACCCTGGCGCAGGGCGGCTACAGCATCTGGACGGCCGGCGTCGTGTGGGAAGCGCCGAAGAACTGGACCTTCAGTCTGCACGGCAGCAACCTGGGCAACAAGCGCTACCGCACGGATGGCTACAACATTCCCGCCGTGTTTATCCTCGACGGTTTCTATGGTCCGCCGCGCCAGATCATCGCCAAGGCTGGCTACAAATTTTAGAGTTCTTCACTGCCGGGGCCGGACCCGTTGGGTCGGGCCTCGCGGGTCGGAAGTGCCGGCTTGACGGGCGTCAAGCCGGGTCGTTGTCGCTGTTTTCGTCGTGAATAATAATCAGGAGACTGGCATGGCACATCTGCATCAGCAACTGCGTCATTTATTTTCTGCACTGATCGCCGCCTGCGGCTTGCTGGCCGCGCTGCCGGCTTCCGCCGGGCAGTGGGACTTCGGCCTGTACGCGAGCCTGTGGGGCTCGCGCGAATACCAGGTCTGGCTGCCGAGCAATTACAATCCGAACACGCCGCTGCCCGTCGTGCTGATGCTGCACGGCTGCGGTTCCGAGCCGAACAGCATGGCTGCCGTCAGCCGCTACAACCAGCTGGCCGACAGTGAAAACTTCATCGTCGTCTACCCGCGCCAGAACGTCACGGCCAACCCCATGCGCTGCTGGAATTTCATGTTGCCGCTGAACCAGGAGCGGGGCACGGGCGAACCGGCCGTGCTGATGGGCATCTTGAACAAGGTCAAGAGCAAATATGCGGTGCAGGACAGTCGCGTGTACGTGACGGGCATTTCGGCCGGCGGCGCCATGGCGTCCATCATGGCCGCCTGTTATTCCGACGTGTTCGCCGCCGTGATGGTGCATTCGGGCGGCATGTACAAGGGCGCCACCGGCCTGGTCACGGCTGCCGACTCGCTGTTCAACGGCAGTTCCTTCGACCCGAAAGTACGGGGCAAGGATGCCTGGCGCTGCTCCGGTTCGCCGCGCCGGCTGATGCCGACGATGGTGTTCCACGGCACTTCCGACATCGTCGTCAATCCCGTCAACGGCGAACAGACCATCGAGCAATTCCTGCAGACCAGTGATTATGGCGACGACGGACTCGACAATGACAGCGTGCGCTACCGTGCCGACAGCATCGTGCGCCAGACGGTGCCGTACGGCCGCAGCTATACCATCGACACCTACCTGCACAACGGCGCCGTCATCGCGCAAAAGTACACGGTCGAGGGCATGAACCACGCGTGGAGCGGCGGCCCTCCCGGCTGGCCATTCAGCGATGAGCTGGGCCCGGACGCCACCGTGATCAGCTGGAACTTCTTCAAGAATTACCAGCGCTGATGCTGTAAGGAAATTGATAGCTTGTACAATGGGGCGCAGCGATTGCGCCCCATTTTTATGCCCGTGAAAGATCCCATGTCTGCTTGCCGCCTGCTGTCCTGTCTTGCCGCCGTACTGCTGTCCGCTTGCGCCAGCGCCGGCCCGTCCGCGCCGTCTGCCGCCGACCTGCAAGCGTTCGAGCGCGCCGCCCAGCAAGACAGCATGCGCAGCGAGTGCGACTGGAACGTGCGCTATGCGCCCGTCGCGCCCAGGGACGCCAGCGTGGCGCAATTGCAGGCCATCGCCACGGCGCGTCTGGGGGCCCTGCAACTGGCGCCCGCCTGGACCTTGTCCATGCCCGGCAGCGAGGCGCACGCCTTTACGGACTCGGCGCAAGACCGTGCCGGGCTGCAATTGCTGCTCAGCATCGTCCTGCCGGCCATGGAGCGCTACCCGGCTGGCGTCTTCGCGCGCACGGGCTTGCGCCACGTCGTGCTGGTGAAGGACTTGAGCGTGGACGGCCAGCGCCGCCTGGCCATGCCGGCGCCGGACATCGACAGCGTCGTCTACGCCGACAACCTGCTGGCCGCCCTGTGTCCATCCGGCATGGAGCTGCGCGTGCACCACGAGTATTACCACTTCATCGAATACCGGCTGTTCAACGATTTCTATTACCGCGACCCCGCCTGGCTGGCCCTGAACCCGCCCGGCACAGCCTATGGCCAGGGCGGCGCCACGGCCTACGGCAAGGGTTTCCAGAACCTGGGCCACCCGCAGCCCGGTCTCGTGAGCCTGTACGCCGCCTACGGCCCCGAGGAAGACAAGGCGGAGGTGTTCGGCTGGATGATGGCGCCGGCGTATGCGTTGCGGCTGGAACAGTGGACGGCGTTTGATCCCACCCTGCTGGCGAAGCGGCAAAGATTGATGGAAGTATTGGGAACCTTGGAGAATTCTTACTAAATATCAAGTATTTCCTTGCCGTCCCATGGCATTGTCGTTTCTCCAGCTTGATTAAATGCAAGTAAGAATGAGGAGAACGCCATGGACGGTGATGATTCGATATCGGGTGGCGAACGTCCCTTGCGCCTGCGCCTGGGCGTATCCCCAAAGGTGCCCGCCGGTGCGCTGATACCGCAGCGCGTCGCCGGAAGCGAGGCCATCTGTGGCGGGATCGAATACCGTGTGCTGTGCGTCTCGACGCATGCGGATTTGCCGCTGAGCAGTTTCATCGCCTTACCCGCCGCTATCGATATCGTCACCGACCAGGGGAAGTTGCGCAGCATCTGCGGCATCGTTACGCAAGCGAGTGCCGGTGACAGCGATGGCGCGCTGGCCAGCTATCAGCTGGTGCTGACGGACGCCTTCGCCGTCATGGAAAAGCGCTGCAATACGCGTGTTTTCCGGCGCCTCACGGATATCGAGATCATCAAGATCCTGCTCGACGAATGGATACGCAGCAATTCCGTGCTGGGGCATGCCTTCCAGTATGTGTTTGCCGATTTCTTCGAGGCACAGACGTATCCACAGCGCGAATTTGTCATGCAGCACAATGAGTCCGATGCGGCCTTCGTCCGGCGCCTGCTCAAGCGCAGCGGCGTCGCCTGGTTTTTTCGAGCGGAAGGCAATGCGGATGCGCATGCCGAGCCGGCACATACCCTGGTGCTGTTCAACCATGCCGATGGCTTGCGGAAAAACATGGCCGATACCGTGCGCTATCACGCGGACCGCGCGACGGAACAGCGCGACACCCTGACGTCGTGGAACGAAGTCCGCAAGTTGCAGGTGGGCAAGGTGACGCGCCATAGCTGGAATGAGGAACATCCACGCGCGCGGCCGTTCATGACTGCCGACGCCATGGGGCAGGGCCGGCAAGGCATGCATGGCAATGCCGTTGCCGCCAGCCTCGATGATTACCGCGTGCTGCCGCCACGTGCGGGGAGCGATCATGATGCCTTGTGCCAGTTGGGCATGCTGGCCATGCAGCAGCATGACTACGAAAGCCATTGTTTTCATGCCGAGGGCAGCGTGCGCGACCTGTGTCCGGGCGAATACTTTAGCCTGGCCGAACATCCCGATATCGACGCACTTCCGCCGGCCGAGCGCGATTTTGTCGTGACGGCGCTACAGGTGGCGGCGCAGAATAATTTACCCCGGGAACTGGCCGCCAGGGTGGCGCGTTTGTTCGCGCGCAATCGCTGGCAGGCCGATGATGCATCGCTGCCGCAGCGCGAACTGGCGATGGCGGTGGACGATGGCCCCTTGCGCATGCATATCGAATTGAGCGCTGTGCGGCGCGGCGTGGCCATCGTTCCGGCCTACGACACGCGCATCGACCTGCCGCCAGTTACCATGCAAAGCGCCGTGGTGGTGGGGCCGGCGAATGAAGAGGTTCATTGCGACGCCATGGGCCGGGTCAAGGTGCGCTTTCCCGCCACGCGCAAGGTGGACCATGAGCATGCAGGCGGCACGGGCGCTTCCGACACGGATGCCGATTCGGCCTGGGTAAGAGTCGCGTCGAGCTGGGCGGGAAGCGGGCCTGGCAGCATGCAGCAGTGCGGCTATCTGGGCTTGCCCCGCGTGGGCAGCGAAGTCCTGCTGGCTTTCCTCGGCGGCGACCCGGACCGGCCCATCATCGTGGGACAGCTGTACAACCACAGTGCGTTGCCGATCGCATTGAGCAAGGCGGGCGACTTGCCCGGCAACCGTTATTTGTCCGGCATCAAGAGCCGCGAGATCAAGGGCACACGTGGCAACCAGCTGCGTTTCGATGATGTGCATGGGCAAATCAATGCCCAGCTTGCCAGCGACCATGGCTCCACCCAGCTCAACCTGGGCTGGCTGACGCAGGACCGGCGCAATGGCCAGGGAGAGGCGCGCGGCGAGGGCGCCGAGCTGCGTACCGATGAGCAACTGGCAATGCGGGCGGGCAAGGGCATGCTGATTTCGGCCTGGAAGCGCCTGAACGGCGACGGCGGGCACATGGCACGCAGCGAATATCTGGGGCTGATGGAAAATTGCCTGGAATTGTTTCGCTCGCTGGGCAGCTATGCTGCCACGCATCAGGCGCTGGAGAATACGGATGAAGCGCAGCAGGAGCTGCAGCACAGCTTGAAAAGCTGGGAAGGCGGCAGCAATACGCAGCCCCGTGCCGAGCTGGGCGGTGCGGCGGCGATTGCCGTCACGGCGCCGGCCGGCATCAGCTTTGCCAGTTCGAAGGCCATCATCAGCTATGCCGCCGGCAGCATCGATACGGTGGCGCAGCAGCATCTGCAAGCGGTGGCGGGCCAGCGCTACAGTGTGAACGCGGGCAAGGGCATTTCGCTGTTTGCCCATGCGGATGGCATCCGCGCCATCGCCCACCATGGCAAGTTCCTGCTGCAAAGCCAGCATGACGACATGGACCTCAACGCGGCGAAAAATTTGAAGCTCACCGCCAGCGAGGGCAAGCTGACGGGCATGGCCGATGAAATTGTGTTGATTTCCAAGCATGGCGCTTTCATCCGCATCGGCGACGGCATCACCTTTGGCAGCAAGTCGCCACTGAACTTCAATGCACCCAATTTCGTCTTCAATGACCCGCAGAGCATGGCAGTGCAATTGCCAAGCTTTGCCGAAGGCAAGGCCGATCAGCAATTCATCTTTCAATATGAGGGCGACGACAGTCCCGTCGATGGCGTGCCGCCAGCCCCCCAGCTGGCGCCGCAAGTCCAGTTTGCCGTGAAGCTGGAAGATGGCTCGTCGGCCGATGGCCGCAGCGACGGGGACGGCAAGACGGAGGTGCTGGAGCGCGCGGCCATGCACCTGGCCGCCATCGAAGTGTTCAACAACAAGGATTGATGACGCCAGGAGAGTGCAATGGGCAGCTATCCGAAAGTGCCGTACGTGGTGGGCGAAGACGTGACGCTCCTGCATTGCGAACGCAGCGTCTGCAAGAAGGTGAAAATACGCCGCAACTTGCCGGGTAATATCATCGTTATTCACGGTGTCAACGATGTGGGCGTCAGCTACAAGGCGGTGGAGCACGGCTTGTGCGAGGGATTGACGCAAAGGCTGGGCCGCGGCTTTACGCCAGCTTCTTACCGCATGCCTGTGGCGGCGGACAAGGACAGGCTGGAAGACGATCCCGACGCCGTGTTCTTCAAGCGCACTATCGCCAAGGATACCAACAGCCCCGTGATCCCGTTTTACTGGGGCTACCGTGAAGTGGGAGTGAAATGCAAAACGATCAACGGCCAGTTTGTTGACCGCTACGGCAACCGCCTCGACAAGGACCTGTCCAAGGAAGGCGGTCCCTTCGGCAACGCCACCAGCAGCTTGCCCGACATGTGGCGTCCGGGTATCTATGCGCCTGCGGATCCCATGGGCGATGCCTTGCGTCCATTGAGGACGGCGCCTGGCCGCATGTACATGGTATTGGCGGCCCAGCGTCTGGCCGCACTGATTTCCATGATCCGCGATTATGATGCTGACGATACTGTCAGCATCGTCGCGCACAGCCAGGGTTGCCTGCTGTCGCTGCTGGCCCAAGCCATGCTGATGGAAAAGGGGCTGGCGCCGGCCGATAATTTGATACTCACGCATCCGCCGTACAGCCTGGTGGACAGCCTGCCTCTGCTGATGCGAGGCGCCGCCTGGTTCGACGGCGGCGAGGATGCGGCGATGAAGCCTTATTACCATTTGCTCAGTGGTGCGCAGACCATGGGAGCGCGCCTGAAGACTTTGGCGAATATCGTGGCCTGTGTGGCAAAGGGCACTGGCCAGGCCTGCCAGCCGCCGTTTGCCGACTTGAAGAAGGACGAACATCGTGGCATGGTCGGCAGCCGCTGGCAGAGTGCCGACGACCGCGACAATCGCCGCAAAGTTTATCTGTATTTTTGTCCCGAAGACATGACGGTGGCACTGGATAATATCCAGGGCATGGGGTGGGATGGCGTACCGGATTATGCATCGGGAAGTGAACTCATGGAGGAAGAGGAAACTTCCAGCATTGATGGAAACAGCGTTTTTACTGGACATACCCGCATCGTGGAACGCGAGCAGGTACGCAATGCGCTGGCGGAACTGGGCGGCAGATTTTATCAGCGGATATTCAGCAACAAGACCAGGCTGGATCCGGCCACTGGAAAGACCACGGTGTCGTTGGTAGGCAAGCCGCCGCCTTTTGACTTTCCACTGCGTCTTACAACAGAAAGCGAACAGGCACACGTTGATGTTTCATTACGAAAATATCGTGCGCAACACAAGGCGGTGGCTTGGCCTATCAATACCAGGTTGAGCAAGACGGAACAGCGTAATGGCATACGCACCATCACTGGCGAAGCATTGAAACAGCCGGTGCCGGCCGATTTGCGCGGCACCTCGCAAATCGATTCGCCCAATATTCCCAAAACTTCGATGATGCGAAACCGTAAACCTGAAGATCAGGGACCTGTGGAAGAAGTCGATCCCTGCGATGCATCAGTAGCACTTACCAGCGGAAGCGGCCTGTACACAAGCGTCGAGGATCGCCCGGATCCGGCCGGCTATCGCCGCTTTCCAGAGCGCGATGAAGCTATACGCGGGGCCGAATTAGCCTTGATGACGACTGCCTATAACAAGGAAAAGAAACTCGATGGCAAAGGGCCGCTCGATCAACGCAACGTCATTGCAGCCACCCGCTACACGGACGGAAATGTCTTGGCAACCATCCAGGAAAGCCCGAATGAGGCCCGCTTGCGCTGGCAGCGGGAGGTCAGCGCCAAGTCTTTTCATAGTTCTATTATCGGTAGCGCGAAGAATCATAGTCAAGTGACCGCGTATGACGTGGCGATTGGCAGCGGCAAGGCTAGTTCGGATCCGCAGTTTTATGCGTATTTATGTGCGGTGGCGGATTGGCGGGTGAAGAACCTAAAGAGCAATGAAAAAGGGCGCAATGGAATACGGATAAAAGAAAAGTTCATATTGGAGTTTGCGCCATATTTGTCCGTCGAGCCTGCCTGGAGAAGTGCCGTGATCAATGGCACCATTAACTATTACAACACTGGAGTTTTGCCCGCAGGATTACCCTTGCTATCAGGGCCATTGTGGAAAATTGTAGTGTCACAAACAAAAAATACAAAAATAGTGACTGAAAAAAAAGCGAAATAAATGGATTGTCGTAGCCCCGTCGGTAATAATTTTCTTCCGACTATTGTTCCTTCGAAACTGCAGGCCGAAAGGTGATAATCATGATGACGCTTCGTTGGTTGGGAATATCAATAGTTGTTGTAATTTTATTTTTTGGTTTGTTATGGCTCAGTGCCTTATCGAAGAGCCAGGCGCGTGAAATTGCGTCACAGTTGCAGGCGCAACAGCCAAAGAAACCTATGGAGCCAGAGCAAGAGTACGTGCTGGAAGTGATCGGATTGGGAGTGACGCTGGATAAATATCGTCAGGGCAAATTGTGGGAGGCCTTGCAAAAAGGAAGTGCTTACACCAGCATACGCGAACAAGATCCCAAGAAATACCCGTGGACGGGCGATGACAAGGACGGGGAAGGTGGCAGCAGGGCCTATGACGCGCTGGAAAATGGTGTAAATTTTACCCCATTATACTGGGGGCTGCCATCGTTCTATGCAGGTACTCCCATCCTTGACCCGGCGGCACAACCGAGCTTAACTGAGCCGATGGCGGGACTCGTGGCTGGCGCTGGCACATCTGGAATGGCTTGGCACTTGTTTTCGATTGCTTCCTGGAAGCTGGATGAGCATCCTGACCAATTGCTGATTGATGTGTTTGATTTTTTCGATAGGCATCCTGATGTACCCTACATCGTTTTACATTCCGAGGACAGTGTTGGCACGCGGGATGGCAACCGGAAGCCAGGCACTGCAAGGAAATTGGTAAACGGATATTTCATTCCTGATATGCCTGATGCCACGGCAGTATTTATCCTGGCACGGCGCGAACGTGTTGATTTTTTGCGGCCAGCGATATGGGACGATCCCGGAAATAAGTTCGTACAAGAGCAATTCAGAGCGATGTATTATCAATTGATGGAATCTCTGGCGAAACCAGATAAGGAACTAGGAGCGGAATTTCCTCCCATACCTCGCCAACCCACCGTCGCCGAATGGCTCGCCGCTGCCGCCTCTTTCGCCCAGCGGCCCGATATCCGTGGCGTCGGCTTGCACACCTTCGATAAACTCAATCCCTGGGAAAATCGTCCGCCGCGCGACTGGAAGCCGACGCCGTGGTTCCCCATTCCGTGGAACCGGGAACAGATGGAAACCTTCGACCGATTGCCTTCGTTTGGATTCGTGCACAGGCCCGTGTTCGTCAAGTTCGCGGATGAGGAAGGCAAGCCCGTCACGCGGCGCGATGCGCGCCAGAATATTTTTAACGCGGGCTGGCGGCAAGCGCTGCAGACCTTGCCGGAAGCCGAGCGCGGCAAGGGGCCTGCGCGCATCGTGGCCGGCACGGGAAACCAGCCGGAGCAGTTACTGATGTTGGAAAGCATGCTGCATGACTATGCGGCACAGGGTGGCCCCGAAATCGACAGCAGCAAGAGCATGCAGTTCATCAATACCGATCTTCGCCTGGGCAACACGGGCGCGGCCACGTGGTTCATGCAGATGGCCATCGGCGTGATGGGCAGTTATCGCGATGGGGGCGCCAGTGCGGCAATTAATTTACGCGACAGCAATGAGGCCAGCATCATTTTTATTACGCCACCATCGGATGCCAAACGCCACCAGCAGGATGCCAATGGCGATATCTTCCGCAGCCGCATCACGCCGGCCGTCGATCCGGCCAATTATGCGGCGCCATCGGTGGAAGCCATCCTGGAAAGCTCGGCGGGCAAGTAGAACGGGAGGTAGCATGCGCAAAGTCATCCGTTTGGGCGACGCAACGTCGCATGGCGGCAAGGTGCTCAGTTGTGCCGCTACGCACTTCACGGTCAATGGTATCGCTGTCGCCTGCGTCGGGGACTTGTGCAGTTGCCCCATCAAGGGGCACCAAGGCTGCAAGATTGCCAGCGGCTCGTCCCGGCATAGCATCAACGGCATCGCCATCGCCTTCGAAGGCGACACCACCACCTGCGGCGCCAAGCTGCTGGCTGGCGGCGTCAACTTCCACACGTCCTGATGCCGCGTCCTCCCGGTATTTCCTGCTAACTATATAATCGGCGCTTGGGCGATACCCGCCTCTGAACGTCGATTGAAGGAATGCCATGCCAGGATATTTCGTGCGCCCCTTGGCGCTGTGTGTAATGTCGGCCGCGTGCCTCTCTGCCAGTGCCGCCGAGGCGGTGGCGGTGGATGCGCAGCAGCGCGCGTCCTTGCTGGAGTTTTATGCGCAGCAATATCCGGGCGAGCCGGCCACGCGCACCGTGTTCGAGAGCGTGCCCGTGGTCGGCGGCCGCGGCCGCGAAGTGGTGGGCAGCGTGGAAACGCCGCCGTATCGCGGCCATGGTGCGCTGTGCCGGACCCAGCGCACCAAGTTCGTGCTGCATGGCGAAGGCAAGCAGGCGCGCTGGCAAGAGGCGGGCATGGAGTATTACGCCTGGCTCGACCGTGGCACTTGCCGCGCGGTGGCCGAACCCGTGCGCATGCTGCAACGGATTCCCGATGTGGAACTGGAAGGCGTGTTGCTGTACCAGAAGCCGCTGCTGGAACGGGCGCGATTATTGATGGCGGGTAACACGGCCTGCGCGCCGCTACGGGCGCTGAAATTTACGCTGGCAGCCGTCGACGTGGGCGCCGCCGCCCCGCGCGCCGAAGAGCGCTACGCGCTGGTGTTCAAGAGCGACCGCGACAGCTACACCCGCGTCTGGCTGCGCAAGAGCGGCGCCCAGTATGACGCCTGGAATGTGACTTGCCCGCCAGTGCTGTAAGCTGCGCTCCCTCGATTTATTTTTTGACTATTGCAACCATGAACGAAAATTCCACTTCCGCCCGCAGCTGGGGCACCATCGTCACGCATAGCGACGAGATGGCCATCATCTACCGCTATGTCGACACCTTCCATGACGACTGGGACCTATCGTCGCAGCCGGACCGCATCATCATCGCCTGGCGCTATGAGGACGAGACGGGCATGCCCGCGCCGAACGAGCGCGAGCACATGGAGGAGCTGGAAGCGGCGCTGGCGCCCGTGGTGGAAGAAGAGGGCTTCGCCACCCTGGCGCTCGTGTCGACGGGCGAAAACTTGCGCGAATGGATTTATTACACGCAGTCGGGCGAAGAATTCTTCAATCGCCTGAACACGGCGCTGGCCTCGCGCCCGAAATTTCCGATTGAAATCCGCAGCGCGGCCGACCCGGCCTGGTCGACTTATGCCGGCTTCATGGCCGCCCTGCCGAAGTAATTACACCAATGCAGCCGTCACGATGCGCGTGGCGGCCGTGATGATGTCCTGATTCGTGTCCGCGTTTTTCTGTTCGCGCGTGTAGTACACGGCGATGAGCAGCGGCGCGCCGCTGGGCGGGTAGGCCACGCCGATGTCGTTGACGCTGCCGTAGGCGCCCGAGCCCGTTTTATCCGCCACCTGCCAGCCGGCCGGCACGCCGGCGCGGATGCGCTTGTCGCCCGTCGTGTTGCCGCGCATCCAGGTGTCCAGTTGCTGGCGCTGCTGCGCCGGCAAGCTATTTTCCAATAACAGTTGTTGCAAGCTGTGCGCCATCGACGCAGGGCTGGCCGTGTCGCGCATTTCGCCGGGGATGGCGCTATTCAATTCTGTTTCCCAGCGTTCCAGCTGGAATACCGTATTGCCGATGCTGCGTGCAAACGCCGTCACGGCTTGCGGCCCGCCCAATATTTTCATCAGGAAATTGGCCGCGCTATTGTCGCTGTACTGCAACGTGGCGGCGCACAGCTCGGCCACGCGCATACCGTCGGCCAGATGTTTTTCCGTGATGGGCGAATAGGTGACCAGTTCCTTTTTCTCGTAACGCACGAGCTGTTCCAGCAAGCCCGGCTGGCTGACGCTGCGGGCCAGCACTGCGGCCGCCAGCATGGCCTTGAAGGTGCTGGCCAGGGGGAAGCGTTCGTCGACGCGGTAGGCAACGCGCAGCTCGCTGCCCTGGCGCCAGGCGGCAACGCCGAGGCGTCCGCCTGCGGCCTGTTCCAGCGCGGCCAGCTGCGTGTGGGCGCTGGCGATGCTGGTGGCGGGTGCGGCGAACAGTAGCGGTGCCGGGCACAGCAGGGTGGCGCCAGCGGCCAGCAGGAGGGTGCGGCGGACGTGGTTCGGGGAGTCAGTCATGGTCTGTAGGTATTTTCGGAGTGGAAAGGGCGGCCAGCAGTTCGCCGATGGCGAGCAGGTTGGCCGGTTTGGTCAGGTGGTGGTCGAAACCGGCCGCGCTCGATTGACTGCGGTCGTTTTCGGCGCCCCAGCCCGTCAATGCGACGAGCACGACCTTGGCGCCGGCCGGTATCCGGCGCAGCGCGCGCGCCACTTCGTAGCCGTTCATGCCGGGCAGCCCGATATCGAGGAAGATGACGTCTGGCAAAAATTGCGGCGCCACGGCCAGCGCCTGCGCGCCATCGTGGGCTACGTGCGTGGCATGGCCCATCATGTCGAGCACGGCGGCAAGGGTTTCGGCCGCATCGACGTTGTCGTCGACCACCAGTACGCGGAAATGGCGGCCGCTGGCGGCGGGGGCGGGCGCGTCCGGTGCGGCGGGGGCTGGGGCTTCCTCCTTCAGCAGCGGCAGGCGCACGGTAAACGTGCTGCCCAGGCCGGCGCCGGGACTGGCCGCCGTGGCGCTGCCGCCATGCAATTCGGCCAGGCGCCGTACCAGCGACAGGCCGATGCCCAGGCCGCCCTGGGCGCGGCCCATGTTTTGTCCCACCTGGGTAAACATGTCGAAGACGGTGGCGATCGACTCGGCGGGGATGCCCACGCCGCTGTCTTCCACCTCGATCAAGACCTCGTTGCCGTCGCGTACCGCGCGCAAGGCGATGTGGCCGCCGGCGGGCGTGTACTTGGCGGCATTGTTGAGTAAGTTGCCCAGCACTTGCGCCAGCCGCGTGGGGTCGGCCTCGAGCGGCAACGCCTGCTCGTCGAGCTTCACCTGCAACAGGTGATGGTTCGCTTCGATCAGCGGCATGCTCGTTTCCACGGCGCTGGCGATGATGGTTTTCAAGTCCGTGCGTTCGAGCTTGAGTTCGATCTGGCCCCGCGTGATGCGCGCCACGTCCAGCAAGTCGTTGACCAGGTGCACCATCTGATTGACTTGCCGCTCCATCACGTCGCGCACTCTCGCCACGGTGGCGGGCTTGTCGGCGGCCAGGCGCATGATTTGCAAGCCGTTGCGGATCGGTGCCAGCGGGTTGCGCAGTTCGTGCGCCAGGGTGGCGAGGAATTCCGTCTTGCGCCGGTCCATCTCGGACAGGTTATCGGCCAGCTGGCGCAGCTGCTGTTCCGAGCGCTTGCGCTCGCTGATGTCGCTGAACAGCACCGTCAGCAGGCGGCTGCCGGGGCCGCCGAGGCGCGCCGCAAAAACTTCGAACCAGCGTTCCATGGCCACGGCTTCGTTTTCGTAGCGCACGGGCTCGCCCGTCTTGACGACCTGGTCGTACAGGTCGAACCAGTGCTGGTCATGGTCGGGCACGAAGCTGCGGATGGTCTTGCCGATGGCATTGTCGAGGCCCGACTGCTTGACGAAGGCGGCGTTGCCTTCCAGGTAGCGGAAGTCCACGGGGCGGCCCTGCTCGTCGTACAGCATTTCAATGACGCAAAAGGCCTGGTCCATCAGCTCTATCAGAGTGCGGTAGCGTTCCTCGCTGCGCCGTAGCGCATCTTCCACCTGTTTCTGGCGCGTGATGTCGAGCAGCACGCCGGGCAATTGCAAGGGGGTGCCATCGGGCGCATATTCCGCGCGGCCCCGCGCGATGACCGAGCGGTACTGGCCATCGCCGGCAGCGACGCGGTAGCTGGCCTCGAACGGCGCATGCGCGTGCAGCGCCTGGGCAATTTGAGCGCTGACTTGCTCGCGGTCATCGGGATGGATGATGTCCAGGTAGCGCGCCAACGGCGCCGCCGTGGTCGCATCGGCATTGACGGGGAACAGGCGCGCCATATTACTGTCGGCCGTCACGCGGTCGGCAACGATGTCCCAGTTCCAGGTGGCCACTTCGCCGGCCGCCAGGGTCAGGCGCAGGGTTTCCTCGTTCTGCTTGCTGGCCGTCAGGTCGAGCGAGATGCCGGACAGGGCGATCACGTTGCCGGCGCCGTCGCTGGCGCAGGTGCCGCGCATGTGCGCCCAGTGCAGTGCGCCATCTGGCCAGCGCACGCGGATATCGATCTCGAAATCGCTGGCGCTGGCAATGGCTGCATGCACCACCGCTTGCCATTGCTGCAGATCGCCGTCGAGCATGGCACCCGTCAGCTGCGCATAATCGATGTGGCTGTCAGGTGGCAGGCCCAGATTGGCCTTGAACGCATCGGAGCCGGCCATACTGCCGCTGCCCAGGTCGATCTCCCACGTGCCCATGCGGCCGCCCTGCATGGCCAGGCGCAGCCGCTGTTCCGTCTGCCGCTGCTGCGTCACGTCGCAATGCGAGCCCAGCCATTCAACGATGCTGCCGTCGGGCGCCAGCACGGGCAGCATGCGCACGAGCATGTTGCGGTAGCTGCCGCTGACGTGGCGCAGCCGGTATTCCGCCTCGAACACGGTCGTCAGATGCGACGGCATGACGTAAGGCAAGTTGCGGTCGTCCGGATGCAGGGCATTGAGCCAGCCGCGGCCCCGCAGTTCGGCTTCCGTCTGGCCCGTGAAGGCGCGCCAGGACGGCTGGTCGGTATCGAACTGGCCGAAGGTTTTCGTGCTCCAGACGATGTCGCAATGGGCGCCCAGCAGCCTATGCGCGGCCTGCGCGGCGGCGGGGGAGGAAATGATGTCGTGGCTGTGCTGGCTCGGTTCTGGCATGGATAAGGTCGGCAATGGTGCGGCGCGCCGCCGCTGCACTGGGATGGGGCAGCACGGCAAGCTCAAGTATGGCGATATTACAGTCAAATACCGGCCGGAGCCTGTCTTGCAGGCAGCATTTCGCCGCCGCGGCGCAACGGCGGCGCCAGGGCCGGAAAATGGGCAAAACAGCAAGCTCCTGAGCGTATTGTGGCTGAATAACCACTAGTCAGGCTTTTATGTTGGTGAATAAATATTTTACATAACAATATTCTTGCAGCGCATAAGCCGCTTGAATTAAATTGGCGCCTTACTTAAAAGTTGGTGTTCATCAGACATCCGAGAGATGCGGCCGGAACCGCTGTCAACTTGAGTGACAGCCAGGACAGAGCCAGTGACGCCGAGAGCGGGGGAACATCCGCTCGCGCTGCTGCACCGTGATGGTGCAAACGATCGTCCAGCGCCGTATATAACCCGGAGACAGGTTGCAAGAAAGACAGATTTCGCAATTCTTTTTTAAACTTCTGGGAAACCACATGATCAAGATGTCCAAGATGCACAAGCGTTTGTGCGCCAAAAGCGCTGCTATGCTGGCACTGTCCGCTGCCTTGCCTATCGGCTCGGCTTATGCTGATGAAGTCGCTGCTGATACGACCCCTGCCGCCAGCCAGCTGGAAACCGTGACCGTGACGGCACAGCGCCGCAAGGAAAATATCCGCGACGTGCCCGTCTCCGTGTCGCTGCTGCGCGACGAGAAGCTCGACGTGCTCGTGTCCAGCGGCCAGGATATCCGCGTGCTGGCCGGCAAAGTGCCGAGCCTGAACGTGGAATCGTCGAATGGCCGCACCTTCCCCCGCTTCTACATCCGCGGCTACGGCAATACCGACTTCAACATCTTTGCATCGCAACCTGTTTCCCTGATTTACGACGATGTCGTGCAAGAAAATCCCATCCTCAAGGGCTATCCGATTTTTGACGTGGCTGGCGTGGAAGTACTGCGCGGCCCGCAAGGCACCTTGTTCGGCCGCAATACGCCGGCCGGCGTGGTCAAGTTCGAATCCGTCAAGCCGAAGCTGGACAAGGTTGAAGGCTATTACAACGTTTCCGCCGCTACGCACAACACGACCAACTTCGACGGCGCCGTCAACGTGCCGCTGAGCAAAGAATGGGCGCTGCGCTTCTCGACCCTGCGCCAGCACCGCGACGATTACGTCGACAACACATTTACGGGCCAGAAGAATGCGCTGGACGGCTACAACGAACATGCTGAACGCGTGCAATTGCTGTACGCACCGAACACCACGTTCAACGCCCTGTTCAATGTGCACCAGCGCAACACCACGGGCAGCGCGCGCGTTTTCTACGCCAACCTGATCAAGCAGGGCACGAACGACATCGTCGACGGTTTCGACCCGAACAAGTCGTTCACGAATGCGCCGAATTTCCAGCGTCTGCGCACCAACGGCGCCAGCGCCCGCCTGAGCTGGGACCTGGACGGCGTCAAGTTGTACTCGATCACCGGCTTTGAACAGGTAGGCAGTTACGTGTCGCATGGCGACATCGACGGCGGCACGCCGACGGGCCCCGGCTTCATTCCTTTCCAGGTTGAAACAGCCGGCGGCATCACCAGCGTGAAACAATACTCGCAGGAGTTCCGCGCCGAATCGAAAAATGCCGGTCCGCTGAACTGGCAGGCAGGCGTGTACTACTTCAACGAAGATGCCAACGGTTTCACCGACAACTTCGATACCGACACGCACGTGCTGACCACGCACCTGGCCAGCCGCCAGAAGAACTCGGCCTGGGCCACCTTCGGTTCCGTCAACTACGCCGTCAACGATGACTTCATGCTGCGTGCCGGTTTGCGCTACACCAAGGACAAGAAGGATTTCAACACGGTGGAAGCGACCAACATCGTGCAGGTCAACCCGACCAGCGCCGATGTCAGCAAAGCCAAGGTCAATTGGGACTTGAGCGGCACCTATAAATACAACAAGGACGTGAACTTCTACGCGCGTATCGCCACTGGTTTCCGCGCGCCAAGTATCGCCCCGGCCAGCGACAAGGTGTCCGTGACAGTTGCCGATGCGGAAACTATCACTTCGTACGAAGCCGGTATCAAGGCCGATTTGTTCAACCGCCGCGCCCGCGTCGCGTTCAGCGTGTATGACTACCAGGTGAAAAACCAGCAACTGACGGTGGTGGGCGGCACGTCGAACATCACGCGCCTGATCAATGCCGCCAAGACGAACGGCCGCGGCGCCGAGCTGGAACTGGAAGGCTTTGTCACGCCGAGCCTGAAGATGTCGCTGGGCGGCAGCTACAACTTCACGGAAATCAAGGACCCGAGCCTGTCGATCGCCACCTGCGCACAAACGCGTTGCACCGTGACGGACCCGCTGACCACCGGCAACCGTGCCATCATCGACGGCAATCCATTGCCGCAAGCGCCGAAGTGGACGATCACCGCCACGGGCCGTTATTCGATCCCGATGGAAAACGGCGAATTCTTCGTCTTCACAGATTGGGCTTACCGCAGCAAGATCAACTTCTTCCTGTATGAGGCAACCGAGTTCACCGGCAAGCCGATGGTCGAAGGCGGCTTGCGCGTGGGTTACACCTGGGATGCCGGCAAGTATGAAGTGGCCGCGTTCGGCCGCAACATCACCGACACCCAGCGTATCACGGGCGCCATCGACTTCAACAATCGCACGGGCTTCATCAATGAGCCACGTCAATTTGGCGTGCAATTCAAAGGCAACTTCTAAGAACACATAAGCAAACCTGCTGCGCGTCGTGATTTGCGGCCTGCGATGCTCACTGTGCTAAAGCACAGCTGCGCTTCTCGGCGGCAACTCACCGCCGCTCGCTACGGTTTTCTTAAGTGTTCGGTTCCAGGCGCCGGCCATGTGCTGGCGCCTGCATTGCTACCCGCCCGGCTCGCGCCGCGGCGGGTTTTTTTATGCGTGCCCGGGAAGGCGCGCCAGCCGCTGCGCCCAGGCGGGAATGGCTTGCCGCCAGAAATCTTCCACGTCGTCGGCGCGCACATCGAGACCGAGGAAGCGGGCCGCCGGCAGCAGCGCCGATGCCAGCAGTTCTGCCGCATCGGTGCCCGTATCGAAGGCGAGGGCGCCCGTCTGCTTCGACAGTTTCTCGCCGTTGTCATTGGTGACGACAGGCACGTGCAAGAAGCCGGGATGAGGCAAGCCCAGCACATCCTGCAGATACAGCTGGCGCGGCGTGGAGTCGAGCAAGTCCGCCCCACGCACCACCTGCGTGATGCCCTGTGCGCCATCGTCGACCACCACGGCCAGCTGATACGCCCAAAAGCCATCGCCGCGCAGCACGATGAAGTCACCCACTTCGCTGGCAAGGTCTTGCCGCTGCGGACCCGCCCAGCGGTCCGTAAAGCCGTACACGGCTTGCGGCCCCTGCGGCACGCGCAGCCGCCAGGCCCGCGCCGCCTTGCCCGGCGCCAGTCCATGGCGGCACGTGCCCGGATACACGGCGGCGCCACTCTTGGGCGCGCCCGCCTGCAGCACCGAATCCTGGATCTCCTTGCGCGAACAGCCGCACGCATACACGAGGCCATCGTCCTGCAACTGCTTCAGCGCCGCCTCGTACAGCGGCAGCCTGCGGCTCTGCCATGTCGCCTCGCCATCCCAGTGCATGCCGCAGCGCCGCAGGCTGGCCAGGATACCCAGATCGGCGCCCTCGACATTGCGGTCGTAGTCCAGGTCCTCGATACGCAGCAGCCATGTGCCCTGATGCACCTTGGCATCGAGATAACTGGCCATGGCGGCAACAAGCGAGCCCATGTGCAGGGGACCGGAGGGGGAGGGGGCGAAGCGGCCGATGTAGGGAGCGGTGGGGGAGTTCGGAGACGGCATGCTGTGAGTGTAGGCGGCGGTGACAGGCGCTGATGGTTTATTGCGTAGGATCGGTAGCTTGGCGACAGCGGCAAGTATCGTGCAGGGCGATGGGCAAGTCAAATCCTGGGTTGTTCCAGGTGCTGCCTAATTGATAATCAAGTGTGTAACGTTATCTTCAACATATGAAATTTCTTCATTGCAGTAATGCGGGTCATTCAGCTCTCGGAAATGTAAATCCTTGTCGAATTTCTTCGTTCTGAACTTGTTACTCAGCAGTGCTACAACGCTCCCCTCATCTGGCCAGTTTGAAGAATATATTGCTATCAATGCATTTTCAAAAGAAATTTCATTGAGAAGACATATTTTTAATCTTCGAGGTAGCTTCTTCAATAAATTCAGCCATTGTATCTCACTTGTTTTTGGGAAAAAAGTATCACTATTTTTTATGGATTCCATTATTCGTTGCTGCACTTTTATCGATTTATCTATATTGATATGTGATTCACAATTATCATTCATTTTCAATCGGATGGGTGATTTTCTGGCTATTTTGTACTGCAAGATTATGCATGATGAGGATGTTTTTATGTCATGTTGTACGATAACGCTTCCCCACGGAAATTGAAATACTATTTCTGATAACCCTTTCATTTTTCCGGGAATGCCAGACTTTCTTTGAATTTTTTTGACTAACGATGATTCACTCACGCCGTTGCCTACAGAATTATTTTCAAAGTAATGCATTATTACGTAATCTATTTCGGGGAAAATTTCTTTTACAATAATCAACTCGACAACGTAATCGCCCACCCATCCATTGATATCAAAAATATACATTCCAGCCCCTGTTGTTGTGGGTTTGGTGTGGAATGTATTGATAATTCTATTTATGAAATCGTTTGCTGGAGTTTTTTTCGATAATGCAATCTCTCCATTGACGAGCAGTAATCCATCAATGAAATAAAAAATATAGCCTGGGATTTCAAATTTTTTCATTCCGTTATGCGGAATTTTGAATGAGGCATCTCGTATGAATTATTACAGTGATTCAGCACGGTTGGTAGAGGCAAATATTGTTCCCCATCGGATCTTCGACGTTCAGAAAACTTGCGTAGGGAGCCTCTACGTAATTGACGAAAAAAGCAGTTTTTTCCAGTCGCTTCTTGAGCGTGTCAATATTGTTCGTTGGTAAAGTGAATAGATTGATCGTGCCACCTTTGCTAGGAAAAATCGCGCGACAGGCTTTCGCTGGCGGCCAGGCTGTTGGCCAGGAACTGGACGCCGGCAGGGCCGTCGCCATCCGGAAAGTGCAGGCGCAGCAGGCGCTGGCCCTGCATGTCGCCCACTAATGCCGTCCATGCCGCCGTCGTATCGGGGAACTGGCTCATCGTGCATCGCTTCACGTTAGGAATCGTTGGCCGACTGTAGCAATAGCGAACACAAGCGTTTTTGCGCGGCAACAAGATTCAATCGTTGAGTGAGGGCATCAATTGCATTTCGTAATGCATGTCATCGCGGTGGCGCGGCGTTGTTGCATCGCCGAGGAAACTGTTGCGGCCGAGGCCAGCTTGCCCGGTGGCCGTCAACGCCATTCCCCCCACATCGCTGGCGCGCAGCACCAGCACGATGTCGTAGCGCACGAGCGGCTGGCGGAACAGCGTCAGCATGTGCCGCAGCGCCGCGCTGGCCGGGGCGCGCGGCAGGAAGCCGGCGTGCTGTTCCGCGGTGAGCGGGCCGAGGCGCAGGCGTACGGCCAGGTCGGGCCGGCGGCAGCGCTCGCCGACGGTGGCGCGCTGGCCCAGCACGGCGTTTGCCATGCCCAGCGCCGTTTGTTCGCGCGGCGCCAGCACGTCCATGGCGCCCGTCGCCTCGTCGATATGGCAGGGCACGCCGAAGTGGTCGGCGAGAATGCGCGCCATGACGACGGACGAGATGTTGCGCTGCTGGAGCAAGCCGCTGTACAGGCCGGCGGCGGCCTCGTCCTGGCTTGGGCGGCATGCGGCCAGGGCCAGCAGGCGCGTCAGGAAGTCCCCGCTGTGGCCGGCTTGCTCGATGCGGTATTTTTGCCAGGCCAGGTAAAACAGGACAACGGCGCGGCTGGAAAACAGGTCGAGAAAAGCGCGCGGGCTATTCTCTCGTTCGCTGTACTGGTGCGCGGCAATGCGCTCCGAGTAGTGGCTGGGCAAGCAGCCCTGGCAACCCAGCAGGCCCATGAAGGCGGGCGTGATGTGGATATGGTGTACATGACCCGACAGCAGCGCTTGCAGCAAGGCATCGGCGTCGGCGATGCCGCTTGTCGTGAGCGTCTCGACCTGGCTGGCGGGAAAGCGCAGCGAGATGCTATTATCGAAGCGCATGACCTTCGCCAGCGCCGTGTGTTCATCGATGCCGTGTTCGGCCAGCCAGGCCAGCAGCAGGCGCAGCGCCTGGAAGCACTCGAAGCGCTGCGGCGCGTCGAGCAATTGCTGGATCACGCTGGCGTGGCGTCGGCGCTGCGTTCTGGGCATCGTAGGATTTCCTCGCCGCTGCGATGGGACAGCAGCGTCAGTTGGCTAAAGCAGTTGAGCTGGCTGTTCAGGGCGAAGTAGCGCTGCAGCACCTGGGCAAAAATAGAGATGCTGGTGCCGACGAAGGCTTGCTCGTCAATGCCCAGGCGGATGGCGATGCCGGGCATCAGGGTGGGAAACGGTACGGTTGGCATCCACGCGCGCGTGCTGCCGTGCTCGAGCGTGACGATGCCCTGGATCAGCCGTTGCGTGGTGGGCGAGCGGGGCAGGTCGTACAGGCTCAGCATTTTCTGGAAGTCGCCCAGGCCAGCCTGCGTCAGGCTCGAGTAATTGAGCGACAGGTGCGCAATCAGGCGCCAGTGCGTGTCCGCCGGGAAACGCATGCTGGGTGTGGGCTTGCGCAGGAAGCGCGCGGGGATGCCGTCGGGCACGTCCTCGGCCAGCAGGTCACCGCCGGGCAAGCCGTAGTGCAGTTGCGTGGGCAAGTCGCGGTTGCTGCACAGCAGCTGCGTCGAGACGGTGGCGCAGGCCGCGCTGCCTGGTGAAAACTGCGGGTCGATCAGGCTCAGGCGCATTTCATGGCCGGGGCTGATGGCGGCCACGGCTTCGTCGCGGCGCGCCAGCCAATACTGTCCCTGCTCTGCCTGAGAACCCTGCAGCGATGCATACAGCGGCAAGAAGGTGCTCAGGCGCTCGCCGGCCTCATCCTTGCGCACCACGGTGACGGCCTCGATGCTGTGGATGTCGTAGGCAAACGCATGCGTGGCATCGGCCACCAGCGCGTAGTCGGGCTCCGTGTGCGTGAGGCGGATCGGCACGCCGGACTTGGCAAACAGGTTGACGACGGGCGTGCAGCCGGGCAGCAGGTTGTCGCGGCTGACGCCGGACAGGAGCCGCGCCTCGTGGCTGTCGCTGCGCACGCCTTTGAGCGGCAGGTGCAAGGTGAACTGGCGGCACTGTTTCGGCAGCAAGGCGGCCAGCAGGGACCAGGCGACGTCGATGAAATGGAATTTTTCCGGGAAGGCGAAATACTCGGTCAGCAGGCGCAGGGCCGGGTGCGAGCGGGCGGAAACGGGGATCAGCGCATCGTCGTCGGCATAGCCGGCCGGCGCCAGCGGCGTGCCGTCGACGGCCAGCCACGGACTGTGTTCGTCCAGCGCCACATACGCGCCCGTGCTGCGCAGGAACAGGGCGTCGAGCAGGGCCGCGCGCACGGACGGTTCGCCATCGGCAAACAGGCGCAGGCTGGACAAGCCGGCCTGGTCCAGGCGGTAGTTGTCGCTGCTGCTGGTGAACTGAATGCTGAGCAGGGCGCTGGCACCGGCGGGCAGGCGCAGGCCGGGCGGCGCGTCGATGAGCGGCGAAAAATGCAGGCGAGAAATAGCCAGCGGCGCCAGGGTCACGTCATACGCGCTGGTGAATTTGCAGGCCACGCCCTGCACCGGCTGCGAGCGCAGCACGGTGCCGCGCGCCACATGCGCCACCTGGGCCAGCTGGCCGCCGCCCGGCGCTTCGTCTGCCGCGATACGCGCGATGGAGCACGAGGGAAAGGGCCGCAGATAGTGCGGGTATAAAGTTTCCAGCAGAGAATTGGTGAATTGCGGATAGGCGTCGTCGAGGCGCTTGGCGACCCTGGCCGTGAGCAGGGCGACGGACTGGATCAGGCGCTCGACGTGCGGGTCTTCGCACGTCTCGCCGGCGATCAGCAGGCGCCCGGCCGCCTTCGGATAGCGGCTGGAAAACTCGCGCGTGTACTGGCGGAACAGGCCCAGCTCACGCTCATAATACGGCAGCAGTTGTTCCACGGTCGCGCTCTCCGCCAGCAGGAAAGCTTCATGCTGGCATCAGGCGCGACGGTGGGTGTTGATGAGAAACAATGATTCTTAGAAATGGTATTCCGCGCGTATCATCGGCGTCTTTGCCGTCTGGCCCACGTTGCCCGTGGTGGCGGGCGAGTTGCCGAACTTGTTCTTCCAGTACTGGTATTCCAGGCCCACGCGGAAGGTGTTCTTGGCGCTGCCCAGGGCCGCGCCCACGTCGTACATCACTTGCATGTCGATATTTGTTTCCACGGCCGTGTCGCGCCCCACTTCATCTTTGCCTTTCGAGTCGATGAGGTTGAAGAACCCTTCGAACGAGAACAGCAGCGACAAGGGGATGGCCCAGGCGCCCGTCAGCATGGCGTGCGTTTTATACGTGTAGCGGCCCGTCACTTGCGAGATGGGCGGGAAGGCGCCGCTGGGGGCGTTGCTTTCGCGCAGCAACAGCAGGCTGGTGTTGAAGAAGCCGGGCACGTCCCACATCAGGGTCGGGCCGGCCACCAGCATGCGCTTGCGCGAGTTGTAGCCGACGTCATTCTTCGTGTTGACGTCGAAGCCCAGGGTCACGCCCACGCCGCGCACGGGGCCGAACTTGATGTCGCTGCCGCGCACCTTGCCGATGTCGATGGTGTTGCGGTACACCAGGTAGGCCTCTTGCGCGCCGGACGTTTTACCGAGTGCGCCGGGGTCCTTGCTGTCGGACATCAGGAAGTCCAGGTTGACGAAGTTGCTGCCGTATTTGTAGCCGCTGGCGTGCGTGATGGCAAAGATGTTTTTCTTGATGTCGTCCGGATTGAACGGCTCGCGGTAGTCATTGCCGGCGCGCCAGCTCAGCGCGGTATCGCTCCATTCGGCAGCCTGGGCGGTCGCGCCCACGCCGAGGGTGGTAGTGAGGCAGAGCAACAGACAAGGTAGGGTTTTTGGCACTTTCGGCTCCTGATGGCGGTGTTGGAAAACGGGAACTGGGATGGCTGGGCGCAGGGGTTGGCCCACTAGCGCATGAAGTGCTGCGATGGGATATTGCGCGCCGTTCAATCCATGATGCGAGAAGCGCCGCGTCGGGCGATATGTCTTATCTGCATACTTACTATCAGTTCTTGCATATAATCATCGCACCTTCTCGTCCTTGCGGGGCAAGGCGGCCGCTGTAAAGCTGATAATTTTTTTCAAAATTGTATACAGGTGTTGTTTTTTTGTGGAAATAGAAATGCGCGCCGCCACACCATCCCCCAAGCGCCGCGGATGCCGATACGATAGAGACAAGAGCTTGAATTTTTCCACCGGCGATGATGCCGGCGACCCCGCAGCGAGGCACGAAAAAAACAATGACGGCACGCCTGGAATTACACGACATCAGCAAGCGCTATCCGGCCGTGGTGGCCAATGACGGCATCGACCTCACCGTCGCGCCCGGACAAATTCACGCCGTGCTCGGCGAGAACGGCGCCGGCAAATCGACCTTGATGAAAATCATCTACGGCGCCGTGCAGCCCGATGGCGGCCGCATCGTGTGGAATGGCCGCGAGGTCGAGATCGCCAACCCGTCGGCCGCGCGCGCGCTGGGCATCGCCATGGTGTTCCAGCACTTTTCCCTGTTCGATACCTTGACGGTCACGGAAAACATCGCCCTCGGTTTGCCCGCCGGCACCAACATGGCGGAGCTGGCCCAGCGCATCGAAGACACTGCGCGCCAGTACGGCCTGGACCTGGAACCGCAGCGCCACGTGCACACGCTATCCGTCGGTGAATGCCAGCGCGTGGAAATCGTGCGCGCCTTGCTGGCCAAGCCGCAACTGCTGATCCTCGATGAACCGACGTCCGTGCTGACGCCGGGCGCCGTGGAAAAACTGTTTGGCACGTTGCGCCAGCTGGCGGCCGAAGGTTGCAGCATCCTGTACATCAGCCACAAGCTCGACGAGATCCGCGCCCTGTGCCATACGTGCACCGTGGTGCGCGCCGGCAAGAACGCGGGCGTGTGCGACCCTTCGCAAGAGTCGGCGGCCAGCCTGTCGCGCATGATGATCGGCGCGGAGCCGCCCGCCGTCACGCGCGTCGCGCGCGCGCCCGGCGCGGCCATGCTGAGCGTGCGGCAGCTGGATTTGCCGAAGAGCCATCCGTTCGCCACGCAATTGACGGACATCCATTTCGACGTGCGCGCAGGCGAGATTGTCGGCATCGCGGGCGTGTCCGGCAATGGCCAGCAGGAATTGCTGGCGGCCCTGTCGGGCGAGGACCTGCGCGCGGCGCCGGCCAGCATCGTGCTGAACGGCACGCCTGCCGGGCGCTTGCCGCCGGGACGCCGGCGCGCCCTCGGCTTCGGCTTCGTGCCGGAAGAGCGGCTGGGACGCGGCGCCGTGCCCGACATGGGGCTGGCCGACAACGTCTTATTGAGCTTGCAGACCCCCGCCACCATCCGCCACGGCTTCCTGCGCCGCAAGGTCATCGCGCAGCGGGCGGCCGCCATCATCGCCCGCTTCCAGGTGAAGGCGGGCGGGCCGCAGGCGCTGGCGCGCAGCCTGTCGGGAGGCAACTTGCAGAAATACATAGTCGGACGCGAAGTCATGCGCGAGCCCACGGTGCTGGTGGTTGCGCAGCCGACCTGGGGTGTGGACGTGGGCGCGGCCGCGCAAATCCGCGCCGAACTGCTGGCGCTGCGCGACGCGGGCTGTGCCTTGCTCATCGTGTCGGAGGAACTCGATGAATTGTTCGAGATCAGCGACCGCCTGCTGGTGATGGCAAAAGGAAAAATATCGCCGTCCCTGGACGTGGGCGAGGCCAGCGTCGATCTCGTGGGGCAATGGATGAGCGGGCTGTGGCCGCAGGAGGCTGCCCATGGCTAAGTTCGCCTTGCGCCTGGAAGTCCGTCCTGCATCGTCGCGCCTGATGTCGTGGCTGTCGCCCGTGCTGGCCGTGCTGCTGACCGTGCTGTGCGGCGCGCTGCTGTTTATGGCGCTGGGACATGATCCCTTGGCGGGCCTGGCCGTGTTCTTTGTCGAACCCTTGCGCGACGCGCACGGCTGGTCCGAGCTGGGCCTCAAGGTGGCGCCTTTGCTGCTGATCGCCGTGGGCCTGGCCATCTGCTTTCGCGCCAACATCTATAACATCGGCGCGGAAGGACAGCTGACCCTGGGCGCCATCTGCGGCGGCGCGGCGGCCCTGTACCTGGACACGGGCGACGGCGCGGGCGGCGCGGCCCTCATCGGCATTTCCCTGCTGGCCGGCATGGCGGGTGGCATGGCGTGGGCGGGCCTGGTGGCCTGGCTGCGCGACCGCTACAACGCCAGCGAAATCCTCGTCTCGCTGATGCTCGTCTACATCGCGCAATTGCTGCTCAGCTATCTCGTGTATGGCGTGCTGCGCGACCCGGAAGGGTTCAATTTTCCGCAATCGAAATTGCTGTCGGACGGCTTGCTGTTGCCGATGGTGATCAGCGATACGCGCTTGCACGTGGGTATCGTGTTTGCCCTGCTGGCCTCGCTGGGCGGCTGGCTGTATTTATCCAGAAGCATTGCGGGTTTTCGCCTGCGCGTGGGCGGCATGGCGCCGGCCGCCGCCCGCTATGCGGGCTTTTCCTCGCGCAAGACCTTGTGGTCGTCCTTGCTGATCTGCGGCGCCCTGTCCGGCCTGGCGGGCGCGTGCGAAGTGCTGGGACCGATGGGGCAGCTCACGCCCACCGTGTCGCCCGGCTACGGCTTTGCCGCCATCATCGTCGCCTTCGTGGGGCGGCTGCATCCCGTGGGCGTGATTTTTTCCAGCTTCGTCATGGCCCTGTTCTATATCGGCGGCGAACTGGCGCAATCGCGCCTCGGTTTGCCCAGCGCGATCACGGGCGTGTTCCAGGGCATCTTGCTGTTCGCCTTGCTCGCCTGCGACGTACTGATCCAATACAAATTGCGCTGGAGGAAACATGGATAACCTGGCCCTGACGATAGCGCCCTTGATCGCGGCCAGCATCAACGCGGGCACGCCGCTGATGCTCGCCGCGCTGGGGCTGCTCGTCAATGAAAAGGCGGGCGTGGTGAACCTGGGCGCGGAAGGCATGATGCTGGTGTCGGCCATCACGGGCTTTGCCGTGGCCGTCAACACGGGCAGCCCCACCCTGGGCTTTCTGGCAGGGGCGGGCGCCAGCATGGTCCTGTCGGGCTTCTTTGCCTGGCTGACCGTGTGGCTGGGCACGAACCAGTACGCGACGGGCCTGGCCTTGTCTCTGTTCGGCGCGGGTGCGTCCACGTACATCGGCTTGAAGTATGTGGGCAACAGCCTGCAGAACGGCCGCTTCGGCATCCCTGTATTGGAAGACATTCCCGTGCTGGGGCCGGCCCTGTTCCGCCAGCATCCGATGGTGTATCTGTCGCTCTTGCTGTGCGTGGCCATCGCCTGGTTTCTGTACCGCACGCGGGCAGGATTGGTGCTGCGCGCCGTGGGCGAGTCGCCAGCGTCCGCGCATGCGCTCGGCTATCCCGTGCGGCGCATCCGCCTGGCGGCCGTGCTGTTCGGCGGCGCCTGCTGCGGCCTGGCCGGCGCGTTTTTGTCGCTCGTGTACACGCCGCTGTGGGTCGAGGGCATGGTGGCGGGACGGGGCTGGATCGCACTGGCGCTGACCACCTTTGCCACCTGGCGCCCCGCGCGCGTGGTGGGCGGCGCCTATTTGTTCGGCGGCATCACGATATTGACGTTCCACGCGCAGGCGCTGGGCGTGCCCGTCGCGTCGCAGCTGCTGTCGATGCTGCCGTATTTGGCGGCCATCTTTGTGCTCGTGCTCATTTCCAGCAATGCCAATTACATCAAGCTCAACATGCCCGCTTCGCTGGGGAAAAATTTCAATCCCGGAAATTAATCACTCACCACAAGGAAAACCATGTCCAAGAAATTACTGTGCGCCGCCGTTTGCAGTGCCACGCTGATGTCCGCCATGCCTGCCATGGCCGCCGCGCCGGCCGCCGCTCCATTGAATGTCGGTTTCGTGTATATCAGCCCCATCGGCGACGCGGGCTGGACCACCCAGCACGATCAGGCGCGCAAGGAAATGGAAAAGGCGCTGGGTAACAAGATCAGCACCAGGTTTGTGGAAAACGTGCCGGAGAGCGCCGATGCGGAGCGCGTGATCCGCGACCTGGCGCAAACGGGCAGCAAGCTGGTCATCACGACTTCGTTCGGCTACATGAATCCCACCTTGAAAGTGGCGAAACAATTTCCTAATGTGAAGTTCATCCATCTGACTGGCTACAAGACGGCCGTCAACGTGGCCAACACGAATGCCCGTTTCTACGAAGGCCGCTACCTGGCCGGCGTATTGGCGGGCAAGATGAGCAAGACCCACGTGGCCGGTTATGTGGCGGCGTTTCCCATCCCGGAAGTGTTGCAGGGAGTGAACGCCTTCACGCGCGGCATGCGCAGCGTTGACCCGAAGGCGGAAGTGAAAGTGGTGTGGGTCAATAGCTGGTTCGACCCGGGCAAGGAACGCGACGCGGCCATCACCCTGATCGGCCAGGGCGCCGACGTGGTCACCCACCATACGGACTCGACCGCCGTGGTGCAGGCGGCGGAAGAGAAGGGCAAGTATGCGATCGCCTACCACTCGGACATGAAAAAGTACGGGCCGAAGGCGCAGCTGGCCGCCGTCACCCACCACTGGGGCGACTACTACACGAAGCAGGCGCAGGCCGTGCTGGACGGCACGTGGAAGTCCAGCAGCACCTGGGGCGGCATCAAGGATGGCATGGTCAAGCTGGAAGGCATCAATGCGGCCGTGCCCGCCGACGTGAAACAGTTTGTATTGGCGCGCGAGAAAGACTTGGTTGCTGGTAAGCTCAATCCTTTCAGCGCGCCGATCAAGGATAACGATGGCAAGGTGCGCCTGGACAAAGGCGTGCTCGACGATGCGGCGCTGACGAAGATGGATTATTTTGTCGAAGGCGTGGCAGGGAAAGTTTCCGGAAAGTAATAGGGTTGCGTATAAACTTGCTGTAATATTGCCGGAAACGGGAGCAGGGCCGGGGATACATGCGCGTTCCCGGCCCACCCACACAGCAGAGCCTAATAGGCCCGTACCGGAGATTGACCCATGGACAGACTGGAAGTATTCAAGATTATCGCGTTGCAAGCGAGCAAGGGCGAGCTGACGTTCCCCGCCAACGTCAAGGCCACCTTGAAGCTGCAGGAAGCGCTGGACGACCCCGATTGCCATATCGAAGCGGCCGCCCGCATGGTCATGGCCGAGCCGCTGCTGTCGGCGCGGGTCGTGGCATTGGCCAACTCGGCCGCCTACAACCGTTCCGGCAATGAAATTGCCAATGTGCGCGCAGCCGTTTCGCGCCTGGGCTTTGCCACCTTGAAATCGATGGTGGCGTCCGTCATCGTGCGCCAGCTGGGCAGCCAGATCACGGACCCGCAATTGCGCGCCAAGGCGGCCAGGCTGTGGGAACATACGGCCCACGTGGCCGCGCTGAGCCAGGTGATCGCCCGGAAAGTCACGCACGTGGACGTGGAAACGGCCATGTTCGCCGCCATCGTGCACGAGGTGGGCGGCTTTTATCTGCTGTCGCGCGCCGAGGAATATCCGGGCCTGCTCGACGACAATACCGAAGACTGGATCGAATACGGCGAAAAGCTGATCGGCCGCGGCGTGCTGCGCCAGCTGCAAGTGCCCGACATGGTCTTGCAGGCCGTGGAAGGCATGTGGCACGGCGGCAGCACGTTCCCGCCCCGCACCTTGGGCGCGACCCTGGTGCTGGCCAACGATCTGTCGCCCGTCGGCTCGCCCCTGCACCCGCCGGAAAGCGCCGCGCGGCGCCAGGCGGCGGCGAAGATCGATTTCGGTATCGGCGGCAGCACCCTGCATACGATACTCGAGGAATCGGCCGAAGAGATCGAATCGCTGGCGGCCGCCTTGCTCGTGTAATTTACTCGGCCATGACATCCCCGCCTTGCCGCGGGGATTTTTTTCGTCCGCATTTTGCCGCGCCTGCCCCATGGCATACAATCGCCGGCCCGGCTATCCGCCGGACTGAATGTCTCCTCTTATCCAAAGGATCTTATGCAGAAGCTGTTTTCTTCCCTGGCCTTGACCGCGCTGGCGTTTTCCGCCCAGGCCGCCACCGGTTTACCCGTGGTGCAGGAAGCGCCCTTGCGCGCCCACCTGGCCTTCCTGTCCAACGACTTATTGGAAGGCCGGGGCACGGGCCAGCGCGGCGCCGACCTGACGGTGGCTTATTTGGAAACCCAGGCGCAGATGGCCGGACTGCAACCCGTGCGCGGCAACAGCTACCGCCAGAGCGTGCGGATCGCCGGCGTGAAGTCGCTGCCTGCCGAAAGCAGCCTGCAGGCGGTGGCGGGCGGCAAGCCCGTGCCGCTGGCGTTCGGCCCCGACTGGGTGTGGGCCACGGGCGACTCCGTTGCCGCGCACACCTTCGACGCGCCGCTCGTGTTCGTCGGCTACGGCATCACGGCGCCGGAAGAGGGCTGGAACGATTTCAAGGGCGCCGATGTCAAAAACAAGATCGTCGTCATGATGGTCAACGACCCGCAGCCGACCGCGCTTGATCCGAACCGCTTCGCCGGCAAGGCGCTGACCTATTACGGCCGCTGGACCTACAAATTCGAGGAAGCCAGGCGCCAGGGCGCGGCGGGCGTATTGTTGATCCACACGAAACCGTCGGCCTCGTACGACTGGAGCGTCGTACAGAACAGCTGGAGCGGCAGCGAACGCTTCCAGTTGACGGACCGCACGGCCGGCACCCCGCTGCAGGGCTGGATCGCGGAAGACGCGGCGCGCCGGCTGTTTGCGGCGGGCGGCCAGGACTTGGACGCCTTGCGCGCCAAGGCGGAAAACAAGGATTTCCAGGCCGTCGCCTTGAACGCCAAGCTGTCGGGCGAGATGAAGTCCATCGTGCGCAAGGTGGAGCAATTCAATATCGCGGGCATGGTGCCGGGCACCGACCCGACATTGAAAGATGAAGCCGTCATCTACAGCGGCCACTGGGACCACCTGGGCAAGCAAGGTGACTCTGGAGACACGATCTACAACGGCGCCGTCGACAACGCTTCCGGCACGGCCGGCTTGCTGGCCATGGCGCAGGAAGCCGTCAAGAAACCGGCGAAGCGCACGCAGATATTCCTGTGGGTGGCGGCCGAGGAACAGGGGCTATTGGGCAGCGCCGCCTACGCGGCCGATCCGCTGTGGCCGCTGGACAAGACGGCCGCCGCGCTGAACCTTGACAGCCTGAACTTCGTGGGCGCCACGCATGACATCGGCGCGCAGGGCAGCGAGCGCACGGAGCTGGGGGCGATGGCGGCGGCAACGGCCAAAGCCATGGGCATGCACATTGCTGCCGCGCGTCCCGACCTGGCCGGCGGCTACTTCCGCAGCGACCATTTCAGCTTTGCCAAGGCGGGCGTGCCCGCGTTTTCCATCAATGGCGGACGCGAGTACATCAAGGACGTGGCCGCGTCGAAAGCCAAGGCGGCCGCCTACGGCCCCCGCTACCATCAGGTGACCGATGAGTACGACGCCAGCTGGGATCTGTCCGGCATGACGCAGCAGGCGCAATTCACCTTGAACCTGGGGCAAGCCGTGGCGAATGCGGCCAGAATGCCGGCCTGGAAGGCGGGCGATGCGTTCGGCAAGGCGCGCGGGCCGGCCGCGAAATAAGACGTGGTCTGTGCAAACAACGTTGTCGGATTACGCGCGGCCTCGCCGCGCCTCGGCGGTCCCGCTAATCCGACCTACGCCTGTTCGCTTGGAGCAAGTGCGTAGGTCGGGTTAGCGCGCCAGCGCGTAACCCGACAACATTGTTGGCACCGCAGCCCCGCAGCGCCGGATCAAGCCGCCCGTTCCAGCCTGCGCTGCGTATGCCGGTACTTGCTCCACACGATCAGCAGCAACAGCGGCATGGCGCCGCCCACCATGCACAGGGCGGGCCAGCCGCCGGCGGCAAAGCTGGCGCTGGCCAGGGCCGAGCCAGCCGAGGCGCCGATGAAGCCGCCCGCGATGAAGACGGTGGTGACCCGCGCCCGCGCATGCGGAGCCAGTTTATAGATGATGGACTGGTGCGTCACCTGCAAACCCATCACGCCCATGTCCAGCAGCACGATGCCGATCAACAGCAGCGCCAGCGAATGGGCGCCGAAGCCGATCAGGGCCCAGCCCGCGATCGAGGCGACGGCCAGCAGCCACGTGGCCTGGCGCGCATAGCCGCGGTCGGCCATGCGGCCGGCCGTGTTGGCGGCAAAGGCGCCTGTGGCGCCGGCCAGGCCGAACAGGCCGATCTGCATTTCCGAATAGTGGTACGGCGCGCCGCTGAGCAGGAAGGTCAGGCCCGTCCAGAACACGCTGAAGGTGCCCAGGCCCAGGCCCGAGAACAGGGCGCGCTGGCGCAGCAACGGTTCCTGGCGGATGATGTCGGCCAGGGAAGCCATCAGCTTGCCGTATTGCAGCGTGCCACGCGGCGCCTCGTTGGGCAGGATGCGGCGCAGCATGACGAGCAGGGCGGCCACGACGATGGCGGCCAGCACGTAGACGGTGCGCCAGCCACCGCTGATCTGCGACACGGTGCCGGAGACGGTACGCGCGAGCAAGATGCCCAACAACAAGCCAGTCATGACGGTGCCCACCATGCGGCCCCGGCTGTGATCGGGCGCATACGACGCCACCATGGCCGTGACCACCATCAAGGCGCTGGCCGTGATCCCCATCAAGACGCTGGCGATGGCAAAGACGATGATATTCTGGCTCGTGGCGGCCAGCAGCAGGGCACCGATCTTGGCGATCAGCATCCACGTCAGCAATTGGCGGCGGTTCAGCACGTCACTGAGGGGGACCAAAAACACGATGCCCAGCACATAGCCGATCTGCGTGGCCGTGACCAGGTAGCCCGCTTGCGGCACGCTCACGCCAAACGAGGCGGCCAGCATGGACGTGAGCGGCTGCACATAGTACAGGCTGGCGACGAGCACGCCGGCGGACAGGGCGAACAACAGGATGCGGGTGGAGCTCAGCAGGGCGCTGGCATCGAGGGAAGAGGGGGCGGCGGGAACAGCTGGTTTCATGCGATACAACTTTCTTGGAATGACGCTTTTGGATGAGCATGATAGCGGGGCTGCGCATTTCTTGCCGGGCAGGGCCGATTTTGCGGCTGGGTGGTGAGCAAAAAAATCCCGGCGATCGTTGCCGACGGCCGGGAAAAGGGTATTTGGGGAAATACCGAGGGGAGACAGTGAAGTTACTACGCGCGCGCCAGCTCCGCATGCACTTGCGCCGTGATTTCATACGAGCGCAGCCGGTGCTGGTGCTCGAAGATCTGCGAGGTGATCATCAGTTCGTCGGCGCCCGTTTCGGCGATGAAGGCGGCCATCTTCGCCTTCACCGTGTCCGGCGCGCCGATGGCCGTGCAGGACAGGACGGAATCGAGCATGGCGCGTTCCTGCGGGCCCAGTTGCTCCAGGTAGCCGGGCACGGGCGGTTGCAGACGCGACGGACGGCCCGTGCGCAGGTTGACGAAGGCTTGCTGCATCGACGTGGCGCGCAGGTGCGCCTCGGCATCCGTATCGGCGGCAAAGACGTTAAAGCCCAGCATCACGTACGGTTTCGCCAACTGCTTCGATGGCTTGAAGTGTTCGCGGTAATAGGCCACGGCTTGCATCATCATTTGCGGCGCGAAGTGCGAGGCGAACGCATACGGCAAGCCCAGGTGGGCGGCCAGCTGGGCGCCGAACAGGCTGGACCCGAGTATCCACACGGGCACTTTCGCGCCCTTGCCGGGCACGGCCAGCACGCGCTGGCGCGGCTCGTCGGACATATAGTCGATCAGTTCCAGCACGTCCTGCGGAAACTGTTCCGCGTCGGACTGCAGGTCGCGGCGCAGGGCGCGCGCCGTCGTCTGGTCGGAGCCGGGCGCGCGGCCCAGGCCCAAGTCGATGCGGCCTGGGTGCAGCGCTTCCAGCGTGCCGAACTGTTCCGCGATGACGAGCGGCGAGTGGTTCGGCAGCATCACGCCGCCCGCGCCCACGCGGATGGTCTTGGTGCCGGCCGCCACATGGGCGATGACGACGGCCGTGGCGGCGCTGGCGATACCGGGCATGCCGTGGTGTTCGGCCAGCCAGTAGCGGTTATAGCCCCAGCGTTCGCCGTGCTGCGCCAGGTCCAGCGTGTTCTTGAACGACTGGCTGGCGTTGCTGCCTTCGGCGATGGGCGCGAGGTCGAGTATGGAAAATGGAATCATGGTAGCGATATCGGGACGTGGTGGAAAATCACAATGGACGATTTGTCTATCCCCTGACGACAACAGGGTCGGCCTTGAAAGCGGCAGGGATGACAGGCTGTGCACATGATAATGCGAATCGGGAATTTGCGTACTGATCGGTAAAAAACTCGTGTCGATTGGAAATTCATGACAGCAGTGCTAGAGTGGGCCTCCCCACTTCACGCGCCCCGCCATGTTCAAGAAATCCCTGCTGTTGTCCCTGCTTGGCCTGCTGCTGCAGCCTTCCGTTCACGCCGCTCCCGTCAGCCCGCAGGCGCAGGAGACGGCCCGCTACGCGCTGGCCACCTATCCCGAACCGCTGATCGCCAGCCTGGCGAAGATGATCAGTTTCAACACGGTGGCCGACCCGGCCGTGCCGTTTGCCGACAATCCCCAGCACACGGGTTTTAAACGCTACCTGGCGGCCGAGGCGCAGCGCCTCGGTTTCGATTTCCACGATCATGGCCATGTACTGGTGATCGGCATGGGCAAGGGCAGCGAGCGCGTGGGCGTGATCACGCACGGCGACGTGCAGCCTGTGAATCCGGCCAAATGGGCCCGCTCGCCGTTCGAGCTGGACCGTACCAGCGAACCGGGCAAACTGCTGGGACGGGGCACGGAAGACGACAAGGGTCCCATCGCCACGGCCCTGTATGCGATGAAGGCCATCCAGGATAAACAGGTGCCGCTGAGCAAGCGCATCGAGCTGTACGTCTACATGGCCGAGGAGTCGGACTGGGAACCGCTGAAACAGTTCCTCAAGACCCACACGCCGCCGCAAGTGAACATCACCATCGATGCGGAATACCCGGTGGTGACGGCCGAGAAGGGTTACGGCTCCATCAAGCTGACCTTGCCGCCGCGCACGGCACTGCCGGCCGATGGCGGTCCCATGCTGAAGAGCCTGACGGGCGGCTTTTTCGGCAGCCAGATTCCGGAAGACGCACAAGCCGTCATCGAGCGCGCGCCGGCCGCGCTGGAAGCGGCCATCCGCGCCCGCGCGCAGCAGCAGAAGGGCATGCGCTACAGCTACGCGCGCGATGGCGGCACCTTGACGGTGACGGCGCTGGGCGTGTCGGCCCACTCGTCGAAGCCGGAAGACGGCGTCAACGCCATCGGCATGCTGGCCGATGCGCTGGCCGTGCAGCCGTGGCAGGGCACGCAGGCGGCCGACATGTTGTCGTTCCTGAATGAGCTGGTGGGTACCGGTATTTACGGCGAGCGCTTCGGCCAGATCGCCTACCGCGACGGTTTCATGGGCCCGATGACGGTGGCGCCTACCGTGCTCAAGCAACAAGGCGGAGAACTGGAACTCAATATCAACCTGCGCCGTCCGCAAGGCAAGACGGCGGCCGTGCTGCAGCAGCAGGTGACGGCCGCCTTCGATGGCTGGAAGGCGCGGCGCCAGGTGCCGGCCGCGCTGCAGGTGCAGATCGGCGAGCCGTGGCTGCAGACGGACGCGCCGCAGATTCCCACTTTATTATCCGTCTTTGAACACTACACGGGCATGGCGCATCCGCAACCGGTCGCCATCGGCGGCGGCACCAATTCGCGCCTGTTCCCGAATGCCGTCAGCTTCGGCCCGGCCATGCCGCATACGGTGTACACGGGCCATTCCGAGCATGAGTTCATCACGGAAAAACAACTGCTGCTGAACTTGCAGATGTACACGGCCGTGCTGATTGAACTGGCGAAATAAACGCCTGCGCCGGAACTTTTCTCGCCAGTGCCAGTCTTAAGAATTCGTGTCTTAAGAATGCGAAACATCATGTATTGCAAGCAACTTGCCAAGCCCGACGGGCGCCAGCTGACCCTGTACAGCCGGCGTCCCATCGTCGTCGCCGGCGTTGCACCGAGTCCCTTCCCCGAGCCGCAGGAGGCCAATCCGCACTTGCGCTGGCATCCCTTGCGCGGCGAATGGGTGGCGTATGCGGCTTACCGCCAGGGCCGCCCCTTCCTGCCGCCGGCCCGGTACAACCCGCTGGCGCCCACGCGCGATCCCGCGCAGCCGACGGAATTGCCTGCCGGCGACTACGATATCGCCGTCTTCGACAACCGCTTTCCCACCCTGGCGCCGCACGCCCATGATCCGCCCGACTTGACGGTCGCCACGGCGCCCGCCCGCGGCCATTGCGAAGTGGTGGTGTTCGCGCAGGATGCCGGCGCCTCGCTGGGCACGCTGGCGCCCGGCCACATCGCCTTGTTGCTGCAGGTGTGGGGGGAGCGCACGGCACAGCTGGCCAGCCGGCCAGGCATCGCGTACGTGCTGCCGTTCGAGAACCGCGGCGCGGCAGTGGGCGTGACCCTGCACCATCCGCATGGCCAGATCTACGCCTACCCCTTTGTGCCGCCCGTGCCGGCGCGCATGCTGGAGCAGGAACACGCATATTTCGCCAGCCATGGCCAGGCCCTGCTGGTGGACATGGCGCGGCGCGAAGCCGATGGCGGCGCGCGCCTGCTGTACCTGGGACCGGAGGCGATCGCCTTTGTGCCCGCCTGCGCCCGCTATCCGTATGAAGCGTGGGTGATGCCGCTGCGGCAGACGAACAGCTTCGCGGCCTTGTCGGCATTGCAGCGCGACGACCTGGCGCGCGCCCTCAAGACCGTGCTGCTGAAATACGACGGCTTGTGGCAGCGCGCCATGCCTTATCTGATGGCCTGGTACCAGGCGCCGCCGGACGGCCGCGCGCATCCGGAAACGCAGCTGCACGCACAGTTTTATCCGCCGTACCGCACGCGCGAACGGCTCAAATATCTGGCCGGCACCGAGCTGGCCGCCGGCATGTACGCCATGGATGCCCTGCCCGAGGAATCGGCGCGGCAGCTGCAGCAAGTGCGCGTGGCATGGGAAATGGCAGAGGAAATCGCATGAACTGGAATGTCGAACTGGAAATTGCGCACAAACTGGCGCAGATGCGTGGCTGGCTGGAACAGGAAAAGGCCGGCGCGTTGCGCCTGCGCGGCGTGGACTGGTTCGCCTGGGCCACGGCCGGCGCGTCGGGCAGCACCTGCCAGACGGCCGAGTGCGGCTGTGCCGAGGTGCTCGTCACGCGCGATGCGGCCTACATCCTGACCGATGCGGCCGAGGCGCAGCGGCTGCGCCAGGAAGAGGTGCGCGGCTGCTGGACCTGGCAAGTGACGCCGTGGATGCAGCCCCGGCTGGCCGAATTGCGCGAGCATTTCGTGCAGCATGCGGCGCAGGGGCGGCCCGTGCTGTGCGACCGGCCCGGGCTGCACGAGCGCTGCCTGCCCGTCGCCCTGCGCGAGGAGCGCCTGCCCTTGCTGGCGCCGGAACAGGCGCGCTACCGCGAAGTGGGCCGGCTGGCCTCCGCTGCCGCCAGCGAGGCGCTGCGCGCCGCGCGGCCCGATTGGAGCGAGCAGGAGCTGGCCGGCGCCTGCGCCCGCGCCCTGTGGTCGCGCGGCCTGCATGCCGTGTACGTGCTGGCGGCCGGCGCCGAGCGCTTCGAGCGCTACCGGCGCGCGCCGCCCGCCGCGTCGCCGCTGGGCGAACGGGCCGTGCTGGCGCTGTGCGCGCAAGGTTTCGGCCTGTGCGCCAGCCTGAGCCGCCAGCGCCGTTTCCGTCCCGCGCGCGACGGCATCGGCGAAGCCGACGCGGCCATCCTGGCGCTGGAAGCGGTGGCGCTCGATGCCTGCGTGGCGGGGCATGCGCTGAGCATGGTGTATCACGCGCTCGACAGCGCCTATGCCTATGCGGGGCAGCCCGATACGGTGCAGGAATTCCGGCAGGGCGGCATCGCCGGCTACCGCGCGCCCGAGGTGGCCGCCGGCGCGCATACGGAAATCGCCCTGAAGGACGGCATGGCCGTGGCCTTCCATCCCAGCCTGCCCGGCAGCATGGTGGAAGACACTTTCCTGCTCAGCGGCGGGCGCCTGCACAACCTGACTTGCGATCCCGACTGGCCGGCGGCAACGGTGCAGGGACGGCGGCGTCCGCTGACCCTGGAAGTGCAATGATCACCCCCGACGCGTATTTCGGCGCCGTCCCCGTGGTGGCGGCCTCGGCGCCCGGACGGGTCAACCTGCTGGGCGAGCATACGGACTACAACGATGGCTACATGCTGCCGTGCGCCACGCCGCAGCGCACGCGGGTGATGCTGGCGCTGGCCGCCGACGGGCACCACCAGTTCTATTCCGCCACCCTTGACGAACTCGTGCGTTTCGAGCGCCAGAGCGCCGCACCGCCCGGCTTTGGCCGCTACCTGGAAGGCTGCATACGCCTGCTCGAGGAGCGCGGCGTCGCGGTGCCGGCCGTGCGCGGCCATATCGATTCGGACGTGCCGCCGGGCGCCGGCCTGTCGAGCAGCGCCGCGCTGGAGATCGCCATGCTGCGCGCGCTGCGCCAGTTGCTGGGACTGCAGATCGATGACGTGTCGCTGGCGCTGATGGGGCAGCAGGCGGAAATCCGCTACGCGCAGGTCAATTGCGGCGTGATGGACCAGATGGCATGCAGCCTGGCGGACGAACATCACATGCTGCTGCTCGACGCACGCACCCTGCGCCATGAACTGCTGGCGCTGCCCCATGACAGCGAGGTGCTGGTCATCGACAGCGGCGTGCCGCGCACTCTGGCCGGCAGCGCCTACAACGTGCGGCGCGCCGAGTGCGAACAGGCGGCGCGCCTGCTGGGCGTGGCGGCACTGCGCGACGTGCGCGAGCCGTCCGTGGTGGAAGGCTTGCCCGAGCCGTACCGCCGCCGCGCGCGCCACGTGGTCAGCGAAAACCTGCGCGTGCTGCAGGCTTGCGGCCAGCATGGTCCCGTGCGCTTCGGCCAGCTGATGGCGCAGTCGCACGCCAGCCTGCGCGACGATTACGAGGTATCGCTGCCGGTGCTCGATGCGCTGGTGGCGCTGCTGTCGGCGCAGTCGGCCGTGTACGGCGCGCGCCTGACGGGCGCCGGTTTTGGCGGCGCTTGCGTGGCCCTGTGCCGCAAGCAATGCGCGGCCAGCGCGGGGCGTACGGTGGTACAGCGCTTTAACGCTTTGGGACGCCACGCACGCATGCTGGTTCCGCTCGACTGAGCATGGTTTGATCCTGCTCATGCATCACCGCCCAAGCCCCATACGGCGGAACTTGCCCCATGCCGCATGCATCCAATTGGCATGCTCGATGACCATCTCTCCCCACCCCATACGGATGACGGCCTGGCCGGTACTGCCCTGCCTGGCGCGGGCGGCTTTGCCTATCCCCGCCCGCAGATGGTGCGCGAGAACTGGCAATCGCTGAACGGCGCCTGGCGTTTTACCTTCGACAATGAACGGCGCTACCGCCTGCCCGACGGCGGCATCGGCTGGACGCACGAGATCATCGTGCCGTTTCCGCCGGAATCGCAGGCCAGCGGCGTGGGCGACCGCGGTTTTCACCGCGTATGCTGGTATCAGCGCGACTTCCTGCTGCAGCCGGGCGGACCCTGCGTGCTGCTGCATTTCGGCGCCGTCGACTACCATGCCAAGGTCTGGCTGAACGGTCACGTGGTGGCCGAGCATGAGGGAGGCCACACGCCGTTTGTCGCCAACATCAGCCATGCCCTGCTGGCCGACGGGCCGCAGGTGCTGACGGTGCGCGTCGAGGACGATCCGCACGACCTGGCCAAGCCGCGCGGCAAGCAGGACTGGCAACTGCTGCCCCATTCCATCTGGTATCCGCGCACCACGGGCATCTGGCAAAGCGTGTGGATCGAGCGCGTGGCCACCACCTACATCGGCAAGCTGCGCTGGACGCCCGTGTTCGAGGGCTATGAAATCGGCTGCGACGTGTTCGCCATGGGCGAGCTGCACGACGATCTCATCGTGGGCGTGCGCATCTGGCATGGCGACAACCTGCTGGCCGACGACCAGTACAAGCTGATCGAAAACGAAGCGAGCCGCAAGATCGCCCTGTCCGATCCCGGCATCGACGATTCGCGCAACGAACTGCTGTGGAGCCCGGAGCGGCCCATCCTGCTCGATGCCGAAGTCACGCTGCGGCATGGCGACGCCTTGCTCGACACGGTCAGGTCGTACACGGCGCTGCGCTCGGTGGCGATCAACCGCGACCGCTTCATGCTCAATGGCCGGCCGTATCCGCTGCGCCTGGTGCTGGACCAGGGTTACTGGCCCGACACCCTGCTGGCGGCGCCTTCCGATGCGGCCTTGCGGCACGACGTGGAACTGGCCAAGGCCATGGGTTTCAACGGCGTGCGCAAGCACCAGAAGATCGAGGACCCGCGCTACCTGTATTGGGCCGACCGCCTGGGCTTGCTGGTGTGGGAAGAAATGCCGTCCACTTACCGTTTTTCCGGCAAGGCCATCACGCGCATGGTGCGCGAATGGACGGACGTGATCGAACGCGACTACAGCCACCCGTGCATTCTCGTCTGGGTGCCGTTCAACGAATCGTGGGGCGTGCCCAACCTGACGGCCATCCAGGCCCACCGCAACGCCGTCGAGGCGCTGTACCACCTGACGCGCACGCTCGATCCCACGCGGCCCGTGATCGGCAACGACGGCTGGGAAGCGTCGGCCACCGACATCCTCGGCATCCACGACTACGACTGCGATCCGGAACGCCTGCAGGCGCGCTATGCGATCAGCGATTCGGCCCGCACCACCTTGTTCGACCAGCGCCGCCCGGGCGGGCGCATCCTCACGCTCGACGGTTTTCCGCACCGGGGCCAGCCCATCGTCCTCACGGAATTTGGCGGCATCGCCTTTGACCGGGAGCAGGGGGAAACCGATACCTGGGGCTATGCGCGCGTGGGGAACGAGGCGGCCTTCCTCGACCTGTACCGGCGCCTGATGACGGTCGTCAATACGGCGCAAATGTTCAGCGGCTTTTGCTACACGCAGTTCGCCGACACGTTCCAGGAAACCAATGGCCTGCTGACGGCGGACCGAACGCCGAAGGCCGCGCTGGAACTGCTCAGCGCGGCCACCCGCAATATCCGGCTCAATTGAACGCAAGCCGGGCCTGACAAGTTTCATCTGGTCCCTACATTAACAGGAGCAGGCATGGCCGATACCGATGGCGCGGCAGCGCCGTTTTTGACTTACTGGCAGGCGGGCTACGAGGGCGCCGACCACGTCACGCACGGCGGCCAGGCGCTGGACATGAACCGCGCCACGGGCCACCTGGACAGGGTGCGCGAAGACTACCTGCTGCTGCGCCAGTTCGGCATCCGCAGCGTGCGCGAAAGCATAGGCTGGCGCCTGGCCGAACGCGATGGCCGTTTCGATTTTTCCTGTATCGAGGAGCGCGCCGCCGTGGCGCGGGAACTGGGGCTGCAGGTCAACTGGACCTTCTGCCACTACGGCTGGCCGCCCGACGTCGACCTGTTCTCGCCGGACTTCGTGCCGCGCTTTGCCCGCTACTGCAGGGCGGCGGCGCAGTTTCTCGCGCCCTATGCGGGCAGCAAGCCCGTGTATTCGCCCGTCAACGAAATCTCGTTTACCAGCTGGGGTTTGTCGGTGCACATGTTCCAGTGCCTGAACATGCAGCGGCCGGACGCGGGTCATGAAGGCAAGCGGCAGCTGGTGCGCGCCACCGTGGCCGGCTGCGACGCCATCCGCGCCGTCAGCCCGCATGCGCGTTTCCTGCAATGCGATCCCCTGATCCACGTGATCGCGCCGCCGGGACGGCCGGACTGGGTCGACCAGGCGGCCGCCTGGCGCGCTTCGCAGTTCGAGGCCTGGGACATGCTGTGCGGCCGCCGGGCGCCGGAATTGGGCGGCGCGCCGCGCTACCTGGACTTGATCGGCCTGAACTATTACCACAGCAACCAGTGGGAAAGCGGCAGCAACCTGCGCCTGTGGTGGCACCTGGGCGAGCCGCGCCGCATGCCCCTGTACCAGCTATTGCTGGAAGTGGGGCGGCGCTATGGGCGGCCGCTGCTGCTGGCGGAAACGAGCCACGTGGGCAGCGGGCGCGGCGCCTGGATACGCGACGTGGCCGCCGAGGCGGCGCTGGCAGTCCAGCACGGCGCGGATCTGCGCGGCATCTGCATCTATCCCGTCATCGACCGCCCCGACTGGGACGATGCCAGCCACTGGCACCGCAGCGGCTTGTGGGATGTCAGCCTGGAAGAGGCGGGAGGGGAGCGGCTGCGGCGCATCCTCTCGCCGCCCTATGCGGCGGCGCTACGGCAGGCCCAGCGCCTGACCGCACACCTTTGTTCAACGTTTGCCCCGGCGGGGCAGAAAGGAACTGGCATGCGAACCATTATCGTCTTTTCACACCTGCGCTGGAATTTCGTGTATCAGCGGCCGCAACAGCTGCTGTCGCGGCTGGCGCAGTTCTACCGCGTGGTCTTCATCGAGGAACCGGTCTGGCACGACGGGCCGGGTACGCTGGAGCTGTCGACCCCGGCGCCGAACGTGACCGTGTGCCAGCCCCGCACGGCCGTGCGGGCGCCCGGTTTTCACGACGACCAGCTGGCCGTGCTGCAACCGCTGCTGGCCCAGATCACGCCCGCCGACGACCCCATCGTCTGGTTCTATACGCCGATGGCGCTGCCGCTGCTGCCGGCCCTGCACGCGGGCCTGGTGGTGTATGACTGCATGGATGAACTGGCCGCATTCAAAAATGCTCCGCGACAATTACTGCAGCGCGAAACGGCCCTGCTGGCGCGCGCCGAACTGGTGTTCGCGGGCGGCCCCAGCCTGTTCGAGGCGAAACGCACGCGCCATGCGAACGTCCATTGCTTCGCCAGCAGCGTCGATACCGTGCACTTCGAACAGGCGCTGGACCGCCACAACGGCCATCCCGCGCAAGCGGAGATCGGACGTCCCAGGCTGGGCTATTACGGCGTGATCGACGAGCGTTTCGAGCCTGCCCTGGTGGCGGCGCTGGCCGATGCCCATCCCGACTGGCAAATCGTGCTCGTCGGCCCCATCCTCAAGATCGACCCGGCCAGCCTGCCGCAGCGGCAAAATATCCATTACCTGGGCCAGCAGCCGTACCAGGCGCTGCCGCACTTCCTGGCCGGCTGGGACGTGTGCCTGCTGCCCTTCGCCCGGAACGAGGCGACCCGCTTCATCAGTCCTACCAAGGTGCTCGAATACATGGCGGCGCAGTTGCCCATCGTTAGCACCTCGATCACCGACGTGGCCGTGCCGTATGGCGGCATCGTGGCCATCGCCGACACGCCCGATGCCTTTGTTGCCGCCTGCGAGGCGGCGCTGGCCGCGACGCCGGAGCAGCGTGCTGCCATGGCCGCCGGCATGCGCGCCATCGTCGAGGCCACCTCCTGGGATGCCACGGTGGAACAGATGCGCCACTTGCTCGACACGACGCCGCCGGCGCAGGGGGCCCGCCAGGCGGCGCCCGCCGTCAACACGGCACAGGCTGCCGCACCGGGCGCCGGCGTCAACCTCCTGCATCCGCCCGGTGCGCCGCAAGCCGTGGCCTGCGCCATCATCGGTGCGGGCCCGACGGGCTTGAGCGCCGCCTATCACCTGGGCGCCGATACCTTGTTGCTGGACAAAAATGCTGCGGTGGGCGGCTGGTGCCGCTCCATCGTCGACCGCGGTTTTACTTTCGACCATGCGGGCCACATCATGTTTTCCAACGATGACTATGTGCTCGACATGTACCGCACCTTGCTGGGCACCAACCTGCACTGGCAAAACCGCGAAGCCTGGGTGTACAGCAAGCAGGTCTACACGCGCTATCCTTTCCAGGGCGCGCTGTACGGCTTGCCGCCGGCCGTCATCAAGGAATGCATCATGGGAGCCATCGAGGCGCGCTACGGCAAGGCGCCTGCCGTGTCGGGCCATGCGGCGGCGGTGGCCTGCGCCGTGGAAGACTGCTGCGCCGACGGCGGCACGGGGCTGGAACAGGCGCACGATGCAGTGGCGGCACCGCCCCAGGCGGGGCTCAATTTCGAGCAGTTCATCCATCAGGTATGGGGCAGCGGCATCGCCCGCCATTTCGCCATTCCCTACAACAAGAAATTATGGACTGTACCGCTGGCCGAGATGGAAACGTCGTGGCTGGGCGGGCGGGTACCGTTGCCGAACCTGGAAGACATCATCGAGGGCGCGCTCGAACCGGTGGCCAGGCCGATGGGCCCGAATGCCCGCTTCGGCTATCCCTTGCGCGGTGGTTTCCAGGCATTGATGTCGGGCTTCCTGCCGCATCTGCAAGGCCAGCTGGAGCTCAACGCCGAGGTGGTGCAGATCCTGCCGCGCCAGCATGTAATCGTGCTGGCCGACGGCCGCCGCTTCCGCTACCAGCACTTGCTGAGCACCATGCCCTTGCCGGAACTGGTGCGCCTGAGCGGCGAGCAGGCGCCGCAGCAGGTACGAGCGGCGGCGCACGCCTTGCGGCATATTTCCGTGCGCTGCGTCAACCTGGGCGTGGCACGTGAAAACATCAGCGAGAAACACTGGATTTACTACCCGGAAGAGACGATATTCCACCGCATTTTCCTGCAAGGTAACGCCAGCCCCCACTGCAATGCGCCGGGCGGCTTTGGCCTGACGTGCGAGATCAGTTATTCGCCCTGGAAACCGTTGCCGCTGGATGGGCAAGCCCTGATCGACCGTTGCATGGCCGATTGCATCGCCGTGGGCTTGCTGCGCGACGACGACCGGCTGCTGGCTGCCAACCAGGTGGACATGCCCTACGCCTATGTCGTGTACGACCACGCGCGGGCCGCCAATGTGGCGCTGGTGAAGGCCTGGCTGGCCACGCAGGATATCGTGCTGGCGGGACGCTACAGCGAATGGGAATACTACAATTCCGACCATGCCTTCCTGGCCGGGAAAAAAGCGGCGGAACAGATCGCCGGGCTGGCGGCCAGCCGGCGCAAGGTGAGCATGGTGGAATAGGCGCTTGCGCCGGGGGAGCCTGGAACGGCGCTCCCGGCGCAGGATGGATAGGCAAACAGGGAAAAGGCGCAAACAGGGAAAGGCGCAAACAGGGAAAAGGCGCAAATGGGGAAAGGCAGGGAAAGGCGTAGACAAGAAAAGGCAATACACAACAGGCAACAGGCAACAGGCAACAGGCAACAGGCAACAGGCAACAGGCAACAGGCAACAGGCAACAGGCAAGGCGGATGAAATACCGGCCTTGCCTGTGTCAGCACGCTGGCGGCGCGGTGTCGCGCTGGCGTTCAGCGTCCGGAACGCCAGCCCCGGACGCTATCGCGCATGGCGACGCGGTATGCCTAGTAGCGCTGCAGCAAGCCGTTGACCACCTTGACGTGATCGCCGATCTGGTAGCTGGGCTGGGAGTTTTGCATGAGGGTTTGTGTGCTGCCGTCGTCCAGGCGCAGGGTGACCCGGTACTGCGTATTGCCCGAGGTGCTGCCCGCTGTGCCGGAACTGCCGGATTGCATGTCACCGCTGCGCTGATCCATTCCGCGCGGCACTGGCTCGATCGACTGTACCGTGGCAGAGGCGATGCTGACACCCGTCTGGCTGCCGTCCATGTTCATGGCGTTATTGGCCGTGGAGGTGCGCGTGTCGGCGCTGCCGGTGCCGGCATTGCTCATCGTGCTGCTGGTGCTGGTCCCGGTCCCGGTTCCGGTCGAAGTGCTGCCCGTCCCGGCCGTATTGCTGTAGCTTTCACCGCTGCGGCCATTCGTACTGCTCATGCCGGTGTTGTTCGGATTCGAATTGCAGGCGGCCAGCGTACACAGCAGGCCGGCCAGCGCCATGGTTTTTTTTGCTCTCATCTTGTTCTCCTCTTGGTCTGACAAAGTGGTAACCCGGTTTTCAGGGTGTGGCGGAGGTCAGCGTCAATGGCGCATGCCAGGCATGGCCGTAACTACTGCTAGTAAGAGAGCAGGGAAGGAAAGATGTTCGATCCTTGTTATTTCACATTGAGATACATCAAGCGCTTCAATTGTCGAGCTTGGTATAAAAGACATTCTTGTACGAATGTGCACAGCGTCAGCGCTGTCCCGCTGTCCTTCCCGCTGCTTATCTCAGGAGAATAAATGGCTTCCGATTCCACTAGCGTCAAGCTGATCAATGAGTTGGTGATTGCGGTGTATGGTGCGCCGGGCACGGCGAACGATATGCGCGCCCGCCATGCGCTGACCCAGGCCCTGCATGCCTTGACGAGGTTGTCACGGTCCGAGCAGTTGATGGAAATGCGGCGCGATGCGGCGCGCGCGGCGGGAGCGCACAGCCGGCGCGAGATGCACGCGGCCTTGCGCCGCATCGCCGGCCGGGCCGCGGCCGGGCAAGGCCAGTTGCCCCTGGCGCTGAGCGCCGGCGACGGCGCGGCGCCCTGATCAGCCGCGCGCCTTCTTCAGCGCGGCGGCGGCCATGCCGGGCCAGAGGAAGTACAGCGGCAGCACCACGGCCGTGGCGGCCGTGATATCGACCACCCAGTCGCTGACGGCGCCATGGCGGTAAGGCAGGAAACTCTGGATAAATTCGTCCAGCGCGCCCATGGCTGCCACCATCAGCACCGACAGCAGCGCCCGGCGGGCCATGCCGCCGGCCGTGCCGCTGAACAGGATCAGGGCCAGCACGCCATAGCCGAACGAGTGCAGCACGCCGCCCGATGCATATTGGCCCACGTCCGCGCGCACGCCGGGGATGTCGCCGATCAAAATCACCAGCACATACAACAGCAGGGCTGTGCGGTAGCGCAGGCGTTCGTAGCGGTCGGCAAAACAAAGTTCGGACAAGGCTGCAGGCATGATGCGTCAGGATGGGTGGAAAGGCAGTCACAATATCATGGGCGTGGCGGGGCACCGTGTTTTTGCGCAAGAGCTTGCCGGACAGGAAAAAAAAAGGCCCGCGGGGGCGCGGGCCAAAAACCCAAATGAAAGGGTCAAGAGTTGAGAGTTGCTCGGTACTTACCCTGTCGCGCGCCTTGCCGGCGCCCGCCACGGTCATGAAAGGGGAGTGGTGTGCCATGGCGGCACACCTGTCTGTAGTCAGGCATATCGGTTGCCTGTACAGCAGATGAAGCAAGTATAGGGGGCGAAAATGACGGGCTGATGACACGCCGCAACATTTTTTTGCGGCAGACAGAATGAACGGGTAGATTGTGAGAAATGGCAAGAATGGCCATGTTGCAGCAGCAATAGCAAAAAAAAAGCCCGCTGGTGAAAGCGGGCTTAAAACTATTTTCTTGGAGGAGAATAGTGGAGACAGGTGCATTATGCTGCGTCGCACGATATGTGTCTAATGATCTTTTTAGATATGCATTATTCTTTTTTGATATAACTCGCCTGTTTCACTCTTTCACGGCCACCGTGTAGTTGAGCGCCATGCGTCCGCCATCGACATAGATGGTCTGGCCCGTCATGTAGGTGGCGTCGTCGCTGGCCAGGAAGGCGGCGATGCCGGCCACTTCTTCCGGCTCGCCGCAGCGGCCCAGCGGCGTGCGCGACAAAATCGTGTGGCGCGCTTGCGGGCTCGACAGCACCGCCTGCTTGGCCAGTTCCGTCAGGATGGTGCCTGGCCCGATGCCGTTCACGCGCACGCCGTGCGGCGCCAGGTTCAGGGCCATGACCTTGGTCAGCTGGTTGATGGCGCCTTTCGACACCACATACGGCACCTGGTTCGGGATCGCCAGCTCCGCATTCACGCTGGACATATTGATGATGCAGCCGCTGTTGCGCTTGACCATCTCGCGCGCCACGGCCTGGCCGCACAGGAACATCGATTTCAGGTTGATGCGCATGACGCGGTCGAAATCGTCTTCGCACACGTCGAGGAAGTCGGCCGCGTGCGTGACGCCCGCATTGTTGACGAGGATATCGATGTGGCCGAACTGCGCCAAGGTTTCCTTCAGCATGGCATCGACGTCCGCTTTCTGGCTGACGTCGGCGCAAAAGAAGCGCGCCTGCGGGCCGAGGGCGGCGGCCGCCTGCGCGCCTTCTTCCTTGATGTCGACCAGCATCACTTGCGCCCCTTCGGCGATCAGGCGGGTGGCGCAAGCCAGGCCGATGCCTTGCGTGGCGCCCGTGACGATGGCGGTTTTATTGACTAATTTCATGTGTGCTCCTCGGCGGGGTATGGGGGCCGCGCTGCCAGGAACACCAGCCCGCGCGGCAATGGGCAGATTTTAATCCCTGGGCAGGAATCAGAGGAGGATGGGTTCGTTCGGCAACTGGTTGCCGCGCGTCCCATTGGCGGGGAAGTGGCTTTGCAGCAAGGTATTCAGCTGCTGCAAGGCATCGAGCGTGCTGTCGTGGTAATTGCCATCCTTGAACCCTTTGGTCATGGTGCGGCACACGGCTTGCCACTGCTCCGGCGTCACGCGCCGGCCCACGTTGCGGTCGGCCACGATATCGACCTGGTGTTCGGCCAGGTTGATATAGATCAGCACGCCAACGTTGTCTTCCGTATCCCACACGCCATATTGGGCGAACAGTTCGCGCGCCCGTTCGCGGTTGCTCACGCCGTGATAGGCCATGCCCGGCGTCAGGGCCGCTTCGACGATCAGGCGCACTTCCGCCCGGTGCATCGTTTCACCGTCGGCAATCGCCGTTTCGATGGCTTTCAGGGTGCGCTCAGGAAAGGCCTGGCGCGCCGTCGCCGGCGTGCCCCGCAAATGTTTCAGGGCCCGTCCGCAGCGTTGTCCGAATGTCAGTTGTTTCGTCATTACCAATCTCCCGAGGCGCCGCCGCCGTCAAAACCGCCGCCGCCGCCACCGAAACCACCGCCGCCACCGCCACCGCCAAAACCACCGCCACCGCCGCCGAAGCCGCCACCGCGGTTGTTCAGCGCCTGGCTCAAGATGCTGCCCAGCACGACGCCCGTGGCGCCGCTGGACCAGTTGCTGCCGCGCTGCAGCCGGTTCGGCCCGCCGCGCGAGCGGAACACGGTCACGAGCACAAGAAAGCCGAAGAACAGCAGCGGCAGCCAGAAGGTCAGGCCGCCCGCTTCCACGGTCGCCGGGGCCTGTTTTTGCGCCGGTGCGGGAAATTGCTCCTGGTTCAGCAAGGTAGCGATGGCGCCAATGCCGGCCACCAGGCCGCCGTAATAGTCGTTTTGCTTGAAATGGGGGGCGATCACGTCTTGCAGGATGCGTTTCGATTGCGCATCGGTCAGCACGCCCTGCACGCCACGGCCCGCCTCGATGCGCAGGCGGCGCAAGGACGATGGGTTGTCCTTCGCCACCATCAGCAGCACGCCGTCATCGACGCCCTTGCGGCCCAGCTTCCAGGCATCCGTCACGCGGATGCTGTATTGCTCGATGGCTTCCGGTTCCGTGCTCTTGACCAGCAGCACGGCGATCTGGCTGCCCGTCTTGGCTTCGTAGTCGGCCAGCACGCCTTCCAGCGCCGCTTTCTGCTTGCCATCGAGCATGCCGGCGTTGTCCGTCACGCGCGCCGCCAGCGGCGGCACAGGCTGCAAGCCCTGCGCGCTGGCGGGCAAGGCTGTCCACAGCAGCAGCGCCGTCGCCAGCGCCGCCAGATAAGACCAGGCTTTCATCTTATTTACCGAAGTTGACGGTCGGCGCGGTCGAAATGGCTTTTTCGTTTTCCACCGTGAACGAAGGCTTGACCTTGTAGCCGAAGATCATCGCCGTCAGGTTGTTCGGGAAGCTGCGCGCATGCACGTTGTAATCTTGCACGGCGGCGATGTAACGCTGGCGCGCCACGGTGATGCGGTTTTCCGTGCCTTCCAGCTGCGACTGCAAGTCGCGGAAGCTGGTGTCGGCCTTCAAATCCGGGTATTTCTCGGACACCACCATCAGGCGCGACAGGGCCGACGACAGCTGTCCCTGCACCTGCTGGAATTTCTCGAACGCGGCCGGGTCGTTCAGCACTTCGGGCGTGATCTGGAAACTGGTGGCGGCGGCGCGCGCCTTGGTCACCGCTTCCAGGGTTTCGCGCTCGTGCGTGGCATAGCCCTTGACGGTGTTGACCAGGTTGGGGATCAGGTCGGCGCGGCGCTGGTACTGGTTGACCACTTCGCCCCAGGCGGCCTTGGTGGCTTCGTCCTTGCTCTGGAAGTCGTTGTAGCCGCAGCCCGTCAGGATGCCGGCCAGGACGGTGACGCTCAGGGCCAGGCGCAGCCATTTGGTGAATTGATTGGTGATTTGCATGATGGGTTCCGTGCAGAGTAAAGGAGGTGGGGCAAATATACCTGAAACGGCCCGCCATGTCGGTTTAATAAGCGCCGGCCGCCGCCTCAGCCTGCCTTCCCTGGCTTGCGCCGCGTTACAATACGGGGTTTGCAACTGAATATAGAGAAGGTGTGCCGTGAATTTCATCAATAAATTATCCGCCGCGTGGACGGCCAATAATTCCCTGCTGTGCGTGGGTCTGGACCCCGACCTGGCGAAACTGCCGGCCGAGCTGCGCGACTTGCCCGATGGAATCACCACCTTTTGCACGCGCATCATCGATGCCACGGCCGACCTGGCCTGCGCCTTCAAGCCGCAGATCGCCTATTTTGCCGCACTGGGCGCGGAAAAGCAGCTGGAAGACATCTGCCGCTACGTGCGCGAAAATTACCCGCACATCCCGCTGATCCTCGACGCGAAACGGGGCGACATCGGCGCCACGGCCACGCAATACGCGCGCGAAGCGTTCGAGCGCTACGGCGCCGACGCCGTCACCGTGAACCCCTACATGGGCGAGGACTCGCTCGATCCCTACCTGGCGTGGAAAGACCGCGGCGTGATCATCCTGTGCCGCACCTCGAACCCGGGCGGCTCGGACCTGCAATTCCTCGACACGGACGGCGAACCGCTGTACCAGCGCGTGGCGCGCCTGGTGGCCGAAAAATGGAACAAGAATGGCCAGTGCGCGCTCGTCGTCGGCGCCACCTTCCCTGAAGAACTGGCGCAAGTGCGCGCCATCGTGGGCGACATGCCGCTGCTGGTACCCGGCATCGGTGCCCAGGGCGGCGACATCGCCGCCACCGTCGGCGCTGGCCAGACGGCGAACGGCATGGGCATGATGATCAGCTCCTCGCGCGCCATCATCTACGCCACGCCGCAGGACGGCGAAGACTGGGCCGACGCGGCGCGCCGCGTGGCGATCGAAACGCGCGATGCGATCAATCAACACCGCGCAGCGTAGGTCGGATTAGCGGCGACGCCGCGTAATCCGACACCACCTCGCTCGGGCCAACTATGTTGTCGGATTACGCTCTACGAGCTAATCCGACCTACGGCTAATCCGCCCTACCCGGCCTGGTTCTTCAGTCGCGCATGGGCGCCACCATCTCCGCGTAATCGTACAGCTCGCCCAGAATCTCTTCCCCCCGCTCATCGACGGACTCCGACAGCACGTCGATCTCCGTAAACAGCATCTCGATGGTACGGGCGCCGCCGTCGCCGTCGAATAATCGGGCGGCGCGGTGCTGTTCCCAGCGCAGGCTTTCCGCCTCGCTCAGGGTTTGCGGGAAATTGCGGGCACGGTAGCGGAACAGCAATTCCTGCAGGCGCTCGTCGGCAAACGAGGGGCGGGCCGTGGCCAGCTTGGCCGGCGTTTCGCGGCGCAAGGATTCGAGCAGGCGGCGGTCGTCGTTGCTGACGAAACCGTTGTACAAATCCTCATCCACGTCCAGCGCGGCAGCCGCACCCGGACGCTGGAACACTTCGGCCCAGATGGCGTCCATGTTCGGCGCCGCGGCGGCCAGCTGGGCGTTGATCTTCGCCGCATCGACGTCGATGCCCCATTGCGCGGCCATGGCCGGCGACAAGGTCTTTAAATTGCCGACCAGCATGGGCGACTTGTTCAGGTGCACGCTTTTCACGGGCAGGCGCGTCATCCCTTCGGGCATCGCTTCCTTGCGCGTGAACAAACGCGTGCGGATGGTGTCGGCGTCCAGTTCGAACAGTTCGCGCGGGTCGTAGGCGCAATCCCAGACGAGGATCTCGTTCTTGTTGCTCGGGTGCGTGGCCAGCGGCCAGACGACGCCCAGGCAGCCCCGTTCGGCGGGGAACATGCCCGACACGTGCAGGAAGGGCTGGCGCTCGCCGGCGGCCAGGTGCATGCCCATTTCGCTGGCGACCCTGTCCTTCTTGTGCAGGGCCAGGCAGAACTCGAACAGTTTCGGCTGCTTTTCGCGGATCAATCGCGCCAGGGCGATGGTGGCGCGCACGTCGGACAGCGCATCATGCGCCGCTTCGTGGGCCAGGCCATTGGCCTTGCTCAAGTGTTCCAGTTTGAAACTGGTCTGGCCATCGTCGCGCTTCGGCCATTGAATACCTTCCGGGCGCAGCGCGTGCGTCATGCGCACCACGTCGAGGATGTCCCAGCGGCCGCAATGGTTCTTCCATTCGCGCGCATACGGGTCGATCAGGTTGCGCCAGAACAGGAAGCGCGTGACTTCATCGTCGAAACGGATGGTGTTGTAGCCCACGCCGATCGTGCCCGGTTCCGAAAAGGCCGCTTCGATGGTGGCGGCGAACTGGTGTTCGGGCACGCCCAGCTGCAGACATTGCTGCGGCGTGATGCCCGTGATCAGGCACGATTGCGGATCGGGCAGGAAATCATTTGCAGGCTGGCAATACAACATGATCGGTTCGCCGATCTCGTTGAGTTCGGCATCCGTGCGGATCGCGGCGAACTGGGCCGGGCGGTCGCGGCGCGGCTGGGCGCCAAAGGTTTCGTAGTCGTGCCAAAGAAAGGTCTGGTTAGTCATTGATGGTCGTAACTTAATGTTGCTGAATGGGTTATCCGGGCCGCTAAAAACAAGCCGCCGCTTCAGTTTTCTGAAAACCTGCCGATACTACACGAGAGGATGGTCATCATCGCGTTTCCCGCATGGTGGCATACATTGTCCGTTCAAGGAGGTCTATCGTGTCAATTCCCATCGCCGCAGGCGGCAATTCCACCCCTTCCGTGACTTCCGTCAGTCCGGGCGTTGCCGGCAAGGACGATAAAGTCCAGCAAAAGGACGGCGTCAACGCTGAAATGAGCGTGAATGACCGCAGCAAGCTGCAATTGAACGCGTCCATCATGCAGGCGTCGTTGAACGTGTCCATCGGTTCCGAGAACGAACCGCTGGCGCTGCTGTACAAGACGGCCATCACCAACATCAATGAAGCGCTGAAAGGCCAGTACGGCGACGATGCGATCCAGAACGCGGCGGCGTCGCAGGACAACAGCGCCGAAGCGACGGCGAGCCGCATCGTCTCGCTGTCGACGGGGTTTTTTGACGCGTTCAAGAAACAGAATCCCGGCATGGACGACGATACGGCCCTGACCAAGTTCATGGATACCATCAGCGGCGGCATGGAAAAAGGCTTCAAGGAAGCGCGCGACATCCTGGGCGGCTTGAAAGTGCTGAACGGCGATATCGCCGGCAATATCGACAAGACGTATGAGCTGGTGCAGAAGGGCTATGCGGATTTCATCGCCGCGCACAGCAGCAAGAAGGATGATGCGGCCAAGCCGGATGTTGTCAAGCCGGCCGACAGCAAGGCTGCCTGAGCTACAGCATGACCCGGTTGCGGCCGCCGGCCTTCGCGCGATACAAAGCCGCGTCGGCCGCCGCGATCAGCGCTTCGTCGTCCTGTTCGGCCGCCAGGCTGGCCACGCCGAAGGAACCCGTGATGTGCGGCAGCGCGCTGCGCATATCGGCGAAGATGACGGCTTGCTGCATGCGTTCGCACAAGCGTTCGGCGACCCGCAAGGCCACGTTTTCGCTGGTATCGGGCAAGATCACCATCATTTCCTCGCCACCATAGCGCACGGCAAAATCCGTGGGCCGCAGGGCCGCGCCCAGCACTTGCGCGGCAATGCGCAGCGCCTGGTCGCCCGCCTGGTGGCCGTGCGTGTCGTTGAAACGCTTGAAATGGTCGAGGTCTATCATCACCAGCGACATCGGCGAGCCGCTGGCGTGGGCCGTGACTATCATGGTCGGCAATAAATCGGTGAGCCAGGCGCGGTTGTACAAGCCCGTCAGGCTGTCGACCATCGACATCTGGCGGTAGAACTCGCCCAGCTTCTGCCGGCGGCGCAGCAGGGCGTTGGCGGCGCGGATGCGGAAAGACAGCAGCCGCAGCAGGTTGCGTGCCAGGCCGTTCGATTGTTCGATCAATTCCCAGACGACGGCCGCGTCGATCACCAGCAAGTCGGTTTCTTCCAGGGCGGAAATGGCGGCCAGGTTGCTCGCTTCATCGAGCACCGATTGTTCGCCCACGCTTTCGCCGGGCAAGACCTTGCTGACGGTGCCGTCATCCATGCCCGTGTGGATGTCGGCGGCCACGGCCAGCGAACCGCGCAGGACGATATACAGGCTGGTGCCCTGTGTGTCGGCAATGGCTTCGCCCGCTTCGAGGCGCATGACGGGGCAGGGCGCCAGCATGGCGGCCGTCTGGCTATCCGCCCCATCGCGAAATAGCTGTAAATCGCCGATGTTGCAGCCTGAAGCGCCGAAGTTGCCGATCTGTTCCACAATCACACTTTCAAAAAGCCGGCGCGCGCGAGCAGGGGGCCGGTAGCTTCATGATAGCGTAAAGCGGCCTTGGCTGTAACGGCAAAGGCTTGCTTGGTGTCACTTTCTGTGGGAAATACGACAATTATTTCATTGCCGTGTTAATAAGTTGAAATGCTTGCTGTTCTACTATGGATGTTGTCGCGCAGGAAGGTGGCTCCAGATGTGCAAAGGCAGCCTTGAACGGCTGCCTCAGTCTCTGGAAATCCTGCAGGAGGGGAGTTACTCGGCGGTTTCTTCCGCTTCGGCCGTATCGATCACGGCATTCTTGCCGGTGGCGTGGCGCTTGCTGTCTTGCAGGCGGCCCAGGGCGCTATCGATGGCGCGTTTCAGTTTGTCGGTGGCGCCGGCAACGGATTGATGCACGGTGGCGTTCTGTTCGGTCACGGCAATCGGTTGATAGCCAGCAACGCGTGCTTCCATGACGCAGCGGATATCGTCGGCGCCGCCTTTCGGGCCATTCGTGTCGCTGATATGGACTTCGATGCGGGTCAGGTTGTCGCGGAAGCGGCTCAGTGCGCTTTCAAGTACGGATTGCACATGTTCGTTCAGTCCAGCGGTGTTGGCGATGGTGCTGTCGGTATGAATATTGATTTGCATATGCTTACTCCTGTCAATTCAAAAAAAACCCATCTCAGGCGTGCTGCGGCCTGGTTGCTGCCTCATGCACATGACGTCTGTGCATGGAACTTATCTTACTCCTCTTTCCAGTATTTCAAGAGGGTGCGCACGATTAAGATGAGCTTAACCCTACACCCAGGTCAAGTTTCCTCACGGAATTTTTTCAAGCCGGCGCCAGCTTTATCCATTGATGAGGCCGGCCGCGATATTGATCGACAGCCCCAGCACGACCAGGTTGAAGAAAAAGCTCAGCACGGATTGCCCCAGCACGATCTGCCGCATTAGCCGCGTCTGTACTGAAACGTCCGACGTTTGCACGGCCACGGCGATGGTGAAGGCGAAATACAGAAAATCCCAGTAATCGGGGTTTTGCTCGTCGTCGGGAAACTTCAGGGGGCGTACTGCGGGGTCGGCCTGGTAATACAGGTGGGCATAGTGGAAGCAGAACAGGGTGCCGACGAGGAACCAGGAACCGACCAGTGTCAGGATCGTCAAGCCGTAATGCAGCGCGCGCTCGTCGGGCGCCATGTCTTTCATCGAAGACAGTTGCGAGACGATGGCCACCAGGCTCATCACGGATGCGACGGACAGGGCCGACAGCACCGTGGTGGCCCGCTCATCCTGGCGCGCCGCCATCACCTTGACCTTGTGATGGTTGGCGCGCATCATCATCCAGGCCATCGTCGCCAGGTAGAACCAGACGGCGACATTCCACGCCGTCAGCAAACGCGTCATCTGTTGCCAGGAAGAGGGCAACAGTAGGCCGACCGCCACGCCGATGGCCGTGGCCATGCTCAGGTGGGGGCGGCTGCGGATGAAGCCGTGCAATGGAAGCGTGATTTTCATGGTGCAAGTTCGTCAGTGGCAATAGCGCATCTTAGTCTTTAGTTTGCGGTCGCGTTGGGCGTCCTGGCGGCCGCTTCCTTTTCGTGGTGGGGGAAGCGGTCCATGCGCGACAGCACGGGGAACAGCACGGCCCACACGCCCGTCACGGCCAGGGTGGCGGCGCCCCCGAAGAGCACGGCGCGCACCAGGCCGAACCAGCCGGCCGTCAAGCCCGATTCGAATTCGCCCAGCTCGTTCGAGGCGCCGATGAAGACGGCGTTGACGGCGCTGACACGGCCGCGAATCTCGTCCGGCGTCTCGAACTGCACCAGCAGGTGGCGAATGTAGACGCTGACCATGTCGCCGGCGCCCATCAGGAACAGCGCCGCCAGGGCCAGCGGGAAATAGCTGGTGCTGCCCAGCACCAGGGTGCCCAGGCCGAAGACGGCCACACCGCCGAACATCCAGGCGCCCACCCGGCGCGTGATGGGAAAGAGGGCCAGTGCGATCGAGCACAGGGCGGCGCCGGCGCCCGGCGCCGTGCGCAGCAGGCCCAGTCCGCTGGGGCCGATATGCAGCACGTCGTGCGCGAGCGCCGGCAGCAGGGCCGTGGCGCCGCCGAACAGCACGGCGAACAGGTCGAGCGAAATGGCGCCCAGCACGATGGGTTTCGACCAGACGAAGCGCAAGCCTTCGAGCAAGGTATGCCAGCTGACGGGCTCGCGCTTGACCACTTGCGGCGCCGGCGTGGTGGCGCGCATCAGCAGCACGGACAGCACCAGCAAGGCCGACGAGATCAAATACACGACCTTGGGGCCGAAGTAATACAGCAGGCCGCCCAAGGTCGGTCCCAGGATGATGGCCACGTGCGAGCTCGACGAACTGAGTGCGAGGGCGCGGCTGAAGTGTTGCGTGGGCACCATGTTGACCAGCACGGCTTGCGTGGCCGGCATCATGAAGGCGCGCGCGCTGCCGAACAGCACCAGCACGGCGAACACGGGCCAGACGATGGAAATATTGCTTAACGTAAACGCCAGCAGGGCCAGCGCGCAGGCGAGCTGCGCCGTCAGGCACCAGGCGATGATGTTGCGGCGGTTGTAGCGGTCGGCCACGTGGCCGGCCGGCAAAATCAAGACGAGGAAGGGGGCGAACTGCGCCAGGCCGATCAGGCCCAGGTCGAACAGGCTGCCCGTGATCTGGTACACCTGCCAGCCGATGGCCACGCTTTGCATCTGGACGGCGACCGTGCCCAGCACGCGGGCGGACAGGTAACAGGCGAAATTGCGGTGACGCAGGATACTGAAGCCGTTGCCGGCGGAAGCGAGAGACATGACATTTCCAGGAAACAGCGGGATGGGGCGGGTGACGGCAGCGGATGCCGCGCCAGCAGCACCCCGCTGTCTGGATGCTTATTTGGCCAGGTCGGCTTCCGTCGTGAAAGCGTCGGCGTAGAACTCGTCGGCTGGCAGCCGGCACAATTGCACGAAATCGCGGTTGGCCGATTCGACGACGATGGGCGCGCCGCAGGCATACACCTGATACGCGGACATGTCGGGCAAGTCGGCGATGACGGCCTGGTGCACGAAGCCCGTGCGGCCGCGCCATTCGTCTTCCGGCAAGGCTTCCGACACGACGGGCACATAGGTGAACTGCGGCAAGTCGGCGGCCCACTGGCGGCACAGCGCATCCATGTACAGGTCGTGCGGACGGCGGCCGCCCCAGTACAGGGTGATTGGGCGCGGGGATTGCTCGTTGATCATGTGCTCGACGATGGCTTTCAGCGGGGCAAAGCCCGTGCCCGAGGCCAGCAGCACGACGGGTTTGTCGGAATCTTCGCGCAGGAAGAAGGTGCCCATCGGGCCTTCAAAGCGCAGGATGTCGCGCTCTTTCATCGTGCCGAACACCTGGTCGGTGAACAGGCCACCCGGCATGTGGCGGATGTGCAGGCTCACGGGGCCGCCTTCGACGGGCGCGCTGGCCATGCTGTAGCTGCGGCGCTTGTTGTCGCGCAGCATGATTTCGATATACTGTCCGGCGCGGTAGTTGAGGCGCTCGCTGGCTGGCAACTGCAGGGTCAGCACGACGACGTCGGGGGCGACCTTCTCGATGGTGGTCACGCGCGACGGCATTTTCTTGATCGGGTAGTCGCTGCTGCCCGCCACTTCGCGCGCCTGCACCACCAAATCGCCTTGGGGCACGGCGCAGCACAGCAGCGAATAGCCGGTCGCCGCTTCTTCTTCCGTCAGGGAGCGGGTCTGGTATGGCTTATGCTGTACATTGCCTGACACGATCTTGCCCTTGCATGAGCTGCAGGCGCCGCTCTTGCAGCTGTACGGCAGGCCGACGCCGGCGCGTATCGCCGCCGACAGGACGGTTTCGTCCGTTTCACAGCTGAACTGGTGGCCGCTGGGCTGAACAGTAATTTGAAAAGTCATACAATCCTTGAGATGAAAAATATGTTAAAGCACTCTTTGCGCAAGCCCTCAGGCTTGCCGCGCCTGCTGATCCTCGGTTGCGGCGATGTCGGCATGCGGCTGCTGCCCCTGCTGCGCGCGCGCTTTCGCGTCTTTGCCGTCACCAGCCAGCCGGCCCGCTGCGCGCAGCTGCGCGCGGCCGGCGCCGTGCCCATCGTGGCCAATCTCGACGACCGCGCCAGCTTGAAACGGCTGGCGGGACTGGCGACGATGATCGTGCACCTGGCGCCGCCCCTGTCGTCGGGCTTGCTGGACCGGCGCACGCGCAATCTGGCCGCCATTTTACCCGAGCATGCCCGCATGGTGTATGTGAGTACCAGCGGCGTGTATGGCGATTGCGGCGGCGCCTGGGTCGATGAAACGCGGCCTGTGGTGCCCGCCAATGCGCGCGCGAAGCGGCGCGTCGACGCCGAACAGGTCTTGCGTGGCTGGGGCGCGCGCCGTGGCGCCACGGTGGCCATCCTGCGCGTGCCGGGCATCTATGCGGAAGACCGCCTGCCTTTGAAACGCTTGCGCGAAGGCACGCCGGCCCTGGCCGCGGATGACGACGTGTACACCAACCATATCCATGCCGATGACCTGGCGCGCATCATCGAACGGGCCTTGTGGCGCGGCAAGTCGGGACGCGTGTATCACGCCAGCGATGACAGCGAACTCAAAATGGCCGAGTATTTCGATGCCGTGGCCGATACGTTTGGGCTGCCGCGCCCGCCGCGCCTGCCCCGTGCCGAGCTGCGGCAAGTGGTCACGCCGATGCTGCTGTCGTTCATGTCCGAATCGCGCCGCCTGCACAATACGCGCATCAAGCGCGAGCTGGGCGTGCGCCTGCGCTACGCGCGCGTGACCGATGCCTTGCAGGCGCTGGCAGCCGGCGCGGGCCGCATCGGGTAAAATGGCCGGTTATCTGCGCACTTTGCTGGGCCGGCGCGCAGCGCGCCGTTCCCGCGTTGCGCCACTCACTTAAGGAAGACAGCATGAGCACCCTCACTTACGAAGCATACCTGGACGAGGTCACCACCGTCCTGACGGAATTGTACGACCTCGATGACGATGCCGCCATCAAGCTGGTCGTGGCGGCGCAGGACGCCGAATTTTTTGTCCCGCACGATGCGCATGAGGAAATGCGTACCGTGGAGCAAGCCAAGAAAGATGCGGTCGCCCTGTTCGAGCGCAAGCAGAACCGTCAGCAAACGCAGGAAAAACAACAACAGCGCGTGCGTCAGCAAAAGAAATAAAAATGGCGTGCTGTGCCTCTGGCCGTCAGGTCGCGGGGCAGCACGGGCTGCGGCGCAACGCCGGGACCGTGCCATTTGATGCAGCGCAAACGTGTCATGGCGCGCTGGCGATATGGTGAGCAATGTCGTCACGCGTCCGGGCTCTTGTGGCGGGCTCGGCATCTACAATTAGCGCGACGCTGTTTCCCGTCAGCAGGAGCGAGCCATGCGAGCTACGAATCACCCCAGCAAGGAGCAGGTCCGCGCGTATATGCGCCGGCGCGAACGTGCGCTACAACCGCCGCCGCCGCCCGATGAAATTCGCCGGCAACTGGCCTGGTGCCGCATCGACGATTTTTCATGCAACTGCCTTTTGGTCACCCCGGCCGGCGTGGCCGCGCAAGGCTGGCATTTATCGACGGAAATCGCTCGCCTGGGCGCCCTCATGGCGATTGCCTGGCTCATGCGCAGCGGCGTTCCTCATTGTAAAAATTGATGACTTGCAGCAAATTTTTCCGATTTGGGTTATCCTCTAGCACATTCCAAGTGCGTCAATTCTCTTCAATTATCACAATTTTGCTTTAAGTTACGCAAAAATCAACAATAGCGTGTATTATATTGTTTGTGGCGTAAAAGCCGCATAAGTGATGGCGCTTTTTAGTGTGTTTACCCTGAATTATAGCGAAAGAGGCATTCGGCTTCTTTTTGCTCTAATACAACAAGTACGGATTTTTGATCATGTCTCTCAAACAAATTACTTCTTTGCCTACCTACAACCCGAATCGCGTCCTCGATGCGATCATCGACAAGCTGCAACTGAAAAACGATGCCGCCTTGTCGCGAGCTCTGGAAGTGGCGCCACCTGTTATCAGCAAGATTCGTCACAACACCTTGCCGATCGGCGCCACGATCCTCATCCGCATGCATGAAATCAGCGATTTCAGCATTCGTGAACTGCGCGAGTTGATGGCTGCCTAAGAGCGCCTGACAGACGGCAAACTGAGAGGTGCCGTCTGGGTAAGTCAGGCTTGCCGCGTGCGGCAGCCACATCTGTTTTCCGCCGTTCTATTGCGGGTCGCGGTTCAGTACCGGACGATCGACATAGAAGCGCCCCAGTTCCAGGCCAGTCGAAGACGATTTGACCACCGCTGCGGTCAGAGAGGCCGGCGCGCTGGAAAACGCGGTGCTGGCAGCGCCCGTCGCGCGGCCCGAATACGCCGTCGCCTGCACGGCCGCACTGGAAAACGCCGTCTGCACGGCCCGGCCCGAGTAAGCGGTGGCCTGTACCGCGGCACTGGAAAATGCTGTTTGTACCGCGCGTCCCGAATACGCTGCCTGTACCGCACGTCCCGAATACGCCGCCTGTACGGCGCGCCCCGAATACGCCGTTTCTGCGCGGATATAATCTTCCCCGAACGTCTGCTCATACAACTGCTTCATGCGCTCGCCCACGCGATGGTGCGCCGCTTCGTCGTCTTCGCCGCGCAAGCCGATGTACGGAAAGTGATGGAGGAAGTAACCGAACACCTGCTCGCAGTCCGCCGCATATTTCAGGGTGTCGAGGATGTGGTAGTGCCAGAAAGTATCGACATCCATCAGTGGCGCCGTTTCTTCCTCCGGAAACTGTTTCATCAGGATCAGGAAGCGGCGGTATTCAAATTCCACGGCATTTGCCTTTTCCAGGCTCCATCCTTCGCCTGACTCCCGGTGCATCAGCTTGACCTTGATCGCGTCCAAATTCAAATCGGCAATTGCTTTGAAACTGTCGTTCGTATCCATGAATGTCCTTTTGTAAAGAGCGTTGTGGGAAATACGGTGAAACAAGGGAAGGCGGCGGGTGTGTACTCCTGGCAAGTAGTCGAGGAATGCCTGCCCATGGCGGGCGGGCGCTGAGTTGTTCAACATCAATATTGCATCTAATTACGAAATATGCAAGCTGGGCTTGCTTCATGCGGGCGGGCGCCGATCAGCTGCTGGCCCGGCTTTCTTCCTGGTAGGGAAACGCGGTAGCGTCCGCGCCCAGCGGCACGCTCACGTGTACGCTCATGCCGGCGCCGGGGCTGCTTTCGATGTAGAAAGTGCCGCCCAGCAACTTGATGCGTTCCTCGATGCCCACCAGGCCAAACGAGCCCAGCTTGTTGCGCCCGTCGATGGCCGCGCCCACGCCGTTGTCGCTGATGCTCATCGATACCGTATCGCGGCACTTCTCCAGCTTGACCTGCACGCGGCTGGCATTCGCATGCTGGGAAATATTGCTGAGCGACTCTTGCAGGATACGGAACAGGGCCGTCGCGCACTGGTCGCTGAGGCAAATGTCGCCATGGCTTTCATGCACTTCGCAGGCGATGCCCGTGCGCTGGCGAAATTGCGCCACCTGCCATTCGACGGCCGCATTCACGCCCAGGTCCAGCACGGTAGGGCGCAAGTCGTTGATGATCTGCCGCACGCTCTTGATGGTGGCGTCGATCTGCTCCAGGGTCGAGCGGGCGCGCGCATTCAGGCGCGGGTGGCGGCGCTGCGTGCGCGAGGCCAGCATGTCGGCGTCGATGCGCAGCACCAGCAGGTTTTGTCCCAGGTCGTCGTGGATTTCGCGCGCGATGCGCTTGCGCTCTTCTTCCTTGATCTGGTCGGCGTGGGCCGCCAGCCGGCGCAGTTTCTGGTGCGACAGCTGCAGGCGGATCTGGCTGGCGCGCAATTCCTCCGTCATGCCCGTCGCCATCTGGATGGCGCGCCGGCGCGACGACGCCAGCGTGTGGAACAGCATGTACAGCAGCATGGCGCTGGCAAAGCCGATCAGCAGGGCCAGCCATGGCAAAAAGACATCGAAGCGCGTATACAGGTCGCTCTTGCGCACGCTGAACAGCGCTTGCCAGACGCGGCCATTGTGTTCGATCAGCATCGTGCTGCTCAGGTAGCGGCCCGAACTGCCGGGCAGCCACCACGGCGCATGCATGCCCGCCGTCGTGCTGTCGAAGATGGGGCGCATGTCGTGCGGCAAGTTCAGTGCTTCGCGCGCCTGGGGGCCGATATCGAACAGGGTCAGGCGCACGTTACGCACCGGCATGTCGGCCAGCGCGCTGCGCATCATTGTCACCAGGTCGTAGCCGATGCCGACGGAACCCTGGTAAGCGGCGCGCCGCTGCTCCACCGTATCGACCGGCATGCCGTAGCGGTACACGGGCAGGCGCATGGCCATGCCCGTCAATTGGGGCCGGCCTTCCATCGGCACGGGCACGCCGGAATTGCTGATCTGCCCGGAATCGCGCGACTGCTCCAGCATTTCCGCGATCAGGGGGCGCGCGGCGATGTCCTGGCCATACTTTTCCGGGGCGCTGGCAATCGGCTCGATGTACACCAGCACGGAATAACGGGCGCGCGGGGCGGGTGGATGGATGGCAAATGCCGGATAGCCGTCGCGCCCGGGCGGATAGTCGCGCTGCATGGCCGCTTCGAAGGCGCCGCGCTGCGCGTCGTCGAGTTCCTGGCTGTAATTAAGATTCATCACGCCCGGGTAGTTCTGTTGCAGGGCAATGTTTGCCACGTAGCGGTGGAATTGCTCCCGGCTCACGTGTGCGTTGGCGTGGAACAGGCTGGCCGTACCGCGCAGCAGGTTGGCATACGACTTGACGCGCGATTCGATGTTTTTCCGCGTATTGCGGGCCAGATTGTCGAACAGGTCGCTGGCGTCGTTTTCGATCGACAGCGAGGCAGCCATGTAGAACAGCAAGCCCACCACCATCGACATCACGAAGCCGAGCAGCCAGAGCGGTTTTTTTTCAGCAGATAAGGGGTGTTCGCTGGCAGTAGAAGACATCGCCATCCGCATCAGGAAGAGGAATCGGGGGCCGCCTGGGCGACAGTGTTATACAAGCGCTATTGAAATTGCAAATTGCTCAATAGCTGCCTAATATACAAAATTATCGTGAATGTAGTCAACAGGCAATATTCTGGGGTGATATATGTTCTTGAAACGAAAAAAAACCGCCGCAGCGGTTTTTTTGTGGGTCGTCCGGCGCCTTATTTTGCGGGCTGCCAGCTGTCTTTCAGGGTGACGATGCGGTTGAAGACGGGCTTGCCAGGCTGGCTGTCGACCCGGTCGGCCGCGAAGTAGCCGTGGCGCTCGAACTGGAAGCGCTGTTCCGGCTGGGCCAGTTCCGCGCCCGGTTCCAGCCACGCCTGCACCACTTCCTTGGCCAGCGGGTTCAGGGCCAGCTTGAAGTCCTTGCCGCCCGCGTCCGGCTGCGGGTCCGTAAACAGGCGGTCGTACAGGCGTACTTCGGCGGCAATCGCCGTCGGCGCGCTGACCCAGTGCATATTGCCCTTGACCTTGTAGTTGGCGCTGCCTTCCGTGCCCGACTTGCTGTCCGGGAAATAGTTGCAATGCACGGCGATGACCTTGCCTTCGGCATCCTTGTCAAAGCCCGTGCACTCGATCACATAGCCGTAGCGCAGGCGAACCTTGCTACCCGGCTTGTCGTCGATGGGCGGATACAGGCGGAAATAGCCCTTGTTCGGCACTTCCATGAAGTCGTCTTCCTCGATCCACAGCTCGCGCGAGATGGGGAAGGTGCGCAAGCCCCGTTCCGGGAAGTGCGGGTGCACGGGCGCCGTGCACTCGACGCTCTCGTTTTCCGGGAAGTTGTCAATAATCAACTTCAGCGGACGCAGCACGGCCACCGTGCGCGGCGCCTTCGGGTCCAGGTCTTCGCGCAAGCAGCCTTCGAGCACGCTGTAGTCGATCCAGCCGTCCGATTTCGTCACGCCCGTGCGTTCGCACATCAATTGAATCGCTTCCGGCGTGTAGCCGCGGCGGCGCATGCCCACCAGGGTCGGCATGCGGGGGTCGTCCCAGCCGTCGACGATGTGTTCTTCCACCAGCTGGCGCAGCTTGCGCTTGCTGGTAACGATGTAGGTCAGGTTCAGGCGCGAGAATTCGAACTGGCGCGGCACCGGTTGCTGGAAGAAGCCGCCGGCGGCCAGGGTTTCCAGCAGCCAGTCGTAGAACGGGCGGTGATCCTGGAATTCCAGCGTGCAGATCGAATGCGTGATGTTTTCCAGCGCGTCCGAGATCGGGTGCGTGTAGTCGTACATCGGATAGATGCACCAGGCGTCGCCCGTGCGGTGGTGGTGCGCGTGGCGGATGCGGTAGATGGCCGGGTCGCGCAAGTTCATGTTCGGCGAACTCATGGCATCTTCGCTCATCTTCGCGCGCAGGATGTGCTCGCCATCCTTGAACTGGCCCGCCTTCATGGCGCGGAACAGGGCCAGCGATTCGTCGCGCGGACGGTCGCGGAACGGCGAATTCTTGCCGGCCTGGCCGAAATTGCCGCGGTTGGCGGCCATGTCTTCGGCGCTCTGGCTGTCCACGTAGGCAAAGCCGGCCGTGATCAGGTACTCGGCCATCGCGTACAGCTGGTCGAAATAGTCGCTCGCGTAGTGCAGGTGGCTCTGGCCATCGGCAGTCTTCGGTTCCCAGTCAAAGCCCAGCCATTTCACGCTGTCCATGATGGTGTCGACGTATTCCTGCTCTTCCTTGGCCGGATTGGTGTCGTCGAAGCGCAGGTTGCACTGGCCGGCGTAATCGCGCGCCAGGCCGAAGTTGACGCAGATCGACTTGGCGTGGCCCACGTGCAGGTAGCCGTTAGGCTCCGGCGGGAAACGCGTGATCACCTGGGGCAGGCCGGGACGCACGTGCGCGCCGGCAGCCAGGTCGGCTTCGATGATGTTACGCAAGAAATTGGGCGCCAGCGCTGGCGCGGCGGTATTCGGTTTATCGTTGCTCATTGATCAATGCGGAAGAGTGACAGTAAAAAGCATTTTACCGTACCGCAAGCGCTTTATAAGCACGTATTTGGCCCCATATCCCAGCATGCAAGCGACGCGGGCGCCGTTCTATAGGATAATTCGCCTTTAATTAGCAAACAAAACGTGACCCCGGAGCCATTTATGGAAAATTTGTATAACGTCCTCGGTGTCGCGCCCAATGCCAGCGACGATGAAATCAAGAAGGTTTACCGTTCGCTGGCCATGCGCTTCCACCCCGACCGCAACCAGGCCCCCGGCGCCGAGGCGCGCTTCAAGAGCGTCACCAAGGCGTATGAAATCCTGGCCGACCCGGCCAAGCGCGCCGAATACGACCAGAGCGTGAACCACCGCATCATCATCGATCCGGAAGCGGAAGCCTATGCCCTGTGGTGCGGCGTGTTCCGCCTTCACGGCACGGTATTGCCGGCCGACTAAGCACGCTGGCGGCCGTCCGGTCAGCCTGAATGATTTGAAAAACAACAACAACGGCGCTTTTAATGTAACAGCGCCGCGCATCACATTGGAAAGCACAGCATGAGAAGAGTACACCCTGAATTCGCGTACCAGTCGCGCGAGCTGGAAGGCCAGATCGACGGCATCCTCGGCGACCCGCCGAACCGCAAGAACTATAAAAGCATGGTCGACGCGCTGGTGAGCGAGTACGCGAGCGGCGGCGGCATCGAAGACGTGAACATGCTGGCCTTCGCGCTGGTCGATCACATCACCTTCAGCGACCCGAAGGGCTTGCTGGCGGAAAGCGAAGACTACGAGTTCGGCGACCCGGCCCGCGTGTTTTCCATGGCGACATGCGCCGCGCCGGAAGCGGCGAAGATGTACGCCGCCATCGAAGAGAGCTTCCCCGACCTGGCGCGCCAGGCCATCATCACGGCCTTCCTGCACAAGAACCCGCGCCTGTGGGACGACGACGACCAGTCGCTCGACCAGCTGGCCGCCAATGACGACGGCGACGACGATCACGATGAAGACGAAGCCACCGACGATTTCGCCCAGATGTTTGACCAGGATGGAGATGACCATGGCCGATAATGAACAAAAAAGTAACCTGCCCGCGCTGACGAAACAGGTCACGGAATTGGTGCTGTCCGGTTCGCTGGGCCACGCCGAGCAGGCGTTTGCGGACGCGGCCGACCAGTACGGCGACCTGGCCGTGGTGGAAGTGCTGAGCGCCATCCCGCCGCAGGTGACGGCCCTGCACCTGGCCGGTTTCGACGGCGGCAAGATGTCGCTGGCCACCCTGCTGGTGCCGCCGAAAGCGTGGGCCGACAGCCTGGCCTTCATTGCCGCCACCTGGAGCGACGACCAGATCGAGGATGATCCGGAGCGCATCGCCGAAGCGCTGTTCGCGCACATCCACGGCGTGGTGTTTTCCACCGACGACGCCGAGCGCCGCCGCGAGCTGCTGCTCGAAGCATCCGCCACCGACTGGGGCGCCACGGCGTTCGCCATTTTGTTCTCGATGGCGCCGAAGGAAATCCTCGAAGTGGCGGGCGAAATCGTCATCAAGGGACCGTACGTGACGGGCGTGACTTCGTCCGACAACGACATCGTGCCGCTGGCCATCGAACTGGCGCAAGCGAATGAAGACGGCTGGGACCGCTCGCTGTTCGAACTGTTCCCCGACTTCCGCCACAGCGCCGACCTGGCCGACGCGGAATACTCGGACGATCCGGACGAAGAACCGACCATGTTGCAGCGCAGTACCAAGGAATTGCTGTACCGTCTGCGCAAGCAAGTGCCGAGCACGCGCAGCGCGCCGCGTTCCAGCACGCGCCGCAGCCTGGGCACGGGCATTTTCTCGTAATGAAAGCAGGGAATCACTAATGCTGCCAGCAATTGTTGTAGAGAATCTTCCGCGCCTGGTGCGCGCCATCAAGCTGTTGCCGGGCGACCCGCGCGAAGACGCGGCGCTGAACCTGGCCGACGAATTGACGGGCATCACGGCCATGGTGGCCGAGAAGTTCACGAATGAACGCACGGCCGACGGCATCCAGAAGGCGCTGTACCTGACTGTAGGCGGCGTGTCGCTGGGCCTGGAGCAGGCCGTCACGCATGAAGGCGACCAGGCCGCGCTCGATTTCCTCGTCGAGCACGGCGCCGAGCACGCGTTCCAGGTGGGCTTTCGCCTGATCAAGGACCTGTCGCAGCTGCCCGAAGACGCCCTCGTCGGCGAATACGACCAGGACCCCGTCTACCTGCAGCGCCGTTTGCGCGAGCTGTTCATCGATATTTGCCAGGCCGACCCGAACCAGAACTGGGCCGGCTATGAAAAGTATGCGTTGCAGTTGCAACAGCGCAAGGAAGTGCAAGCCGTCGTGCGCCTGGCCAGCTGGCTGCGCCGCCACCACGACAACGGCCCCGTCAGCGACAGCGATTTGAATGCCGAGGGCGTCATCGCTCTGGCCATCATCTTCGCCATCGAAGGCGGCGGGCGCATCGTGGCGCGCACGGGGCAAAAGGAGTTTGAACGTTTCGTGCGTTCCGTGCGCAAGAACAAGCCCGACTTCGAGGAAGGCTGGGCCGCCCTGGTGGCCAAGGTGCCCGTGCAGCACCATCCGGTGTTGCTCGACCGCATCGCGTCCTACCGCCGCAGCTGCACCGTCGTGCAGAAAATCCTCACGCGGGCCAGCATGAAGAGCCTGTTCGAGGACCTGGAGAATTACGCGGGTTCCGAGCTGGATGCGGATTATTCGTGACCGCTGGTGTCGGATGACGCGGCGGCTTCGCCACCGCTAATCCGACCTACGCCGGCGCGCGTCCTGTAGTCCCGTAGGTCGGCTTAGCTACGGCACAGCCGCAGCGTAAGCCGACACGCCGGCCTACGCTCCCCCTTCCATGGCCGCTTCCTCGGCCAGCTTGACGAATGCCGCCACCAGCGGCGACGTCTCTTCTTCCCGTTGTGCAAGTAACAAGCTGGTCGTCGCCTGCGGGTCGGCGATGGGGCGGTAGCACACGCCATCCATGCGGATGCGGTCGAACGAGGCGGGCAGCACGGAAATGCCGCAGCCGGCCGCCACCAGGCCGATGATGGTCGATGCTTCGCCCGCTTCCTGCGTGACCTGGGGCACGAAGCCTGCGGCCTTGCACAGTCGAAAAATCTGCGGATAAATCCCCGTGCCCGCATCCCTGGGATACATGACAAAGCCTTCGCCCGCCATGTCGGCAATCGCGATGCTGTCCTTGGCCGCCAGCGCGTGGGCGACGGGCAGCACGAGGAACAGCGGGTCTTGCCGCAATTCGGTCAGGCGGATGTCGTCCGGGTACGTCGTTTCCGGCGGGCGCACGAAGCCCAGGTCCATCGTCCTGCCCGAGATCGCTTCCAGTTGATGCAATGTCGCCATTTCATGCAGGGTCAAGGTGACGTGCGGGAATTGCTGGCGGTAGCGGTTGATGACGGTCGCGAAGTAGGGTGTGAACGGCGTGGAAAAGGTAAAACCGATGCGCAATTCGCCCGCTTCGCCCCGCTGTGCCCGGCGCGCCGTGACGGCCGCCTGTTCCGACAGGGCCAGGATGCGCCGCGCATCGTCGAGAAACAGCGCGCCTGCCTGCGTCAGCCGCACGGAGCGCTTGTTGCGCTCGAACAACTGCGCACCGAGTTCCGCCTCCAGCGCCTGGATCTGCTGGCTCAGCGGCGGTTGGCCGATGTGCAGGCGCTCGGCCGCGCGCGTGAAGTGCAGCTCTTCGGCAACGGCGACAAAGTAACGCAGGTGGCGCAGTTCCATATAAGTAATATTTTAAAAGTATGAGTTGGGCCTTGAATATATATTGGACGATATGAGTTGGCAATCCTAAGATGAAGACTCGCTTCCTTTCCGAAACACGGCCATGTCTGATTCATCGCTTGCCTTTGCCCCCGCCACCTCGTCTGCCATCGCGGTTTCTCCCGCCGCACCCGCGCCCCGCACGGCCATCGCCAAGGGCTCGATCGAATTCAAGCGCAGCAACCGCGCCCTGTTCTTTGGCGGCTTTTCCACCTTCAGCCTACTGTATTGCATACAACCGCTGTTTCCGCTGCTGTCGCACCAGTTTCATCTGACGCCCGCGCAAAGCAGCTGGTCCTTGTCCGTGTCGAGCGGCTTGCTGGCCATCTCCTTGGTGCTGCTCAGTGCCGTGTCGGACCGGGTCGGGCGCAAGCCGCTGATGGTGGCGTCGATGTTTTCCGCCGCGATATTGACGATCTTGTCCGCCTTCGCCCAGGATTATGCGCAACTGCTGGCCATCCGCGCCGCGCTGGGCATCGCCTTGGGCGGCATGCCGGCCGTGGCCATGGCTTACCTGGGCGAGGAAATCGAGGGGCCGTCGCTGGGATTGTCGATGGGCTTGTATATTGCAGGCAGCGCGTTTGGCGGCATGTCGGGACGCCTTATCGCTTCCATGCTCAGCGATTTCCTGTCGTGGCGCTGGGCCCTGGGCGTGCTGGGCGTGGCCGGCGTGCTGGCGGCGGCGGAATTCTGGCGCAGCCTGCCCGCGTCGAAGAATTTCGTGCCCACAACCCGAGGCTGGAATGCGCTGCCGCACGCGATCAAGCAACATTTTTCCGACCGGGGCTTGCCATGGCTGTTCTGCCTGGCTTTCGTGCTGATGGGCTGTTTCGTCAGCCTGTATAACTACATCGGCTACCGCCTGCTGGCCGCGCCATTTGGCTTGCGCCAGAGCACGGTCGGTTTGCTGGCCTTTCTGTACCTGATCGGCATCTTCAGTTCCGTCTGGGCGGGCCGCCTGGTGGACCGGCTGGGGCGCCGGGGCGTGCTGTGGATCATGCTGTCGGTGATGCTGTCCGGCATAGTATTGACCCTGTTCGACTCGCTGCCGCTGATCGTCATCGGCATGGCGCTGGCTACCTTCGGTTTCTTTGCCTCGCATTCGATCGCCAGCAGCTGGGTCAGCCGCCGCGCCCGCGCGCCGCAGGCGCTGGCCTCGGCCTTCTATCTGCTGTTCTATTATTTGGGGTCAAGCCTGATCGGTTCGGCCTCGGGCATGATGTGGGGCTTCGACGGCTGGACGGGCGTCATCATCATGCTGGGCGTATGCCTGGGCGGCGGCGTGCTGATCGCCTTGCGCCTGCGCCATCTGCAGCCGCTGGGCGCGCGCGAAGCGGTGGGCTGAGCCCGGCTATTTGGGGCAGTTGCCGATCATCGTTTCCCCCTGCTTGCCCGCGCGCGTGGTCACGCACAAGGTGCCCAGCGCGCTGGTGATTTTATACGTGCGGCTGCCCCTGGCCTCATTCGCGCCCACTTCCTCGATTTTCGATGCCTCGTACCATTTCGGCGGCACGGCCGCGTAGGCTTCGGCAAAGCCTTGCTGCATGCGCTTGAAGCCCGTGTCCTCCAGTTTTTGTTCTCCCCGCTGCGGGAATTCCTTGCGCAAATCCCTGTCGATCTTGCCCACGTCGCGCTTGGCTTGCGCCAGGATATCGGCGGCGCTGGGCGCTGGCGGCGCCGTGATCGCTTCCGCCATTGCCGGTGCTGGCGCCGGCTCGGCGGCGGGCGGGGGCAGGGGGCGGCTGACGGGCGCCGGTATGGTTCGGCGCGGCACACGTTCAGCGGCCGGTTTTGCGCTGCGCAAGGCTATCGGCTTGGGCGGCGCAGGGGGCGTGTAGCGCAGCCAGGCGATGGCCGGGCCCTGCGGCAAGTGCTCGTCAGCGGCAAGGCGGGGGCGCGACTGCAGCACGACATAGGCCAGCCCCGCGTGCAGCAGGACGATCAGCAGCAGGCCGGGAGCGCGGCGGGGCAGGGGGGGCAGCGAGGTCATGGAGGGCATGGTGGTTCAGGTACGCCAATGTATCTGAAGGATTTGATAATTATCTAGAATGTCACAAGCGCTTACAAAAAAATGCCCCATGGAAATTTCAATGCCATGGCGCGTGGCGGGGAACCTTGGGCCGGCCTGACGATCCAACTCTCGATACCATGGGAGGACAGATCATGATGCAGGTAAAGGAAGTGGCACGGCGCTTTGGCGCCATCGAACACGCGATCGGCCAGGCGGCCCAGTTGTGCGGCAAGCAGCAGGGCATGCCGATGGACTTGAAGGATTGCATCAACCAGCTGGACCAGCAAAAGAGCGCCGTGCGGCAAGCCATCGACACGCAGGACGATGCGCGCATCCGCCAAGCCGTCGACCAGATGGAATCGCTGGGCGACCGCGCCAAACGGGCGTGCGGCACGGCGACCAGCGTGACGCCGGAAATGAAGAGCGCCGTGCTCAAGGTCCACGATGAACTATCGGACCTGAAGCATCAGCTCCACTAGAACCCGGCTCTTGCGCGCTACATCTGCCGGAACAGATGGGCATATAAAGGGCTGACACGCAGTTGCGCCGGATGCTGGCGTAGGGTCAGCGACAGCTTGCCCGCCTCGTCGCGCACGGCCGTGGCGATGGCGCTGGCATTGACGATGGTGCCTCGGTGGATTTGCCAGAATTGTTGCGGGTCCAGCTGGGGCAAAAGTTCCTTCAGGCTCGTGCGTATCAGCGCTTCGCTGTCCTGGCACACGACGTTGATGTATTTGTCCAGCGCCTCGAAATACACGACGTCGGCCAGCGCGATCATGCGCACGCTGTTGCCTACGGCCGCCCGTATCATTTGCAGGCGCGGCGCGGGCGGCACCATGGCCTGCAACTGGGCCAGCAGGCGGGCCAGGTTGTCGTCGCCGGCGGCCGCCGTCACGGGCACCGCCGTGGCCGCCGCAGGCGTTGCTGTCCCGCTGGTGCCGGCGCTGTCGCGCAGGCGTTGCTGCAAGCGTTCCACCGTCTTGCCCAGGCGCGCATCGTTGACGGGTTTTAAGACGTAATCGGCGGCCGCGTGCTCAAAGGCGGCCAGCGCATATTCGTCGTAGGCGGTAACAAACACGATGTGAGGGAACGCGATGCCGTCCGGCCACTGTTCTGCCAGTTCCTCGGCCGCTTCCAGGCCCGTCTTGCCCGGCATCTTGATGTCGAGAAACAGAATGTCGGGCTGCAGCGCCAGGCCTTGCTGCAAGGCTTCCACGCCATTGGCGCAGGTGGCAACGATGTCGAGTTCCGGCCATAGCCGGCGCAGGGCATGCGCGAGGGCGGCGGCGAGTATGGGTTCGTCTTCGGCGATCAGGGCGCGCGGGGTGGAACTGGTCATGGCGTGGGGCTCGTGGTGGTGGAGTGTATCGGTAATTGAAGGCGGGCGACAACGCCTGCCGGCGTATTGGCGATCAGCGACAGGCTGGCGGCTTCGCCATGCATGCCGTGCAGGCGTTCGCGGATATTCGCCACCCCCAGCTGCGTGCCCTTGGTCTGGCCCGGATGGTCGAGGCCCAGGCCATCGTCGCTGACGGTAAGCACCAGCGCGCCGCCGTCCGTGGACGCCTGCACGTGGATATGGCCGCCTTCGATCTTCGGTTCCAGGCCGTGCTGGATGGCATTTTCCACCAGCGGCTGCAGCAGCATGGGCGGCACCTTGATATCGCGCAAGGCCTCGGGCAAGTCCAGTGCATAGTTCAGGCGCGCACCCATGCGTATCGACATCAGGCCCAGGTAGGCTTGCATTAGGGAAAACTCCTGCGCGAGGGTGGTGGACCCGGCGCGCGAGGAACTCAAGGTGGCGCGCAGATACTGGATCAGCTGGTCGAGCAGCAGCTGGGCGCGGTCCGGATCAAAGCTGATCAGGCCCTGCAGGTTGGCCAGGGTGTTGAACAGCATGTGCGGCTCGATCTGCGCCTGCAGCAGTTGCAGCTGCGCCTGCATGGCTTGGCGCGCCACGGATTCGGCGCGGGCCTTTTCCTCGGCGGCGATCATTTGCAGGCGGGCAATCTTTTCGCGGCTGGAGAAAAAAAGCACGGCGCCGCCCGTGGCCAGCAGGGTGAACACGAGCGTGCCCATCATTTGCGTGGGCAACAGCTTGTCGAAGCCGCCCACGTCCACTCCCGTCAGCCAGCCGAACAGAACCAGGCCCAGCATTTGCGCCACGGGCACGGATAGCAGGATGATGAGCATGAAGGGCAGGAGTCTGGGCCGCTGGTCCGCGCCCCATAAAGTCAGGCGCATGCCGTCGATCAGCAGGAATGCGATCGTGCCGATGCACATCGAGGCGATCAGGTTTTGTCCGAAATGGCTGCCCGGATTGAGGATGAAGGTAATGACCAGCGCGCAGATCGCGTTCAGCACCAGCGCATAGCGAGAGTCGAGCAGCATGCGGTAGTAGGGAAAGCGGCGTCTGGCGGGGGCGTCGGCGGAAGGGGCGTCTGAGTTCATGGAAGTGTCTGCTGGTAGCGATGGGGCATTGTGTGCCAGCGCAGGCCAGGGCGCAACAGGGCTGCGACGAAACGGTGCCGGCGCGTCGCCATTCGCAACATCGCGCCGCCAAACGGAGCCGCTTTACTTTTCACGATGGGCGCGGGATAGTATGGCAAGACAGTCTTTGCTATAAAGGAATCCTCATGTGGCCCTATCCACGCACCCTGGCGCACCGCGGCGGCGGCACCCTGGCGCCTGAAAACACCCTGGCCGCCCTGCGCTGCGGCCTGGCTTACGGCTACCGCGCCGTGGAATTCGACGTCATGCTGGCGTCCGACGGCGTGCCCGTCGTCGTGCACGACCCCGAGCTGGGCCGCACGGTGGCCGGCAGCGGCCACGTCAACGATTACACGGCCGCACAGCTGGGAACGATGGAGGCGGGCGCCTGGTTCGGCCCGCAGTTTGCGGGCGAGGGCGTGCCCACGTTCGAGGCCGTGGCGGCGTATTGCAAGGCGCAGCACATCTGGATGAATATCGAGATCAAGCCGGCGCCCGGCTTCGACGTGCCGACGGGCGAGACGGTGGCGCAGGCCACGCGCGATTATTTTGCAAAGGAAATTGCTGAAGGAGAGTTATTGCCCTTGCTCTCGTCGTTCAGCATCGCCGCCCTGGAAGCGGCGCGCCAGGCGGCCCCGGAACTGGCGCGCGGCTGGCTGGTCGAACAGATACCGGACGACTGGGCGCGCACGGCGAAGGAACTGGATGTGGTGGCGCTCCATTGCGACCACACGCAACTGACGCGCGCGCTGGCGCTGGCAGTCAAAGAGGAGGGATTGGGACTGTTCTGCTACACCGTCAACACGCCGGAACGGGCCAGTGAACTGCTGGCCTGGGGCGTGGATGGTTTTTGCACGGACAGGATCGATATTATTCCATCCATGGCGTAGGTCGGATTAACGGGGCAAAGCCCCGCGTAATCCGACAACATTGTTGACGTTATTGGTGTTGTCGGCTTACGCGCTTGCGCGCTAAGCCGACCTACGTTTCAAGCGGCTTAGAAAGTCACGCGCATGCCGACGGTGACATTTCGGCCCATCAAAGGCGCCGCATTCTTGATGAATGAAGTGTGGCTGTACGCCAGCTCATTCGTCAGGTTGTTCGCCTTGATGTAGAACTGGGCCGGCGTCGTGCCGATGCGCGTGTCGTAGTTGGCGGACAGGTTCAGCATGTTGTAGCCCGGGGTTGCCGTTTCGAACGCGGCCACCTTGTCTTGCTTGCCCACACGGTAGAACTCGGCCACGCCGCTCCATGCCTGCCAGTTGGCGTCGACCTTCACGCCAAAACGCTGGGCCGGAATGCGCGGCAAGTTGCCACCATTGTTGGCCAGCTTGGCCCGCACGTAGTCGCCGAACACGCTGGCGCCGAACATGGGGTTCAGTTGCTGACGGACTTGCCCTTCCACGCCCGTGAACGTGGCGTCGCGCTGGGCGTACTGGATCAGCTGGAAGCCTTCATGGCTGTCCAGCGTGCTGCCAAAGATGTAGTTGTCGACCTTGTTGCGGTAGGCGCTGGCCGAGAAGGTCGTGGCGCCCGCATATTTGCGCAAGGTCAAGTCGATATTGTTCGACGTTTCCTTGCCCAGGTTTTGATTGCCCAGTTCATACGTGGCCGTGGCCATGTGCACGCCGTGCGCATACAGTTCCTCGGCGCTGGGCAAACGGTGCGTGCGCGAGATGGTCGAGCCGAGCGAATACTGGGGCGCGAATTTCCACACGGCGCCCAGCGAGACCGACGTGCCCTTGGCGCTGCGGTCTTGCAGGGTGGCGCTGTCGACCGCGATGTCTTGCCACTCGTGGCGCAAGCCCGCTTCGAAGCGCCATTGGTCGAGCTTGTATTCTTCCACCAGGAAGGCCGCGTGCTTCTTCGTCACCGTCGGCGCCACGTAGGCTTCCTCGCCCAGGGCGGAGAAATCGCGCTTCGACGTTTGCAGGCCGACCACGCCGCGCCAGCCGAAGACGGGATGGTGTTCCATTTCCAGGCGCGCGTCGTGGCCCTTGTTCTTAAATGTGGTGGCGATTTCCGTGCCTTCGATTTCATCGTGCTTGTAATCGGTAAACGACGCGCGCAGGCGCAGCTTGGCGAAGCCGGGCACGGGGTCGCGCAATTCGCCGCGCACATCCCAGCGCTCGCTCTTCAGTTTCACGTAGGGCACGCTTTCATGCTCGTGATCGTGGTCATGTTCCTCTTCGTCGCCGTGGCCGTGGCCTTCATGACCGCCGCAGTGCAGGTGGGTGCCATGCGGGTGGCAGCTCTCGAATTCATGGTTGTGGCCAGGCAAGCCGTATTCCGCATGCTGGCTGGTGAAGGCCAGGCCCAGGAAGCCGCGCTGCCCCACCCACGACACGCCCACGCTGCCCGTGTCCGTCTTGTTGTAGCTGCCGGCCACTTTGGAGCCGCCTTCCCAGCCGCTGCCGACCTTGTATTCCTTCGCGTCGCGCTTGACGCCTTCCGCGTGGAAGGCGATGTTGCCGGAGCCGCCAGTCACTTCAAAGGCGCCCGCCTTGTCGCGCGCTGCCGAGTTGGCGCGTACTTCCGCGCTGCCTTCGAAGCCCTTGGCTGGCACGCGCGTGGGGATTTTCTTGTCGATCACATTGACGACGCCGCCGACGGCGCCGCCGCCATAGGCCAATGCGGACGGGCCGCGCAAGACTTCAATCTGTTCCGACAGCATCGGTTCGGCCGCGACGGCATGGTCGGGGCTGATGGTCGACGCATCCTGCACTTCGGCACCATCGGACAGGATCTTCACACGGGGACCATCCATGCCGCGGATGATGGGGCGGCTGGCGCCGGCGCCGAAATGGCTGGACGTGATGCCGGGCTGGCCGGCCAGGGTTTCGCCCAGGGTCGCCTCGCGGGCGCGCACCAGTTCCTCGCCTTCCAGTACGGTCACGGGCGTGCTCATGTCGTCGCTGCCCAGGGCCAGTGCGCTGGCCGAAACGGTGACGGCAGGCAAGGTGGCGGCCTGTTGCGCCAGGGCGCTGGCGGGGGCGGCAAAGGCCAGCATGATGGCCAGCGCGAGGGGAGTGGGTTGGTGAGGACGGACGGACATGGGCAAGAATTCCTTTATCAGCTATCGGTGTTGGCAGGGTTGGGGCAGCGCATGAACAGGAAATAGCCTGCCCTAAGATGATAATGATAACCCATTATCATTAATGTGTGGCAGTTTTTCCGGGCAGTAGATACAGGCGGATGGTGTATTCTGTCGGCTATGGAACGCACAACACGTCAAAAAACCGCTATTCAAGCCGCCATCGAGTCGGCCCAGCGCCCCCTGTCGGCGCAGGAAATCCTCGAACAGGCCAGCTTGCAAGTGACGCAGCTGGGCATCGCCACCGTTTACCGCAACTTGAAGTCCTTGGTGCTGGAGGAAAAGGTGCACGTGGTGACCTTGCCGGGCGAAAACCCGCGCTACGAGTCGAACACGGCCGCCAATCACCACCATCACCATTTCCAGTGCACCACGTGTCAGCGCGTGTTCGATGTGCATGACTGCCCGGGCGACTTGAAGCGCATGGCGCCGCAAGGCTTTGTCGTCGAGCGCCACGAACTGACCCTGTACGGCCGCTGCGCCGATTGCAATGCGGCCGCCGGCGTCAGTGCGGTCGCCGCCGGTGCCGCCCCGCACGCCTGCGCCAGCGGCCACGACCCGGCCTGAGCGGGCAGGCTGTCGATGTTGGCACGTGCGCAACAATGCCCGTGCCCGCCGTCATTGCCGCACCCCATATCACGTATAATCTTCCCTTTAAAGCTGCCGCCACTCTTTGCCAAAAAAACATGAAATCAACTGAAATCCGCGACAAGTTCCTCAAATTTTTCGAGTCCAAGGGCCATTCCATCGTCCGTTCCAGCTCCCTGGTGCCAGGCAACGATCCGACCTTGCTGTTGACGAACAGCGGCATGGTGCAGTTCAAGGATGTGTTTACGGGCACGGACAGCCGTCCGTACACGCGCGCCACCTCGGTGCAGCGCTGCGTGCGCGCCGGCGGCAAGCACAACGATCTGGAAAACGTCGGCTATACGGCGCGCCACCATACCTTCTTTGAAATGCTGGGCAACTTCAGCTTCGGCGACTACTTCAAGCGCGACGCGATCCAGTACGCATGGGAACTGTTGACCAAGGTGTACGGCTTGCCGGCTGACAAGCTGACCGTCACCGTCTACATCGAAGATGACGAAGCGTACGACATCTGGGCCAAGGAAATCGGCGTGCCTGTCGAGCGCATCATCCGCATCGGCGACAACAAGGGTTCGCGCTACGCTTCGGACAATTTCTGGCAGATGGCCGACACGGGTCCATGCGGTCCATGCACGGAAATCTTCTACGACCACGGCGCCGACATTCCTGGCGGCCCGCCGGGCTCGCCTGACGAAGACGGCGACCGCTTCATTGAAATCTGGAACCTGGTGTTCATGCAGTTCAACCGCGACGAAGCGGGCGTCATGCACAAGCTGCCGAAGCCGTGCGTCGACACGGGCATGGGCATGGAGCGCCTGGCCGCCGTGCTGCAGCACGTGCATTCGAACTATGAAATCGACCTGTTCCAGCACCTGATCAAGGCCGCCGCGCGCGAAACGGGCGCCACGGACCTGGAAAACAAGTCGCTGCGCGTAATCGCCGACCACATCCGCGCCGCCGCCTTCATGATCGTCGACGGCATCATTCCGGGCAGCGAAGGCCGTGCGTATGTTCTGCGCCGCATCATCCGCCGCGCCCTGCGCCATGGCCACAAGCTGGGCCAGACGAAACCGTTCTTCTACAAGCTGGTGGCCGATCTCGCCATCGAGATGGGCGGCGCCTATCCGGAGCTGGAAGAAGCGAAAGAAAACGTCGCCAACATGCTGAAAGCCGAGGAAGAGCGTTTCGGCGAAACGCTGGAAACGGGCATGAAAGTGCTGGAAGCGCAGCTGGCCAAGGATGCCACGGGCATCGACGGCGCCACCGCCTTCACCTTGTACGAAACCTACGGCTTCCCGCCGGACCTGACGGCTGATATCTGCCGCGAGCGCAACATCAGTTTCGACCAGGCGGGCTACGACGCGGCCCTGAAGGAAAGCCAGGAACTGTCGCGCAAGGGCGGCAAGACGCACAAGGACAGCAAGGTCGAGTACACGGGCGAGAAAAACAAATTCGTCGGCTATGACCAGTTGACGTTCAGCAGCAAGGTCGTCGCGCTGTACGCGGCCGGCACGCCCGTGCAGGAATTGAAGGCGGGCCAGGACGGCATCGTCGTGCTCGACACCACGCCGTTCTACGCGGAATCGGGCGGCCAGGTGGGCGACCAGGGCGTGATCGCCTCGGGCGCCGGCAGCTTTGCCGTCAGCGATACCCTGAAAATCCAGGCCGACGTGTTCGGCCACCACGGCGTGCTGGAGTCGGGCGTGCTGAAGGTGGGCGATGCCGTCTCGGCCGAAGTCGACACGGCCAAGCGCGCGCGCACCATCCGCAACCACTCGGCCACGCACCTGATGCACAAGGCCTTGCGCGAAGTGCTGGGCGGCCACGTGGCGCAAAAGGGTTCGCTGGTCGACCCGGACAAGACCCGCTTCGACTTCAGCCACAATGCGCCGATGACGGCCGAGCAGATCGCCGCCGTGGAAACCATCGTCAACAAAGAGATCCTGGAAAACCGCGCCACGCAAGCCCATTTGATGTCGTTTGACGACGCCGTCAAGCATGGCGCGATGGCTCTGTTCGGCGAAAAATACGGCGACGAAGTGCGCGTGCTCGACATCGGCAGCTCAAAAGAGCTGTGCGGCGGCGTCCACGTGCAGCGCACGGGCGATATCGGCCTGTTCAAGATCATCGGCGAAAGCGGCGTGGCCGCCGGCATCCGCCGCGTGGAAGCGGTGACGGGCGAGGGCGCGCTGGCGCTGGTGCAAACCATCAACCGCCGCCTCGTCGAAGCGGCCAGCGCGCTGAAGGCGCAGCCGGAAGAATTGACGGCCCGCATCGTCCAGGTGCAGGACCACGTGAAGGCGCTGGAAAAGGAACTGGCCGCGCTGAAATCGAAACTGGCGTCGGGCCAGGGCGATGAGCTGGTCACGCAAGCCGTCGATGTGAACGGCATCAAGGTGCTGGCGGCCGTGCTGGAAGGCGCCGACGTGGCCCGTCTGCGCGAAACCATGGACAAGCTGAAGGACAAGCTGAAAACGGCCGCCATCGTGCTGGCCAGCGTGGCGGACGGCAAGGTCAGCCTGATCGCCGGCGTGACGGCGGACGCGACTTCCAAGGTCAAGGCGGGCGAGCTGGTGAACTTCGTTGCACAGCAAGTGGGCGGAAAAGGCGGCGGACGCCCCGATATGGCGCAGGCTGGCGGCACCGATCCGAGTGGCCTGGCGAACGCCCTGGCCGGCGTGCCGGCCTGGGTCGGCGAACGCGCAAAATAAGGCGTAAGCTAGAAGGCATGCGGGGTTTTCGCCCCACAGCCCCTTGAAAACGGCCCGCAGACGGTGTTTGCGGGCCGTTTTGCCGTGTGGAATCTCGTTGTGACACCACAACAGCCGATGAACTATTTTGGTGCAGCGCGTCAATGCCCCTGATTTAGAGTAGTATGTCGAAAATCAGTACAACAAAACAATGGTGGGATATTGATGATGAGCGACACACTACTTGATACCGAGATTATGGAATTTCACAAAGAACTCGACGCGCGCGGCTTGAATTGCCCGTTGCCGATTCTGAAGGCGAAAAAGGCTTTGTCAGAGCTGCAGAGCGGGGAAGTGCTGCGCATCATGGCAACCGATCCCGGTTCCGTGCGCGACTTCCAGGCTTTCGCCAAGCAAACGGGCAATGCCCTGCTGTCGCATGTGCAGACGGGTACCGAATTCGTCTTCCTGATGCAACGCAAATAATTCTGCCAGCCGGGGCCGCCGTGGCGCGGCCTGGTTTTCCTTCCCGAACCAGCCCTTTTGCTGCCCTGCAGCGTAGCGGCGGACCCCCTTGAAATTCCCGAAGCTGGACAGTTTAGATGGATTGCTCTAACAAAAAATCGCACGATCGTGCTTAAATTCGGTTCAGGATTCAAATTTCTCTTATAATCGAACGCACAATCAGCACTTGATCCGTCATTTTTATAATTTCCCAAAGGCATAGCTATGAAAGTCTTGGTACCCGTCAAACGCGTGGTCGACTATAACGTCAAAGTCCGCGTCAAGAGTGACGGCACTGGCGTCGATACCGCCAACGTCAAAATGTCGATGAACCCTTTCGATGAGATCGCGCTGGAAGAAGCGATGCGCCTGAAAGAAGCCGGCAAGGTCACTGAAGTGGTCGCCATCTCCTGCGGCGTGACGCAGTGCCAGGAAACCCTGCGCACGGCCATGGCCATCGGCGCCGACCGCGGCATCCTGGTGGAAACGACGACCGAACTGGAACCGCTGGCCGTCGCCAAGCTGGTCAAGTCCCTGGCCGAGAAAGAGCAGCCGCAACTGATCATCCTGGGCAAACAGGCGATCGATGACGACAGCAACCAGACGGGCCAGATGCTCGCTGCCCTGCTGGGTTGGCCGCAAGCCACGTTCGCTTCGAAAGTCGTGCTGGAAGATGGCAAAGTCACCGTCACGCGCGAAGTCGACGGCGGCCTGGAAACCCTGGCATTGACCTTGCCAGCGATCATCACCACCGACCTGCGTCTGAACGAGCCACGCTATGTGACCTTGCCGAACATCATGAAGGCAAAGAAAAAGCCGCTCGAGACCGTCAAGCCGGAAGACCTGGGCGTCGATGTTGCGCCACGTCTGAAGACCCTGAAAGTCGTCGAGCCAGCCAAGCGCTCGGCCGGCATCAAGGTGCCGGACGTCGCCACCCTGGTCGCCAAGCTGCGTACCGAAGCCAAAGTCATCTAAGCGGCTTTGCCGTCACTCCAGAACAATTACAGGACATATCATGGTCGCATTAGTTATTGCTGAACACGACAACGCTACCTTAAAGGGCAGCACCCACCACACCGTGACCGCGGCTGCCCAGTGCGGCGGCGACGTGCACGTACTGGTCGCAGGTTCGAACGCCTCGGCTGCCGCCGCTGCCGCCGCGCAAATCGCCGGTGTGACGAAAGTCATCGTGGCCGACGCGCCATACTTTGCCGACGGCCTGGCCGAAAACGTGGCCGAGCAAGTGCTGGCCATCGCCGGCAACTACAGCCACATCCTGGCGCCAGCCACCGCCTACGGCAAGAACATCCTGCCGCGCGTGGCCGCCAAGCTGGACGTAGCGCAAATCTCGGAAATCACCAAGGTCGACTCGCCTGACACCTTCGAGCGCCCGATCTACGCCGGTAACGCTATTGCCACCGTGCAATCTGGCGACAAGGTCAAGGTCATCACCGTGCGCACCACCGGTTTCGACGCCGCTGCCGCCACCGGCGGTTCGGCTGCCACGGAAACCGTCGCTGCCGTTGGCGACAATGGCAAGTCCGCCTTCGTGGGCCGCGAACTGGCCAAGTCCGACCGTCCTGAACTGACCGCCGCGAAAATCATCGTGTCGGGCGGCCGTGGCATGGGTTCAGCCGAGAACTTCCACATCCTGGAGCCGCTGGCCGACAAGCTGGGCGCCGCCATGGGTGCTTCGCGCGCCGCCGTCGACGCCGGCTTCGTGCCGAACGACTGGCAAGTGGGCCAGACGGGCAAGATCGTCGCCCCATCGCTGTACATCGCCGTCGGCATCTCGGGCGCGATCCAGCATCTGGCCGGCATGAAAGACTCGAAGACCATCGTCGCCATCAACAAGGATCCGGAAGCGCCGATCTTTGCCGTGGCCGACTACGGCATCGTGGGCGATCTGTTCGAGATCGTGCCGCAACTGGTCAAAGAACTGGGTTAATTTAAACCCATCAGGTTTTGTATATCACGAAGCCACGCCGGCCCGCCCCACACGGCGAGCCGCGCGTGGCTTTTTTCTTGGAGAAATAGATGAGCTATCAAGCCCCGCTGAAAGACATGTTGTTCGTCATGAACGAACTGGCCGGCCTGGCCGAAATCCATACTTTGCCTGGCTGCGAAGACGCGACACCCGACACGGCCGAAGCCGTGCTGGAAGAAAACGCCAAGTTCTGCGGCGGCGTGGTGGCCCCCCTGAACTGGCCCAGCGACAAGGAACCGAGCTTCTGGCACGACGGGCAAGTCACCACGTCGAAAGGCTTCAAGGAAGCGTTCAAGGCCTACGGCGAAGCGGGCTGGCAGGGCGTGCAGCATCCGACGGAATTTGGCGGCCAGGGCTTGCCCAAGCTGCTGGCCACGCCCTGCATCGAAATGCTCAATTCGGCCAGCATCTCGTTTGCCCTGGTCGCCCTGCTGTCGGACGGCGCCATCGAAGCGCTGCTGACGGCCGGCAGCGACGAACAGAAGGCCACCTACCTGGAAAACCTGGTCTCCGGCAAGTGGACGGGCACCATGAACCTGACGGAGCCGCAGGCGGGGTCCGACCTGGCCGCCGTGCGCACGCGCGCCGTGCCGCAGGACGATGGCACCTATAAAGTCTTTGGTACGAAGATTTTCATCACGTACGGCGAACACGACATGGCAGAAAACATCGTCCATCTGGTGCTGGCCCGCACGCCGGACGCACCGGCCGGCGTAAAAGGCATTTCGCTGTTCATCGTGCCAAAATTCCTCGTCAACGCGGACGGCAGCCTCGGTGCGCGCAACGACGCGCACTGCGTGTCCATCGAGCACAAACTCGGCATCAAGGCCAGCCCCACGGCCGTGCTGCAGTTCGGCGACCATGGCGGCGCCATCGGCACCCTGGTGGGCGAGGAAAACCGCGGCCTCGAATACATGTTCATCATGATGAACGCTGCCCGCTTCGGCGTGGGCCTGCAAGGCATCGGCCTGGCCGAGCGCGCCTACCAGCAAGCCGTGGCGTTCGCCAAGGACCGCGTGCAGTCGCGCGACCTGGCCGGTTCCGCCGGTCCGGTCTCCATCATCCACCACCCGGACGTGCGCCGCATGCTGATGTCCATGCGCTCGCAGACGGAGGCGGCGCGCGCGCTGGCCTACGTGGGCGCGGCCATCAGCGACGTGGCACACCACCATCCGGACGCCGACGTGCGCGCGGAAAGCCTGGCGACGTACGAATACCTGGTGCCCGTGATCAAGGGCTGGGCCACGGAAATGTCGCAGGACGTCACGCGCGACGGCGTGCAAGTGCACGGCGGCATGGGTTTCATCGAAGAGACGGGAGCCGCCCAGCATTACCGTGACGCCAAGATCCTGACGATCTACGAAGGCACGACGGCCATCCAGGCCAACGACCTCGTGGGCCGCAAGACGGTGCGCGACGGCGGCGCCGTGGCAAAAGCCATCATCGCCCAAGTGCGCGCCACGGAAGCCCAGCTGGGCGAGCTCTCCGGCGCCGACTTCCAGGCCATGCAGCGCCACCTGGCCGAAGGCAGCGCCGCGCTGGAAGCCGTGGTCGAGTATGTGGTGGCGAACATGAAGACGGACATCAAGGCCGTGTTCGCGGGCAGCGTGCCCTACCTGAAGCTGGCCGGCATCGTGCTGGGCGGCTGGCAAATGGCGCGCGCGGCCATCGTGGCGCAGCAAAAGCTGGGAGAGGGCAGCGGCGACGCATCGTTCTACAAGGCAAAAATCGCCACGGCCCGCTTCTTTGCCGACCACATCCTGTCTCAGGCACCGGGCTTGCGCGCCACCATCATCGACGGCAGCGCCGGCGTGATGGCCTTGTCGGAAGAGCAGTTTTAAGCGGGGTCAGACCCCCTCGTCCGCTAACGCCGAGTTTGGCGTTGGCATTGTTGAGGGTCTGACCCCAGCAGTGTGCTGAAGACCCGCAGAAGGCAAAAAAAGCGCTGGAGATCGCTCTCCAGCGCTTTTTTTAACCACAAAGACAAATGCCGGGGTCAGACCCGACGGGGGAATGTGCGCCAATGGCGCGCATTCCGATCCCACAGGGACTGACCCCAGATTTACTCTGCGTTCTTAGCGGCGGGCGATGCCGTTGCCGGAATTGCGTACCAAGTCGCCAGCCGCCAAGCCAGGGTCCTGGTCAAACGCGAAATCGGCCTTGGCGCCCGTTTCGTATTGCACGGTGACGGTCCAGGTCTTGGCGTTCTTCATGTGGCCTTCGACTTGCTTGCCCGCGTAGGCGCCGCCAGCGGCGCCGGCCAAGGTGGCCAGGTCCTTGCCGCGTCCGCCGCCGACCTGGCGGCCCAGCAGGGCTCCGGCCACGCCGCCGCCGATCATGCCCAGTGCGCCGCCTTCACCGGCTTTTTCAGTGACGTTGACTGCCAGCACCTTGCCGCAATCGGCGCAAATCTGATGCTGCGGCTGCTTGGAGGGCTGGCTGGCGTAGGAGTTGCCCGCCTTTTGCGCGGCCTTGGCATTGATGATGGCCTGGTCGTATTCGCCCTTGGCGTCGCGCAGGCATTGCATGCGGGCTTTCGAGCTGCTTTCTTCTGCGCACAATTTCTTGTCGTCCGCATAGCGCGTGTTGGCTTGCTTCGTGTCGTACGCGTATTGCGCCTTCGGCGACAGGTTTTGCGCGAAGGCGGATGTGCTGAACAGGGCCGTGACGGCGACTGCGAGGATGAGTGGGCGACGAATCATGATCTTCTCCTAGGGGGTGTTAAATGAGCCAGTAATGTCGGCATTGTGAATGCAGTATAGAGGAAAATCATGATTGCTTACCAACACTTACATGTGCGTGCGGGGCGACGGATAGATGTCATTTCCATGCGGAAATTAACCGTAGGCGCCGCCTGTGTACAGCAAGTCGAACAGGCGCGCCATGGTGGCGATCAGCACGCCCGCGCCTAGCATCAAGGTAGCGACCAGTACCACGGCCAAGGGCCAGCCCGTGTCCGACAGGCGGCTTGATGCAGCATTGTAGCGGGCGTCCCATTTGTCGTCCGGCATCAGGCCCAGCACCAGCGCTTCCAGGAAGCCGCCCAGGGCGGATAGGGTCAGCGGTAATATCTGATAAAACCAGTCCGCCTCGGGAAACAGCTGATGCAGCAACGCGCTGGTGGGCAGGGCGGCCAGGTGTAGCCAGCCCCAGCGGTCTTTGGCGCCGTGCAGGTAAAAGCGGTGTGCGCCCAGCGTGCCCAGCAAAAAGGCCAGCAAGGTGGTGAATGCCTTGTTCTTGTGCGACTGTTGCAAAATGGTAGCGGTGGTCATGGGACTCCAGAATTGCTCATCAGTAAAGATTGCCAGTATCGGTCATTGCCTCGCACAACGATAGCACTTTCCTGTGGCGTTTATGCAATGATTTCGCCTGATTTCGCCTGAGTCCAAGCCATGGCCGGCACGATAGACGCAGACGCCTATTGCGTCTTCGGCCCTGACTGGTCATAATGTTTGATTAGCCCAAATTACACGCCCGTCATCATAACGCTTGCTGCCTGGCGGTAAAGCGCGCTATAATTTGCGGCTTTTTCCGCCTCAGCACACTTTTTGGAAATATTATGGTCGTTATTCGTTTAGCTCGTGGAGGCGCCAAGAAGCGCCCGTTCTTCAACATCGTTGCTACTGATTCGCGCAATCGCCGCGATGGTCGCTTCATTGAGCGTATCGGTTTTTACAACCCGATGGCGCAAGGTGGCGAAGTTCCACTGCGTATCACCGCAGACCGTCTGGCCTACTGGCAAGGCGTTGGCGCACAATTGTCGCCAACCGTTGCTCGCCTGGTAGCCAGCAACAACAAAGCAGCAGCTTAATTAGATCACTGGTTTGACGGTCAAGACTGCATCCGGGGTGAAAGTCCCCGATGACCTGGTACAGGTAGGCTATGTCTCCGGTGCTTATGGCATTGCTGGCGGGGTCAGGATCACTCCTTTCTCCGACGATGCGGATGCATTATTAAGCGTCAAAACCTGGTGGTTTGATAAACCGACCTTGCATGATGTTCAAGTCAGGCAAGCGAAGTTACACGGCGGCGACGTCGTGGCCCAGCTGGTGGGTGTGGTCGGGCGGGATGCCGCAGAAGCGCTGAAAGGCGTCTCTGTGCAAATTCCGCGTAGCCATTTCCCGACGCTGTCGGCCGATGAATTTTATTGGTCCGATCTGATCGGACTGACAGTCGAGAATTTGCAAGGCGAGTGCCTCGGCACAGTGCACGACATGATGAGCAATGGTCCGCAGTCGATCTTGCGCGTTACGCCCGTCGCCAGTGCCGATGAGACCGTTGAAAAGGCGCCTGAGCGCCTGATCCCGTTTGTTGGCCAGTTTGTCATTAACGTTGACAAGGCTGCCAGCAAGATCACGGTCGATTGGGGCCTCGATTATTAAACCGCCTGCGCATAACTTTGCGCCGGGCAAACGTTGCAGGATGGTGAGCGATGCAATTTGATGTCGTGACCCTGTTCCCGGAAATGTTTGCCGCGCTGACGCAGTCGGGTGTGACCCGGCGCGCCTTCGAGCAGGGGAAATGTGGCTTGTCCTTGTGGAATCCCCGTGATTTCACGACCGACAATCACCGTACCGTGGATGACCGCCCCTATGGCGGCGGCCCCGGCATGGTGATGATGGCCCGTCCCCTCGAAGCGACAATTAATGCCGCCAAGCAACGCCAGGCCGAATTGGGACTGGCGGCGCCCCGCGTGGTGTTCATGTCGCCGCAAGGCCGTCCGCTGACGCACGCGCGCGTCACGCAGTTGAAAGCCGAGCCTGGCCTGGTGATCCTGTGTGGCCGCTATGAAGCCGTGGACCAGCGTTTGCTGGACCGGTGCGTCGACGAAGAGATCAGCATCGGCGACTTCGTCCTGTCGGGCGGTGAATTGCCCGCCATGGCGCTGATGGATGCGGTGATCCGCCTGTTGCCCGGTGTCTTGAACACGGAGGCATCGGCCATCGAGGACAGCTTCGTCAATGGCTTGCTCGATTCGCCGCACTACACGCGGCCGGAAACATACGAAGGCATGGCCGTGCCGCCCGTCTTGATGGGTGGCAATCATGCCGAGATCGTCAAGTGGCGCCGCCAGCGCATGCTGGAAGCGACCGCGACAAAGCGGCCTGACCTGCTGGTCAGTGCGCGCGCCGCCGGCTTGCTCAGCAAGACCGACGAAAAATTCTTGGCCAGCCTGTAAGCCGTCTCCGGACGGCCGGCAGGGGGGCCAGTAGTGCCGGGCATGTTGCCCATATTGTGTTACCCATCCTCTACCGGGCGGATACTTGCTATCCACAGTGCGCCGGCATGATGGTTTTCGGAGTGTTAAAAATGGACTTGATTCAACAATTAGAGCAGGAAGAAATTGCTCGTCTGGGTAAAACCATTCCTGAATTCGCACCAGGCGATACCGTTATCGTCAGCGTCAACGTAGTCGAAGGCACGCGCAAGCGCGCCCAGGCTTACGAAGGCGTCGTTATCTCCCGTCGTAACCGTGGCCTGAACTCGAACTTCATCGTTCGCAAGATCTCGTCCGGCGAAGGCGTTGAGCGTACGTTCCAACTGTACTCGCCGCTGATCGCTTCGATCGAAGTGAAACGCCGTGGTGATGTTCGCCGCGCCAAGCTGTACTATCTGCGTGAGCGTTCGGGTAAATCGGCGCGTATCAAAGAAAAATTGCCAAACCGCCGCGTTGTGGCGAAAGCAAGCGCGTAATATCAGCGTCTGCGTTGGGAAAAGGGGTACCGTATTGGTGCCCCTTTTTTTATTCTGAATTGCTAATGGGATAAGCTGCCATGGCCACCATCGCATTTGATCCAAAACAACTCGCCATCGATTCGATCGCCGGCGAGGCGGCGCTGGACGCCGTGCGCCTGACGCCGGACTGGCTGCGCCAGCGCCTGGCCGAACAGCCTGACTGGCAGCCCGAGATCACCCAGGATTTCCTCTCCGCCCGCGCCGTGCCCGTGCGCGCCGCCGTCCTCATTCCCCTGGTGCAGCGGCCGCAGGGCTTGACCATTTTGCTGACCATGCGCACGGACCACCTGAGCAGCCATGCGGGCCAGGTCAGTTTTCCCGGCGGTCGCAGCGAGCCGTTCGATGGCTCGCCCGTGGCCACGGCCTTGCGCGAAACGGAAGAAGAAGTGGGCCTGGCGCGCGAGCACATCGAAGTGCTGGGCTGCCTGCCCGACTACCTGACGGGCACGGGCTACCAGGTCACGCCCGTGGTGGGCCTGGTAACGCCGCCGTTCGAACTGCGCGCCGACCCGTCCGAAGTGGCGGAAATCTTCGAAGTGCCGCTGGCCTTCCTCATGGATGGCCTCAACCATCAGCGCCTGTCGGTGGAATTGCCGGGCGGACGGCGCTCGTTCTACGCCATGCCGTACGAGCGCTTCTACATTTGGGGCGCCACGGCCGGCATGCTGCGCAATCTGTTTCACCTGCTGCGCGCGTAAAATGGCGCCGCGCACGTAATAAGTTTGATTCCAGCACGGCACTGCGCTATCGTAGCGGGCATTGCGGTATTGCTGAAAAAGACAAAAAGGACGTTTGATGACATTTCTCTCCATACTTTGCGCATTGCTGATCGAGCAGCTCAAACCTTTGCGCGCGGACAATCCGATCTACGCCGAAATCAAGAGCCTGGCGATGCGCATGGAGACCTGGTTCAATGCCGGCCACGCCAGCCACGGCCGCATGGGCTGGTTCCTCATGATCGGTGCGCTGATGGTGCCGACGGCGGGCGTGTACTGGATCTTGCTCCACTATCAGCTGACCCTGCTGGCCTTTGCCTGGAACGTCCTCATCGTCTACCTGACCCTGGGCTTCCGTCATTACAGCCATTACTTCACCTCGATCCAGCTGGCCCTGAGCGCCGGCGACGAAGCGACCGCGCGCACCTTGCTGGCCGACTGGACCAAGCTCGACACGGTGGGCATGGAAGCGAGCGAGATCGCCCGCATCGCTGTGGAAAAAGCCCTGATCACCACGCACCGCAATGTGTTTGGCGTGTTTTTCTGGTTCCTCATGCCGCTGGGTCCTGCCTGCGCCGTGATGTACCGCGTGGCCGAATACCTGGCGCGCGCCTGGAACGAGCCCGAGCACATGCGCAATGAAGCGTTCGGCCAGTTCGCCGCGCGCGCCTTTTACTGGATCGACTGGATCCCCGTGCGCCTGACGGCCGTGGCGTTTGCCGTGGTCGGCAATTTCGAGGACGCCATCTACGCCTGGCGCAATTTCGCCCAGCGCTGGCAGGACGAGTCCATCGGCATCATCCTGACGGCCGGCGGCGGCGCCATGGGCGTACGCCTGGGCACGCCAGCGGAAACGGCCGCGCGCGTGCTCGTCACGCCCGACATGGCCGTCGACGACAGCGACAGCGAAAGCGATATCCTGCCGGGCGAAGAGCCGGGCGCGCGCGCCTTGCAGAGCACGGTGGGCCTCGTCTGGCGCGCCTTGCTGCTGTGGATGCTGTTGCTGCTGTTGATGTCGGGCGCCGTTTTCCTCGGCTGACGCGGGCGCACATGCGCCATCCATGCGCCTTGCGCGTGGAACAAGGTTAAAATAGGGGCTGGCGCGCAAGGCGTGCCGGCCCCTGTTTGCATCGCCAGGGCAGATGGAGGTAGAACCCAAGTCTTCTATAAGATATAATACTGGCTTACCGCAGCAAACGTAGTTGACTACCAGCCCGGCTTACCCGCCGGGGCCATTCACGCAATCCAGTCCCGACAAGCCACATGGCCGAGTTATCTCAAAAAACAGGGGAACTCTCAGACGAGTTCTTCATCCTTGGTCTCACCAGCAATGGCAAGCAATTCCGACCCAGCGATTGGGCCGAGCGCCTTTGCGGAGTGATGTCCTGTTTCAATCCCGACGGCGGCGGGCGCAATGCGCACCTCCAGTATTCGCCCTACGTGCGCCCGACCGTCGTCAATGGCGTCAAGTCGGTGGTGGTCAACACCAAGCTGCGCGAGATCGAGCCGATGGCGTTTCACTTCGTGCGCGAATTTGCCAAGGATAACGACCTGCAGATCGTCGAAGCCTGCTTCTTGCCGCCCCCAGAAGAAAAGTAAGACCGTTTCAATTGATTTGCCTCAAACCCGCCACGGCGGGCTGGCGTAGCGTGGACACTCTGCCTCAAACGGAGCGGCGACATGCGCATCGGCGACATCTGTACCCTGCATACCATCCATTGCCAGCGTGACACCAGCGTGCAAGACGCCGCGCTGCTGATGCGCCAGCACCACGTGGGCGACCTGATCGTGGCCGAACAGCCGAATGGCGAGCGCGTCCCCATCGGCATCCTCACCGACCGCGACATCGTCATTTCCGTCATCGCCCTCGGTCTCGACCCCGCCAGCCTGCTGGTGGGCGACATCATGAGCGCGCAGCTGCTCACCGCCAGCGAAGACGAAGACGTCTACGACATCATCGAACGCATGCGTGTCAACGGCATCCGCCGCCTGCCCGTGGTCAACAGCCTGGGCGCGCTTTCCGGCGTTGTCAGCATCGACGACTTGCTGGCCTTCCTGGCCCAGGAAATGGCCGAGCTGGCGCGCATCAGCAGCGGCCAGCTGGTCCACGAAAAGCGCACCAGAAAGTAAGCGCGTATTGCGCAATTCCGGTCAAGTCACGGCTTGCTGAAAATGCTACAGTCGCTGCTCGTTCAACGGGAAGCGTTCATGCACTATCTGGCCAAGGCACTCTGGTATATCGAATCGCATTATGCGGACGATCTCTCGCTCGGCGATATCGCCCACGTGGGCGGCGCTTCGCCCTGCCATCTGACGCGCGCGTTCGGCCTGGCCACGGGCCACTCCGTGATGCGCTATGTGCGGGCGCGCCGGCTCAGCGAGGCGGCGCGCGCGCTGGCCCAGGGCGCGCAAGACATCCTCGCCGTCGCGCTGGAGGCCGGCTACAGTTCCCATGAAGCCTTTACGCGGGCCTTCCGCGAACAGTTCCACGTCACGCCGGAAACGGTACGGGCCCAGCGCCACGTCGCCAACCTGGCGCTGGTGGAAGCGATCAAAATGGATGTGGCGCCGGGCGTGCCTTTGGCGCCGCCCCGTTTCGAGCAAGGGCCCGCCTTGCTGGTGGCGGGCCTCGTTGAGCGGTATTGCGCGGAATCGTCTGCCGGCATCCCCGCCCTGTGGCAGCGCTTCCTGCCCCATGTGGCGCCCGGCCAGCTCGTGTATGGCGTGTGCTGCAACAATGACGACGCGGGCAATTTCGACTACCTGTGCGCCATGCCGGTGGCCGACTTTTCCCAGGCTCCCGACGGCTGGGCGCGGCTGCGCATCGCGCCGCAACGCTACGCCGTGTTTCATCACCGCGGCCACATTTCCACCATCCGCGCCACCTGGCATACGGTGTGGAACGAGTGGCTGCCCCAGTCGGGGCTGGAAGTGGCCGACGCGCCCGATTTTGAACGCTACGACCGGCAATTCGATCCCGCCAGCGGCGTCGGTGGCGTGGAAATCTGGCTCCCCTTGAAAGCATGAGCATGTTCAATACCTTGTCTGCGCCGGCCCTGTTCGCCGGTGGCGCCGCGCTGCGCCGTCGCCTGTCGCAAGTTGCCGCCGTGCTGGCGGCGGGCCTGCCCCTGTACTGGGTGCTGGGACCGCAGCCGCTGGGCCCGCTGGCCTGGTGTGCGCCGCTGCCCGTGCTGTGGCTGGCCCTGCGCGCGTCGCGCCGCGATGCGGCCTGGATGACTTTCCTGGCCACCGTGCTGGGTCTGTCATCCAACTTCAGTTATTTTCGCCTGCTCATGCCCTTGCCGGCCGTGCTGGCCGTGATCACCGTCAAGGCACTGCTGTGGCTGCTGGTAGTGCTGGCCACGCGGCGCCTCGTGCTGCGTTACCGGGCGTCGTGGACGGTGCTGGCGTACCCCGTGCTGTGGGTGGCTATCGATACCCTGATGGCGGCCTTGCTGCCCGATGGTAACTGGGGCAGCCTTGCGTATTCGCAAGCGGACAATGTTGCCATATTGCAGGTAGCTGCCCTGGCCGGCGTGCCTGGCCTGCTGTTTCTGCTGTGCCTGGCGCCGTCCGCGCTGGCCTTGCTGCTGGCCGGCGGACGTGCGTATGCACCAGCGGCGGGGGCGACGTTGTTGCTGCTGGCGGCTGCGTTTGGCGGTGGCGCCTGGCGTGTGCAGGGCGCACCGGCAGCAAGCGGGCCACTGGCGGGACTGGTGGCCATCGACGACTTCATCGGCCCGGCCACGCCGCCGGCACGCGCGCATGCCGTCTGGGACCAGTACGTGCGCCACGTCGAACAGCTGGCCGGGCATGGCGCCAGGCTGGTGCTGTTGCCGGAAAAGATAGCCGTGCTGGCGCCCGCGCAGGCGGATGCCGTGCGGCAGCGTTTCCAGGCGCTGGCGCGCGGGACGGGTGCGTGGATTACCCTGGGCATCGGCGTGCAGGATGCTGCCGGCCGGCGCAACCTGGCCTGGTTGTTCGCGCCCGATGGCGCCGCGCCCGTCAGCTATCAAAAACATCACCTGGCGCCGCCCGAGCGCGATTTTCTTGCTGGCAGCGCGTATGCCGTGCAGCCGGTGGCGGGGCAAGCCATGGGCCTGGCCATCTGCAAGGACATGCATTTCGCGCCCCTGGGGCAGGCGTATGGCGCGGCCGGGGTGCAGGCGATGCTGGTGCCGGCCTGGGATTTTCAGCTGGACGGCTGGATGGGCGCGCGCATGACGGTGGTGCGCGGCGTGGAAAACGGTTATGCCGTGCTGCGCGCGGCGCGCGAGGGGGTACTGACGGTCAGCGACGCGTATGGCCGCGTGCTGGCGGAACGGGCCAGCAGCGCCATGCCGGGCAGCACCTTGCTGGCGCCGCTGCCGGCGCACCCGTCCGTCGCCACCTGGGCTGGATGGCTGGGGCCGCTGTTCGGCTGGCTCTGCGTGGCGCTGGGCGTGATGTTGCTGTGCGCGGGACGCCGTGCCATGCCTTCTTCCTGATGGGAAAAGTCAGATTTTGCTGCAATGCGCAAAAACGCATTGCGCAGCCCTTTTTATATTCTCCGTACGCAGGTCAGATAATCGCCGCCGATTCATTCGCCATGGCCGTGCATATAATAGGCGTGATGGCGGCATATATATTGCACTGCAATAAATGGTGTTATCTGGTATTCGTGAAATGCGGCGATTGGTATTAATTGGTACTTAATTCAGCCACGAAGTCATACATATCGCCGCGGAAGTAGGAGCGGCAAAACTCCACGGCGCGGCCATCGCGCAAAAAGCCCAGCCTTTCCACCGACAAGCCCGCGTCGCCTTCCTCCGCCTGCAGCAGGCTCGCCTGCTCGCCCGTCAGCAACAGCGCGCTGAGGCGCTGCAGGGCGCGCACGGGCCGGTTGCCCGCCTGTTCCAGCGCGTCGTACATCGACACGTCGACGGCGTCGAGCGCCGGCAGGCAACTGGCGACGATGGTCGCGTATTCCAGGCACATCGGTATTTCGTCCGCATAGCGGATGCGGTGGAAGCGGTACACGGGCGCGCCCGGCGACAGCCGCAGGCGCAAGGCCTCTTCCGGCGTCACGGTGCCCTCTGCGCGCTTGAGCCACACACTGCGCGGCGTGCGTCCGCGCGCCCGCATGTCCTCGGAAAAAGAGGTCAGTTTGGCGAAGTTTTTTTCGATGCGCGTATTGATGAAATTGCCTGAGCCGGGGCGCCGCACCAGCAAGCCTTCGTTGACGAGGCCATCGATGGCCTTGCGCACGGTGATGCGCGAGACGGCCAGGTCGCTGGCCAGCTGGCGCTCGGCCGGCAGGGCTTCGTCGGGGCCGAGGATGCGCTTGTCGATCGCTTCGCGCAGCGCGCGCTGCAGTTGCTGGTACAGGGGCAGGCTACTCGTCTGCCCCAGGCCTTGCATGATGTGAGCCAGGGTTGTCATACGCTGAAGGTCTCCGTTACGGCGCGTTGCAGACGCGCTCTGTATCTGTTTTATGTCGCTGGATAATACCAAAAAAGACCGTTATAAAACCAATTTGAATTATCAGGGCGGCAATTTATGCCTGCCCTCGCTGGTATTTACCCCGCTAATACGGGCTACAAATTGATTTCGCTGAAGTGGTCTGTGTGATTCAAACAACGTTATAAAAAAAAAGTTGCAACTGGTAGTGTTCTGGTATTGGATAGTAGTATATTGGCGTTGAATTGGTTTTGTAAGTGGTTGTGCCGAAGGGTCTGCAGCATGCCGCAGTAGTAGGCGGGCTGGAAAGAAGACCTACGTTAAAAATGAAAAGGTTCCAATCCTGGAGCCTAAATCAAGGGGGAGTACATGAAACGCAATTTGACACCTGCAGCTGCCGTCGTGAAATCCGGTTCGCGTAGCCGTACGCCGATCGCTGCGGCCGTTGCCGTGATGGTCGCCGGTCTGGCCTTATCGGCGCAGGCGCAGGAAGCGCCGGCCGACGACGTGGCCACCGTGGTGACGGTGACCGGCGTGCGTGCCTCGCTGGAAAAATCGCTGAAGCAAAAACGTAATGCGGATTCCGTGGTGGAAGTGGTGACCGCCGAAGATATCGGCAAGATGCCGGACCGTAACGTGGCTGACGCGATCCAGCGCCTGCCAGGTGTGAATACCCAATCGTCTGCCGGTGGCGAAGGCGGCTTCGGCGAAAACGACCGCGTCAGCCTGCGCGGCACCAGCCCCAGCTTCCAGCAAACCCTGTTCAACGGCCATGCCATCAGCACGGGCGACTGGTTTGTCTTGAATCAATTTGGCGGCAACGTGGGCCGTAGCAGCAGCTTCTCTTTGCTGCCATCGGAGTTGGTGAGCTCCGTTGTCGTGCACAAGAGCGCCACCGCCGACCTGCCTGAAGGCGGCGTCTCGGGCGTGATCGACGTGATCACCCGTCGTCCGCTGGAATTCAAGAACCAGATCACGGCCGAAGGCTCGATCCAGGCTTTCCATAATGACCTGGCCGGCAAGACGGACCCGCAGTTCTCCGGCCTGGTAAACTGGAAGAATGACACGAATACCCTGGGCATCATGGTGCAGGGTTTCTCGCAAAAGTCGACGGTGCGCCGCGATGGCCAGGAAATCCTCGGCTATACGCCGATCTCCGCTACCAGCAATGCGGCCTTGGCCCATCCTGAACTGGCCGGCGTAAAAGTGCCGACCTTTATCGGCGCCAGCCTGTTCGAGCAAAAGAAAACCCGCGAAGGTGGCGCATTCGACATCGAATTCAAGCCCAGCAAGGACCTGACACTGGACGTAAACGGCTTCTATTCGCAGCTGAAGGCACCGCATCAAAACACCAACTGGCTGGCTGCACCGGCCAACTCGGTGAACAGTACCAACGATAAAGGTGTCTCGACCGGTCAGGTGCCGACCAACTACACGGTCAAGAATGGCACACTGACAGGCGCCACCTTCGCAAAAAACTCTGGCGAAGTCGACAATATCTACCGTCCTGATGCCGGCGGCGAGTCGTACTACCTCGATTTCAACTTCAAATACCGCGCCACCAAGGACCTGACCCTGACTGGCAAGCTGGGCAAGACCCATGGCGTCGGCTATGACCGCGACGATGTGTACTACCAGAACAACGTCGATGGCGGCATGGTGTATCAATTGAACGGCATGAGCCCGGCCAGTGTTTCCTATCCGGGCGGCACCACCACCAAGCCAGGCTCGACGGCATGGGCCGGCGGCGGCGAATCGCGTTCCGTGGACCAGGAAAAATATGCTCAGATCGACGCGGAGTTGCGCCTGTCTTCGGGTATCTGGGATTCCGTCAAGTTCGGCGGCCGCTTGACCGATCACAAGCGCGATGCGGAGCATCCGTTCGAAACCCGTCCGGGCGACCTGGGCTTCTCCAATCCTGGCCCCGTGTGGAATGGCACGATGTACCCGAGCGACTTCGCCAACAACCTGGGCGGCAACCTGTCGAGCAACTACTTCAAGTACGACGGTTCGGCACTGGGCGCTTGGGGCGCGGCACCGGGCAACCGCCTGTTCGACTACGTGCGTCGCCATAACTGGACCGACGAATTCAAGTTGAAGGAAAAAACCTCGGCTATCTATGCCATGGCCAACCTGACGGGCGACAACTGGAGCGGCAACTTCGGTCTGCGCGCCGTTCACACCAAGCAGTCGACCCTGGTGAACCAGGCCGGCGGCCCGATCACCGGTTCGGACTGGGGTGCGTACTCGCAGCATCTGTATGAGCGCAGCTATAACGATTTCTTGCCTAGCGCCAACATCAAGTTCGATGTGCGCAACGACCTGGTGGTGCGCGCCGCCGTGGCCCGCACCATCGCCCGTCCCGACTACAGCGCGCTTGGTGGTTCGGTATCGCTGAACGACGATGCATTGAGCGGCAGCGGCGGCAACGTCAACCTCAATCCGGTGAAGTCGGATAACGCCGAAGTCAGCGCCGAATGGTATTTCGCACCGAAGTCGGCCTTCTCGGTGGGCTTGTTCTACATGGACCTGAAATCGGTCGTGTCGAACGGTACCGTCAACGCTACCTACTTCAACAGCAAGCGCAATGCCAACGCCGTGTACCAGATCACGTCGCCATTCAATACCAGCGGCAAGAACAAGGGCGCGGAGTTCAGCTATCAGCAACCGCTGTTCGGCGACTTCGGCATTTTGGCCAACTACACCTATGCCGATGGCAAGCTGGACAACGGTGACGAACTGGTCAACGCATCGCGCAGCACGTACAACCTGACGGCCTTCTACGAAGCCAACGCCCTCAGCGCACGCCTGGCCTACAACTACCGTTCGGCTTACAAAGCGGGCGTGGACCGTGGCGCCAGCCAGCACGTTGCCGGCGCCGGCGGCCTGGCCGGTTCGCTCAACTACAAGATCAACGAACACTTCACGATCACGTTCGATGCGCTTAACTTGACGAACACGACCATCAAGATGTACGCGGAAAACAAGGATCAGCCACGCGCTTTCTATAGCAACGGCCGTACCTTCTACCTGGGCCTGCGCGCCAAGCTGTAAACAAGACGATCTGGCCTGATGCACCCGCGTCAGGCCCGGTCTTCCTCGGTCTTTCAAGGCAAGTTCCTGTTTCAGGGGCTTGCCTTTTTTTTCGGCGCTCCCGCTGATCTTTGTCGCTTTCTGCCGCACCCCGTCGTTTGCCGTCTGTACTCATCCATAAAACCGTCCCGCCAGCGCGGCGGGCATCCATAACGAGGAGTCTATGAACAGCCGTTTGCATCCCGTATTACATCCCATCGCCGCCGCCGCAGCCTTGCTGTCCATGAGCATGGCTGCCCAGGCGCAGCAAGCCCCCATGCAGGAAGTAGTCGTGACCGGCATCCGCGCCTCGCTGGAGCAATCGCTGAGCCAGAAGCGCAACAGCGATTCCGTGATCGACGTCGTCAGCGCGGAAGACATCGGCAAGTTGCCCGACAAGAACGTGGCTGACGCCGTGCAGCGTGTGCCTGGCGTCAACATTTCCTCGTCGGCCGGCGGTGAGGGCGGCTTCTCGGAAAATGACCGGGTCAGCATCCGCGGCACCAGTCCCAGCCTGACGCAAACCCTGATCAACGGCCACGCCGTGGGTACGGGCGACTGGTTCGTCACCGACCAGGTGGGCACCGTGGGGCGCAGCGTCAGCTTTGCCTTGCTGCCGTCGGAAATCGTCAGCCGCGTCACCGTGCAAAAGAGCGCGCAGGCGGACCTGGTGGAAGGCGGCGTGGCCGGCTCCATCAATATCGAGACGCGCAAGCCCCTCAGTTTCAAGCAGCCGTTCACGGCGGAATTGGCCGTGCAAGCCATCTATGCGGACTTGCCGGGCAAGACCGATCCGCAGATGAATGCCCTGTTTAACTGGAAGAACGAAGCGAAGACCATGGGCGTGCTGTTCCAGGTGTTTTCCGAGAAGCGCCACGAGCGCCGTGACGGGCAGGAATTCTTCGGCTATGGCGCCATCGACGCCGACAGCCCTGCCGCGCAGAAACATCCGGAACTGGCCGGTGTGCTGGCACCGCTGGGCATCAACTCGGCCCTGTTCGAACAGGTACGCAAGCGCCAGGGGGGCAGCCTCGACCTGCAATTCAAGCCGACGTCTGATTTGATGCTGGACGTCAATGGCTTCTATTCCAAGCTGGACGCGGCCAATTACAACCGCAGCTTTTATAACCAGCCGGGCGCCAATCTGAATGCCGTCGATAATGACGGCAAGCATGTGGGCGTGATTCCCAGCGCGTTTACGGTCAAGAACAACACCCTGGTGGCAGCCGATTTTCCCGCGTCGCAATTTCCTGCCGCGAATGCCACCACGCCGTACAACGGTCAGCTGTATCCGGCCCTGGTGGACCAAATCTACCGCCCTGGCTCGAATTCGTCGACCGCGTATGTGGACTTCAACGGCAGCTACCGCGCCAGCGAGCGCCTGCGCATCACGGGCAGCCTCGGCTACACGCGCGGCATAGGCGAAACACCCGTCGACCTCGGCTATGAGGCGGGCTTGACCGGTGTGGGCGTGTCGTACCAGCTGAACGGCCTGTCGCCGGCCAGGCTGAATTTCCCCGGTCTCGATGTTTCAAAGTTATCGAATGCGGTAACGGCATCGGCCTGGGGTTCGCATGTGGAAACCCTGGACACGGAAAAATACGGCCAGGCCGATGGCGAGCTGAGCATGGATTACGGCGTGCTGGAATCGCTGAAGTTCGGCGCGCGCTACGCGGAACACCACCGCAATGTGTCATGGCCGGAAAACCGCAGCTGCGCCGTGTGCGACGGCACGACGAATGCGCCCTTGCCGACATGGAATGGCGGCACCTACCCGGGCGACTATGGCAAGGGCCTGGGCGGCAATGCGCAGGGACGCTACTGGCAGCTCGATCCGGCCGACCTGGTGGTGTGGGCCAACAAGTATGACAATACGGGCGGCCCGAATTCGCGCAACTGGCCGGCTGAACTGGACGTGAAGGAAAAGGATAGCGCGGCCTACATCATGGCCAACCTGGCAGGCAACAAGTGGCGCGGCAACGTGGGCGTACGCGTGGTACGCACGCAGCAGACGACGGTGACGAACGTGCCGGGCGGCGAGAACCCGATCGGCCAGGAAAACATTTTCGGCACCTACACGCCCACCGTCGTCAAGCACAGCTACACGGATGTGCTGCCGAGCGCGAACATCAAGTTTGACCTGAGCAAGGACCTGGTGGCCCGCGCGGCGGTGGCGAAAACCATGGCGCGCGCCGACTACAGCGCCCTGGTGGGCGCCGTCAACCTGAACGACCAGTTGCTGACGGGAACGGGCGGCAATCCGGATTTGAAACCGATACGCTCGACCAATTACGACGCCACCCTGGAATGGTACTTCGCGCCGAAAGCCATGCTGTCCGTGGGGGCTTTCTACATGGATATGAAATCGTACGTGACGTTTGGTACGGCGCCCGTGAGCTACTACAATAATACCTTCAAGAAATTCAACACCTATGTGATCCAGTCGCCGACGAATATCGGCGCCAAGAACAAGGGTGTGGAGCTCAGTTACCAGCAGGGCTTGTGGGGCGGTTTCGGCGTGGTGGGCAATTACACCTATACGAATGGCAAGGCCGACGATGGCGCCGCCGTGGTCGGCAGCTCGCGCGGCACCTACAACCTGGAAGGCTATTACGAGGACGAGCGGCTGAGCGCGCGCCTGGCCTATACCTACCGCTCCAGCTTCCTGGCCGGCCTGTTCAGCAGCTCGCCCCAGTATGTGCATGGCGTGGGCAACCTGGCCGCATCGCTCAACTACAAGATCGACGAGCGCTATTCGCTGACCTTCGATGTGCTGAACCTGAACAATCCGGTGCTCAAGTATTACGGCGCCAACCAGGACCAGCCGACGGCCCTGTATTCGAATGGCCGCCAGTTTTACTTTGGCCTGCGCGCCAAGTTGTAGTTTTTTTTTACCGGCTTTCCGCCACAAGCGGGAAGCTGGTTTTTATCTTTTTGAATTGTTTGACCATGACTATTGCTTCTCAACGCTACCTCGCCCTCGACGTCCTGCGCGGCCTGACCGTCGCCCTGATGATCGTCGTCAATACCCCTGGCGACTGGGGCAGCGTGTATGCGCCTTTCCTGCATGCCGAATGGCATGGATTTACCCTCACGGACCTGGTCTTTCCCAGCTTTTTGTTTGTCGTCGGCAATGCGTTGGCGTTTGCGCTGGGCAAGTATGAACACCTGGGACACGGCGCCGTGCTGGCCCGGCTGTGCAAGCGCAGCGCGCTGATCTTCTTGCTCGGCTTTTTGCTGTACTGGTTTCCCTTCTTCAAGATCGACGATGCGGGCCAGTTCGCCTGGTCGCCGTTGTCGCACACGCGTATTCCCGGTGTGCTGCAGCGCATCGCCGTGTGCTATCTGGCCGCCGCCCTGATCCTCCATTACGGGAAGACGCGCGGCGCGCTCGTCTTCAGCGCCTGCGCCTTGCTCGGCTACTGGGCCATTCTGGCATGCTTTGGCGACTACAGCCTGCACGGCAATGCGCCGGCCAAGCTCGATCTGTTCCTGCTGGGCGACAGCCATTTGTACCATGGCGAAGGCATCGCCTTCGACCCGGAGGGCGTGCTGGGCACCTTGCCGTCCATCGTCAATGTGATTGCCGGCTACCTGGCGGGGAGCTTCGTGCGCCAGGCGGCGCCGGCGCAATGGCGTTCCAGCCTGGTTCGGCTGGCCGTGACCGGCGTCATCTGCGTGGCCGTGGCCCTGTGCTGGAACGAAGTTTTTCCGATCAATAAGAAGCTGTGGACCAGCTCTTATGTGATGCTCGGTATCGGTCTGGACTTGCTGCTGCTGGCGCTGCTGATGTTCGTCATCGACGTGCGCAAGAGCACGGGCTGGACGTATTTTTTTGAAGTCTTCGGCAAGAACACCCTGTTCATCTACCTGGTGTCGGAAGTGCTGGTGATCATCGCGTTTACCGTGCGCATCGGCGGCGGCAACCTGTACCAGTGGCTGTACCAGCACTGGTTTACGGGCTGGGCGCCGGCGCGCGTGGGCTCGCTGCTGTTTGCCGTCAGCTTCATGCTGCTGTGCTGGCTGATCGCCTATGCGATGGACAAGCGCAAGATCTACATCAAGGTCTAAAATTTCAATTTCAGCCCGTAACGCGTGGCCAGGGCAGTGAAGAACAGCATCAGGGCGGTGACGGCGGCGGCATTCCACAGGCCGGCTGCGCCGCCCGTTTCCCAATACGGCCACCAGAAGCGCGGCAGGTGCAGCACGGCCGCCAGCTGCTGCCACAGGTCGGGCACGATGTAGGCGAACAGGGCATTGGTGCCGGCCGGCACGAGCACCACGGCCCAGGCGCGCCAGCGCCACACGTCGATGACGATGTAAAACACGAGGAACAAGGCCAGGATGAGGGCGCTGCACACGAGCGTGTAGGACTCCGTCGCCGCGATCTTGTTGATGTGGTGATACGGCCGCAGCAGCATGCCGGCCGCGAACATGCCCAGCGCGAACCACGCCATGAAGCGGATGCGCTGCCCATGGCGCAGGGCGGCGCCGCGCAGGAACAGCTGGCCCACCAGGGTGCCGGCCAGTACATTGGCGGCCGTCGAGCCGAGCACCTGCGGCACGTTGACGAAGGCGTTGACGCCTGCCGGCAGGAAATCGAGGCTGCCCGCCATGCCGCCCATGTACAGCACGAGCAGCAGGGCAAACATGCCCATCAGGGCCGTGCCGCTGCCCCGGCACGCCAGGTACAGCAGGCTGCACAGCAGGTAGGACCAGCCTATCATGCCGAGGATACCCCACCACGACGGCTGCAGCCAGGTGCTGGAAAATTCGCTGTTCAGCTCTCCGCGGAACGTCGCCAGCAGGAACAGCATCAGCGCGCCGCCCACGGCCAGCGCCAGCTTGCCCGCGCCCTGGCGCCACAGCAGCATCATGGCCACATAAAACAGCAGGAAGTAGACGGCGTGCGGCAGCGGCGCCGCCTGCGCATCGTAGCGGTAGGCATTGGCCAGCACCACGCCGGCCAGCATCAGGCTGCCGGAGCGCCACAGCAGGCGCCCCAGCAGGGCGGGCGTGACGTGGCCGCAATGGCGCTGCAAGGCCAGCGGTATGGCCATGCCGACCATGAACAGGAAGCCGGGAAAGACCAGGTCGGGCAAGGTGATGCCGTCGGCGCGAGGACCCGCATGCTCGAGCCACCAGGCGATGCCGGGCATGCCGGCCAGATAGTTGACCCAGATCATGACGACGATCACGCAGCCGCGGAACGCGTCCAGGCTGGTCAATCGTTCAGGTGCGGGAGCGGTGGCTGGCGGCATGGGTGTGAATGAAAAAAGGTCGAAAAAAAAGCAGCCCCGGCGTGAGCCGGGAACTGCCTTGCGCATGCTGGCGGGAACAGGAATTACTGTGCCGCTGCTGCCGGTGCCGCCGCTGCCGTGGCAGGACGGTTCAGCCACAGGATCCAGTAGCGGGCCAGATCGCCCACGCCGTCGCCGCCCTTGACCGTTTCCAGGACCTTGATGGCGTCATCTTTCTTGCCAGCCATGGCGTAGGAATAACCGAGGCGCAGCTTGGCGTCTTCAGGACGCTTCAGGCCGCCCTTGGCGATGCCTTTCTGGATCAGGTCGATACCTTTGTCGAACTGGTCCATCGTCACGAAGGCGTAGCCGAGGTTGATCAAGCCCGTGCCATCCTTGCTCTTCATGGCCGACGCTTCGCCGCTGGCGATGTTCTTCGCATCGTCGGCGGCAGCCTTGTTGGCCTGGTCGCGCAGTTTCTTGTGCTTGGCGGCATTTGCTCCCGTGCCCAGTACGCCTTTGGCAAAGCCGGCGTCCAGCACTTTTTTCGCTTCCGTCGGGAAGGCGTTCTGCAGAGCGATTTCAGCCATGTCGCTGTAATCTTGCGGCGGCATGGTGCCCACGGCCTTGAATTGCAGGCGCAGCACGTCGAGCGCGAAGCGGTCGGAATAGCCGGCCTTGCCTTGCGTGCGGCTCAGCAGATCGCTCCAGTAGTCATCCGACGGGTAGTAGCGCACCAGGTTTTCCATGGCGACCAGGTAGGTGGCCGGGTCCTTGCTTTTCGAACCCGTGTTGGCCAGCAATTGCAATTCTTCGATGGTCGGCGTCTTGCCCGCTTGCTGCTTGGCTGTCAGGTCGGCCATCAGTTCCTGTTTCGCGCGCGCGAAATCATTGCTGAAGTAGTAGGCGCGGATGATGTACGGGCGCATGGTGGTCACGTCGCCTGTTTCCGTTTGGTAACGGGTGAACCACTTGATGGCGTTCGGATAATCCTTGGCGTTGTAGTGGTAGTTGGCCAGCGCCTGGATGAAGTCGCCCTGGGCTTTCTTGTCCAGCTTGCCTGATTCGATGACCGCTTCCAGCGCCGTCATGGCCATCGGTGCATTGTTGGTGGTCGACGCCAGCGCCACGCGCAGGCGGTTCAGCACGAACGTTTCATACGGCGTCAGGGCGGGAATGGCGGCAGCCTGGTCGATGCGGCTTTGTACGTCGGCGTAGTTTTTCGCATCCATCGATGCCTTCACGGCAACCGGATCGAGCAGCTTGAACACTTCGGGACGTACCGAATCGGCTGGCGCGGCAGCGGCGGCGGCTGGCTTGGCATCCTGCGCGTGCGACAGGGCTGGCAGGACATTGAGGCCGATTGCGGCCAGGAGCAAGCTAAGACGGGCAAGACGGAATTGGGACATGGGTTATCCTTCAATCAATAACAAAAATACGCTCCGGTACTGGTTGCCGCAACAGGGTGCGGCGGCATTTGCCGGGGGCAGGGAATCTAAAAAAACACGTATTCTGCCATCCTGACCGCACAAGTCAAAGGGCGGCAGCATGGTAAACAACGGCTATTGTCACATAAACGGCTGGGCTGGAGCGCCAAACGTGCGCGCCAGGGCTTGCCCTTTGGCATCGAACAGCAGGCAGCGCTGCGGCGGCAGATGCAGGCGCATGGCGTCGCCCGCCTGGCGCAAGCCTTCCTCGGCCGGCAGCTTGACGGCCAGCATCTCGGTCACGCCCCGCATGCTGGCGTAAACGATGGCCACGTCGCCCAGGTATTCGACATGGCTGACGGTGGCGTCGACGACGTTGTTGTTCGCCATTGCCCCATCCTGCAGGCTGACATGCTCGGCCCGCACGCCCAGGGTCAGCTGGTCGCCCGGCGCCACGCTCTCGCCGTGCGCTTCGACGTCGATCACGGCGCCGCCAGGCAGGCGCACGGCCACCGAGCCGGGGCCGCAGGCGACGGCCTCGCAGGCGATGAAGTTCATCTTCGGCGCGCCGAGGAAGCCGGCGACGAACAGGTTGCCGGGATTGTTATACAACTCGTGCGGACTGCCCACCTGTTCGATGCGCCCGCCGTTGAAGACGACGATGCGCTCGCCCAGGGTCATGGCTTCGACCTGGTCGTGCGTGACGTAGATCATGGTCGTCTTCAATTCCTGGTGCAGGCGCGAAATTTCCACGCGCATCTGCACGCGCAGCGAGGCATCGAGGTTCGACAGCGGTTCGTCGAACAGGAATACCTTGGGCTTGCGCACGATGGCGCGGCCGATGGCCACGCGCTGGCGCTGGCCGCCCGACAGGTCCTTCGGCTTGCGTTTCAACAGTGGCGTGATCTGCAGGATGTCGGCCGCGCGCTCGACGGCGGCGCGCACCTCGGCCTTTTTATGTCCGGCCAGGGAGAGGGCGAAGGCCATATTCTCGTACACCGTCATGTGCGGATACAGGGCGTAGCTCTGGAACACCATGGCCAGGCCCCGCTCGGCCGGCGCGATATCGTTGGCCAGCTGGCCGCCGATATGCAGCTCGCCGTCCGTGATGTCTTCCAGCCCGGCGATCATGCGCAGCAGGGTCGATTTGCCGCAGCCGGACGGCCCCACGAAGACGACGAATTCGCCGTCGCGGATATCGAGGTCGATGCCGTGGATGACGGGGTGCTTGTCGTCGTACAGCTTGACGATATTCTTTAAAGCGATGTGTGCCATGGGTTGTGCGATTCCTAGCTGGCGCTGGCCGGCGCGGAAGTGGCGCCGGCGTCAGACGGGTCGGAGGTATCCTTCGGGCCGATGCGCATGAAGCGCGACAGGATCAATACGGGCACGGCCGACACCAGCACCCACAGGAAAAAGGTCTTGTAGCCAAGCGCCGTCTGGATGTCGCCGCTGATCATCTTGAACAGCACGAAGCCCAGCTGCATCACGCCGGTGGCGAACGCATAGTGGGCCGTCTGGTACTTGCCGACAGAAACCACCTGCATCATGAACAGGATCAGGCCGACGAAGCCGAAGCCATAGCCGAACATTTCCACGCTGAGCGCGGCCGTGATCAGGGTCAGGTCGGTCGGCATGCTGTGGCTCAGGTAGTAGAACACCAGGTTCGGCAAGTTCATGGCCAGGATCAGGAAAAACATGGCGCGCTTGAGGCCCAGCCACGACGTGAAGTAGCCGCCGCCTATGCTGCCCAGCAAAAAGGCCACGGTGCCGGCCGTGCCGTACACGGCGCCCACTTCCGTCGTCGACAGGCCCAGGCCGCCCAGCTCGCGCGCTTCACGCAGGAACAGCGGGCCGATGGTCTGCACTTGCGCCTCGCCCGCGCGGAACAGGATGATGAAGGCGATCATGCCCCAGATGCCGGGCTTTTTCAGGAAGTCCACCAGCACGTCCCACAAGGTGCGGCTGATGCCGGCCACGCTCTTGTCGGCCACGGCCGCGTTGCGCACCTGCGGCAGCGCCCACAGGTGATAGGCTGCCAGCGACAGCATCATGGCGCCGATGATCAGGAAGATGACCGACCATGCCGGCTGGATGCCGATTTTTTTCTCCAGGTAGCCGGCCAGGATCACCAGGCCGCCCAGCGAGATGAATTTGCCCGCGTTGAAGAAGGCGCCTTGCCAGCCCGCGTAGGCCGCCTGCTGCTTGTCCGACAGGCTGGCGATATACAGGCCGTCGCAGACGATGTCGTGCGTGGACGAGGCCAGCGCTGCGACGAACAGCACGGCGATGCAGGCGGCAAACCACATCGGCGTCTGCAGCGCCAGCGCGATCAGGCCCAGGCTCAGGCCGCCGAGGAACTGGAACAGCACCACCATGGTCTTCTTGCTCGACGCCAGTTCCAGGAAGGGGCTCCACAGCGACTTGAAGACCCAGGCAAAGCCGATCAGGCCAGTCCAGCGGGCGATCTGGTCGTTCGGCACGCCCATGCTCTTGAACATCAGGCCGGCCACCAGGGCCACGGCGTAGAACGGCAAGCCCTGGGCGAAGTACAAGGTCGGCACCCAGGAAATCGGGCTGCGTTTGCCAATGTTGGTGCGCTTGTCGTGCATGGAGGCTTCCTTATCGAGAGATGTTTTCATTTGACTGCGCCGTCCATGCCGCGCATGAAGAAGCGTTGGGTAAACAGGAAGGCGAGCAGGGTCGGCACGATGGTGATCAAGGTGCCGGCCGCGATCACGCGCGTGCTGCTGCCGAAGGTGCCGCGCAAGTACAGCACGCCCACCGACAGGGGGAATTCATCGGGCTTGCTCATGACGATCGAGGGCCAGATGTACTCATTCCACGATTCGACGGCCGTCAGGATGCCGACGGTGGCCAGCCATGGCGTAATCAGCGGCAGCATGATGCGGCTGAAGATGACCCATTCGGACGCGCCATCGACCCTGGCCGCGTCGATCAGGTCCTGCGGCACTTCCTCGAATGCCTGCTTGAGCAGCAAGATGGCCACGGCCGTCACCACGTTGGGCAGGATCACGCCCGTGTAGGTGTCGACCAGGCTCATTTGCGTGATGGTGATGAAGTTGACGAGAAAGTTCACCTCCGACGGCAGCACCAGGGTGGCGAGGATCAGGCCGAACACCAGCTTGCGGCCACGGAATTTCAGGCGCGCCAGCGGATACGCGGCCAGGGAACACAGCAGCAGTTTCCAGAACACGGTCAACACGGCGATCAGCACGGAGTTCTTGAAGAACGACCAGATGGGAATCGCGTTGAACACTTCGATGAAGTTCTCGAAGGACGGCGCCTTCGGCCAGAAGGTGGGCGGGAAGGCGAAGATATTGCCTTGCGTGGAAATGGCCGTCACGAGGGTCCACCAGAACGGGAAGACGCAGACGAGGGCGATCGCGCACAGCACGGCATAGTGGCCCAGTATGTGCAGGCGCTTTTTCAGGGGGCGGGAACGGGTTGTCATGGTCATTGCCCTGTCAGCGGTGCTTCGGTTTCAGATAGCGCAGGCACAGCAGGGCGATGGCGATGCAAAACAGCGAGACGACGAAGCTGGCCGCCAGCGCGCGCGGCAGCTTCAAGTGCTTCAAGCCCTGGTCATACGCGTAATACAGCGCCGTGAAGGTGGAGTTCATCGGGCCGCCCTGGGTCAGCACGTCGACTTCCTGGTACGCCTTCAGGGCCGCCAGCACGGACAGGATGGAGCACAGCATGATGGTCGGGCGCAGCATCGGCACCGTGATCTTCCAGAAGCGCTGCCAGCGGCTGGCGCCGTCGAGCATGGCCGCTTCCTGCATGTCCGACGGTATCGATTGCAGGGCCGCCAGGTACATCACCATGTACCAGCCCAGGCCGCGCCACAGGGTGACGAACATCACGGCGAACAGGGCCAGACTGTCGTTCGACAGCCAGCCCACGGGCGCGTTCACCAGCTTCAAGGTCATCATCACGTAATTGAGCGCGCCCTGTTCGTGGAACATGAAGCCCCACATGATGCCGACCACGGACACGGTGGTCACCACGGGCACGTAGAAGGCGGCGCGGAACAAACGGATGCCGGGCAGGCGGTTGTTCACCAGCACGGCGAGAGTGATGGCGCCCACCTGCACGAAGGGCACCATCAGCAAAAACATCAGCGAGTTTTTCAGGCCCGAGACGAACATCTCGTTGTTGAAAATGTAGCGGAAGTTATCGAGGCCGACGAAGCGCGTCTCGCGTATCAGGCTGTAGTCGGTGAAGGCCAGCACGGAGCCGTAGCCGACGGGCCAGAAGGAAAAGGCGGCCAGCAGCAGCAGGGCCGGGGCGAGGAACAACCAGGCTTGCACGGTATGGCGGTGGGCGAGTTTCATGGTGTCCTTAGTGGCGCGGCAGGGTGGCCAGCTTGCGGTTCCAGATGGCGACGGCCTGGTCCAGCGCCTGCTTCACGTCCTGCTTGCCCGTCACGCCCGCCTCGACGGCCTTCACCAGCGAGCGGCGCAGTTCGTCGTAGTCGTCGATGCCGGCCACGTACAGCGTGCGCGAGTGGCCCATCGACAGGGCGCCGGCAGCCACGGCCTTTTCGGCCGCGCCCGCATTTTTCGGCGTGGACAGAAAAAACGGGTCGGCCGCCGCCTTGACGGTGGTGGGGAAGACGCTGGCCTGGCGCGCGAAGGCCAGCTGGTTTTCGTCGTTCGTCAGGAAGCGCGCGAACTTGCCCACCGAGGGCAGCTGGCGCGCCGGCACGCCTTTCGGGATGGCGAAGTGCACGAGCCAGCCGCCATCGGCGATGCCGGTGGGGCCCAGCGGCGCAGGCGCCACGTCGGTGATGGCGTAGATATCTTTCGCGTCGCCGCGGATGCGCTGCATGGCCGTGGGCGGCGCCAGCAGCATGCCCAGGCGGCCGCCCTTGTAGGCGTCGATCACGGCCGGGAAATTGTCTTCGGCGAACAGGCTTTCCTTCAGCAGGCCGCCGACCTTGTAGGTGTCGGCCAGTTTCTGCACCAGCGTCACGTGCTGCGGCGAATTGAAGACGGCGCGGTTGTCCGTGATGACGGCCAGGCCCTGCTGCATGAACAGGCCGTCGATCTTCGAGAGGGCGGGGGCGATGCCGGCCTTGCCCGTGCGCTGCGCGATCTGGCGCGCGAACGCCAGTTGTTCATCGAGGCTGGCGGGGCCGCGCGTGAGCCCGGCCTGTTTGAAGATGGCGGTATTGAAGGCGATCACCGCGACATTGCTGTACATGGGAAAACCGTAGGTGCGGCCCTTGAAGCGCAAGTCGTCCAGGGCGCTGGGAATGTAGCTGGCGCGCGCAGGCGCGATCAGGCCATCAACTTGTGTGAGCAAGCCGTCGCGCGCAAATTCGTCGGCCCAGGGCACGTTCAGGCTGACCAGGGCGGGCGGCGTGCCGGCCACGATGCGCGTGACCAGCTTGGTCTGGATGACGTCCCACGGGAAGTCGATCCATTCGATTTTGACACCGGGATTCTGCGCCTCATAGCGCGCCACCACCGCATTGAAATACGGCGTGAACTTGGGCTTCATGCTGAAGGTCCAGAATTCGATTTTCTCGGCAGCCCATGCCTGCGGCGCGAGCAGGCCCGCGCAGGCAAACACTGCCAACAGTCTCTTGATCATTATTATTATCCCTGCCAGTGGCTCCGCAAGTGCCGGGGTCGGACCCTCAGGGTCCGACCCCAGTCTTCGCTTTCGGGTTGGGTATTGCTTAGTTTGTTTTTGTTACTTTGCTCAAGTGGCGCGGCGCATCCGGATCCATGCCGCGCGCGGCCGACAGTTTTGCCGCCATCACGTAGAAGGACTGGATGGCGACGATCGGATCGAGGTCCGGCGTGGCCGCCACGGGCAGGGTCAGGTCGCGCTCGGCCACGTCGGCGGGCGCCGCCAGCAAGACCTTGGCGCCGCGCCCGCGCATCTCTGTTGCCAGTTGCAGCAGGCCGGCCTGGGTCGGGCCACGGGTGGCGAAAATCAGCAGCGGGTAGCCGTCTTCGATCAGGGCCATCGGGCCGTGCTTGATTTCGGCGCCGCTGAAGGCTTCCGCCTGCAGGGCCGAGGTTTCCTTGAATTTCAGGGCCGACTCCAGCGCCACGGGGAAGCTGATGCCGCGTCCGACGACCATGATGTTGCGGGCCGGGGCCAGCACGTCGATCGCCGGCGACCAGTCGACGCGGGTCGCTTCGAGCAGCGCTTCGGGCAGCGCTTCCAGCCCTCCCAGCAGCTCGGGATCGTTCTGCCACTGGGCCACCATGCGCGCACCGGCGACCAGGCTGGTGATGAAGCTCTTGGTGGCGGCGACGCTTTGTTCCTTGCCTGCGCGCAGGGGCATGGCCCATTCGGCGGCGTGCGCCAGCGGCGAATCGATGTCGTTGACGAGGGCCACGGTGGTGGCGCCGCCATCGCGGAAGTAGCGGATCGGTTCGACCACGTCCGGGCTCTGGCCCGATTGCGAGATCGAGATGGCCAGGGTATCGCGCGTCACCAGCGGCGATTTGTTCAGGGTCACGAGCGACATCGGCAGGGATGCCACGACGCGGCCCAGGCGCGCCATGATCAGGTAGGCGACGTAGTTGCAGGCGTGGTCGGAGCTGCCGCGCGCGATGGTCAGCGCGGTCGAGAACGAGGTGCTCCTCAATTTGCGGCCCAGTTCCGCGTAGCGTTCCGTGTCGCTGGCCAGTTGCAGGGCGACGCATTCGGCGGCGGAAACGGCTTCTTTAAGCATCATTGAGGTCACAGATTTCTCCTTCTATATACACAGCTTTGAGTTTGAGATCGCGATCGAGTACCACCAGATCGGCGTAAGTGCCGGGGGCCAGCCGGCCGCGTTCTTCCAGGCCCAGGTAATCGGCGGCATTGGTCGACACGCGCTTGGACGCGTCGGCCAGGTCCAGTCCCAGTCCCACCAGGTTGCGCAGCGCCTGGTCCAGGGTCAGGGTGCTGCCCGCCAGCGTGCCGTCGGGCAGGCGCACGCCGCCCATGCATTTCTGCACGGCGTGGCGGCCCAGCATGTATTCGCCGTCCGGCATGCCGGTGGCGGCGGTCGAATCGGTGACGCAGTACAGGCGCGGGATGGCGCGCAGAGCCACCTTGATGGCGCCCGGATGCACGTGCAGCAGGTCGGGGATCAGTTCCGCGTATTCGGCGTGCGCCAAGGCGGCGCCGACCATGCCCGGCTCGCGGTGATGCAAGCCGCTCATGGCGTTGAACAGGTGCGTAAAACCCATGGCGCCGTGTTCCAGCGCGGCCACGCCGTCTTCATAGGAGCCCAGCGTGTGGCCGATCTGCACGCGCACGCCGGCGTCGGCCAGGGCGCGCACCAGCTCCAGGTGGCCGGCGATTTCCGGCGCCACGGTGATGACGCGCAGCTTGGCCAGGGTTTGCAGGCGCTCGATTTCCGCCAGCGTGGCGGCGCGCGCGTAGTTCGGCTGCGCCCCGAGCTTGCCGGAATTGATGTACGGGCCTTCCAGGTGGGCGCCCAGCACGCGCGCCGTGTTCGGGCGGCGGTGCCTGGCGGCGATGCCGATGGCCGTCAAGGCCATGTCGATGTCTTCCGGCGGCGCCGTCATGGTGGTGGCCAGCAGGCTGGTGGTGCCGTGGCGCGCATGGATGGCCGCGATGGTGTAGACGGCTTCGCCGCCTTCCATGATGTCCTTGCCGGCGCCGCCGTGCACGTGCAGGTCGATGAAGCCGGGCAGAATATAGTCGTCGCTGTTGCCCGACGGGTGGACGGAATCGCCGGTGATGCTGTCGACTTTTTCGCCGAAGGCGATGGCGCCGTGGATCCAGCCGCCGGGGGTAAGGATATTGCCTTTGATAGTGCTGCTCATCTGCGCGACTCCGCTACGAATTCATAATAATCACTGCGGCAATACGAGTGGGTCAGTTCCACCGCTGCGCCGTTGTCGAGATAACTGACACGGGTGATGTGCAGCATGGCTTCACCCGTCTTGATATTGGCCAGCTTGGCCTGTTCCGCCGTGGCGTTGACGGCGCGGATATGCTGCAGCGCGCGCATCGGGATGGTGCCGCGCGACTCCAGGTAGCCGTACAGCGAATCGGTCACCTGCTGCGGGTCCGGCATGTACAGCGCGGGGATGGTGGTCGTCTCGATCGCCATCACCACTTCGTCGGCCGTGCGCAGGCGGCGCAGGCGCGCCACCGGCATGTGCGGCGACAGTCCCAGCGACAGCAGTTCCAGCGGCGCGGCCGAGCCGATGTCGCGCTGCAGCCAGCGCGAGCCGGCCGTGAAGCCCCGCTGGCGCAATTCTTCCGAAAAGCTCGTCAGGCGCGACAGCGGCTGTTCCAGCTTGGGCGTGATGTAGGTGCCCGAGCCGCGCTTGCGCGTCAGCATGCCCCGGTCGCACAGCATGTCGATGGCCTTGCGCGCCGTGACGCGCGAAATTTCGAGGAGCTCCGACAGCACGCGCTCGGAAGGCAAGGCCTGGTTGGCGCGCCAGTCGCCGCTGGCGATGCCGTCCGACAGCATGTTCGCCAATTGCATGTAGAGCGGCGTGTCGCTGGCGGGATTCGGTTTGAAGGCGGACAGTTTGGCCAGCATGGTCATTGCTCCTGCAAGTGCTTGCGTATCAGGCGCAGACCGCCTGCGGCCGAGTCGCCCTGTGCCGGCACGACCAGTTGCAACAGTTCCGTCGGCAGGTAGCTCGACAAGGGCGCCGCCAGGCCGCCGCACAGTGCCACGGGCAAGGCGCCGGCCGGATCGAGCGCCCTGGCGATGAGGGCGATCTGCTGGCCCGCGTCGGTCAGGATGCTGCGCGCCACGGCATTGCTGGCCGCGTGTTCGAGCACCAGCCGCGCCAGTTGCGCGAAATTGGTCTGGCTGGCGGCGGCCAGCCACACTTGCATGGCGTCGCGCTGGCCGCCGCAGGCGTCGATGACGGCCGTGGCGAAGGCGCTGCCGGGCACGCGGCCGTCGACCACTTGCTGCGCATGGTTGATGGCGCGCATGCCGATCCAGGCGCCGCCCGCCTCGTCGCCGGAAGGAAAGCCCCAGCCGCCCACTTCATGGCGGCTGCCGTCCGCGTGCAGCACTTCGCCCACGCTGCCGGTGCCGATGGCAACGATGGCGCCCGGCTGGCCCGCATGCGCGCCCAGCAGTGTGGTCAGGGCATCCGATTCGAGTGCGACTGCGGCATAGCCGGGATTGTGTTCGACGAAGCTGGCGGCCCACTGCTTGTTGTGCACGCCGGCCAGGCCCAGGCCGATGGCCATGCGCTGCAAGGAGGGTTGTTCCAGGCCGGCCGTGCGGAAGGCCAGGGTGACGGCATGCGCCACGGAGGTCCACGCCCGTTCGATGCCCAGTCCCAGGCCGGATGGGCCGCTTTGACCCTGTGCCAGTTCCTGGCCGTCGAGGCGCGCCAGGCGTACGCGGGTACCGCTTCCCCCGCCGTCGACGCCGATTATGTATTCGATCATGTTGTGCAGTCCCGCATTTGGTTGAGTGCGCCTGTCTCGGTTCTTTTATTTGTCGGGCGGCGAAAAAGCTGAAGGCACTATATTGTCGCCCCGATGGCTTGTCAACAGGTATTTAAGTGGTATTAACAAATGCGTTGCGCGATGACGCGCCATGCCCGAGGGTGTGATTGCAAGCGATTGTTAATAAAGGAGTTTTTGTGTTTCGTGAATGGTATTGAAATTGGCCTTGTTTAATGCCAATTTTTTCCAACTGGTCTGTTGTTGGCGATGCGGTATTGCTTGCATGCATGCTTGGCAAGGGGCGCCATGAAGAGTAAAGTCCGGCTTTTACACCTGAGTTGGAAGAGCATGATGAACGACAAGGCAGCAAAGAGCGAGTACTGGGACGACTGGCAGCAAGAGGCGCTGGCCGCCGGTGTGTCGGCGCCGCTGGCCGCGCTGGGCATGGAAATGATGCGCACGCACCGCAAGAACCGCTGGCCGAAGGATTTCTTGGGCCGCGAAAGCGATGGCCCGGTCATGATCGAAATGTGCCTGGAAGATGAGGCGGAAACGGAATTGTTCTTTATCGAGAACCTGTATCCCTACGATGCGGCGCTGATCGAAAAGACGCGCCGCCGTCTGTGCCTGCACTGATCGTACGCTGACGTGTGACGGGAACGGCCGCCTTGCGCGGCCGTTTTCACGTCAGTTACTGAATTTTTCGCTGCTGGTGGTGGCTCTGGCGCGCATGCGCAGGCTCAGCAGCACGATGGTGACCAGCAGCAGCGAATGTGTGCCCGGCTCATGCGAAGCGGGGGCGTGCAGGCTGGCGTCTTGCGACTGGAAACTGGCCAGGCGCGTGGCCAGGGTGGCGGGTGCCGCCTGATAGCTGGCCTTCTGAACCGGCGCCGTGCCCGCCGCATGCGTGCTTCCAGCGGTCCAGAGCGACAGGGCCGCGCCCAGCAAGATCATTGTTCTCATCATATTCTTTATTTCCGCCGAGGGCTGTCAATCGATTACACATGGTCCCGCCGTATGCCGGCCCATGTCCTGTCCCCAGTTTGTATGCTTTCCGGCGTTGCTTATAGTGTACCGGAATGATATCTATTTATAAATTTCGTGTATTAAAACATAATAAAACAAAAATGCAAACGTCTTTTTGCAAATAAGTGCATGCGCTGCCTGTGCTTGCCAGGTGCGGTCTGTCTATTGCATGGGGGAAATGACGTGGCATTTTCATGGGGGAGTGTCATAATGGCCCAGGCATTTCCGCCCAGGCATGGAGTAGATGATGAGCAAGGCACAGGACAGCAAGAAAGAAGCCAAGAAAGAACCGGCCAAGACCATGAAGGAAAAGAAGGAAGCCAAGAAGGTCAAGAAAGAAGAGCGCAAGCGCTGATCATGCGCGTGCGCCGTTCATTGACGCGCCCGTGGCGTGCGCCGGCCCTGCTGGCGGCGTTCGCCCTGCTGGCCGTTGGCCTGCCCGTGTCCGGCGTGCTGGCGCAGCAAAAGCCGGCGCCGTCCACGTTCGGGCAGGTGGTGGGCAATGCCGTGCTGTGCATCGACCAGATCGACAACAAAGCTTTTTATGCGTATTTGCTGACGGCCTTCGGCCCCGCCTACAAGCATGAAGGGGGCGCCTACTGGTTCCGCACGGACGCCACCTTGTGGGGCGCGCCGATTACCGACGTGATCGTCAGCGACGACACCAGTCCCCTCGTCTTCATGGGCGTGGTGGCGGACGCGACGCCGGAAAAGCTGGAGCCGGCCATCCGCGGCGCCTCGGGCCTGCGCTTCAATAAACTCGACAATTCCGCCTTTCCTGTCCGTGGTTCAATGCCTGGCAGTAAAATCGTCTACTTCCGTAGCAAGGCGAAAGTCTATTGCGCCAAATACAAGCCGTTGCCGCCCGCCCGCACCCGCTGAGGGTCTCGGCTTGCCGCCGCGCATTTTGATTGTTTCATCCGCAGGGTCTCCATGTACACGCATTATTTCCAGCTCAAGCAATCGCCGTTTTCGATCGCGCCCGATCCGCGCTACCTGTTCATGAGCGAACGCCACCGCGAAGCGCTGGCGCATTTGCTGTATGGCGTGGGCAGCGGCGGCGGCTTCGTGCTGCTGACGGGCGAAATCGGCGCCGGCAAGACCACCGTGTGCCGCTGCTTCATGGAGCAGATTCCGGAAAACTGCCAGCTCGCGTATATCTTCAATCCGAAACTGTCCGTCGAGGAATTGCTGCTGTCGATCTGCGAGGAATTCCGCATCGCCGTGGCGCCCGGCGTGGCCAGCGTGAAAGGCTATGTCGACGCCATCAATGCGCACCTGCTGGCCAGCCATGCGCAGGGCAAGAACAATGTGCTGATCATCGATGAAGCGCAAAACCTGTCCGCCGCCGTGCTCGAACAATTACGTTTGCTGACCAATCTGGAGACGAGCGAGCGCAAGCTGCTGCAGATCATCCTGATCGGCCAGCCGGAATTGCGCGCCATGCTGGCCCGGCCCGAGCTGGAGCAGCTGGCGCAGCGCGTGATCGCCCGTTATCACCTCGGTTCGCTGACGGAGGACGAGACGGCCAGCTATGTCCGCCACCGCCTGGCCGTGGCGGGCAGTACGGCGCAGACGCCGTTCGCGCCCCGTTTGATGGCGACCATCCATTCCTTGAGCAAGGGAGTGCCGCGCCGCATCAACCTGCTGTGCGACCGCGCGCTGCTGGGCGCTTACGTGGAAAACCAGCCGCAGGTGACGCGCCAGATATTGCGCCGTGCCGCCGAGGAAGTGTTTGCGGAAGAGGGCAAGCCGGCTGCCGGACGGGGCTTGCGCTGGCCGCACGTGGCCGCTGGCGTGCTGGCTGGTGCGCTGGTCACGGCCGCGCTGGCCTGGCATTTCATGCCACGCACGCCTGCCACAGTGGCCGTGGCGAAAGTGCCCGTCGTGGTGGCGTCGGCGGCGCCCGCTGCGACACCTGTCCCCGCGTCCGCGCCCGTCAGCGTGCCTGACCGCAACGCCGTGCTGCGCCAGCTGGCCAGCCTGTGGGGCGAGCAGTTGCCGGCCGGCGACGCTTGCCAGGCGGGCGCCCGCGCCGGCCTGCGCTGCCTGCACAGCCGGGGCGGCATCGCCGAGCTGCGCGTGCTGGACCGTCCCGCCATGCTGGCCTTGCGCGATGCGGGTGGCACTGAACAGCTGGCGCTGTTGACGCGTCTGCAGGATGATACCGCCACCTTGATGCTTGATGGCAAACAGCAAAGCCTGCCGCTGGCTCAGCTGGCGCAGCGCAGCGATGGCAGCTTCACGACCTTCTGGCGCGCTCCGCGCAGCTGGCGCGACGAAGTGCCGCTGGGCGCGCGCGGCGCCGACGTGGATTGGTTGGCGCAGCGGCTGGCGCAACAGCGGGGCTTGCCGGCGCCGGCCGCCAATCTGCCGCTCGATGCCGAGATGCAAAGCCAGCTGCGCGCTTTCCAGCAAAGCCAGAGCCTGCGGGCCGATGGCCTGGCGGGCCCGAAAACATATATACGCCTGATGCAGCTGGGTGACAATGCGGAGCCGCGCCTGAGCAGCGCGGCTCCTGCCGTGGCGGCGCCCGCTGCGACGGCGATGGTGGCGGGGAAATAAGATGTCCTACATACTTGAAGCACTGAAAAAATCGCAGGCCGAGCGCCAACTGGGCGAATTGCCCTCGATCCACGCACCGCAAGTGCGGCTGCACGATGCGGCCGCGTCCGGCGCTGGGCGGCGCGCGCCCGTCTGGCTGGCGCTGGGCGGCGTGACGGTGGCCGTGGCCGCCGCCCTGTTGTTCTGGCAGCCCTGGCAGGCAGGCACGGCTGCACCTGCGGCCGCTCCTGCCGTGCTGGCCCAGGCTGTGCCCGCGCCGCTGCCGGCAATCGTCCCGCCGGCAGTCCCTGTCCGTGTACCGGTATCCGCGCCGGCCCCCGTTACGCAAGTCACGCCCGTGCCGCCAGCGGCCACGGCCGCACCCGTGCACCATGCCAGGCCTGTGGCGGAACCGAAGCAGGAAACGCCAGGCCAGGCGCTTCCCGTCGTCCCGGCTCCGGCTCCGGCCGTGCCCCCGCCCGCAGCCGAAGATGCCGTGCCCGGCATGCGCGACCTGCCCGAGCCGATACAGCGGCAAATCCCCCCGGTCGCCATCGGCGGCTATATCTATTCGAAGAATCCGGCGGACCGCCTGTTGCTGATCGACAAGGTTCTGCGCCATGAAGGCGAGGAGCTGGCGCCCGGCCTGGTGCTGGAAAAATTGCAGCCGAAAGCGGCCATCTTCAGTTTCAAGGGCTACCGCTATCGCGTGCCGTATTGAGTTGTTGTGCATCAAGGCCGGGCCCCCATAGCTGAACCATACTGGCCTGGCCTGGTCGAACCAGGGTCGCTGCGACCGTGTGCGCGGCCGGGGAGTTCCGATGATTGCTGCCGCAGCTGGTGAGGGTGCTTTTGATGCGCATGGCCTGGGTAACCTGGCGCGCATCGACCATATCGTCGTGCTGATGATGGAAAACCGTTCCTTTGATCACATGCTCGGCTACCTGAGCCTCGAAGGCGGGCGCGCCGATATCGATGGCTTGCAGGCCAGCCATGCCAACGTGCATGCGGGTGTCAGTTATCCCGTGCACCATTTGCGGCGCACGGCCTTGGGCCCGCAGCAAGACCCGTCGCATACGGGCACGTCGGTGGCGCAGCAATTGCAAAACAATAATGGCGGCTTTGTCGACGACTATGCGCAAACGCATCCGGGCGACCCCGACATCGACCTGGTAATGGGCTATTACAATGGGGCCGACTTGCCCATGTACGATTTTCTGGCGCAGCAGTTCTGCGTTTGCGACCGCTGCTACAGCTCCGTTCCTGGCGCCACCTGGCCCAACCGCCTGTATGCGGTCAGCGGCAAGGCGGCCGGCAGCCGTGACAGCAAGCGCGTGCCCCTGTACACGAACAAGTCCTTCGTGCGCCACCTGGACCGCGCCCAGGTCAGCTGGAAATTTTATTCCGCCTGGAAGCCCTGGAGCCTGGCGCTGACGGACGACCATTACCGTTCGTCCGAGCTGTACGAACCGTTCGGCTCCAGCGCGCGCCGCTATGGCTTCATCGGCGATGCGCTGGCGGGCGCCTTGCCCTCGGTCAGCTGGATCGATCCGCATTTCTTTGAAAACGACGACCACCCGCCGGCCGACATCCGCGCCGGCCAGGCGCTGGTGGCGCAGGTCTACCAGGCCCTGTCGCGCGGCCCCGCCTGGGCGCGCACCTTGCTGATCCTCAGTTATGACGAGCACGGCGGCTTTTTCGACCATGTGCCGCCTGGCCCCGCCGTCGACGACGACCCTGCGTTTCGTCAGTACGGCGTACGCGTGCCCATGCTGCTGGTGTCGCCGCTGATCGCGCCGGGCAGCGTCAGCCACGAGGTATACGATCACACGTCAATCATCAAAACCATCCTGCAGCGTTTTTGCCGCGCCGCCGATGGCAGCTTGCCCCCCATGGGCGCGCGCGTGGCGGCCGCCAGCGGCCTGGGCGCCGTGCTGACCCTGGCGCAAGGCCGCGTGGCGCCCGCCGTGCCCGCCGCCGTCGTGGCGCAGCGCGCCGCCTGGGAGGCCGATGTGCGGGCGCAGGATTTCGCCACGCCGCCGCCCGCTTGCCAGTCTGATGGCGAGCTGGCCTCCGCTGCCGCCGTCCCCTTCCAGTCCGATGCCGAGGCGGGCGCGATCGCCGCCCACCGGCAATTGGCGCGCACGGCCAGGAATGCACATGCGCTAAATGGCAAAGCAGCGGGCAAAGCAGCGGGCAAAACAGCGGGTAAAGCTGCGGGTAAAACGGCGGGCGTGGCAGCGCCGAAGTCGTCGGGCCGGCGCCGTCGGCAGGGCGGCAAGCCGGCGCCTCTTGCCGCCGGAAATGGCGAAAAACCTGGAGTCGCGTGACTTGGGTGAAGAGCTGGACGATGCGCCGGGTCTGCGCCGGCGGTCGCGCCCGTGGGGCTGCGTATAATCATTCCTTCTCAATCAAGGAGTGACCATGCACGATGCGATGCCCCCACACCCGGTACTCGGTGTGATCGGCCGTTCCGGCAGCGGCAAGACGACCCTGCTGGAATTTGTGGTGAAGGAACTGGCGGCGCGCGGCTTGCGCGTCAACCTGGTCAAGCACAGCCACCATGATCTGGCGCTGGAACCGCCGCAAAAAGACAGCGCCCGCCTGCGCATGGCGGGGGCGGCGGAGGTGCTGGTGGCGTCGCCGTATCGGTTTGCCATCGTGCATGAGCTGCGCGGGGCTCCCGAGCCGAGCCTGGCGCAGCAATTGGCCCGCATGGGGCCGGCAGACCTGACCCTGGTCGAGGGTTTCAAGACGGACCCCATTCCCAAGCTGGAAGTGTTCCGTCCGGAAGTAGGGCAGGCGCCCCTGTATCCGCATGACCCGCATGTGATCGCCGTCGCCTCCGACAGTCCGGCGCCGGCCGACTTGCGCGAGGGCGTGCAATGGCTGGACTTGAATGCCCGCGAGCACGTGCTGGCCTGGTTGCTGCACAGGCTGGAAAAATAAGCTAAAGGTTTGCCGACGGCATCCGTTAACAAGAGTAGAACCTCATTGGAGAAACGTATGGACGTCGGAAGCATTGCTCAACTGTCAACCACGATGGCGGAGACAGGCACGCGGCAAGCCGTCGGCTTGACTGTCCTGAAAAAAGCCCAGGATATCCAAAGCTCGACCGCCACCGCCTTGCTGGCAGCGTTGCCGCCGGTACAATCGGCGCCAAGTCTGCCGGCTCATCTCGGTAACCGCATCAACACGACAGCCTGAGCGCGGTCCCGCGGCGCCAGTCCGGCGCTCGCCATAGATACGCCCACACCACCGTCATCGACGGTGGCGCGTGGGCGTTTTTGTCTGTCGTTTCGCCATCCTTTTCGCCTTCCTCCCGTCTCCGTTCGCCATGACCCGGCCGATTCAGTAGAATGACGTCCATCACCTCGCGTTGTCCATCGTGCAGCCCGGGGCGTGCCCACTTTACTTTGACCCATGCAAGAGGAATCCCCATGAACAAACGTCAAGCTCTCATCGCCGCCGCCCTCGCGGGCCTCTGTGCCGGTACTTCCGTCAATGCGGCCGCCCACGATGGTCCCGCCCCGGGCGACAAGGAAAAATGCTATGGCGTGGCCAAGGCCGGGCAGAACGATTGCGCTTCGTCCGATGGCGCGCATTCCTGCGCGGGCCAGGCGGAGGCGGACAACCTGCCCACGGAATGGACATATGTCGCCAAGGGGACGTGCGAACAGGCGGGCGGTTCCGTCAAGCCCATCAAGGCCGGCAAGACGGCAAAGCCGGCCACGCAGCCGTAAGCGTCCGCCGCCTGCCCATGCCGCCGCCCATTCAGGCGAATGCCGGCGTCGGCCTGCGCGCCGCGCACTACCGCGACTTTCTGGCGCGCCGGCCCAAGGTCGGCTGGCTGGAAGTGCACACTGAAAATTATCTGCAGCCGTCGGGCTGGGATAACCATGTGCTGCAGACTCTGCGTCAGGATTACCCCATCAGCCTGCATGGGGTGGGCCTCGGCCTGGGTTCCGCGCAGGGCTTTTCCGAGACCCATTTGCAGCGCGTGCGCACCGTGGTCGAGCGCATCGAGCCAGCCCTCGTGTCGGAGCACTTGTGCTGGGGCGCCGTGGCACAGCAGCAACTCAACGATCTGTTGCCGCTGGCCTTGAATGGCGCGGCCCTCGATTTACTGTGTGCAAGAGTGGGGAGGGTGCAGGATGTGCTGAAAAGGCCGATCTTGCTGGAGAATGTCTCCACTTGCCTGCGTTTTGCCGACGATGCCATGAGCGAGGCGCAATTCCTGGCGGAACTGGCGCGCCGCAGCGGTTGCGGGCTGCTGCTCGATATCAATAACCTGTATGTGAACCAGTGCAACCACGGCGAGGACGCCATGCTTGCGATGCAAGCCATCGCGCCGGGCAGCGTGGGCGAACTGCACCTGGGCGGCCATCTGCTGACGCCGCACGCCGTGATCGACCACCATGGCGCCGCCGTGGCCGATCCCGTCTGGGAGCTATATGCGGCCGCCTTGCAACGCTTTGGCGCCATTCCCACCCTCGTCGAATGGGACACGGATTTGCCGCCGCTCGATATCCTGCTGGGCGAAGCGGACAAGGCGCAAGCCATGCTGGCGCGCCATGCGCCGCAAACGCCATCATGGCAGGCAGCGTCGCCGCCGTCCCCGCCGCTACCCGCGTCGCTTGACGCGCTGGCCGCTGGCCAGCAGGCATTTGCCATAGCCTTGCTCGATACCGGGGCAACATTGCCATCGTTCGCCGGAGGGGCGGTGCCGCAGCGTTTCGCGCTGTACCGCGGCAACTTGAGCGCCACCTGGCGCCGTACCCTGGGCCACGCCTATCCCGTCGTGCTGGCGCTGGTGGGCGAGGATTTCTTTGGCGGCCTGGCGCGCGCGTATGGCCGGCAGATGCCATCCGATAGCGCCGATTTGAACCAGTTTGGCACCCGTTTCGCCGATTTTCTGGCGGCTTTCCCGCCCGTGGCCGCATTGCCCTACCTGCCGGACATGGCACGCCTGGAATGGGCCTTGCACCTGGCCCATTACGCGGCCGATGCGCAAGCGCTGGCGCCCGAGTCGCTGGCCGCCCTGCATCCCGATCAGCTGGAAATGCGGCGTTTTACCTTGCATCCCGCTTGCACCTTGCTCGTGTCCGACTGGCAGGTGGCGGCCTTGTGGCAGGCGCATCAGGAGGAAGACGGTTCGGGGATGTTTCCGCAAGATCTGCAGGTGGCGAGCTGGGCGCTGGTCTGCCGGCCGCGCTGGAAAGCGCAGTTGCTGGTGCTCGATGCGGCTGCGCATGCCGCCTTGCAAGCCCTGCAGCAGGGGCAAACGTTCGGCGCCGCGCTCGATGCGGCGTTCGAGCTGGACCCGGCCTTCGACCTGACCGCGCACCTGCGCCAGTGGCTGGCGCATGCGGTCCTGGCAGCGTGACGGTTTATTCGAAGGCGCGCAGCAGTCGCGCTTCGCCCGTCTGATCGCGGTACAGGGCATTCGCGGCCAGGGTGGCATCCATCATGCGCGTGACTTGCTCTTCTTCAAAGCGGGCCAGTTCGGCCGTGGCCGCGACGAGGGCCAGTTGCAGCCTGGCGCGCGCGCTCTGGTACAGGCTGCTGGTGTATTTGTCTGTGTTACGCAGTAATTCTTCCGCGTTTTCTATTACCTGGCGCAAGTCGCCGATCAGGCGTTCCTGGCTGCGCGTACCTTGTTCGGGATGGTCCATGGCGCTTCCCTTCTGCAATCGATATTTATCTGACAATAACGACGTGTCGCAGCTTGACTTGGGCAGCCGGGCTGGCAGGAGTGCTGGCTGTACGCATGGGGCCGCTTTCGCGCCCCATGCCGGGGTCAGACAGGAGCGACGACCGTGATACGGATATCGCCCACACTGACGACCTGGCCGGCGCGGATCTTGGCGGTCTTGCGCAATTCCTTCTTGCCATCGACCTTTACCACGCCGCTATCGACCATGACCTTGCCTGCGCCACCGCTGTCGCACAAGCCGACCAGCTTGAGCAGCTGGTTCAGCTCGACGAACTCGGATGTTAAATCAAAGCTTACTTTTTGCATTGTATCCCTTATTGCAATGATGTGTTTTCAACACTTGATGACGACCTCAACTAATCCATAGTTTACCTGAAGCCGCCAGCAATGCAGGGTGTAAGTCAGCTTTTGTTGGGCCGCGTCATCTCCAGCGGCACGATCCATGCGCCGAATTGCTCTTCCGTCACAAAGCCCAGGGCCAGCGCCGCTTCCTTCAAGGTCGTGCCTTCGTGCTGGGCCTGCTTGGCGATTTGCGCCGCCTTGTCATAGCCGATGTGCGGCGCCAGCGCCGTGACCAGCATCAAGGAGCGTTCCATCAGTTCGGCGATGCGTGCGAGGTTCGGCGCGATGCCGTGGGCGCAATGCTCGTCGAAGCTGCGCATGCCGTCGCCGAGCAGGCGCGCGCTTTGCAGGAAGTTGTGTGCAATCAAGGGCTTGAAGACGTTCAACTCGAAATTGCCCGAGGCGCCGCCCACCGTGATGGCCACATCGTTGCCGAAGACCTGGCAGCACAGCATGGTCAGCGCTTCGCACTGGGTGGGATTGACCTTGCCCGGCATGATGGAGCTGCCCGGCTCGTTTTCGGGGATCGTGATTTCGCCGAGGCCGGAGCGGGGGCCGGACGCCATCCAGCGCACGTCGTTGGCGATTTTCATCAAGGCCGTGGCCAGGGTTTTGAAAGCGCCATGGGCGGCGACCAAGGCATCGTGGGCGGCCAGGGCGGCAAACTTGTTGCTGGCCGTTTCGAACGGCTGGCCCGTCAGGCGCGCCAGTTCGGCGGCGATGCGGCCGGCAAATTCCACGTGGGCATTCAATCCCGTGCCCACGGCCGTGCCGCCGGCGGCCAGCTGCAGCAGCGGCGGCAACGCTGCCGTAATGATGTGCTCGGCAAAGTCCAGCTGCGCCACGTAGCCGGAAAATTCCTGGCCCAGGGTCAGCGGCGTCGCGTCCTGCAAATGCGTGCGGCCGATCTTGACGATGTCGGCAAACTCCGTGGCTTTCGCGTCCAGGGTGGCGCGCAGCTGGCGCAGCGGCGGCAAGACCGTGTTGGCGACGGCCAGCGCGGCCGCCACATGGATGGCGGTGGGGAAAATGTCGTTCGAGGACTGGCCCAGGTTGACGTCGTCGTTCGGGTGCAGCAGGCGCTCGGCGCCCCGCAAGCCGCCGATCAGCTCGGAACCGCGGTTGGCCAGCACTTCGTTCATGTTCATATTGCTTTGCGTGCCGGACCCCGTTTGCCAGACGGCCAGCGGGAATTCTGCGTCATGCTTGCCAGCCAGCACTTCGTCGGCCGCCTGCGTGATGGCGATGGCTTTCTTGCCATCCAATAATCCCAGGTCCAGGTTGACGTGGGCGGCCGCGCGTTTGACGGTGGCCAGGGCGGCGATCAGTTCGGGCGGCATCTTTTCCGTGGAGATATGGAAATGCTCGAGCGAGCGCTGCGTTTGCGCTCCCCACAGCCGGTCGGCGGGTACGTCGATCGGGCCGAAACTGTCGCGTTCGATTCTGCTACTCATGGCATCCCTTTCATCGATGGAGGTGGATCGAGTGTACTCCAGACGTCAAAAAGGCACAGGATGATGCTGTATTGCATCATTTTTGCCCTGGCCCATCTATATTTTTGCGATTTCCTGCCGTTAAAGACAGGCGAGCCCCCATTATTTATCCTGTTATCAAAGCGATCAGTCCATGCAGAGCAGCATCCTTCCCCGTTGGTCTTTGATCGCGTGCGCCGCCGCCAGCCTGGCCTTGCCGCCCGTCATGGCGGCCGAACTGGGCGACATGGCCGTCCTGTCGCACGTGGGCCAGCCTTTGCTGGCCGAGCTCGAACTGACGGCCCTGGCGCCCGAGGAGGCCAATGGCGTGACCGTGCGCCTGGCTTCGCCCGATGTGTACCGCGGTGGCGGCATCGGCATGGATCCTGCCCTGCAAACCTTGACGATCAGTCCGTTTGAGCGCGGTGGACGCCATTATGTGCGCGTGGCCACGCGGCAAGCGATCCAGGCGGGGCATGTGCACCTGTATTTATTGCTGGGCAATGGCAGTGGCGCCGTCGTGCGCCTGGGCACCTTGTGGCTGACGCCGGCGCCGCCCGCCGCCGTACCCGCCAGTGCGCCAGTCCGGCCAGCTATTCCGTTGCCCGCGCCGGTCTCCACGCCTGTGCCGTTGCCACGCGCCGTATCCGTCACGCCGTCGCCCGACGCCGCCGCGCTGGCGGCCCGCGCGCGGGCCGAGGGCCTCGTGCGTCCGGCGCGCGTGTTCGTGCCGCCGCCCGCCGCACCCAAACTGGCCGCCCCCGCGCTGCCGCGCCGTGCCACGGCGCCCGTGGCCGCCTGCGCGTCGCAGGCGGAGACGGGGCAGGCGGCAGCGTGCGTGGGGCTGGACGAGAAAAATACGGCCCTGACTGAAAAGCTGGGCGAACTGGAAGGCAAGATCGGCGTCTTGCAAAAGGCGCTGGCCCTGCCTGCAGCCGCCGTGCCGCCCGCCGCCGCGCCGGCCGTGGTGGAAGCGCCCCATGCGAAACCGAAACCCCTGCACGCGGCGCCGGCTGCCGACAAGGAAAAGAAATCGGGCGGCATGCTGTGGCTCGGTATCGGCACCCTGGTCTTCCTGCTGCTGACGGCGCTCATCGTGTACATCGTGCGCAAGCGCAGGCAAGCGGCGGGTCCGGGCGCACCGTCGAAATACTGGGTCTTGCTGCGCAAGCCGTTCGGCCGCAGGAAGAAGGATGTGCCCGTCTTGACGGAAGCGGTGGAAGAAGGGGCGGCGGCCGAACCGGAAGCGGAACCGGAGCCGTTCTCGCGTTAATGCGGCCGCAAGGCCGCCCACAATTTGATATAAAAAAAGATATTGAAAAAATACATGGAAACGCTTGCCAAGCACGTTGCCTGTTTCTTAAAGATGGTGCTATGATGAATTCAGTGGACTTGCTCTACGACAAAACAGCCCCAGCCTGGCGCAGTCACCAACGATAGTGTGGCGCGGCAAACCAGGTGTAGCGTTGCATAAACGCCTGGGTCTGGAAGCGGTTCGCGATGCCGACGATGTGCTCGCGAACGCCGGATGCAACCGGCAGCGAGGCGACGCCAGGAGATACCTGGGGCTCGCCTTCCAAATTCCCCCGCCTTGCCTTTTTGAGCGCCGCAGATGGCGCTCCCTCGCATGGCGGCAGACGTAAAAAAAGCACCCGCGGGTGCTTTTGTCGTTTCTGGCGCGGCAAGCTTCTTACATGCGGGCGCGCGAGCCAGGCATGGCGTTCGACAGCTGGGTCATCCACGGTTCCGTGATGGCGCGGATTTCGCGGTCATTGGCCAGGATTTGCTTGAGCAAGTCGATCTTGCGCAGGCGCGAGGCGCCGGCCAGGGCAGGCGCCTTGCCCGTCATGGTCGCGCTGGCGGCGCTGGCGCACTGGTTTTCCAGGGTATCCAAGCCATCCCAGTCGCTCGAACGTGCGGCCACGACCATTTGATTGGTCATTCCTGCAATATTTTCATACATCGAGAGAACGTCGTTGGAGGTCATGAGCACACCCGTAACTAGTGAATGGATTACCGCTTGTCTAGATTAACGGCGGGTCCAACGGGAACTTGAGGGTGTTTTTGAAAAAAAAGTGAAAATAATTTGGATGTTTTTTGCGGGCAGCCGGCATGCCCGCAAACCCGCATGCCTGCTCGGTTGGCGATGCGGGCAACGGCCAGCTTACTTGACGAGTTCTTCCAGGCCCGCGCTCAGTTCGGCAAGCGGCGGCATCCTGTCGACCAGCACGGAGGGCGGCAAACCGAGCGCTTCGGCCACCGCGTTGGGATAGCAGGCGATGATTTCTTCATTGCTCAGCTGGTTTTCATCGATGCGCGCGCGCCAGGCGGCCAGGTGGATGATGGCGGCCAGGCGGTTCAACGGCGCCTTGGCCAGCGGAGCGGGAAAGGCGGCGATGGCCTCGGCAAAGGCGGGAGGAAACTTCCAGCGGCGCGCCAGTTCGGCGCCCACCTGCGCATAATCGTAGCCCAGCGACACCCGCTCCGCGTCGAGCCGGCGCGCGTCGAGCGGCGGGGCGATCTTGTCGAGCTGCATTGCTTGCTCGGGCATGGCGGCATGGATCACCAGTTGTCCGATCGCATGCATCATGCCGATGGTGAAAGCCAGATCCTGGTTGTCGCCCGTCTGCTTCGCGATCCAGCGGGCAGATACGGCGCTGTGCAGGCTGTAGCGCCAGAACTGCGGCAAATTCAGGCCCGGCACGGCTTTGAAACCGCTGACGAGGCCCGAGCTGATGACGAGGGTGCGCACGGTCACAAAACCGAGCATCAGCACGGCATCTTCCACCGTGCCGATGCTGCGCGACACATGGTAATAGGCCGAGTTGGCCAGCCGCAGCAGCTTGGCGCTCAAGGCCGGGTCCGCTCCCAGCTTGCGCGCGATGTCTTCGGTGGCGATGGCGGGGTTGTCGAAACTGCGCACCAGTTCATCGACGATCTTCGGGGCGGCAGGCAGGGCGTGGGGATGCTGGAACAGCGCTTCCAGTTGCATGGCAATCTCCTTGGCGTTCGTGCGGTACGGGATGCGGTCGTGCCACTATATGCCGATTTTTTGTCCGCATGCAAAAAAGTTAGGGGACGCTTTTTCGCCCCAAAAAGGCAGGATTTTCAGGTTATGATTTTAGCTATTACATCGAAAGGATCGCCATGCACGGTTTGCGTTTTTCCTGGTCCCGGACGCCAGTCCAGGCCGCCATCATCCTCGCCCTGGCCGGCGTTTCGCTGACCAGCTTGCCTGCCCGGGCGCATGGCCAGCAAGGGGCCGCCAGCGCCGCCGCCCCCGCTGCCGCGAAGGCCTTGCCCGGCGACGATTTCTACGATTACGTGAATGGGGACTGGCTGCGGAGCACGGAAATTCCCGCCGACCGCAGCAGCTGGGGCTCGTTCGCCATCCTCGCCAACGCCACCAACGAGCGCATCATCGGCCTCGTCGAAGGTCTGGCGGCGGCGCCGCAGGCGGATGCATCGGCGCGCCAGGTCAGCGATTTTTACCGCTCCTGGATGGATGAAGCGGCTATCGAAGCGAAAGGCTGGGCGCCGATCAAGCCGCTGCTCAAGAAGATCGACGGCATACGCGACCAGGCAGGGCTGGCCCGCGCGCTGGGCGAGAGCCTGCGCGCCGACGTCGACCCGCTCAACGCCACCAATTTTTATACGGAAAACCTGTTCGGCCTGTGGGTCGCGCAAGACTTGAACGACACCACGCGCAATGTGGCCTACCTGCTGCAGGGCGGGCTGGGCTTGCCCGACCGCGCGTTCTACCAGAGCGACAGCGCGCGCATGCAGGGCTTGCGCGCGGGCTACCAGGCGCATATTGCCGCCATGCTCAAGCAGGCCGGCTACCGCGATGCGCCGGCCCGCGCCGCGCGCGTGTTTGCGCTGGAACAGCAAATTGCCGCAAGTCACGCCAGCCGCGAGGATTCGGCCGATGTCGCCAAGGGCAATAATGCCTGGCGCGCCGCCGACTTCGCCAGCAAGGCGCCTGGCCTGGACTGGAAAGCCTTCTTCGAAGCGGCAGGGCTGGGCCGGCAGAACGATTTCATCGTCTGGCATCCGACGGCCATGACGGGCAGCGCCGCGCTGGTGGCGAGCGTGCCGCTGGCCACGTGGAAAGATTTCCTCGCCTTCCACGCGATCAATCACTTCAGCACGGTCTTGCCGAAGGCGGCGGCCGAACAGCGCTTCGCCTTCTATGGCAGCGCCCTGAGCGGCACGCCGCAGCAGTCGCTGCGCAGCAAGCGGGCGCTGGCCGCGACGAATGCGGCCCTGAGCGACGCCGTCGGCAAGCTGTACGTGGAACGCTATTTCCCGCCGGAATCGAAAGCCCGCGTGCAAGATATGGTGACGAATATCGTCGCCGCCTTCTCGCGCCGCATCGACAAGCTGGACTGGATGGCGCCGGCCACCAAGGCGCAGGCGCAAGAAAAACTCAAGACTCTGTACGTGGGCGTGGGCTACCCCGAACAGTGGGAAAGCTATGCGGGCTTGCGCGTGGTGCGCGGCGATGCGCTGGGCAATGTGCAGCGGGCGGAGCAGTTCCATTACCGGCAGGAGCTGGCCAAGCTGGGCCAGTCGCCCGACCGCAAGGCCTGGGCCATGCCGGCGCAGCTGGTCAATGCCGTCAACTTGCCGCTGCAAAATGCGCTGAACTTTCCGGCCGCCATCCTGCAGCCGCCATTCTTCGACCCGCAAGCATCCGATGCGGTCAACTATGGCGGCATCGGCGCGACCATCGGCCACGAAATCAGCCACAGCTTCGACGATCAGGGCGCGCAGTTCGACGCCCAGGGCAAGCTGCGCGACTGGTGGACGCCAGCGGACCTGGCGCATTTCCAGGCGGCATCCAAGCAATTGGTGGAACAATTCGCCGCCTACAAACCGTTCCCCGACCTGGCCGTGAATGGCCAGCTGACCCTGAGCGAAAACCTGGCCGACCTGGCCGGCGTGGCAGCGGCCTATGACGCGTTCACCCTGTCGCAGCAGGGCAAGCCGGCGCAGCCGGGGGCGGACCGCGAGTTCTTCGTCGGCTATGGCGTCAGCTGGCGCAGCAAGGCGCGCGAAGCGGCGGCGCGCCAGCAAATCCTCACGGATGGCCATGCGCCGGCGCAATACCGCGCCGCCACCGTGCGCAACCTCGACGCCTGGTATCCGGCCTTCGACGTCAAGCCGGGGCAGCAGCTGTACCTGGCGCCGGAACAGCGCGTGCGCGTCTGGTAGGCATAAGCGGTGCCGGCGCGCAGCGCGCCGGCACCGTAAAATGGCGTGATTACTGATTGGAGCGCCATGAAGCCGACCCCACCGCAAGATCCCATCCACGCCATCACGGGCCGCACTCTGGCCCATTACGACGCCAGCGCCGAGCAGTTTTTCGAAGGCACGCGCGATCACGACGTCAGCCAGAACATCGCCGCGCTGCTGAACGCCATCGGCAAGCCCGCGCCGCTGGCCATCCTCGACCTCGGTTGCGGCCCCGGCCGCGACCTGAAGGCGTTCACGGCCCTGGGGCACCACGCGACGGGCGTCGACGGCTGCTCCCGTTTCGTCGGGATGGCGCGCGCCTACAGCGGCTGCACCGTGTGGCAGCAGGATTTCGTCGACCTCGACCTGCCCGCCGCACACTTCGACGGCGTGTTCGCCAATGCCGTGCTGTTCCACGTGCCCAGCGCCGCCTTGCCCGGCGTGCTGCGCGCTTTGTACGCGTGCCTGAAACCGGGCGGCGTGCTGTTCAGCTCGAACCCGCGCGGGCAGAACGAGGAAGGCTGGAACGGCGCGCGCTATGGCAGCTACCACGACGAAGCGACATGGGCCGCCTACGTGCAGGCGGCCGGTTTTACCCTGGTCGAGCAATACTACCGTCCGCCCGGCTTGCCGCGCGAACAGCAGCCGTGGCTGGCCACCGTGTGGCGTAAGCCAGCCTGATGGACGCATTTTGTATGAATTTGGGCATGTGTTAGGAACCGTACATAGTTTTTGCGGCCTCGGGCGTACTATGGATACATCGACACGCAGCAAGCAGTTTGCAACGGCGTGTGAGCCGCAGTACCGGCCCTTTGGGCTGGACAACAGATGTACCAACTACAGTGAGGATTTATCATGAACAAAGATCAAGTCGAAGGTAAACTGAAGGAAGTCGGCGGTAAAATCCAGGAAGCCGCTGGCAAAGTCGTCGGCAGCGAAGAACAGCAAGCCAAGGGCCTGGCAAACCAGGTCGAAGGCAAAGTGCAGAAGAAAGTTGGCGACGTCAAGGATGCAGTCGAAACCGTCACCCGCAAACCGTAATGGCAGACATCTGACAAGACCTACTGCGCGTCGCGAGTTGCGGCCTGCGATGCTCACTGTGCTAGAGCACAGTTCCGCTTCTCGGCCACAATTGGCTTCCGCTCGCTACGGTCCTGTCAGATGTCGTTACTGTGCTTGATCGTATTCAGTACAGTACAAAATAAAAACCGCCGCCTGTCGCAAGACAGGCGGCGGTTTTTTATTTGATGCAGCGCAAGCTTACTGTGCTGGCTGCATCAGGTTCTGCTTGAAGAACAGTTCGATTTTCTTGTACACGTGGCGCTGGCCCGCGCGCGACGAGATGCCGTGCTTGGCACCTGGATACGTCATCAGGTCGAATTGCACGCCGCGGTTGACCAGCGCGTCGATCAGTCGCGTGCTGTTGCTGAACAAGACGTTGTCGTCGGCCATGCCGTGCACCAGCAGCAGCGGCGACTTCAGGCCGTCGAGGTGGGCGAACACGGTGCTGGCCTTGTAGCCGTCCACGTTTTCCTTCGGCATGCCGAGGAATTGTTCCGTGTAGTGGGTGTCGTACAGCGACCAGTCGGTCACGGGCGCCACCGACACGCCCATGGCGATCTTGTCGGACGCGGCCGACAGCAAACGCAGGGTCATGAAGCCGCCGTAGCTCCAGCCGAACACGCCGATGCGTTTAGGATCGACGAAGCTTTGCTTGCCCAGCCAGTCGATGCCCACCAGCTGGTCCGCCACTTCGGCCGCGCCCAGCTTGTGATAGATGGCGTCCGTGAACGCGCGCTCGCGGCGCGACGAGCCCCGGTTATCGAGGCGGAAGACGACAAAGCCCTGCTGCGCCATGTACTGGTCGAAGTTGTTGCCCCAGCGGCGCGCCACGTGCTGCGAGTGCGGGCCGCCGTACGTCGACAGGTAGACGGGATAGCGTTTGCCCGCATCGAAGTTCGATGGCTTGACGATCGAATAGTGCAGGGTCTGGCCATCGTTGGCCTTCAGGGTGCCGTATTCCGTCGGCAGGTGGTCGGCCTTGTACTTGAAGTAGGGGTGGCTGGCGTTGAGCGCGTTTTCTTCCAGCCAGCCCACCATGGCGCCGTCCGGGCGGCGGATGCTGACCTGCGGCGGCGTGGCCGGGTCGGAATACGTGTCGACGAAGACTTCGCCATTGCGCGAGAACGTCGTGTCGTGCCAGCCGTCCGCTTTCGTCACGCGCTGCGGCTTGTCGGCCGTGCTGCCGTCGAGGGCCAGGGCGTAGGTCTGCTTGTCGATGACGGCGTCGCGGTTCGACGACACGAACACTTTACCGGTCTTCTGGTTCACGGCCAGCACGCTGTCGATGCCCCACTCGCCGGAAGTGACGGGGTGCAGCAGCTTGCCGCTCATATCGTACAGGTACAGATGGTTGCGGCCCGTGCGCTCGGACGACCACAGGAAGGTGCCGTTCGACAGGAAGCGCAGGTCGTCATGGATGCTGACCCAGGTCTTGGACGTTTCCGTCAGCAGGGTGCGCTGCGCCAGGGTAGCCGCGTCGACGGCGACCAGGTCCAGCGTCTTCTGGTCGCGCGACTGGCGCTGGTAGACGAGCGATTTGCCTTCCGCGCTCCAGTCGGCGCGCACCAGGTAGATGTCCGGGTTCGTGCCCAGGTCCACCTGGCGCTGCACGCCCGTTTCCGGCGAGACGATCAGCAGTTGCACCAGCACGTTCGGGTCGCCGGCGGCCGGGTAGCGCTGTTCCACGACGTCCGTGCGGTCGGCGAAGATTTCAAAGCGGCGCACGACGGGCACGGGCGCTTCGTCATAGCGTTTATAGGCGATGGCGGAATCGTCGGGTGCCCAGTAGTAGCCGGTGCGCTGGCCCATTTCTTCCTGCGCCACGAATTCGGCTTCGCCGTTGCGGATCGTGCCCTTGCCGTCGGTCGTCAGCTGGCGTTCCTTGTCCGTCTTGAGGTCGATCACATGGATGTTCTGGTCGCGCACGAACGATACGTAGCGGCCTTTCGGCGAGATTTTCGGATCGAGCACATTGCCCTTGGCGACCAGGCGCGCCTTGTCCGGGTGGGCCGCGTCGACCAGGTACAGATTGCCGGCCAGCGGCACCAGCAGCTGTTTGCCATCGGGCGACCAGCTGTAGCTGAGAATGCCGTTCAGGCTGGCCGTGCGCTCGCGTTCGCGGCGCGCCTGCTCTTCGGGCGAAATCGTTTCATTCGGCACCAGCGCCTTCGAGTCGACCAGGCGGTGCGTGCTCTTGTCCTTGAGCTTGAATTCCCACAGGTCGAGCTGGAACTGGTTGTCGGCGCGGCCGCGCAGGAACGTGACGCGCTCGCCGTCGGGCGAGACCTTCAGGTTGCGCACGCCGGGGCCGGCCAGCGCCGGATCGGCGTGGATGCGTTCCAGGGTCAGCTTTTCAGCCGATGCGGGAACGCTGGCCATCGCGGCCAGGAAACAAAGAATAAAACGCATGGATGTCTCGGTAGTTGGAAGAAGAAGGGCACTGCATGTACAGGCGAGCTTGAGCGTTGCCTAAGCGTAAGACGATACCAGAGCGTACCTGTTTATGCGATAGCGCCAGCCACGGAATAAACCGTTCATGGCCGTATTTCCTTCGTCAAAAATGTCCAGCAGCCGCCCATTCCATGGCGCTTTGCCCCGTTCAGGCCAATATCGTGCCTTCGATTACCGTCAGGCATGCGCCGCCTATCCAGGCGTGGCCATCGCGGAAAGTCACGGACACGCGGCCGTCGCGCTGCAGGCACGTGCCCTGGCGGACCGTGTAGTCGGCGCCCGCCAGCAGGTGCGCGATGCAGGCGTTGGCGCTGCCCGTGACGGGGTCTTCGACCAGCGCGCCATGCTCGCTGAGCAGCGCGCGCACTTCGTAGTCGGCCGGCCCGCCGGCGTCGTGCGGGCCATACAGCGCCAGGCCGTCGGCGCCGGCGGCGGCCAGCAATGGCGTCAGCGCGGCGATGTCGGCGCGCACGGCCAGGCAGGCCGCGGCGCTGGCCAGCGGCACGCACAGCCAGCGGATGCCCATGTCGGCGACGGTGCCGCCGGCGGCCGGTTCTCCGCCCAGCGCCGTTTGCAGCAGCGGCAGCAGCGCGGGATCGAGCGCGCGCGTGGCGCAGGGCGGCGCCTGGAACGCCAGCACGCCGCCTGCGCCCCGTTCTATCTGCACCAGGCCGACGCCGCATTCCTGCACGATGCGCGCGCCTTTCGGCTGCAGGCCCGCGTCGAGCAGGGCGTGCGCCGTGCCCAGCGTCGGGTGGCCGGCGAACGGGAATTCCATCTCGGGCGAAAAAATCCGCACGCGGTAATCGGCGGCCGGGTCGCGCGGCGCCAGCACGAAGGTGGTTTCCGACAGGCCCGTCCAGCGCGCGATGGCCTGCATCTGCGCGGCGTCGAGGCCATTCGCGTCCAGTACCACGGCCAGCGGATTGCCGAGGAATGGCACGCTGCTGAAGACATCGACTTGCTTGAAGGGGCGTTGCTGCGGCATGGGGTGCTCCTTGTCTCAGGCTGCGCGCAGGCGCTGCAGCGACAGGCGGTTCAGATACCAGGTCAGCAGCACGGCGGCCACCGTCAAGCCCGTGACGAGACCGATCCAGAAGCCGGCGGCGGCCATCGGTTCGGCCGGCGACCAGATGAAGCCTTGCGGCGCCAGGCCCAGCACATAGCCGATCGGCAGCGAGAAGCCCCAGAAGGCCAGCAGCTGGATCAGCATCGGCTGGCGCGTTACCTTGTAGCCGCGGATGGCGCAGGAAGTGGCCACCTGCGTCGCGTCGGACAGCTGGAACAGGGCGGCGAACAGCAGCAGCTGCGCGCACAGTTCCTGCACTTGCGGGTCGGACGTATAGGCTTGCGCGATCTGGTGGCGGAAGACGGTGATCAGGGTGGCCGAGACGATGGCCGCCGTCAGCGACATGGCCACGCCCACCCACGAAATGAAGCGCGCGCGGCGCAGATTGGCTTCGCCCACGGCATGGCCCACGCGCGTGACCAGCGCGATGCCGAAGGTGAGCGGCACCATGAAGACGACGGACGAGAAATTGAGGGCGATCTGGTGCGCCGACACCTGGATCACGCCGAAGCGCGCCACCAGCAGGCTGATGACGCCAAAGGCGCTCACTTCGGCAAAATACGTGACGCCGATGGGCAGGCCCAGGCGCAGCATGGGGCCGATCGACGACAGTTGCGGCCATTCCCAGTGCGTGAACGGATACGTGGCGTGATAGGCGGGGGCGATCCGGATCCACGCCAGCATGGCCAGCAGCATCATCCACACGCAGCAGGTGGTGGCCACGGCGCAGCCCACGCCGCCCAGTTTCGGCATGCCCCAGTGGCCGTAGATCAGCAGGTAGTTGACGAAAATATTCAGCGCCAGCGCGGCCAGCGCGATGACCATCACGGGCTTGGTCTGGTTGATGCTGGTGCTGTAGCCGTACAGCGCGCGGTAGGCGGCGAACGGCGGCAGCGCGCAGCTGATGATGTGCACGAACAGCTTGGCCTTGGACGCCACGGCCGGTTCCAGCATCAGGTGGTCGAACACCAGCGCCGCCATGTTCGTCAGCAGGCATGCGACCAGGCCGACGAGCAGCGCCTTCCACAGCGATTGGCGCACGATGTGCGGCACGCGGTCGTGGCGCGCGGCGCCGATTTCATGCGCCACGAGGGTATTGATCGCCATCATGATGCCGCTCACCGTCACCAGTACGATGGACCAGATGGCCGCGCCCAGCGACACGGCCGCCAGTTCCTCGGGATTCGTATGTCCCGTCATCGCCACGTCGGCCGCGCCCATGCCGACGGTGGCCAGCTGGCCGATCAGGATGGGCCAGGCCAGCTTCCACAGCGACGAGACTTCATTGCGGATGGCGGGCAGGGTGAACGAGGTAGTGTGTGGCATGGGCGGCAAGCTTGACTAAACACAAGATTCTACCGGCATTCGCCGTGCTTGTCCGCCGGGGCGCCCCGGCGGCCGGACCGGCACGGTAATCATTTGTTACAGCTAAGTGGGCCAGTCGCGGATAGACTGCGCGCTCTATTTGGCAAAATGACCAAATAGTCAACCGCAGTACCCTGACTATGGAGCAAGACCATGCTGAGACATACCCTGAACTGCGCCCTGTTGCTGGGCGCCGCCATGACGGCCGAACTGGCCGGCGCCGGCGAACTGACCCTGTATTCGCGCGACGATTATCATGGCCGCTCACAGACCGTGCGCGACGCCGTCGCCGACCTTGAAGATCTGCGTTTCAACGACACGACGCAAAGCATCCGCGTGCGCTCGGGCCGCTGGGAAGCGTGCGAGGACGCCGATTTCCGCGGCGCCTGCTTCCTGCTCGAGACGGGCGAGTATCCGTCGCTGGACGGCCAGGCCAACAAGATCACGTCGCTGCGCGAAGTGCGCGGCGGCTGGGACGGCCATCGGGGCCGCGACCGTGACGGTGAGCGCGACCGGGGACGCGACTGGGACGGCCGCCGTGACCGTGACCGCGAGCGCGGCCATTTGCCCGGGCGCTCGCTGGGCGGCGAGCTGACCTTTTATACGCGCGACGATTTCGCCGGCCGCAGCTTGAGCGTGAGCAACGCTTCGGCCGATTTGCGCGAGCGCGATTTCAATGACACAGTGCAAAGCGTGCGCGTGCGCTCCGGCTATTGGGAAGTGTGCGAAGACGTTGGCTTCCGTGGCCGCTGCCGTACCTTGGCGCCGGGCGAGTACGCGAGCCTGGAACGCATGAGCAACCGCATCTCGTCGGTGCGCGAAGTGCGCTGACGCGGGGCAGGCAGTACGCGAAGTGGCAATAACAGGCCCGCAGGGGCCTGTTATTGCTTTTGGTAACAATTTATTGTGCTTTTCGCATACTTTGTTACACCGTTTTTTCTGTGGATGGCTACACTGACATCAGTTGTCATGTCGATCACTTACCTTTGCCGCCACCGGAGACCGCCCCATGAATCGCCCGTTCGCCTTTGCTCTGCTGTGTGCCAGTTCGCTGTTTGTCCACCTCGCGGCGCAGGCCGGCGAGATCCGCCTGTACACCGATGACAATTTCAAGGGGCGCGTAGTCGTCTTGCGCGATACGACGGACGACTTGTCGCGCGTTAATTTCAATGACACCGTCTCGAGCATCCAGGTCGATTCGGGCAGCTGGGAAGTGTGCACGCATGCCGATTTCAAGGGCGATTGCAAGACGCTGGAACGGGGCGACTACCGCTCGATGCCGGGCATGAACGATAAAATCTCGTCTGTGCGGGAAACCGGCGCCGGGCAGGGCAGCGGCAGCGGCGGTGGACGCCGTGCGGCGCTGGAATTGTTCGCCGACGGCGGCCAGCGCGGCGCGTCGGCCGGCGTGAACTCGGACCGCGACGATCTGGTCGACATCAGCTTCAACGACCGCGCCAGCAGCGCGCGTGTCGAATATGGCTACTGGCAGTTGTGCAGCGATTCCAACTACCGTGGCAGCTGCCGCGTGTTCGGGCCTGGCAGCCACGATGACCTGGGCAGCCTGAATGGACGCGTGTCGTCTGCGCGCCTGGTTGATCCGCGCGAAGAGAATCGTCCGCAAAATGACGAGGGCCTGGTGGTGCTGTATGGCCGCGCGTTCCTGAAGGGGCCTGGGCTGCAGGTGAACCGCGACGTCAGCGACCTGGTGCGCCTGAACTTCAACGACCAGGCCGCATCCCTCGCCATCAACGAGGGTACTTGGGAAGTCTGCACGGACTCGCAGTTCAACGGCAGCTGCGAGCGCATGGGGCCGGGCAAGTATGAAGTGCTGAACACGACGCTCGACAAGCGTATTTCCTCGCTGCGCCGGCTGTACTGAACGCATGACCGGGCCTTCCGCATGGCCTTGTATTTGTTACACTAGCATCCTGGCGCAACCGCCAGGCAAATCATCACCAAAGAATGAAGAATGGAGTTAATCATGACGGGCCCTTTCAAACACACGCTGGCATGCGCGGCGACCTTGCTGCTCTCGCTGGGGGCCCATGCGGCCGCCCATGCAGGCGATATCACCTTGTTCGAAGACGTTGATCTGCGTGGCCGCGCAGTGAACCTGCGCGAGACGACGGACGATTTGTCGCGCTTTGGGTTCAACGACAAGGTGTCGAGCATCCTGGTGCGTTCGGGCACGTGGGATGTGTGTACCGATGCCGGTTTTCGCGGCAATTGCCGTACCCTGGGACCGGGCGAATACCGTTCGATGCCGGGCATGAACGACGCCATCAGTTCGGTACGCGAGTCGGGGCGCGGCGATGGCAACAATCCAGGACGCCCGGGACGCGATCCCGACCGGGGCCATGGCGGCTATGGCCGTGGCGGCACCCTGGAAGTGTATTCGGGCGCGGGCCAGAATGGCGGCTCGGCGCGCCTGAACCGCGACACGGACGATTTCGTCAATATCGGTTTCAACGACCGCACCACCAGCATCGTCGTCTATAACGGTTACTGGCAGCTGTGCAGCGATTCGAACTACAACGGCGTGTGCCGCATCTTCGGCCCTGGCCGCCATGACGACCTGGGACGCGGCCTCGATGGACGCGTCTCGTCGGCGCGCATGGTTGACGAGCGCGAGGCGCGCCGCCAGCAGCAGTACGATAATCAGTACCAGCGGCCGCAGTACGACCAGCCCCAGTATCCGCAATACCAGCAGCCGCAGTACCAGCAGCGCGGCGCCGTCCTGCTGTTCCCCGAAGCGGGCATGCGCGGCGAACCGCTGGCGCTGGACCGCAATGCGGAAGACCTGGTGCGCTACAACTTCAACGACCGCGCCTCGTCCATCGTCGTCAACGAGGGCCAGTGGGAAGTGTGCAGCGATTCGAACTTCCATGGCCGCTGCGAAGTGATCGGGCCGGGCGAATATGGCCGCCTGAACAGCATGGAAAACCAGATTTCCTCGCTGCGCCGCGTGCGCTGATCCCGTCCTGACGTCGTGCTGACAGACCGCCTGCCGGGTTGATCCCGCCAGGCGGTTTTTACATTCGCTGCCGTGCGCTGACATTTGCTTGCCCTTTGTTACACTCGCCGCCTGCCGCCTGGTCTACACTGGCGAAAATGTCATCAGTATTGGAGTTGTCATGGTTCGATCTTTCCGGCCAGCGCTGTTGTGCGCCGCCACCTTCCTCGCCCCCCTTGCCGCATCCGCGGGCGAAATCACCCTGTTCGAAGACGCCGGTTTCCGCGGCCGCCCCGTGACCCTGCGTTCCGACACGGGCGACCTGTCGCGCATGGGCTTTAACGACAAGACCTCGAGCATCATCGTGCGCTCGGGCACCTGGGAAGTGTGCAAGGACGCCAATTACCGTGGCAATTGCCGTACCTTCGGACCTGGCCGCTACGGCAGCATGCCGGGCATGAACGACGCCGTTTCCTCCGTGCGCGAAGTGGACCGTCCTGGCCATGGCGGCGGCGACCACCGGCCTTACCCGCCGCGTCCGGAGCGTCCTCACCCCGGCTATCCCGGCCACGGCGGCGGCCACCGTCCCGACATGAATGGCGCCGTGCTGCTGTTCCCCGACGCGGGCATGCGCGGGCGGCCCGTGCGCCTGGACCGCGAAGTGCGCGATTTGAGCCGCTATGGCTTCAATGACCGCGCCGAATCGGTCGTCGTCAACTACGGCCGCTGGGAATTCTGCGTCGATGCCAACTTCCGCGGCCGCTGCGTGGTGATGGGACCGGGCAGCTATGGCCGCCTGCACGGTGGCCTCGACCGCCGCATTTCCTCGGTGCGCCGCGTGCGCTGATCCCGCTGCCGGGCGGCGTTGTATCGTGCACACGCTGCCCAGCGACTAATTCGTGTACTCTTCCATCAGGCAGTTCAACCATGGGGAGCAGGCACGGTGGAATACAAGGACTACTACAAGGAACTGGGCGTCGAAAAGACGGCGTCCGAGGCCGAGATCAAGAAGGCGTACCGCAAGCTGGTACGCAAATACCATCCCGACGTGAGCAAGGAACCGGACGCCGACAAGCGCACCAAGGCCCTCAACGAGGCCTACGGCGTGCTGGGCGACGCGGAAAAGCGCGCCGCCTACGATGAACTGGGCCGTAACCAGGGCGCGCAGGGCCAGCCCTTCCGGCCGCCGCCGGACTGGGGTTCGGGCTACGAATCATCGGGCGCCGACGACAGCGACTTCTTTGCCGACCTGTTCGCCCACGTGGGCGGGCGCCGCCGCGCCGGCGGCAGTTTCCAGATGCAGGGCGAAGACAGCCACGCCGCCATCACCATCGACTTGCAGGACAGCTACCAGGGCGCCAAGCGCCACATCGTCATGCGCGTGCCCGAAGCGGATGCGCAGGGCCACGTGGTGACGCGCGAGCGCACCCTGGAAGTGACGATACCGAAAGGCGTCACGGAAGGACAGCAGCTGCGCATGAAGGGGCAGGGCAATCCCGGCAGCGGCGGCGCGCCCGCCGGCGACTTGTACCTGGAAATCCGCTTCCGGCCCGACGCGCGCTACAAGGTGGAAGGGCGCGACGTGTTCGAGACGGTGCCCGTTACGCCGTGGGAAGCGGCGCTGGGCGGCGAGATCGACGTGCCCACGCCATCGGGCACCGTGACCGTCACCGTGCCGCCCAATTCGCAGACGGGGCGCAAGCTGCGTCTGAAGGGGCGCGGCATTCCCGCCGCCCAGCCGGGCGACCTGTATCTGCTGCTGGAAGTGGTGCTGCCGCCGGCGAACGATGACAAGGCGCGCGAACTGTATGCAACCATGGCGCGCGAGATGGCTTTCAATCCGCGCCAGAAGCTGGGAGGATAAATCATGACAAACAAGGTAATTGGCGAATTGCTCGAAGATCGTGCCCTGAGCCTGGAAGAACTGGCGCGCGCCTGCGCGGTGGAACCGGATTGGGTGGTACAGCATGTGCAGACCGGCGTGCTGCTGCAGGACGGCCCGCCGGCTGGCCAGCTGACGGCCTGGCGCTTCACCAGCCTGGACCTGGTGCGCGCGCGCCGCCTGCACGAAATCGAATCCGTGTTCGACGCGAACGCGGACCTGGCCGCGCTGGTGGTCGATTTATCGGAAGAAGTGGCGCGCCTGCGCCGCCGCCTGCACGTGCTGGGCGTCGAGTAGCTTTTATTTACTCAGGCTCGCCGTGCCGCTGCACGGTGATCCTGCCGATATAAAACTGCCCATCGACGACGACCCGGTGCGGGATGCCGGCCACGTCGAAGCCGGGACCGCCGTCTTCCATCCACTCCTGGGCCAGCGAGTCGAACTGCTGCGGCGTCATGCGCAGCATCTGCGCCGTGATGACGAAGCGCGCGCCTGGTTTTTGCTTGTTGACGAAGTCGTCGATGCCGGCCATGTGAATCTCTTCAAGGTTGTGTCTGAAATCGGGGTCAGACCCCCGGACACGTTGGCACTGAGCTTTGCGTTGGCGGTGTTGAGGGTCTGACCCCAGTAGTTGTTTAGGGCTTGCCCCCGCATGATACCCGTCCGCGCGTTCTTCTAGAAGCCCTGCACCAGCAGCGGCAACTGCTCCGCAAACCGCTCCGTCAGCCACTTGCCCGCCTGGCCCGGCGGCGTGTCGGCGCGCTGGATCAGGTAAATCGGGTAATTCTCGCCATTGTCGACGGCCAGCGGCAGGTGCACCAGCCGTCCTTCCGTCAAATCCTCGCGCACCATCGCTTCGGGCATGTTGCCCCAGCCCAGGCCCGCGCGCAGCAGCGCGTGTTTTGACCCCAGGTCGCCCAGGCGCCAGTTGCGCAATCCCAGCACGCCGAAATCCTGGCCCTCCGTCAGCACGCTGCGGTCGCTGAGCACCAGCTGCACGTGTTCGCGCGCCACGCCGGAAGGAATCGGGCCGGCCAGCTGCGCCAGCGCGTGGCTGGGCGCAGCCACGGGAATCAGGCGCACGTGGCCGACGGCCAGGCGCTCGAAGACGCTGGCCGTGGCCGTCATCCAGCCGCCGAGGCCGATGTGGCAGCTGCCATCCATCACCAGCTGCGCCACGGCGCCCATGGCTTCGATGCGCAGGCGCAGGGCGACGGTAGGGAACTGTGCCTGGAACGCCTCGAGCACGCGCACCAGCACGCAGGTGGGGAACATCACGTCGACCACCACCGACACTTCCGCCTCCAGCCCGCCGGCCAGCGCCTTGGCGCGCGCGCGCATGCCGTCGACCTTCAGGGCCACGGCGCGCGCGTCGGCCAGCAGGGCGCGGCCCGCGTCCGTCAGCGTGGGCTTGCGCTTGCCGCGGTCGAGCAGCACCACATTCAGTTGTTCTTCCAGGTTGGCGATGGTGTAGCTGATCACCGACTGCGTGCGGTGCAGCTGGCGCGCCGCGTGGGCGAAACCGCCCGCGTCGATGACGGCGACGAACACGCGCAACTGGTCGAGCGAAGGCTGGCCTGGTTCTCTCATGATGATTTCCTATCTAAAAATTCGATGCTAACCATTTATATTTACATGGTTTTCTCGATGGTAGACCCGAACTATGCTGTATGCAAGGGCTGCGATGCGGCCCGTCCCGTCACCCGTTTTCCCAGGAGCACTTCATGAGCAAGGTTTTATACATCAATAGCAGCGTGCGCAACAGCGGTTCCCTGTCGCGTCAATTGTCCGGCGAATTCGTCGCGAAATTGGCCGCGCAAGGCGCCAGCGTGGTCGAGCGCGACCTGTCCGCGCAACCGGTGCCGCACCTGACGGAAGAGGTGATGGGCGCCTTCTTCACGCCGGCCGACCAGCGCAGCGCCCAGGCGGCAGCGGCCGTGCAATTGTCCGATACCCTCGTCGACGAATTGCTGGCCGCCGACGTGCTGGTGCTGGCCGCGCCCATGTACAACTTTTCCGTGCCATCGACCCTGAAGGCGTGGATCGATCACGTGGCGCGCGCGGGCCGCACTTTCCAGTACACGGCAACGGGCCCCGTCGGCCTGGCCACGGGCAAGAAAGCATATATTTTTACGGCCAGCGGCGGCGTCTACAGCGAAGGCCCGGGCGCCGCGTATGACTACCTGAGCACCTATCTGCGCACGGCGCTGGGCTTCATCGGCATCACCGACATCGAGTTCGTGCAAGCGGAAGGCGTGGCCATGGGCGAGGATGCCGTCGCCAGCGCGATCGCCAAGGGCCGCGCCTCGATCGAGGCCCTGGCGGCCTGAGTCTGGCTCTTCTCTAGTTCCAACGGGGGATTGCCAATCTGCCATGGTTGACATAAGCTTGCCGGCGGCACGCCCCGTGCCAGGCCGGCGAGTCGTTCGCCATGAAAGTCCCTCATGCACAAGTTGGCAAGCGCAATACTGTTCGGCTGTTCCCTGTTTTTGGCAGGCATGGCGCTGGCGCAGACCGCGCCCGCTGCATCGCCTGCGCCGCCCCACGTGGGCCGCCACGCCTCCACGCCCGAGGATCTCCGCACCATCGAGCAAGTCGTCGCCGACTTCCAGGCGGCCCTGATCGCCAAGGATGTCAAGCTGCTGTCGTCGCTGATGCTGCACACGAATATCCTGTTCGCCTCGCCGGCCGACGATGCATTCATCAAGAACATGCGCGACACGACGGACGTCCACTTCGACGGCGTCGGGGCGGGTGGCTACGCCGCTTTCGCCAACTTCATCAAGCGCGAACCGCAGCGCACGGAAGAAAAATTCTACAACGTCAAGATCACCCAGGACCGCCATGTGGCGTGGGTCAACTTCGACTACGAATTCCTCGTCGGCGGCAAATTGTCGAACTATGGCGCGGAAGCGTGGCAGATGGTCAAGCGCGACGGCGACTGGAAAATCCTCAGCGTCGTCTGGTCCATGCATCCCGCCGCCGAGGCAGGAAAATAGCCGCCCGCCATGCCGCGTCAGTCGCGCGGCAGCGCGCGGATTTCCACCGTGCCCCCTGCGTTCAGTACGGGGTTTCCGATCAACAATTTTTTTGCATCGTCTATACTTTCAGCTTGCACACGTAGATAGCCTGACAAGTGTGGCGTGACCGCTCTGGCCTGGCCTGAGCGGTGCACGCAGATGCCGGGCCCGATGGAGCTGCCACCGCAGAAGCGGCCACTGGCCCTGAGCATGGCGAAGTAGTCTTCCCAGGCGGACGTGGCGACGTCTATCGGTGTTTCCGTGTCGTCATGCATGAAGATGATGTAGTCATTCATCCTTTTTCTCCTGTGCCGCGTGATAAAAAGAGAGCTGAATTGAGTATCCTGAGCAATCGCGAGCGCATGGTTTTACCCTCACCGCGTCAGTCCGTAGAGACAAGCTGTCCGGCCATGTCATTTTTGGAGCGCACATCGTGCCGATAAAGTATGTTGATTTTTATGAGGTGAATTACACGGCAGAGCGCTTGCGGGGCTGCAAGTTATGGGGCGCGTACGTCGCCATCTATGCCCCTTCGCCCAACCCCATGCACCGGGTGAACCTGGTGAAAAAGCGCCGGGTGTCGGCCGACCATCAGTTTACAACGGAAGCCGATGCCATGGCGGAAGCGGGCGAGGCGGCCGTCAAACTGGTCGAGCGGCGCCAGCGCCGCTATGTCTTCCACCCCTGATGCCACTGCGCGGTATCCTGCAGCGCGCGCCAGGGCAGGATGTGCACGCGGCCCGAATGCACGGCTTCCAGTTCCACGTGCGTGGCCGGTTCATCCGGCGTGGCCGGGGCGCACAGCTTGATGACGAGAAAATGTTTTTCCTTGTTGACGGGCGTGACGGCGGTCCATTTGCTGTTGAGTAACTTGTTCGGACGCAAGTTATTGCGATTGACAAGGTGCATGGCGGTCTCCGGATTGGCGTGATGGCGATGTTGCCATTATCATGCAACTTCCTGCCACGCACGAGGACCGCCATGAAACGCCAGCTGCACTTGCTCGTCATTGACCCGCAAAACGATTTTTGCGACTTGCCTGCCACCTGGCTGCCGCCCGATGCGGCGCCTGCACTGGCCGTGCCCGGCGCCCACGCCGACATGCTGCGCGTGGCGCAGCTGATCCGCGAAGGGGGGAGCGGCTTGACGCAGATCAGCGTAACGCTTGACGCCCACCACCGCTACGACATCGCCCACCCCGCCTTCTGGCGCACGGGCGATGGCGGCGCCGTGCCGCCGTTTACGCAGATCAGCGCCCAGCAAGTGCGCGACCGCCTGTTCTTGCCCGCCGCCAGCGGCGCCTTGCCGCGCGCGCTGGCTTACCTCGATGCCTTGCAGCAGGCGGGACGCTACCAGCTGATGGTGTGGCCCGTGCACTGCGAGATCGGCAGCTGGGGCCAGAATATCCACGCGGCCGTGCGCGCCGCCTACAACGCCTGGGAAGTGGCCAACTTGCAAGTGGTGGCCAAGCTGAGCAAGGGTTCCAATCCGTGGACCGAGCATTACTCGGCCGTCATGGCGGAAGTGCCCGATGCGCAGGATGCAGCCACCCAGCTCAACCGTGCATTCCTCGACACCTTGCTGCCGGCGCAGCAACTCTACATCTGCGGCGAAGCGGGCAGCCATTGTGTCAAAGCCAGCACCGAGCACATCGCCGATTACCTGGAAGCGCAGCAAGGCAAGGCGGCCCTGTCGCGCCTGGTCTTGCTGACGGACTGCATGAGCCCCGTCACGGGCTTTGCCGCGCAGCAGCGCGACTTCCTTGCAGCCATGCATGAGCGCGGCGCGCGGCTGGCCACATCCACCGAGGTCGTGCCTGAATTGCTGGCCAACGCAGGCGATTGATGCTTCCTGCAAGCGAACCCTCCTGAAATGCTTGCGGTGGCGTACTATTCTGGCTTCAGGAAGTTGGAGAAAACACACATGACCCCGATAGTGCGCAGTTTGCTGGAAACCGATCTGTATAAATTTACAATGTGGCAAGCCTTGCTGCACGGTCATCCGAATACCCATACCGAATACGAATTTGTCTGCCGCAACGCCACTGCCTTTCCCCTGGCCGAACTGAAGGGCGAGCTGGAAGAACAGCTCGACCACTTGTGTTCGATGTCGTTTGCCGACGACGAGCTGGCCTATTTGCGCACCTTGCGTTTCATGAAGAGCGATTTCGTCGATTTTTTGACGGTGTTCCGCTTCCAGAGAAAATTCATCGACGTCAGCACGGACGGCGACACCCTGATCGTGCATGCGGCCGGGCCGCAAGTGCACGTGATGGGTTTCGAGATTTTCGTGCTGTACATTATCAACGAACTGTATTTCCGCCGCTTCGACCTCGATGCGGCCATGCGCGAAGGGCGCCACCGCCTGGGCTTGAAAGTGGCGGCCGTCAAGGAATTCGGCAAGCTGCCGAGGCGCAAGCATCCATTCGAATTTTCCGATTTCGGCGTGCGCCGGCGTTTTTCCGGTGCCTGGCATGACGAGGTGGTGCAACGGCTGGCGCGCGAAGTGCCCGAATACTTCAAGGGCACGTCGAATGTCTACCTGGCGAAAAAGCTGGGCATCGTGCCGATCGGCACCATGGCGCATGAATACATGCAGTCGTTCCAGTCCTTCGGCGTGCGCCTGCGCGACTTTCAAAAGGCGGCACTGGAAGACTGGGTGCAGGAATACCGCGGCGACCTGGGCATCGCCCTGACGGACGTGGTCGGCATGGATGCCTTTCTGGCCGACTTCGACCTGTATTTCGCCAAGCTGTTCGACGGCTTGCGCCACGATTCGGGCGACCCCGTCGAGTGGGGCGAGAAGGCGCTGGCCCACTATGCGGCCCTGCGCATCGACGCCAACACCAAGCGCCTCGTGTTTTCCGACGGCCTGGACCTGGACAAGGCGTTTGCCCTGTACCAGCACTTCGCCGACCGCATCATGACGGGCTTTGGCATCGGCACCAATCTCACCAACGACGTCGGTTTGACGCCGCTCAATATCGTCATGAAACTGGTGCGCTGCAATGGCCAATCCGTGGCGAAATTGTCGGATTCCCCGGGCAAGACCCTGTGCAAGGATGAAACCTTCCTCGCGTATCTGCGGCAGGTGTTCCATCATCCTGCCGTCTAAGCTGCGCCCAGGCGCCTATGCGTGGCGTAGGTCGGATTAGCGGGGCCGCCGAGGCGCGGCAAAGCCGCGCGTAATCGAACAACTGCGCGGACAACTGCGCGGACAACTTCGCGGCCAAGTCCGCCGACAAACTCGCCGACAAGCTGGGCGGGCAGACGGCGTGCCGTGTGCAACCCCCGGCTTAAAACCCCGTCACCACCGTGTTCATGTGCTCGACCTGGGGCGGGGCGGCAAAGAATTCGCCCACCAGGCCGCGCCAGGCCTGGAAGTCGTCGCTGCCGCGGAAATGCACGGTATGGTCTTCCAGGGTCGTCCAGCCGACCACCAGGCGGTAGGCGTCGCCGTTTTCGATCGAGCGCTCCAGGCGCATCGATTCGCAGCCGCGCGCGCGCTGGAACAGGGGGACGGCTTTCGCTACAGCCGCTTCGAAGGCTTCATGCGTGGCCGATTTGATCTGGATGTGGGCAATTTCAAAAATCATGGCAATTTCCGCTGTGGAATGAAGGAACGGTGATCTTGCCATAATTTCGCCGTGCAGGGGAGGGCGTCAGCCCGCCAGCGCCGGTGTGCCTGCATCGGCGCGCCGGCTGCCCGCGTGGCTGGCCGTGCGCTGTTCGATGTCGCAGCCATTGCATGCCTGCACGATGGCGTGCGCCCGTTCCTGCTCCTGCGGATCGCGGACGGCGACAATGAGGCGCACCATGCCGCGAAACGCCGTCTTGCCGTAGTTACGCCGGTACATATGGTTGTCGCCGCCGAACAGGGCGTTGATCGCGCGTTCCAGCCGGCTGGTCATGGTGTCGCGGTTACCGACCGTAAAATTGCCCTGCACGGGGCCGGCCTCGTCGTCGCCCGCGTCCAGTTGCACGGCGTGAGGAGGAAAGCCTTCGGCCAGCAAGCGGATGCGGGCGCGCTCCGCATCGGGGAAATGGTCGAAGATACGTATCAGCGTGCTGCCGCCGCTGTTTGTGCTGCTGTCCATGGCCCGGCCTTTCAAGGAGGTGTACCTGATTTGACCGGCGAGCCTGTAAAAAATTCTGCCTCAGCCTGTAAAATCCTCGATCAAGGCGCAAAAGTTTGATAAATATCCAGTATGGCTACCAAGTCGCGCTAAGATACGTCTTGCGGAATCAATCTTTCATAGGAGAACTAAATGGCAGCGAAGAAAATTCTGTTTTTGACCGGCGATTTTGCAGAAGATTATGAAACGATGGTGCCGTTCCAGGCCCTGCTGATGCTCGGCCATGCCGTGCACGCCGTCTGTCCCGGCAAGAAGAGCGGCGAGACGATCAAGACGGCCATCCACGATTTCGAGGGCGACCAGACCTACACGGAAAAACCGGGCCACCTGTTCACCTTGAACGCCAGCTTCGACGAGATCGACCCGGCCGACTATGACGCCGTGATGATCGCCGGCGGCCGCGCGCCCGAATACCTGCGCCTGAACGACAAAGTCATCGCCGCCGTGCGCCATTTCGCCGAGGCGGGCAAGCCCGTCGCCGCCGTCTGCCACGGCGCGCAATTGCTGGCCGCCGCCGACGTCATCCGCGGCAAGCGCATTTCCGCCTATCCCGCCTGCGCGCCGGAAGTGACACTGGCGGGCGGCACGTATGCCGACATCGCCGTCACGGACGCCGTCACCGATGGCCAGTTCGTCACCGCGCCCGCCTGGCCCGCCCATCCGGCCTGGCTGGCGCAGTTCGTCAAGCTGCTCGGTACCGAGATCCGTTTGTAACCTTTACCTGCCCGGCAGGCCGCAGCGTTCGCCGGGCGCACCACTTTTCAGATTCGAGTTCTTCATGCATGCGCCGCGCAGTCAACCTTCCCGCAAACAACTTCCAGCGTCGCGCTGGCGCCAGCGCCGCCTGGCGCAAGCCGCATCGGGCCTGAGCGCCGCGCAGGAGCGCCAGCTGGCCACCCTGCATGACATTTCCACCTTGCTGGCGGGACAGCACGCCATCGATGCGCTGTGCCGCGGCTTCCTGCGCCACGTGATGCAGTTCGCGCAAGCCGAAGGCGGTACCGTGCGCATCCTCGATCCGCAGCACGATACCGTGCATATCATCGTGCACGAAGGCATTTCCGACGCGATGGTGGAAGAGGAACATTGCATCCGCAACAACGATTGCCTGTGTGGCGCGGCCGTGGCGCAGGGCGTGATCCAGATCCGCGATTTCCGCCAGGTCGAAGCGCTGCAGCGCTACCGTTGCCAGGACGAAGGCTTTATCGCCATCGCCGTCTTTCCCATCCTCGCGCGCGACCAGGTGGTGGGCAGCTTTTCGCTGCACTTTGCGCAGCCGCAAGCCGTGCAGGCGCAGCAGCAGGGCTGGCTGGAGACGCTGGGCCAGAGCCTGGGCATCGCCATCGAGAACCAGCGCCTGATCGCGCGCGAAAAGGAATTTGCCGTGGCGCGCGAACGCAGCCTGCTGGCCGAGGGCTTGCATGACAGTATCGCGCAAAGCCTGAACTTCATCAGCCTGCAAGTGCAGATGCTCGACGATTCCGTGCGCCGGGGCCAGCTCGACGAGGCGGCCGAAGTGTTGCCGCTGATGCGCATGGGCGTCGAACAAAGCTACCAGGACGTGCGTGAATTGCTCGTCAATTTCCGCACGCGCTGGCATGGCAGCGACCTCGAAAGCAAACTCAGCGAAGTGCTGGCCAAGTTCGAGCTGCAGACGGGTGTCGCCGGCACCCTGGAGATGAGCGGCAACGGCGCGCCGCTGGCGCCCGAGCAGCAGTTGCAGATCCTGTTCATCGTGCAGGAAGCGCTGTCGAATATCCGCAAGCATGCGCAAGCGAGCAACGTGGCGCTGCGCGTGGAAAACGGGCGCGATTTTGCGCTGCAGGTGCGCGACGATGGCGAAGGCTTTGCCGCCAACCTGCGCGACAAGAAAACGGAATTGCAGATCGGCTTGCGTATCATGCAGGAAAGAGCCGAGCGGCTCGGTGCGCAATTTGCCATCGACAGCACGCCCGGCGGCGGCACGACGATCTCGCTGGCCTTGCCTGCGGCCCGGCGCCAGGCCGCGTAACAGATGAATCATCCTTATCAGGCAACAAACATAGTGAACGCACCAATCAAAATCCTGCTGGTCGACGACCACACCTTGCTGCGCAGCGGCGTCAAGCTGCTGCTGCAGCGCAATCCTCAATTCCAGGTGGTGGGCGAGGCATCGAACGGGCTCGACGGCGTGCGCCTGACGGCCGAACTGCAGCCCGACGTGGTGCTGATGGACTTGAACATGCCCGGCGTGACGGGCGTCGAGGCGCTGCAGCTGATCTTGCAGGACATGCCGCAGATGGTCGTGCTGATGCTGACCGTGTCGGAAAACGCGGCCGACCTGGGCGCGGCCCTGCGCGCGGGTGCACGTGGCTATTTGCTGAAAAATATAGAAGCCGAGCAGCTGGGGCAGGCCATCTGCCGCGCCGCCGCCGGCGAATCCGTGATTGCCGACGCCATGACGGCCAAGCTCGTGTCACAGTTCCGCGCGGGGCAGAACGCGCCCCAGGCCGACTACGACAAATTGACGCCGCGCGAACGCGAAGCCATGGCCTGCCTGGCGCAAGGGCTGAGCAACAAGGAAATCGCGCGCCAGCTGGACGTGGCCGAAAGCACGGTGAAAATCCACGTGCAAAACATCCTCAAAAAGCTTAAGCTCAGCAGCCGCGTGCAGATCGCCGTGTATGCGGTCGAGCGCGAACTCGGTAAATAAAGATCAAGCAAAGCGCAAATACCGTGCCAAAAAGCCACAAGGAATGCGCGATTGTTTGATCTGCATGGCGTTCCGGCCTAGACAACCCTAGTTCCTTTGACGTATGGCCTTGACCGTGCCTGCGCATTACACTCTTAGTCATTCGCTAATCTAATAAGAGAGTGTCATGCATAAGGTCAACGTCGATGGCTTGCTGTCGAGCCAGGCTCTGTTCCGCCATATTTCCCCTTCGCAATTAGAGCAATTGCGCCAGGATGTCGTGCGTGTCGAAGTGGAAAAAGGCAAAGTGTTGTTCCGCAAGGGCGAAGTGGCGGAAGGCGCCTACGTGGTGGTCTTCGGCCTCGTCAAGCTCAGCGTGTTTTCCATGGAAGGGACGGACAAGGTCCTGGAATTGATCCGCCCGGGCCAGAGCTTCGGCGAAGCCATGATTTTCCTCGATGAACCATACCCGTTCTGCGCCGAAGCGCTCGAACATTGTTTGCTGCTGCGCATCCCGCCGCATGCACTGCTGCGCCTGCTGGACCAGTCGCCCCGCATCGCGCGCCAGATGATGAACAGCCTGTCGCATCACCTGATGGGCTTCATTCGCAACGTGGAACGCTGCTCCGTGCAGAACGCCACCCAGCGCGTGGTCGAGTATCTGTTGCAGGCATCGGACCAGCAGCGTTCGAACGAAGTCAAGCTGGACCTGAAGAAAAGCTTATTGGCATCGTTTTTGAACCTGGCGCCCGCCACCCTGTCGCGCGTGCTGCACCAGCTGACGGACTTGCACCTGATTAAAGTCAGCGGTTCGCTGATCCAGATCCAGCCCGATGCGCTGAAGACGTACCGCCATGGTTCCGCCGCCACGGCCATGCTGAACTAAGCTTTTTCAGCAGGCAAGGTCAGCCGCCAGAACAGCAGGGCGAGCAAGCTGACCGCCGCGCCCAGCGCGCATACCCCATGCCAGCCCGCCAGCGCATACACGCTGGTGGCGGCAATCGCACCGAGTCCGCTTCCCACCGCATAAAACAGCATGTAGCACGCCACCAGGCGGCTGTGCGCGTCGCTGTCCTGCTTGAAAATCAGGCTCTGGTTCGTCACGTGGATGGCCTGGCCCGCCAGGTCCAGCGCGATGATGCCGACGATCAAGGGCCACAGGGCCGCGCCGGCAAAACTGAGCGGCAGCCATGCGGCCAGCAGCAACAGCAGGGCCGCGCCCGTCGTCCACTGCGCGCGTCCGCCATCAGCCAGCGCCCCCGCACGCGCCGCGCCCAGCGCACCGATCACGCCCACTAACCCGAAGGCGCCGATGGCCGCATGGCCATAGCCTTGCGCCGTCAAGGGCAATACGAGCGCGCTCCAGAAGATATTGAAGACCGCAAACATCAGCAGGGCCAGCATGCCGCGCACGCGCAGCACCTTGTTGTGCAGCAGCATGTCTGCCATCGAGGTGAGCAGGGCGCCGTAGGCCAGCTTGTGATCGGATGGCTGCACCGGCGGCAGCTTGCGCCACAGCAGCATCAGCAGGGCGCAGGCGATGGCCGCCGACACAAAATACACGGCGCGCCAGTCTGCCAGGTCCGCCACCACGCCGGACAGGGTACGCGCCAGCAGCAAGCCGATCACCACGCCGCCCTGCGCCATGCCGACGACCTTGCCCCGCTCATGGCTGGCCGCCGCGCTGGCCGCATAGGCGATCAAGCCTTGCGTCATGGCCGTGCCCAGCAAGCCCACCAGCAGCATGCCGCCCAGCAAGGCTGCCGTGGAACGGGCGCAGCCCAGCGCCGCCAGCGAGACGGCAAGCAAGCCCAGCTGGAACAGGGTCAGCCGGCGCCGGTTCAGCATGTCGCCCAAGGGAACCAGCAGCAGCAGGGCCAGCGCGCAGCCGAGCTGCGTGGCCGTGATGACCATGCCGCTGGCGGCTTCCGTCATGCCGAACTCGTGCGCCAGGGTGGCGAGTAAAGGCTGGGCGTAATACACATTGGCCACGCTGAGGCCGGCCGCACAGGCAAACAGCCAGACGAGAGGGGAAGGAAGTGCTGCCGTGATGGGGGTGGTCGTGTCGCGCATGGGCTTGCCTATAAGTGGTTGCAAATTAAAACCAGTTGGAGTCTACGGTGATTAGTTTTAAAATGCAACCACTCAATCAAGGAGAGACTCCGTGGCCAAGCGCAAGAGCCTGAAAACCGACCCCTGTCCCGTGGCGCGCGCGCTCGACGCGATCGGCGAACGCTGGTCGCTCTTGATCGTGCGCGACGCCTTCGACGGCATGCGCCGGTTCGGGGAGTTCCAGAAAAGCCTGGGCGTGGCAAAGAACATCCTGGCCGACCGCCTGCATACCCTGGTGGAAGAGGGCATCTTTACGGTCGCGCCCGCCTCGGACGGCACGGCCTACCAGGAATATGTGCTCACACCCAAGGGGCTGGCCCTGTTTCCCGTCGTCGTCGGCTTGCGCCAGTGGAGCGAGGCGCAATTGTTCGACCCTGGCGAGGCCCATTCCACCCTGCTGCAGCGCGGTTCAGGCTTGCCCGTGCGCCGCATCGACGTGCTGGCCGAGGATGGCCGCGTTCTGCACGCGGGCGATACCGTCGTGCAGAAGGTAGGGTCGCCATGAGCCGCACGGTGGCCGTCATCGGCGGCGGCATCACGGGCGTCACCACGGCGTACGCGCTGGCGAAACGGGGCGTCGCTGTCACCTTGATCGAGCGCCACCGCTATGCCGCCATGGAAACGTCGTATGCGAATGGCGGGCAATTGTCGGCCTCGCACGCGGAAGTGTGGAACCACAAGGCGACGATATGGAACGCGCTGAAATGGATGACGCGGCGCGATGCGCCGCTGCTGCTCAATCCGACTCCCGGCTGGCACAAGCTGAGCTGGTTTGCGGAATTTCTAGCCGCCATGCCGGATTACGAGCGCAACACCATCGCCACGGCGCGCATGGCGATTGCCGCGCGCGCACATCTGTTTGCCTGGGCGGAAGAAGAAAAGATAGCTTTCGATCACCGCCGCGCCGGCATCCTGCATGTGTACCGCGACCGGCGCGGCTTCGAGCGGGCGGCCGGCGTGTCGCGCCTGCTGGCGCAGGCAGGCCTGGAGCGGCGCGCCGTGAGCTTGCTGGAAATGCGCGCCATCGAACCTGCCCTGCACGGCGATTTTTACGGCGGCTACTACACGGACAGCGATTCCACGGGCGACATCCACAAATTCACCAGCGGCCTGGCCGATGCCTGCGCCCGCCTGGGAGTGGCCTGCCGCTATGGTGCACAGGTCACCGCGCTGGCGCGCGAGCACGGCAAGGTGCGTGTCTCCATGGGCGAAGACAGCGCCGTGTTCGACGCCGTCGTCATCTGCGCGGGCACGGCCAGCCGCGCCATGGCGGCCATGCTGGGCGACCACGTGAATGTGTATCCGGTGAAAGGCTATTCGATTACCGTGCAGCTCGATGACGCCGCCAGCCGCGCCGCGGCGCCGTGCATCAGCCTGCTCGACGATGCGACCAAGCTGGTCAGCAGCCGCCTGGGCGAGGACCGGCTCAGAGTGGCGGGTACGGCGGAATTCAATGGCGTTAATTACGACATCCGCGCCGACCGCATCCGCCCGCTATTGGAATGGGTCGAGCAGTGCTTTCCCGGTGTGAATACGCGCAAGGTCGTGCCGTGGGCGGGCTTGCGCCCCATGCTGCCGGCCATGCTGCCGAAAGTGGGGCCAGGCAAGGCACCGGGCGTGTATTACAACACGGGCCACGGCCACCTGGGCTGGACCCTGGCGGCCGCGACGGCGGAGATGGTGGCAGAGGCGGTCGCGCCTAGTTCTTCGGCAGCAGATCGCTGAGCGCGGCGCGGCCCTTGACGGTGAGGAAGGGGCCGACCTTGCTGTAGGGCAGTAAAAAATCGTTTTCGCAGCCGCTGCCGTTCGAGTCTTCCCAGAACGATACGCCTTCCGGCTTCAAGGACAGGTGGAAGCGGCCGTGGCCGTCGTAATCCGTGCCCTTACATTCGGCGTCGATTGTCACACCCTTGAACAGGGCCTGGCGCAATCGGTCCGGCAGTTCGGCCTTGTCGTCGCCATCGCTGGCGCTGGCGCCAAACCAGTTCCACACGTCCGTTTCCTGGCCCGTCTTCACGTCCCAGGTGCGAAACTTGATGGAGATGCCATTGGCGCCATAGCCGGCCGCCCAGCGGTAGAATTTGATCGTCACCCAGCGCGGCGACCAGTAGGTGGGCTCGGCATACACTTCGTCTTCCGTCGTGAAGCCGCTGCGGCCCAGGTATTCGCGGCGCGTGGCATAAAAGTCTTCCAGGTCTTTCTTGTTCTTCGCCAGCACGGCGCGCAGCTGCGTATTGATTTTCGCGATGCCGTCGCCGGGCGCCATCAATTCCACGGTGATGGTGTCGCCCACTTGCAGGTTGCGGTATTGCTTGCCTTCGAAGGCGATGGCTTTGCTGACCTTGGTGTTGGGAAAGTCTTCCAGCGCCAGGTTGTAGGCGTCGCTGGCGCAGGATGGATGCTCGCGGTCGCCCGCCGCTTCCAGCAGGGTCAAGGCCAAGGGCAGGGTCTTGCCGCTTTTCGGATCGGTCCAGGTGCCGGTGAGCTTGCCGCCTTGCGGCGCACCCAGGCGCCACGTGCCCGTGGTGTCACCCTTGGCGTCGGACTCGCTCCAGTCGCTCTTGCCGTTCGCCATGGACAGCATGATCGGTGTCTTGTAGCGCGTGTAGTAGTAATTGCCGCTGCGGTCAGATCCTTGCGTGGGACTGGGCTGGTTGAAGCAGGCGACGATACTGGCCTTGCCCAGAGTGCCTTGCCACACCCCTTGCACGGGCGGCTCGGCCGCCATGGCGGAATTCAGGGCGGGCAGGGTCAGACATATCAACAAAAAGCGGCGCATCGGATTTTCCTGTGATTGGCGATGGCCGATTCTACATGGCCACCGCCTGGAAATGCCGCACGCCAACTTTTACGCTTGTTTTTCCTGCGCCACCACGGCCATTGCCGCGCCCAGGTATTGCACCATGGCCCCGTCGACGAAGCTGCCTTCCATCAGACGCGGTTCCTGCTGGTGCGCCTGGCGGAATTTCAGCTGCGTGGCCGGGTTCGTGCCCGCATACGAACGGAACAGGTCCAGCCACTGCCGTGCCAGCTGCAGCACGGCCGGGTCGGTGGGCGGCGTGCGCGCATCGATGGCGGCGCGCACGGCGGCGATCAGGGCCGGCCACTCGCCCGAGCGCTTGCCGTAGTTGGCGAGTAAATACGCATATTCCTGCTCATCGAGGAAAGGCTTGTACAGCGCCATGCGCGAGGCGTTGAAGGCGGCGAGGATGAACTGCATCAGTTCCGCATCGATGCTGGTCGTGGCCTGCATTGATGGCTCCTGCGCATGCATGTCGTTCAGGCGCGCGAACAGGCCAGGGTGGGCGCCCGTGTCGCGCACCAGCTTGACCATCCATTCCGTGGCCAGCGCCTGTGCTCGCGCGTCGCCGGGGCCGGCGCCCGTGGCCTGCAGTGCGCGCACTCTGGCCACCAGCGCCTTCCATTCCTGTTCCACGGCCGTATCGGACAGCAGCGGCAATTGCTGCAGTTCTTCTTGGGTAAAGTATTTGTCGTACATCGTCATCAACTCCATAGTGGTAAGCCACTCGGCCAGTTCCGGCGCCTGTCCCTGCGCCAGTTGCGCCTGCAGGGTGCGCAGGCGCTCGCGCAGGGTGGAAGCTTGCGCGATCTGGCGCTCCAGCATGGCGATTTGCCGTGCCACGATGGAATGCAAAGGCAGGTCCGGGCCGGCGAGGGCGTTGGCGATATCGGCCAGCGAAAGCCCGAACTTGCGCAGCGCCATGATCCGGTGCAACCGGTCCATGTCGCTGTGCTGGTACAGGCGGTAGCCGGCTTGCGTGCGCGCCGAAGGCGAGAGCAGGCCGATGCTGTCGTAATGGTGCAGGGTGCGGATGGTCAGGCCCGTGAGCCTGGCCAGTTCACCGATTTTCAGCAGCATCGCCTTCTCCTTGTCTTCATTGCGTATCGCCACGATCACGCCTGACGCAACGTCAGGGTCAAGCAGGAATGTAGCAGAGGGCCCAAAAAAATCGGAAAAAGAATCCGTTGACCTTCATTTTTTTGTACGGTATATTTATAAAACCGAATGACGGCAGCAGCTAAAGTATGAGGTTCGGGTCAGGCGGCATGACGGCATGATCGTTGTGCAGCGCAGCAAGACGCACCACTGGCAGGGCTGGAAAGACAATCCGCGCAGACGGATTTTTTTCACAGTTGGTTTGTACGTTAAATATAATATGCCGCCGGCAAGATCCGGACGGTGAGAGAGACGACCATGATGAAAAGCATCGTTTGCGATACGCCCGGCAGTTTGCGCATGGAGCAGCGTCCCGTGCCCGTGCCCGCCGAGGGCGAAGTGCTGCTGCGCATACGCCGCGTCGGCATCTGCGGCACCGACATGCACATCTTCCGCGGCACCCAGCCTTTCCTCAGCTATCCGCGCGTGATGGGCCATGAATTGTCCGGCCATATCCACAGCGCACCGGCCGGCTCGCGCCTGGCCGTGGGCGACCAGGTCTACGTGATGCCCTACCTGTCCTGCGGTACTTGCGTGGCCTGCCGCCAGGGCAAGACCAACTGCTGCACTCGCATCGAAGTGCTGGGCGTGCACCGCGACGGCGGCATGACCGAATATCTGGCGCTGCCCGAGCGCTTCGTCTTCAAGACGGAAGGCGTCTCGCTCGACGACGCGGCCATGATCGAATTTCTCGCCATCGGCGCGCATGCCGTCAAGCGCGGCGCGGTCGATGCGGCCAAGCGCGTGCTGGTGGTGGGCGCCGGCCCGATCGGCATGGCCGTGATGCTGTTCGCGTCGTTGAAAGGCGCCGACGTGACGGTGCTCGACGGCCGCGCCGACCGCCTGCAGTTTTGCCGCGAGGCGCTGGGCATCGCCCGCACGGTGCAGCTGGGCGACGGCGACAAGGAGCAGCTGTCGGACGCCACAGGCGGCGAATTCTTCGACGTGGTGTTTGACGCCACCGGCAATATCGCCGCCATGGAGCGTGGCCTGGAGTTCGTCGCCCATGGCGGCTCCTATGTGCTGGTATCGATCGTGCGCGACCGCTTGTCCTTTTCCGACCCTGAATTCCACAAGCGCGAAACGACCTTGCTGGGCAGCCGCAATGCCACCGTCGACGATTTCGAGGACGTGGTGGCGGCCATGAAGGCGGGGAAAGTACCCACCGCGCTGCTCAATACCCACCGCACCACGCTCGACGAATTTACGGGCGTGCTCGATCGCTGGATGCAGCCCGAGGCGGGCGTCATCAAGGCCATCGTCGAGGTCTGAGATGAGCGATCTCAACCCCATACTTCAATTTGGCACCAGCCGCTTCCTGCAGGCGCACGCCGACCTGTTCGTCAGCGAAGCGGCCAGCCTCGGCGAGGCGCTGGGCCGTATCACCATCGTGCAAACGACCGGCAGCGCGCAGGGCGCGGCGAGGGTGGCGGCGTTTCGCCGGCCCGGCGGCTATCCCGTGCGCATCCGCGGCTGGCAGGACGGCGCGCAAGTCGATGAAGAGCGCCGCGCCCACGCCGTCACGCAGGCGTGGCAAGCGGGCAGCGACTGGCGGCAGGTACGCGATGCGGCCGTGGCCGCGCGCGTGATCTTGTCGAATACGGGCGACACGGGCTATCAGTTGGACGAATCCGACCACGCCGGCATGCTCGACGGCGATACCGTCCCCGCCAGCTTTCCCGCCAAGCTGCTGGTGCTGCTGCACGGGCGCTTCCTGGCCGGCGCCGCGCCCCTCTCGATTTTTCCGTGCGAACTGGTGGCCGACAACGGCACGGTGCTGCGCCAGGTGATCGTGGCATTGGCGCGGCAGTGGCGCTGCGATGCCGCGTTCATCGCCTACCTGGAAACGGGCTGCCTGTGGATCAATTCCCTCGTCGACCGCATCGTTTCCGAGCCGATCGAACCGATAGGCGCCGTGGCCGAACCCTATGCGCTGTGGGCCATCGAGGCGCAGGAAGGCATGCTGCTGCCGTGCCGCCACCCGCAAGTGGTGCTCACAAACAGCCTGCGCGACTATGAACAGCGCAAGCTGTTTTTGCTGAACCTCGGTCACACCTATCTGGCGCAGCTGTGGATGGAGCGGGGCAGCCCGGCCGGCATGACGGTGCGCGAGGCGATGGACGATGGCGCCATGCGCGCCGCGCTGGAAGCCCTGTGGCAGGAGGAAGTGCTGCCCGTATTTGCCGCCATGGGGCCGCGGCACGGCGACGCCGCGCAGGCCTATGTGGCGCAGGTCAGGGAACGCTTTTGCAATCCCTTCCTCGCGCACCGCCTGGCCGACATCGCCCAGCACCACGCCGGCAAGATCGCGCGCCGCGTGGCGCCCGTGGCGGCGCTGGCGCGGCAGCTCTGTCCCGCGCTGGGGCAGCCGCGCCTGCGCGCCATGCTGGCGCCGGGAGCGCAGCCATGAACGCCCCCGCCCCCGCAGTTGTTTCCTTTTCTGCATGCCGATCCAATCCGATATCGACTAAAATGGCCCACTCATCCACTTTCCCTTTCGCTGGCATAGCGCGTTCATTCATCCATGTCCAAACCCGCCACCGTCTTCAAGCGCAGTACCAATCTGCTGTTGCAATTTCTCGCCGAGAATGTCGCAGTGGGCGAGACGCTGCCGACGGAGCAGTTCCTGACCACGATTTGCCAGGGCAGCCGCACGGCGGTCCGCAGCGCGATCGCGTATCTGTCGACGCGGCGGCTGATCGCCAGCCCGGCGGACCGGCGCCTGCTGCGCAAACCCATACCGGGCGACTACTTCGATATCTCCGAATTGCAGTCGGGGGCCGAGCGCATCCAGCAAGTGCTGATGGAGCGCGTGTACCAGCGCGACATGCCGCCCGGCGCGGAATTTTCGGAAGCGGAGCTGGCGCGCGAGGCGGGCGCCAGTACCGTCAGCGTGCGCGAATTTCTGATCGGCTTTTCGCGCTTCGGCCTGATCGAAAAGAAGCCGCGCGGCGGCTGGCGCCTGTGCGCGTTCGATCGCTCCTTCGCCACCGAACTGGCGGACATGCGGCGCATGTTCGAGATGGCGGCCGTGGAGCAGTTTGCGCACTTGCCGCATGGCGACCCGGCGTATGCGGAACTGGCGCGGCTGATCAAACAGCACGAGAAGCTGGCGGCCAGGATAGACACGCGCCACAACGCCTTTCCGGCGCTGGACCGCGAGTTCCACACCTTTTTGATTGGCCTCTTGAACAACCGCTTCGCGCAGGGCTTCTACGATATCGTCTCGTTTGTCTTCCACTATCACTACCAGTGGGACAAGGGCGAGGAAAAGGGCCGCAACCAGTACGCGGTGCAGGAGCACCTGGCGATCCTGCATGCGCTGGCGGAGCACGACATACCGAAGGCGCTCGAGTGCATGCGTTCGCACCTCGATTCCTCGCGCCGCACCATGCTGTCCTCGATAGGCACGCGCGAAAAACTGAGCCAGCCAGGCGCCTAACCGTCTTTGCCGGGGAGGGTGCGCCATGAGCCTCGCTTCCCGGCCTGCCAGCCTGCTCCTGATGTCGCCCGAGGATAACTGCCTGATCGCCAGGACAGCATTGGCTAGCGGCGACGTCGTCGCCATCGACGGCCTGCCCGTCACCCTGGCGCAAGACATCCAGATCGGCCACAAGGTGGCGCGCTGCGCGCTGGCCGTGGGCGACAAGGTGCTGCGCTACGGCGCCCTGATCGGCAGCATCACGGCTCCCGTCGCCATCGGCGAACATATCCACACGCACAACCTGGCAAGCGACTACATCCCCACGTTTACCCTGGGCCAGGACGGCCACCATTTCCTGCACAAGGACGACCAAGCATGAACGCTCCCGTAACGACACCCGCCCTGTCGGGCTACCTGCGCGCCGATGGCCGCAAGGGCATCCGCAATATCGTGGTGGTGGCCTATATGGTCGAATGCGCGCACCACGTGGCGCGCCTGATGGTCAACGCCTTTCCCGGCCAGCCCGTGCACCTGATCGGCTTTACGGGCTGCTTCCCCAACGAATACGCGGACCAGGTGATGCGCCGCCTGCTGACGCACCCGAACGTGGGCGCCGTGCTGCTGGTGTCGCTGGGCTGCGAAGGCTTCAACAAATATGGCCTGTCCAGCGCCGTGGCCGACAGCGACCGCCCCGTGCACACGATCACCATCCAGGAAAACAGCGGCACGCGCCCCAGCGTGAGCAGCGGCGTCGAATGGATAGGCTGGGCTTTGGAACACCTGGCGCGGCAGGAGCGCGTGCCGATGGGGATCGAGGAACTGGTCGTCGCGACCATCTGCGGCGGCTCCGACAGCACCAGCGGCATCAGTGCCAACCCGGCCGTCGGCGTCGCCTTCGACACGCTGATCGCGGCCGGCAGCCCCTGCATCTTCGAGGAGACGGGCGAACTGGTGGGCTGCGAATACCACATGCAGCGGCGCGCCGTCAGCCCGGACCTGGGCAACGCCATCGTCGACACCGTGGCCAAGGCCGCGCGCTACTACACTATCATGGGCCATGGCAGCTTCTCGCCGGGGAACGCCGATGGCGGCCTGACCACGCAGGAAGAAAAGTCGCTTGGCGCCTACGCCAAGAGCGGTTCCTCGCCCATCGTCGGCATTCTGAAGCCGGGCGACCAGCCGGCCGGCGGCGGCCTGTACCTGCTCGACGTGGTACCGGACGGCGAGCCGCGCTTCGGTTTCCCGAACGTGTCGGACAACGCGGAAATCGTCGAGCTCATTTCCTGCGGCGCCCACATCACCTTGTTCACGACCGGACGCGGCTCCGTGGTGGGCTCGGCGATTTCGCCCGTCATCAAGGTGTGCGCCAATCCGCAAACCTTCGAGCGCCTGGCCGACGACATGGATATCAACGCCGGCAAGATCCTCACGGGCGCGGCCACCTTGGAAGAAGTGGGCGCCGAGATCGTCGCCGCCGTGCTGAACGTGGCCAACGGAGAACTGAGCCGCTCGGAAGACCTGGGCCACCAGGAGTTCGTGCTGACCTATAAACAATTCGACGCGGTGGGGCCAGGCTGCTTCCCCTTGCGCGCTGCTTGAGGACCGGGTTCATGGATGTCACACAATTGCGCAGCTTGCCGCGTGGCGGCCTCTCGCTGCCCTGCATCGGCATGGGCTGCGCGCCGCTCGGCGGTTTGTACCAGCCGGTCAGCGACGCGCAGGTGCGCGCCACCCTCGATGGCGCCTGGGACGCGGGCGTGCGCTTCTTCGACACGGCGCCGTTCTATGGTTATACCCAGTCCGAACACCGTCTCGGCGCGGCGCTGCGCGAGCGGCCCCGCAACGAGTTCGTGATCAGCACCAAGGTGGGACGGCTGATGCGGCCCGACCCCTGCGTGCGTCCCGGCGACGACGGCTTTGCCGCGCCGCTGCCGTTCCGCCCCCATTACGACTACACGTATGACGGCGTGCTGCGTTCGCACGACGACAGCCTGCAGCGATTGGGGCTCGAGCGCATCGATATCCTGTTCGTGCACGATATCGGCACGGCCACGCATGGCGAACACGAGCAGCAATACTGGCGCCAGCTGACCGAGGGTGGGGGCTTTCGCGCGCTGGACCAGCTGCGCGCCGGCGGCCAGGTGAAGGCCGTGGGCCTCGGCGTCAACGAATGCGAGATCGTGCTGCGGGCGATGGCGGAATTCGACCTCGATTGCACCCTGCTGGCCGGCCGTTACACCTTGCTGGAACAGGCTTCACTGTCGCCATTGCTGGACCTGTGCGTGGAACGCGGCAACGCCATCGTGATCGGCGGCCCGTTCAACTCGGGCGTGCTGGCAGGGAACGGCAAATTCAATTATGCCGATGCGCCGGAGGCCATACTCAAGCGCGTGGCGCAGCTCGACGCCATCTGCCGCGCATTCAACGTGCCGCTGCAGGCCGCCGCCCTGCAGTTTCCGCTCGCCCATCCGGCCGTCGTTTCCTGCATCCCGGGCGGCCAGGACCTGGCGCAGCTGCGGCAAAACCTCGACTGGTTCGCCACGCCCTTGCCGGACGCCTTGTGGACGGCCTTGCAGGAAGCTGGCCTGATCGATGCGCGCGCACCGGTGCCCAAGGGAGCCGCATGATGCGCATCGACGCCCACCAGCACTTCTGGCAACTGGCCGCGCGCGCCGGCAACTGGCCGCCGCCATCCTTGGCCGCCATCCACCGCGATTTTGCGCCCGCCGACCTGGCGCCGCTGCTGGCCGAACATGGCATCGCTGGAACGGTGCTGGTGCAGTCGCTGCCGTCGTCCGCCGATACCGATTACCTGCTGGCGCTGGCGGAAAAGACCAGCTTTATCCGTGCCGTCGTGGGGTGGACCGATTTGCAGGCCAAAGACGCACCGGCGGCGATTGCCCGCCTGGCGTCGCACGGCAAGCTCAAAGGCCTGCGCCCGATGCTGCAGGACCTCGACGACGATCAGTGGATCGCCAACCCGGCGCTGAGGCCAGCGTTGACGGCCATGGCGGCACACGGCTTGCGCTTTGACGCGCTGGTGCTGCCGCGCCACTTGCCCGCGCTGCTGCAATGCGCGCGCGATTTTCCAGCGCTCCCCATCGTGATCGACCATGCGGCCAAGCCGCCGATTGCCGACGCAGCCTTTGGTCACTGGCGCGAAGACATGGCGCAGCTGGCCGCGCTGCCGAACGTGCACTGCAAGCTGTCCGGGCTGGTGACGGAAGCGCGGCCCGGCTGGCGCGTCGACGATTTGCAGCCGTATGTGGCGCATGTGCTGGACGTGTTCGGCCCCCGGCGCGTGATCTGGGGCAGCGACTGGCCGGTAGTCGACCTGGCCGGCGGTTATGCGGCCTGGCTGCTGGCGAGCGAAGCGCTGCTGTCGCATCTCGATCAGCAGGACAGGGACGATATTTTCGGCCTTAATGCATGCCGCTTTTATGGGCTTAAATGAGGTGGCTGGCTTGTCGGCTTACGCCGTTCCGGCTAAGCCGACCTACGAAACACCTCGATGCCAACTGTAGGTTGGCTTAGCCGGTACGGCGTAAGCCAACAAAAAGGAGCTGAAATGCAAAGAATGGGCATGGTCATCGGCATCGCGCCGGACCGCATCGCGGAATACAAGACCCTGCACGCCGCCGTCTGGCCGCAGGTGCTGGCCAGACTGACGGCGGCGCATGTCGGCAATTATTCGATCTTCTTGCGCGAACCGGAAAACCTATTGTTCGGTTACTGGGAATACCACGGCGAGGATTTTGAAGCCGACATGGCGGCCATCGCCGACGACCCGGAAACGCAGCGCTGGTGGACCTTTTGCGCCCCCTGCCAGCAGCCGCTGGCCTCGCGCGCCGAGGGCGAGCACTGGGCGATGATGGAGCAGGTTTTTTACCTTGCTTAGCAAGAATCCGGGGTCAGACCCGCCGGGTCTGACCCCAGCACTTAAGGTGTTGGGTTAAAAAAATAAAAGGAGACAACATGACCGCCAGACTACAAGGAAAAATCGCCCTGCTCACCGCCGCCGGCCAGGGCATCGGCCGGGCCACGGCCGAAGCGTTCGTGCGCGAAGGCGCGACCGTGATCGCCACCGATATCAACCAGGCCCAGCTTGACGCGCTGAAGGAAGTGACGGGCTGCGCCATCCGCCTGCTCGACGTGACCGATGGCGCGGCGATCACCGCGCTGGCCGGCGAGATCGGCCCCGTCGATATCCTGTTCAACTGCGCCGGCTTCGTCGATGGCGGCACCATCCTCGATTGCGACGATGCTGCCTGGGACCGTTCCTTCGACATCAACGCCCGTTCCATGTACCGGCTGATGCGCGCCGTGCTGCCCGGGATGCTGGCCAGGGGCGCCGGCTCCATCGTCAATATGTCGTCGGTGGCGTCGAGCGTGAAGGGCGCGCCGAACCGCTTTATCTACGGCACCTCGAAGGCGGCCGTGGTGGGCATGACCAAGTCGGTGGCCGCCGATTTCGTCACGCGCGGCATCCGCTGCAATGCGATCTGCCCCGGCACCATCGAGTCGCCCTCGCTGAAGGAACGCATTGCCGCGCAGGCGGCAGCGACGGGCGCGAGCGTCGATGAAGTGCAAGCCGCTTTCGTGGCGCGCCAGCCGATGGGACGAGTGGGCAGGGCAGAGGAAATCGCCGCCCTGGCCGTGTATCTGGCTTCCGACGAATCCGCCTTTACCACCGGTATGACTCACGTCATTGATGGCGGCTGGTCCAACTGATTACTACAACGAGAGAACCACATGAAACTGATGCGTTATGGCGCCAAGGGCGCTGAAAAACCTGCCTTGATCGATGCTGAAGGCGCCGTGCGCGACCTGTCCGGCGTGCTGCCCGATATTACGGCCGCGACCCTGGGCAAGGTTGGCCTGGCGACCCTGGCCGCCGTCGATATCGCCAGCCTGCCCGTGGTGGCCAATCCTGGCCGCATCGCGCCGCCTTGGCAGGGCGTGGGCAAGTTTTTATGCGTGGGCCTGAACTATGCCGACCATGCGGCTGAATCGGGCATGGCCGTGCCGGCTGAGCCGGTGCTGTTCATGAAGGCCACCAGCGCCATCATCGGCGCCAACGATGCCGTCGTGATGCCGCAGGACTCGCAGAAAAGCGACTGGGAAGTGGAGCTGGGCGTGGTAATCGGCACCACCGCGCGCTATGTGAGCGAAGCGGAAGCGCTGTCGCACGTGGCTGGCTACTGCGTGGTGAACGATTTGTCCGAACGCGAATACCAATTGGAGCGCGGCGGCCAGTGGGACAAGGGCAAGGGCTGCGATACCTTCGGCCCGATCGGCCCCTGGCTGGTGACCGCCGATGAAGTAGCGGACCCGCAAAACCTTGGCCTGTGGCTGGAAGTGAACGGCAAGCGCGTCCAGGACGGCAATACCCAAACGATGGTCTTCGGCGTGGCGAATCTGGTCAGCTATATCAGCCGCTTCATGACCTTGTACCCGGGCGACATCATCAGCACCGGCACGCCACCGGGCGTGGGCATGGGGCAGAAACCGTCGGCCGTGTATTTGAAACCGGGCGACACCATGCGCCTGGGGATCAACGGTCTCGGTGAGCAGAACCAGACCGTGCATGCCTGGAATCCGCAACTGATCGACAGTTAAACGAGTAGCAGACCGGCGTGCCGTCAAGGTGCTCAGACATCGGCGCGCCGGCCTATGGCAGTGGAGTGGAGGAGACACACCATGAATCAATCCGAAGAGATACTGGCCTTGAACAAGGTCAGCAAGCGCTTTCCCGGCGTGCTGGCCCTGGACAACGTCAGTTTCAGCCTGCGCAAGGGTGAGGCGCATGCGCTGTGCGGCGAAAACGGCGCCGGCAAGTCCACCCTGATGAAGGTGATGAGCGGTGTGTACCAGGCCGACGAGGGGGAACTGGTCTACAAGGGCAAGGTGTGCAGCTTTGCCAGCAGCGTGGATGCGGAGGCGGCCGGCATCGCCATCATCCACCAGGAACTGAACCTGATCCCGCACCTGAGCGTGGCGGAGAATATTTTCCTCGCGCGCGAACCGGTACGCGGCATTTTCATCGACCGCAAGAAGATGCGCGCCGATGCGCAGGCGCTGCTGGACCGTTTAAAACTGCGCATCGACCCGCGCCAGCTGGTGAAAAACCTGTCCTGCGCCCAGCAGCAGATGGTGGAAATCGCCAAGGCGCTGTCGCTCAATACGGAAGTGCTGATCATGGACGAGCCCACGTCCTCGCTGACGGAAAGCGAGACGGGCCAGCTGTTCGACATCATCAATGAACTCAAGCGCAACGGCGTGAGCGTGGTCTACATCTCGCACCGGCTGGAAGAAATGCAGCACATCATCGACAGGGTGACGGTGCTGCGCGATGGCAAATTCGTCTGCACCGACGATTTTGCCGCTACCACCCTGGACGCCATCGTGGCCAGGATGGTGGGCCGCACCCTCGATGAAAAATTTCCCGACCGCGTCTCGATGCCGACGGCTGAAGTGCTGCTGCGCGTGAGCGATTTGCACCGCAAGGATGTCTTCGGCCCGCTGAGCTTTGATTTGCGGCGCGGCGAGATCCTCGGCTTTTCCGGCCTGATGGGCGCGGGCCGCACGGAAGTGGCGCGCGCCATCTTCGGCGCCGACCCGCTCACCAGCGGCGCCATCCACCTGGGCGACGTGGCGGTGACGATCACCAGTCCCATCGACGCCATCGGGCACGGCATCGCCTACCTGTCGGAAGACCGCAAGAGCCACGGCCTGGCGGTGCGCATGTCGGTGGCGGCCAACCTGACCCTGACAAATGTATCAGCGCTGGCCAACCGATTCGGCTTCATCGATTTTGCCAGGGAAGAGGCGGTGGCGCAGCAGTACATCGCGGCGCTGGGCATCAAGACGCCGACCTCAAAACAGGTCGCGCGCAACCTCTCGGGCGGCAACCAGCAAAAAATCGTCATCAGCAAATGGCTGTACCGCGAATCGAAAATCATCTTCTTCGACGAACCCACGCGCGGCATCGACGTGGGGGCCAAGTTCGCCATCTACCAGCTGCTCGACAAGCTCGCGTCGGAAGGCATCGGCGTGGTGCTGATCACGTCCGAGCTGCCCGAGATCATGGGCATGACGGACCGCGTGGCCGTGTTCCATGAAGGGCGCATCAGCGGCATCGTCAATACGCGCGAGTCGTCGCAGGAAGAGATCATGCAGCTGGCGTCGGGGCGCGTCGTCGCTCCAATCCCTGGCCAGGCGGCAGTCCACTAAAAACAGAAAGCTTAAAAAAATGAACAAAGAACTGATCCAAAAATTCGCCGCGCTGGGCAGCCTGTCGCTGTTGCTGCTGGTGTTTTCCCTGACCAGCAACGCCTTTTTCTCCGTCAGCAACGGCATGAGCGTGGCCTTGCAAGTGACGTCGATCGCCTACCTGGGCATAGCCGCCACCTGCGTCATCATCACGGGCGGCATCGACCTCAGTTCCGGCTCCGTGCTGGCGCTGGCCGGCGTGGCCGCCGCGCTGCTGGTGAAAAGCGGCGTGCCCGTGCCGGCCGCCATGCTGGGCGGCGTCGTGGTGGGCGCCATGTGCGGCGCCGTCAACGGCTTTTGCATCACGCAGCTGAAACTGCCGCCCTTCATCGCCACGCTCGGCATGATGCTGATCGCACGGGGCCTGGCGCTGCAGGTGACGGGCGCGCGCGCCATTTCCGGTCTGGGCGAGTCGTTCGGCGAACTGGGCAATGGCGTGCTGTGGCGCATCGAGCGCGACACGGGCGGCACCTTTCCCGAAGTCGTCTTTCCTGGCATTCCGTATCCCGTGGTGCTGATGGTGGTGATCGCCGTGGCCGTGTCCATCATGCTCAGCCGCACCACCTTCGGCCGGCATATCTACGCCGTCGGCTCGAATGCGGAAGCGGCGCGCCTGTCGGGCGTGAAGGTGGGCCGCGTGACCCTGCTGGTGTACACCCTGTCCGGCGCCCTGTCGGGCCTGACGGGTTGCGTGCTGATGTCGCGCCTGGTGACGGCGCAGCCGAACGAGGGCGTGATGTATGAACTCGATGCGATCGCCAGCGCCGTGATCGGCGGCGCCTCGCTGATCGGCGGCATCGGCACCATTTCCGGCACCGTCATCGGTTCCTTCGTCATCGGCATCCTGCGCAACGGCTTGAACATGAACGGGGTATCGAGCTTTATTCAGCAAATCATTATCGGACTGGTCATCCTGCTGACCGTCTGGATCGATCAGAAGCGCAACCGCGCCTGAAGCAGCAAGCAGCACGCCATGAAGTCAATCCACCAAATCTATAATTAAATGAGGACGACAATGAACACCTTCAAAGCCTTCAACACCGTCTTGCTCGGTCTGTTGACCGCAGCCTCTGCCCTGAGCGCCAGCGCTGCCTTCGCCGCCCCGGGCGAGATCGCCGTGATCGTCAAGACGACCAATTCCAACTACTGGCAAAACGTCAGGAAGGGCGCGACGGCCAGCGCCGCCGATGCCAAGGGCTACAGCCTGACCTTCCAGGGACCGGCCTCGGAATCGGCCATCGCCGACCAGGTCAGCATGGTGGAAAACGCCGTCACGCGCAAGGTGGCCGGCATCGTGCTGGCCGCGTCGGACCCGGACGCGCTGGTGCCGGCCCTGAAGAAGGCGTGGGAAGCGAAGATTCCCGTGGTGCTGATCGATTCGCTGGTGGCCGACAGCGGCAAGCGCTATTACCAGTCCTTCCTGTCGACCGACAATGAAGCGGCCGGCGAGCAAAGCGCCAAGGCCCTCATTTCGCAGGTCGGCAAGACGGGCAAGATCGCCGTGATGTCGTACGTGGCGGGCGCCGGTTCCGAGACGGGCAGGGTGGGCGGCTTCAAGCGCTATATCGAAAAGAACTCGCAGCTGCAGATCGTCGGCACGTATTACTCGCAGTCGCAGATGGCCACGGCGCTGAACCAGACGACCGACGTGCTGGCCTCGAATCCGGACTTGAAGGGCATCTTCGGCGCCAACGAGCCGACGGCCGTGGGCATGGGCCGCGCCATCGCCCAGGCGGGCAAGGCCGGCAAGGTGATCGCCGTGGGCTTCGACGGCAATGAAGACCTGAAAAACTTCGTCAAGGACGGCACCCTGTATGCGACCGCCGTGCAGGGTTCGTATTCGATGGGCGCGCTGGGCGTGAAAACCCTGGTCAGCCTGATCGAGGGCAAGAAGGTCGCGCCGTTCGTCAACACGGGCGTGGTGATCGTCACCAAGGCCAATGTCGATCTGCCGGAAGCGAAGAACGTTTTATATTGAGCCTCAGCCGATCTTCAGGCGCTGCTTCAATTCCTTGAGCAATCGTGGCATGGCGGGACCACGTCGGCTTGCTATTTGGTTCGTCGGCTTACGCCGTTCCGGCTAAGCCGACCTACCGGGCCTGCGCGTGCATCGCGTGGAACGTAGGTCGGCTTGGCGCGCAAGCGCGTAAGCCGACATCGCGTCATGCGCTGCCAGCACCACGTGGCTTGCTATTCGGCCTTGCGGCGCTCCTGCGCCCGCTGCCATTCGAGGCCCGGGCGGTCGACGCGGAATTGCAGCAGGCGGCCCTGCACCACTTCCGTGACGTAGGCCGTGCGGCCATCGGGGCCGCCGAAGGTGATGTTGCTGGGCTTGGCGCCGGGCACGCTGATCTCGCGCAGGATGCGCCCTTGCGGCGACAATTTCACCACCGTGCCCTTGCCGTAGCGCGTCACGTACAGGTTGCCGTCGACGTCCACGCGCATGCCGTCCATGCCGAAATCGTCGAACTTGATCAGCAATCGCTTGCCGCTCAGGCTGCCGTCCGCGGCGATGTCGTACATCCAGATATTGCGCTGCACGCTTTCATTCACGTACAGAATCTTGCCGTCGGGGCTGACCTCGATGCCGTTGGCCGTGCCCATCGTGTCGAGCGCCAGCGTGACCGTGCCGTCGGCCGCGATGCGCCATACGCGGCCCGTGTTTTCTTTCCAGTTCGGATCGCTCGCATACAGCACGTCGTCGGCCGTGATGGCGATGTCGTTCGGCTGCGTCATGCGCGGCTCGCGCGCGTGGATGGTCAGCGCGCGCGTGGCCGGGTCGACCAGGTAAATCGTGTGTTCCATATAGTCGGCCAAATACATCTGGCCGCGGCTGCCGAAGCGGATGCCGTTGGCGATGCTGGTGCCGGGCAGGGTCAGGTACACCTCGCCAGTGCCGCCGGGGCTGACCTTGCCGATGGTTTGCTGGCGCGCAAAGTTGACGGCATAGATATTGCCATCGGCATCGACGGCCGGGCCTTCGATACCCTTGGTAAAGGAATGCGCGGGCGTGAAAGTGGTGGCGAGGAACAGTGCCTCGTGCGCGGGCTGGCTGGCGCAGGCGGACAGGCTGGCCAGCGCTGCGGCCAGCACGGCGGCGCGCAGCGACGGCAGGGCGGTTCGGAAATCGGGCATCATTGTTCTCTTGTAGCAAAGGTGGCGTATGTTACCCGACGCGCGCCAGCCGGAGCGCCATGCTACGCCGCACCTCAGGCGGCCACGACGACGAGGTCGGGGAAGTCGTCCTGCCAGCCTCCCCACTCGTCTTGCAGATGGGCGTGCATGCCGGCGCGCTCCTGCGCTTGCTCAAAGGTATCCGCGCTGGCCAGCAGGAAGCGGGCGATGGCGCGCAGGGTGGCCGGATCGGCCTGGATGGTCACGTCGGAACAGGGCAGCGGACGTTCGGCGGCCTCGTCTTGCAGGTAGCAGTGCAGCGATAAATGTGGGGTCATGGATGTCAATGGTCGATGAGGGCGCCCAGTATGGCGTGCGCGAGCAGCCCGGCGCGCGCGGCCGCTTGTTCCCTGAGCGAGTGGCCAACGCGCATGATGCCATGCGCGGGACCCGGCGGCTAGCGCACACGCGAAGTCGCGCAAGGTGAACGAGCAGCAATTGACGCCGGACGGTCGGAATAGAAAAAGATGCACGACAGGACGGCGCAATGGCCGGCTTGAGGCGTATGATGGAAATACGGATGTGGTTGCCGCAAGGCAGTGCGACGGGCATGGACCGCACATCTTGCAAGTTTTTTTCGTGTTTTTGGCAGCAATGACAACGAGGAGGCATCATGGACAAACCCGAATTCATCCTGGCCGCGAAAGCCATGGAAACGCTGGAGATGTATCAGACCTTCTATGGCCATTCGCAGGAATACCAGGCGCACCAGCAGGAGGTATTGAAACTGCTGCGCCACAAGGGCGCATCGCTGCTGGTGTCGGAACATGGCCCGGCGAAGTTCCTGCTGGCCTTTGCCGATGCGCTGGAAGCGGCCAGCTTGCCGGGCGAGTATGTGCCGCTCAGCCGCAGGTGAGGCGAGCCTGTCCCGGTGGGATGTCGTCTACGGGGGACGGGCTTAGCCGCCGTTCGCTCCCTCGTTCAGCCACACTCTGGGCAGGCGCACGGTAAATACCGTGCCGGATTCCAGGCTCGACTCGGCGCCGATGGTGCCGCCGTGTGCGCTGGCGATTTCACGCGCGATAAACAGACCCAGGCCGATACTGGTGGCGTTGGGTGCCTTGTGATCGTCGGAAATGGCCAGCTGTACCAGGGGATCGAAAATGCTCTTCAGCGAGGCTTCCGGGATCTGGCGGCCGAAATTTTTCACCTGCACCACGGCCGTATCGGCATCGCCGCAGGCCGTGATGGTCACCGGCTGGTCGTCGCTGCGATATTGCGCGGCATTGTTGAGCAAATTCGAAAACAGCTGGGCCAGGCGGGCCGCATCGAAGTCGCCGATCATCTCGCCCGTGGTGCTCAGCTCGAATTTGCACTGCGGGTGGGCGGCCGAGGCATCTTCGACGGCCGTCTTGCAGATTTCCCCCAGATCGCCCAAGGTGGGTGAAATGGGCATGCGTCCCCCCAGCTGTGTCCTGGCGAATTCCAGCAGATCGTTCACCATGGTTGTCATGGTCGCTGCGCTGCGGGCGACCCGCGCACCGATCTGTACCGTGGAAGACGAGCTCGCGCTTGGCCTGCTCAGCAGCGCACCGGCCATCGTCATCGTGCTCAGCGGACTGCGCAGATCGTGGCTGAGGATGGCGAGAAAGGTATTGCGGGTCCGGTCGCTCTGCTGCGAATAGCGTATGGCCGATTCCTGCAGCGCCTGGTCTATCGCTTCATTGAAGCGCAAGATGTCTTGCGTCGCCGTTTTCGTCGTCACCGATACCTGTGCCATCCACAGGCGCAGGACGCTGGCCCGCATCGCGCGAAATTCCGCCGTCAGCTGCGGCAGCGTGAAGCCGATCTGCTGGCGCAGCGAGCCATGCGTGGCGGCTGCCGTCTCCTTGCCCGTGATTTCCGACACGCCCGTGGTCGATTTCTTTTTTCGCTGCGCCGCGCTTTCGATGACATCCATGTCGCGCACGATGGTTTCCAGCATCTGCTTCGCATGATCGCGCAATTCGGCCTTCGAGATGGCGGTGCCCGGAATAGGAAGCGACCTGGCGAAAAGTTCCCACTCTTCCAGGATCGGCTCCAGATGGCCGGTAATAAAGCGCGATAATTTCACTGTGGACCGATGCGTTGATGGAAGAGGAGCCAGTGTACGCTGTTGCGGTGAGGGATGGGGGATCGGGTTCTGCTCCGGGTGCCGTATGCAGGCAGAGCCGCTCAGGCGGAAGCATCCGGCTGGCTGTGCGCCGGTAGAATGAGGCGGCCTCTGGTTTTAACGGTGCCGGACGGCGTCCAGGCTAGCAGATCGCTCCATACATCCCTTTTCCCGTACGTAAATCGAGTCCGAAATAGCATGCGTATCCCGCCTCTTTTGTATGAACACAGCGAATGTCCCCCCTGCGCCGCTCCCGGTAGTCTGCCGAGGAACTGCATGCCTGTTCCTGTTTCACATCGGGGCCGAGCCGGGCAAACAGTTCCCGCGCCAATTCCCCTTTGACCATGATTGCCACTTTCCGGTCGTTTCGCGTGGGCGGCAGCATTTCGGACAGCGTTCCGCCATAGATCTGATAGTCACCCCGCAAGGGGCGTGGTTCACCAGTCCATGCCGGCGGCTTGTCCGCGGCCTGGGAAGGTAAGAATACAGCGAGCGCCATGGCGCAGCATGCAGGCCGAGTATGCATCAGTGCTCTCCGATATAGCACTCACCGATGCCATGGCCGAGGGGAGACGTGGCCCAGCAAGTGTCATGGTGACTTTTTTATATCATGTTTGTTACCAAGTGTGAGTATGTCGCTGCCTATTTCGTGCACACTTTGCCGGATATCAAACCGGGAGTGTATCCATGACCAGGTCACGCAGCTTGCCGCCACGATTGCTGGGAGCGGGCTTCAGGGGATTTTCCTTGCTGCCGCTGGCGATCTCATTTGTCGTGCTCGTGTGCCTGTCGCTCCTGGCGACCCAGTTATGGATGACCTTGCGTGCGCGCGAGGTGCAATTGAATGAAGCGGGCCGTGAAAGCGCCAACCTGGCGCAATCTGTTGCCCAGCATGCCTATGACACCATCAAGGAGGCCGATACGGTGCTGGTCGGTTTGGTGGAGCGGCTGGAGGCGGACGGTGTCTCCGACCTTGAACTGGCCCGTCTCCATAAATTGCTGGTCACCAGCGTAGCCGAGCTGCGGCAGCTGCACGGCATCTTCGTCTATGCCAGGGATGGCAGCTGGCTCGTGAACTCTCAGAAAACTTTGTTGAGTAATCTGAATAATTCCGATCGAGATTATTTCAACTACCATCGAACGCATGATGATCGGGGGCCTTATGTCGGCCCGCCCGTGCGCAGCAAATCGACGGGGGACTGGATAGTCACGGTATCGCGGCGTATCAATTTGCCTGACGGCAGCTTCGGCGGCGTGGCGCTGGCAACCATCGATATGCATTATTTCAGGCAGTTTTATGAACGTTTTTCAATAGGAGAAAAAGGCGCCATTTTCATCGCGAATGGAAAAGGCATTCTTTTATTGCGCAGGCCGTTCGATGAGAGTTTGCTGGGGCGCGATCTTTCGCAGTTTCCCTTATTTCATGATTATTTACCGAAAAGTCCCGCAGGCACGGCCGTGATCAAGTCGCGGGTCGATGGCGTGACGCGCATCAACAGCTATCGAAGAGTCGAAGAATATCCGCTGGTGGTCTCTGCCGCATTGTCACAGGATGAAGTCCTCGCTGCATGGCGCCTCGATACCGTGATACAAAACGCCGTGGGCGGGGTGCTGGTATTGCTGATCGCGTTTATCGGATACCGGGTGGTGCGGCTGATCGATTTGCGGGTGAAAAGCGAGGCGGGACTGCTTGAAGCGCGCAACGAGCTGGAATTGATCAATGAAACCCTGGCCCGCCTTGCCAATCAGGATGGGTTGACGGGGCTGGCGAACCGGCGCCACTTCGACCAGTCGCTGCTTGCCGAGTTCAGCCGTGCGCAGCGTGAAAATAGCTCACTTGGACTGGTGTTGATCGATGTCGACTTCTTCAAGCAATACAACGATATCTATGGCCATGTGGCCGGCGACGAGTGTCTGAGAAAACTCGGCAAGGTAGTGGCTTACAGCATGCGCCGGCCGGGCGACCTTGCGGCGCGCTATGGCGGCGAGGAAATGGTCATTTTATTGCCGGGGACGGATTTGCCGGGTGCCTTGACGGTGGCGGAAGACGTCCGCCAGGCCGTGCAATCGCTGGGAATCGAGCATCGTGGCAATCCTCTTGGCGTGGTGACGGCCAGCGTCGGTGTGGCGGCGTTGATGCCGACGTACCTGAAAAACCAGGCGGTCGAGCTGGTTGAACTCGCGGATAAGGCACTGTACAAGGCCAAGGCAGCGGGGAGAAACCGGGTCTGCCATGCGTCAGCTTGCGATCATGCCGATCAGGCTGCGACGGCTTTGGCGTTTCGATAGCCATTGTTGAAGGCTGATGGCGCTGCGTCGGGTTTGCCCTGCGCTGCGCGTGCGCCAGCCTTGTCCATGTACAATCGGCAACATCCGGATCGACGTGTCCGCCTCTTCATTCTGGAGTACGCTGCAGGGACTGGAAGTCGTGCAGGATTGGCTGGGCTAAGGCTCCGGTCACCCCACGCGATCTAGCAAATCGATCCAGCAATGCTTTTGCCACTGCGCAAGTTAAAGCCGAAGTGACACCTATAGCCGTCATGATCCCGGAGACAGGAAACATTTTCCTTGTCGCGCTGCCGATAGCCTTTCTCCAAACTGCAGCGCTCTTTCGAATCCGGAGCCATCGAGTCAAACATGTCCCTGGCAACGGCCCCCGTGACCACGAAAGAAATCTTGCGGTCATGCGGTGTGGGCGGCTGTTGCTCGCCCAAGGTATTCGAATAAATCAGATAAGCCCCTTTGAACTGTTTGTATTCGCCCCAGTCGCTGCTGCCGCCTGCATAGGCCAGCGAGAATACGGTGATGGCGCCGAAGGCCACAGCCCACAGTTTTTTCATATCAGGCTCTCAGTTCCAGATGGAAATGATGGTCGTGATTTTTGAATGGTGTCCGAATGGAATGCCGGTATCGTTAAACAGCACCCTGCGCACACTGGCATGGGCCCGAAAAAGTGCGATGAGCTTTGCCGTCGCGGCTTGATCGTAGTCTTTGTCGTACCAATAAACAGGGAGTTGAAGGCAGTCCCTGCGCAGTGGACGAATGTCTACCTCCAGGCCGGATTTGTGCGTTGAGTGTTCCCCGTAGGCGGTGCCGTTAGCCAGACTGATGTTGCCAATCCCGAATTGCCGGTCATCGATTGCTTGCCATTCGCGTTCCACATACAGGAGCGCCATCATCATGTTTGGATGCGCGTACTGGCCCGCGCCCGTACCCGGGGTGCCATAGACGTAATACCCTGCGTCTTCCGGAGCCTGGGGCAGGATGAAAAACCCGCGCTTGTCCCTGGGCTGAACTTCAAGCATGCTCGACTCCGCTAGGTGCGACGATGGGGGGAGTTTGCATTGTTTCGCATTCCTTTCCGCCTGGAATTGCGGGATCGCAAACAATGGCAAGCTGGCGCCGGGTTTGTCCCTTGCTCTCGGCGGCGCGTGCGCCAGCCTGGCCCATGTACAATCGGCAACATCCGGATCGACGTATCCGCCCCTTGATTGCGGAGTCTGCCCGAAGGTGACAAAAACATTGCAAACCTGGCTGCTGGCCTGGCGGGAAGCCTTCACGTGCGTGGGGCTGGGGCTGCGCGATGCCCGTCATGCGGGACTGTGGTGGCGTTCCGCGCTGTGGTGCATGGCGGTCGTGGCGCTGTGGCTGGGACTGTATAGCAGCTTCGGACGTTTTTTTGTCGAGCTCAGCGCCATGCTGGCGCTGGTGTCCGTTACCGGCTTGCTGGGCCTGGGCGTGATGGATGGCGTCGGGACACTGGCCAACGGGCCTGCCACCGTCACGCAGATGGGCAATATCGCCGGCGGCCTGGGCAGCGCCGCCAAAGCCTTGCTGTCGATCGGCCAGATCGCCCTGGCGCTGCTGGCGCTGGCTGCATTTTTCTATGTGATGGTCTTTATCGTCGGCGCCATCGGCACGGTGCGCTTGCCGCTGCGCTGGTTGTTGCTGGAGCGCGCCAAGGCCGTTGTGGCGCGCCGCTATGCCATGTGGCAAGCGCCGGCCGGCCTGGATGCATGCGCCGCGCGCCCCGCCTGGCGGCGGCGCCTGTTGCTGCTGCTCTCCCTGCTGATCCCCGTGTGGGCCATGTGCGTGCTGATCGCGTACTTGCTGGCCTGGAACGTCCAGATGATCTACGGAGCGGCGGCCGCAGAGGTACTTGGCGCGGAACAGCAAGCGGCATTGCGCCGCGAACAGCGTCCGGCGATTGTTGCCCTGGGCCTGCTGTTATGCTTGCTGATGCTCGTGCCGGTTCTCAATTTATTGGTGCCAGCCTTGCTGTGCACCAGCGTGTGCCACTTGCAGCGCCGCGGCTGGCGCGCAAGGGACACATCAATCAATGTGGAGTAAAAAGGAGTGAACATGAGTGAACATGCAGGTCGCGGCACCTTGGAGCGCGCGATTGAAATTGCCGCCGCCACCCATGCCGGCCAGACGGACAAGGGCGGCGCGCCGTACATTTTGCACCCCTTGCGCGTGATGCTGCGCGTCGCTCCCGGCGCTCAGCAAATCGTCGCTGTGCTGCATGACGTGGTGGAAGACAGCGATGGCAAAGTCACCTTCGACGATCTGGCGCGCGAAGGATTTTCCCGGGAAGTCATCGACGGCGTGCGCGCCGTGACCAAGATCGAGGGCGAGTTGTATGAAGATTTCATCGCCCGCGCGGCCCTGGACCCGGTCGGCAAGGCCGTCAAGCTGGCGGATCTGGCGGAGAATAGCGATCTGTCGCGGATAGGGGAGCCGACGCAGAAGGATCTGGAGAGGATAGAGAAATATCGGAGGGCGATCGGGTATTTACGGGGGGACGTTTTTTAGTTTCAAGGTGGCGCGGCGCACCTTTGCGCAGCATCAATATCTTGGCTTCAAGTAGCGGGAACACCCGAAAACGATGCCATCAGTGTATGGATGTTTGATTCTACGCAATGCCCAGAAAATGCATAACGGCAAAAATCGTCGAGTGCGCATGTTTTTTTGCGAGCGAAGGTGCGAGCTCTGCCAACTACATCGGCGCGTGACATGCTCCGTGAGATGTACGGGAGCATCACCTGGTGCCATTTGCGTTGAGCTGAGCGCTGAGGTTTTACATTCAGGAGTGCGCATGCTGGAATTGCAGCCCATGGATAGACGCGGCTACTTTAATCTTCCGCAAAGGCCGGAAGGCGCGGGTTACTACACCTATGGAACACCGCCCAATGGTGCCGGCCAGTATGCTCATCCCAAGTTGCTTTCGCTGCTATTCTTGGTTGAACATCAATGGCAGGGCATCGATAGCCGGAAAATTGGTTTCGGAAATATCAGCCTGGCTGATGGAACTCCCTACAGTGAACATAAAGGTCATCGAAGCGGAAAAGACGTCGACGTCCGATTGCTTCGCAAAGACAAAATGGAGAGCGCTGTAACAAGGTTTGACACGCACTACGACCGCGATGCAACGGCACAGCTGATCCGCATATTTTTTGAATTCAGCTTTGTCCAGGTTATCTTTTTTAATGACCCCACCATCCCCCGGATAAGACCACTGATACGCCACGACGACCATTTTCATGTCACGATCAAGTAGCGGGGCAGATGACATGAAACGTCTTCTCGCTGTTTTTCTTCTCTTTGTTTTGGCTACGGCCATGGCCCAATCCGCCCCCCAATGGCTATTTTCTTATCAGCCATTCAAAGGCCGCTATGCGATTTATGGCGGAAGCCTGAGCGATCCACAGCCGCCGACCAGGAAAGACAAGCGCATCGCGTTCTGGATCGACGGCAAGGCGGCGAAACAGCTATTTGATGCGATGGGCCCCGACTTGCGCAACGCGTGCGGCGTGGATGGCGAATATCGCCTGCGCCAGCGGGCGGAAGTGAGCTGCTCCTACCATCCCCGTGATGGCCATCACTGCGACTTCGGCTTTGACCTGCTGACCGGGCGCAGCATCGGCGGCTCCATATGCTGAGACGCGCCAGCCTGCTATGCGTTACGCTGCTGTGCCTGCTGTTGGCGAACCAGGCCCGGGCTATATGGGAATTTGCAGAGAGAAATTTTTCAGCTTCGTACGCGATCTACGGTGGATATCTCGACGATGCCGTGGCCCCGGTTGCGGGCGATACCAAAGTCGCGTTTCGCTTGACGGGCACCGCCGCAAAAGACCTCTTCGAAGACATCGGTCCGGATATGCGCGATGGCTGCGCCGATCCGCAAATACGCATTCGTAATCGTGACATGCTGCTGTGCCGATATCGATCAAAGGATGGTTATCGCTGTGATTTTGGGTTTGATTTGTCGACGGGCTTGAGTATTGGGGGAACGGTGGGTGGGGCGGTGTGCGGGGAGTAGCGAGGGTCAGGCCCGGCATACGCGCACAGCCTGAACAGCTAAGGTTGTTGTTAGAAAAAACCGCCTGCGGCGCAAAAGCCAGTCAGACGAATCGGAGAGGGTTGCGCTTGCAAGCGCAACCCGGTTGTGCGGCGCCGGGCTGCGCTCGCCGAAGGCCCCGCACAACCCCCGCGCCCGTACCGGACGCGGATTCGACGCCCGCGTTCTGCATGCATGGAGACGGCGGGAATCGAACCTATCGCAAAGCTAGATTTCACGCGTCTAATCAGCTCTTCCGTGTCAAAATGTTGACATATCAAACGCGGTTCGATAACTCATCAGAACTAGCGCGTATAACATTTTTAACGCCACGGGTAAGAAGACCATGACTGAAATCACATTCCGTGAACATTTTACACGTGACACGTTCCCGTACTGGCCTTGCCCATCTTGTTCCGAGGGAACGCTCCTCCTCGAGGTGAAATCGTTAATCGATATCGAAACTGCTGCCAGTGCACGGGAAAGCTTCGAGGAACATTGGTTACCCGATCAAACAAAGGGGCGATTTTTTGCTACATTTAGATGTAGAAATTGTCATGATCCCGTCCTCTGTTCAGGTAATACAGGTGTTGAGCGAGATGATGGCTCAGGAGATTATTTTTCATTTTATAGTCCGAAGTATTTTTTGCCTGCAATTCCAATAATAAATTCAAAATTTAATTTGGCTTTGCCGAGATGCGTTCAGATACTGTTAGATAACGCATTCGAACTATACTGGTGTGATCTTGATGCATGTGCCAATAGGATGCGCGCTACATTAGAAGCCGTGTTAGATGAGATGAAGGTCCCTAGACGGGTTCGCGATGATGTCGCGAAAGAATTGAGTCTGCATCAGCGAATAGACAGAATGATGGACCAGGTTCCAGGAGAAGTGGGGCGTATGATTCTTGCTCTAAAATGGCTTGGAAACGCTGGGTCACATGAATTGAAAGGAATAGATCGGAAAGAGATATTGAAAGGATTTCAGTTTTTTGAGTACTGCCTAACAAAATTGTTTCCTAGCACCGTGGAAAACGGGGCTCAACTTCTTATTCATGCCGAAGAAATTATTTTAAAGTTCGGGGCGATTCGGAAGTAGATTTGGGTAGATAGGGGCAATTGTGGATGGAAGGGGAGTGTATCGTTCAACTACACGCCACCTTCAGCATTCCGCAACTGTTTGTTCTTGCCGTGAACCTAATTTTTCATTATTAGCCAAAAATTTGTTCGGCACGCGCTCCGGCTTTGCTATCAGCATCCGGCATCCAGCGCCCATATACCTGTGTGATCATTGTCCAATCGGCATGCCCCATCTGTTTTGCCAACCACATGGGGTGTTCACCGATCGAGAGCATCATGCTGGCGTAGGTGTGCCGCGTCTGATAAGGGAGCGAGCAAGGGAGCGAGGGTCAGGCCTGGCATTCGGACACAGTCTGAGCCGCTAATGTTTTGTTAGGAAAAACCGCCTGCGGCGCAAGAGCTAGCCAGAAGAATCGGAGAGGGTTGCGCTTGCAAGCGCAACCCGGTTTTGCGGCGCCGAGCTGTGCTCGCCGAAGGCCCCGCACAACCCCCGCGCCCGTACCGGACGCGGATTCGATGCCCGCGCTCTGCATGCATGGAATAAATAAAAAGGGCCTCCCCGCCAAAACGGGGAAGCCCTTTTATTTATTCAGTGGTGGAGACGGCGGGAATCGAACCCGCGTCCGCAAGCACTCCACAGACAGTTCTACATACTTAGCACTATCATTTAATTTAACTCAGCCAGCACGGATGTGCACGTTATGGGCAAGCGAGTTACCTATTATTTAGTCGGACGCTAAGTAACCCAGCATACGACGAGTCCCTGTAAATGACTCTAGAGCTTTTGACGGCCCACCCCAGGGACGAGGTGTTCTAGAGCTAACAGCGATTAAGCTGCCAGTGCGTACGAGTTATCGTTTGCAGTTAAGTTTTTTCAGGTTGTATTTACGAGGTAGCCCGCCCTCGGTATGCCCTGCGCTGCTTTGCAACCCACGTCGAAACCAGGTCGTCCCCACAGAACCTTCATTGTAGCGCAATCTTCACACTCTTGCATGATGCATTCGCAGTAATGGATAGAAGGCCAGGCAGATGCAGTTTCAAGCCATCAAGCCGCCAGCTGCCGCTCCTGCGCCGCCTTCACCACAGTACTCACCAGCTCGAGCAACGCTTGCGGCGTATCGAGCAAATGGTCGGCGTTCCAGTGCTGCGGTTCGACGGGGCCGCAGTAGCCCCAGGCGCAGGCGACCGTGCGCATGCCGGCGGCGCGGCCGGCCTGGATGTCGCGCAGGTCGTCGCCCACGTACCAGCAGTCTTCCGGCGCCAGCTCCAGGCGGCGGGCCGCTTCCAGCAGGGGGGCGGGGTGCGGTTTCGGGTGCGCCATGGTGTCGCCCGAGATCACGCAGCCGGCGCCGCCCAAGCCGATCTGGCCCACCAGCGGGTCGGTGAAGCGGGCGGCCTTGTTGGTGACCACGCCCCAGGCCAGGCCCAGGGCGCTCAAGCCTTCCAGCATGGCGGGGATGCCGTCGAATAAACGGCTTTCCACGGCCAGGGCCGCTTCGTAATTGTTCAGGAAGCCGTCTTTCAGCGCTTCGTAGCCGCTTTCGCCCGGTTGGACGCCATACGATGCGCCGATCATGCCGCGCGCGCCGGCCGAGGCCGTGGGGCGCAGGATGTCATACGGAGTCGGCGCCAGGCCGGCGCGCGCGCGCAGCAGGTTGATGGCCGCTGCCAAGTCGGGCGCGGTGTCGGCCAGGGTGCCGTCGAGGTCGAACAGGATGGCGCGCGGGGCTGGCAGATGGTCAGTGATCATGGCGGGCAAAGTGTGTCAAGTGGGAATGAAAAATGGCGGCCGCAGCCGCCTTGTATTGTGCGTGATGGTTACAGCGGCCGGGTGCAGGCCACCAGATAATTGACGCTGGTATCGCTATTAAGTGAGTAAATCTTGGTCAGCGGATTGTAGCCCATGCCGCGCATGCTGTTGACGTCCAGGCCGGCACTGCGCAGGTATTGCGACAGTTCGGCCGGGGTGATGAATTTGTCATAGTCGTGCGTGCCTTTCGGCAGCAGACGCAGCAGGTATTCGGCGCCCAGGATGGCGAACAGATACGCTTTCGGGTTGCGGTTCAGGGTCGACAGAAAAACGTGGCCGCCCGGTTTCACCAGGGTGGCGCAAGCCTTGACGATGGCGGCAGGGTCCGGCACGTGCTCGAGCATTTCCATGCACGTCACGACGTCGTACTGGCCCGGCTCTTCCGCGGCCATGGCTTCGGCGGCGATCAGCTTGTAGCGTACCTTGGCACCGGATTCCAGGCTGTGCAGGTCGGCCACTTTCAATGCCTTGTCGGACAGGTCGATGCCCGTCACGTCGGCGCCCTTGCGGGCCATCGATTCGGCCAGGATGCCGCCGCCGCAGCCGATGTCGATCACGCGTTTGCCGGCCAGCGGCACTTTCGCGTTGATCCATTCGAGGCGCAGGGGATTAATTTCGTGCAGGGGACGAAACTCGGAAGTGGGGTCCCACCAGCGGTGGGCCAGCTCACTGAATTTTTGGATTTCGAGAGGGTCGGCGTTCATAGGTCGAATAATAGCGGCAATTTTACAATTGGGCAGCCACGGACGAAAAAAAACCCCGCCGTGGCGGGGTTTTTCAGCTGTTCTTGACTTGCGCGATGATTTGCGCCGAGTCGAGGGGGCAGCTATTACTTGTTGCGGGTACCAACAACTTCGATTTCCACGCGACGGTTTTTCGCACGGCCTTCGGCAGTTTTGTTATCAGCAACAGGTTGTTTTTCGCCTTTGCCTTCGGTGTACACGCGGTTGCTTTCAACGCCTTTGGTAACCAGGTAGGCTTTGACAGCATCAGCACGACGTACCGACAGTTTTTGGTTGTAAGCATCGGTGCCGACGGAGTCGGTGTGACCCACAGCGATGATGACTTCCAGGTTGATGCCGCCCAGTTGTGCGGTCAGCTCGTCCAGCTTGGCTTTGCCTTCTGGCTTCAGCGTAGCTTTGTCGAAATCGAAGAATGCATCAGCGGCGAAGCTGACTTTTTCCGAGGTAGGAGCAACGACGACTGGCACTGGCACGACTGGTGCTGGTGCTGGTGCAGGTACGACTGGCGCTGGAGGTGCTACGCATTTGCCGTCTTGCAGGGTTTCTGGCTCTACGCACAGTGGTACGTCGCAACCTGGCACTGCGTCAGCAGGTGTCCAGTAGCCGGTGCGCCAGCACAGGCCGAATGGGTCACGCACGATCACGCCGCGGGCATCTTGCACGTAAGCGCTTTTCGGGCTTGGTGCTTGGATGTCAGTGGTAACTGGCGCGAATGGTGGGGAGGTTGGGGTTTGGGCCGAAGCCGAGCCAGCAATCACTGCGGATGCAGCGAAAAACAGCGTTACAAATTTATTCATTCTTTTTTCCTTTCGGGGGGTGATATCCGCAGAACAACACTGCGCTACTGGTGCTACGTGCCAAGATTTTATCATGTAGACCATATGCGCTCGTTTCAGATTGCGAAACTAGCAATTAACTTCCCAGTCATTTTGCCACACGCATCAGGGGCGCACGACCGTGGTTAAATCAAAGCTTGCCCGATTTTAGACCGTGCGTTGTTTTTGCGCAACGAAAATGCCCATTTGTAACGCATCTGTAACAATTGATCGCTTTTCTTGCCACTTTTAAGGGCAGGTGTCTTGAACTGACATTGCCGTTGTGCATTATCGGCAGAGCAACATGCACGACCCCGGTGCAAACTGCCAATGTTGCTGGTCTGGCCAATTTGTACAGGTAGCTGGGCGCGCATGCTAAAATCGTGCGCTTGACTGTTAAGAGTGCCGGGCAAATGCCCACGGCGGCACTGCATGGCCAGCACGTACCCTTGCGGTACCCGTACTGGCCTTGCCGCCAGCCCGCCGATTTGTTTTGGCACTCTGCGACATGGAAGCCGGGCCACGCCAGCAGCGCGCGGCGCGGCGTCCACGACGACAGCCACCCAGGATATGCAGTATTGCGTCATACATTGCGTAACAGATAAGTTAACCACAGCCTGAGATCAGTCGAACCGCCAATGGATCAATTCGCAAAAGAAACAATTCCTATTTCCCTCGAAGAAGAGATGCGCAAGAGCTACCTCGATTACGCCATGAGCGTGATCGTCGGTCGCGCCTTGCCCGATGCGCGCGATGGCTTGAAGCCAGTGCACCGCCGCGTCTTGTTCGCGATGCATGAAATGAATAACGTGTGGAACCGCCCTTACGTCAAGTGCGCCCGCGTGGTCGGCGAAACCATGGGTAAATACCATCCCCACGGCGATGCCTCGATCTACGACACACTGGTACGCATGGCGCAGGATTTCTCGCTGCGCTACATGCTCGTCGATGGCCAGGGCAACTTCGGTTCCGTCGACGGCGACGGCGCCGCGGCGATGCGTTACACCGAGTGCCGCCTCGACAAGATCGCCGGCGAGCTGCTGGCTGATATCGACAAGGACACCGTCGACTTCCAGCCCAACTACGACGGCAAGGAAAAGGAACCGACGGTCTTGCCGACGCGTATCCCGAACCTGCTGATCAATGGCTCGTCCGGTATTGCCGTCGGCATGGCGACGAACATTCCGCCACACAACATCACCGAAGTCATCGACGGCGCGCTGCACGTGCTGCGCAACCCCGATTGCACGATCGATGAATTGATCGAGCTGATCCCGGCGCCGGACTTCCCGACGGCCGGCATCATCTATGGCGTGTCCGGCGTGCGCGACGGCTATCGCACGGGCCGCGGCCGCGTTGTCATGCGCGCCAAGACCCACTTCGAGGAATACGGCAAGGATGGCGGCCGCATCGCCATCATCGTCGACGAGCTGCCCTTCCAGGTCAACAAGAAATCCTTGCTGGAACGCATCGCTGAAAACGTGCGCGACAAGAAGCTCGATGGCATTTCCGACATCCGCGACGAATCCGACAAGTCGGGCATGCGCGTGGTGATCGAGCTGAAGCGGGGCGAAGTGCCGGAAGTGGTGCTGAACAACCTGTACAAGCAGACCCAGTTGCAAGACACCTTCGGCATGAACATGGTGGCCCTGGTCGATGGTCAGCCGAAGCTGCTGAACCTCAAGCAGATGCTGCAATGCTTCCTGTCGCACCGTCGCGAAGTGGTCACGCGCCGCACCGTGTTCGAACTGCGCAAGGCGCGCGAACGCGGTCACGTGCTCGAAGGCCTGGCTGTCGCGCTGGCCAACATCGATGACTTCATCGCCATCATCAAGGCCGCGCCGACGCCGCCGATCGCGAAGGTCGAGCTGATGGCCAAGGCCTGGGATTCGTCCGTCGTGCGCGAAATGCTGGCCCGTACGGGCGACGGCACGACGCCGGGCGGCGTCGATGCCTACCGTCCGGAAAACCTGCCGAAACACTACGGCATGCAGACGGATGGCCTGTACAAGCTGTCGGACGATCAGGCGCAGGAAATTCTGCAAATGCGCCTGCAGCGCCTGACCGGCCTGGAGCAGGACAAGATCGTCAACGAGTACAAGGACGTGATGGAACATATCGCCGACTTGCTCGACATCCTGGCCAAGCCGGAACGCGTCACCGTCATCATTACCGATGAAATGACCCTGGCGAAGAACGAATACGGCGCCGGCAACAAGGACGTGCGCCGCTCGCAGATCGAATTGAACGCGACCGACCTGGAAACGGAAGACCTGATCACGCCGCAGGACATGGTCGTGACCCTGTCGCACACCGGCTACATGAAGGCCCAGCCGATCACCGAATACCGCGCGCAGAAGCGCGGCGGACGCGGCAAGCAGGCCATGGCGACCAAAGAGGAAGACTGGATCGACCAGCTGTTCATCGCCAACACGCACGACTACATCCTGTGCTTCTCGGATCGCGGCCGCATGTACTGGCTGAAGGTGTGGGAAGTGCCGCAAGGCTCGCGCAACTCGCGCGGCAAGCCGATCGTCAACATGTTCCCGCTGCAGGACAACGAAAAGATCACCGTGATCCTGCCGCTGTCGGGCGAGAACCGCACGTTCCCGGAAGACCATTACGTGTTCATGTCGACCAGCCTCGGTACCGTCAAGAAGACGCCGCTGAAGGACTTCAGCAATCCACGCAAGGCCGGCATCATCGCGGTCGACCTGGACGACGGCGACTTCCTGATCGGCGCGGCGCTGACGGACGGCCAGCACGACGTGATGCTGTTCTCCGATTCGGGCAAGGCAGTGCGCTTCGACGAAAACGATGTGCGTCCGATGGGCCGCACGGCGCGCGGCGTGCGTGGCATGAACCTGGAAGAAGGCCAGCACGTGATCGCCCTGCTGGTGGCCGAGAACGAGCAGCAGTCGGTGCTGACGGCCACGGAAAACGGCTACGGCAAGCGTACGCCGATCACCGAATACACGCGCCATGGTCGTGGCACGAAAGGCATGATCGCCATCCAGACCAGCGAGCGCAACGGTAAAGTGGTTGCCGCGACCCTGGTCGATGCCAGCGATGAAATCATGCTGATCACCACCGGCGGCGTCTTGATCCGCACCCGCGTGTCGGAAATCCGCGAGATGGGCCGCGCGACACAGGGCGTGACCCTGATCGCCGTGGAAGACGGCACCAAGCTGTCCGGCCTGCAGCGCGTGGTGGAAACGGATATCGACGAAGTCGAGCTGACGACGGAGGCGGGCACGGATGCCGCGCCGGCAGCGGCCGAACCAGCCGATCCTGTCGACCCGGCCCAGCCGGAGTAAGATGATTGGGGCTCTTTCGGGAGCCCCAATTGCTATTGGCGCGTCTTTTCGTGGTGCTGCCAGCAGAATTTCGTAGGTCGGCTTAGCCCGTCGGGCGTAAGCCGACATGCATCCGGCAGTGCCCTTTTACCAGTCATTCAACATCCCGCATGCCATGAGAAAAATCGTCGCCACCTTCTTCGCCGCGTTTTCGCTGGCCTTCCTTGCGACCCTGCCGGCCCTGGCCCAGAGCACGCAAGCCACGCCCGCCCGCCAGGCGGCGCCAAGCCCCGCCATGAAAGTGGCCGTGCGGCGCATGCTCGACGCGATGCAGTTCCCGCAACTGACGCGCAGCATCTTCGACCAGATGCTGCAATCGGTGCCCGCCATGATCCGCCAGTCGGCGCAGCAGCAAATCAACAGCAACCCGAAACTGGACGAGCAGCGCAAGGCGCGCGCGCTGGCCAGCGCCGAGGAAGAAATCCCCCTGGCCATCGCCACCCTGACGCAGGTACTGGCCGACCCGACCCTGATCGACGAGCTGGGCGACGAAATGGTGCCCCTGTATGCGCGTTTTTACACGGTGCCGGAAGTCGAGCAGCTGACGGCCCTCTACAAGACGCCGCTGGGCCGCAAGATGCTGGCCACCATGCCGCAGCTGTCGGCCGAATCGATGGCCATCAGCCAGCGCGTGCTGATCCCCCGCGTGAACGCCGTGCTTGATCAGGTCATGCGGGCGGCCACGCAATCGCCCCAATAATTTCATTTCACTAAGGACCGTATCGTGACCCATATCTACAACTTCTCCGCCGGCCCCGCCGTTCTGCCCAAGGAAGTGCTGGCGCAAGCGGCCGCCGAGATGCAGGACTGGCACGGCAGCGGCATGTCGGTGATGGAAATGAGCCACCGTGGTCCCGAATTCATCTCCATTTACAAGCAGGCCGTGGCCGACCTGCGCGAGCTGCTGGCCGTGCCCGAGAACTACAAAATCCTGTTCTTGCAGGGCGGCGGCTTGGGCGAGAACGCCATCATCCCGATGAACCTGGTGGGCCTGGCCGCGCAGCAGCCGGCCACCGTCGACTTCGTGCACACGGGCTCGTGGTCGGGCAAGTCGATCCAGGAAGCGGCCAAGTATGCCAATGTGAACGTGGCCGCGTCCTCGAAGGCTGCCCGTTTCACTGGCGTGCCGCCCGTCGCCGAATGGAAGCTGACGCCAGGCGCCGCCTACCTGCACATCTGCACCAATGAAACCATCGACGGCGTGGAGTTCCAGCAGGCGCCAAGCGTGCCGCCAGGCACCACCATCGTGGCCGACATGTCCTCGCACATTTTGTCGCGCGTGATCGACGTGTCGCAATACGGCGTGATCTTCGGCGGCGCGCAGAAAAATATCGGCCCGGCCGGCCTGACCCTGGTCATCGTGCGCGAAGACTTGCTGGGCAAGGCGCTGCCGATCTGCCCGTCGGCGTTCGACTGGACCATCGTGGCCGAACATGAGTCGATGTACAACACGCCGCCCACCTACGGCATCTATATCGCCGGCCTGGTTTTCCAGTGGCTCAAACGCCAGGGTGGCGTTGCAGCCATGGAACAGCGTAATATTGAGAAAGCGGCGCTGCTGTACGCGGCGCTCGACGCGGACGACTTCTACCAGAACCGGGTCGACCCCGCATACCGTTCGCGCATGACCATCCCGTTCTATCTGCGCGATGAAAGTCTGAACGACGCATTCCTGGCCGGCGCCAAGCAGCGCGGCCTGCTGCAACTGAAGGGCCACAAGTCCGTCGGCGGCATGCGTGCATCGATCTATAACGCGATGCCGATCGAGGGCGTGCAAGCCCTGGTGAATTATCTGAACGAGTTTGCCGGACGCTGAGTCGCTTGACCGACCGCGCCGGCCCGCCGCCGGCGCAGGCCGCGCGGCCATGATTGAAGTACAGCTGACGAAACAAACCATCCATGACCGATAAATTGAAACCGCTGCGCGAACAGATCGATGCGATCGACGCGCAAATCCTCGAACTGCTGAACCGCCGCGCGCAAATCGCCCAGCAGGTGGGCCACGTGAAGGCCGAGACGCAGGCGCCCGTATTCCGTCCCGAGCGCGAAGCGCAGGTGCTGCGCGGCGTGGCCGAGCGTAATCCCGGCCCCATGGGTAACCGCGAAGTGCAGACCATCTTCCGCGAAATCATGTCGTCCTGCCGCTCGCTGGAAAAGCGCGTGACCGTGGCCTACCTTGGCCCGGCCGGCACCTTCAGCGAACAGGCCGTGTATCAGCAGTTTGGCAGCGCCGTTGAAGGCTTGCCGTGCGCGTCCATCGATGAAGTATTCCGTTCCGCCGAGGCGGGAACGGCGGACTTCGGTGTCGTGCCGATCGAAAATTCCTCGGAAGGCGCCGTCAACCGCACGCTCGACATGATGCTGCAGACCAGTCTCATCATCAGCGGCGAGGTGGCGATCGCCGTGCACCACAGCCTGATGACGAAGAGCGGCAGCATGGATGGCGTCACGTCCATCTGCGCCCATTCGCAGGCGCTGGCGCAGTGCCAGGTCTGGCTGAACCAGAACTACCCGCACATCGAGCGCCGCGCCGTGGCCTCGAATGCCGAGGCGGCCCGCATGGCCGGCGAAGACGGCACGGTGGCGGCGATTGCCAGCGAACTGGCCGGCGCGCAGTACAAGCTGGGCGTGGTCAAGGGCCATATCCAGGACGACCCGCACAACCGCACGCGCTTTGCCGTCGTGGGCACCTTGCAGACGGCGCCGTCGGGCAAGGACCAGACCTCGCTGGTGCTGGCCGTGCCGAACAAGGCGGGCGCCGTGTACCAGCTGCTGGCGCCCCTGGCCAGGCACGGCGTGTCGATGACGCGCTTCGAGTCGCGCCCGGCGCGCATGGGCAGCTGGGAGTATTATTTCTATGTCGACGTGGAGGGCCACGTGCACGATGCGGCCGTCGCCCAGGCGCTGGCCGAGCTGCAGAGCAATGCGGCGTTTTTCAAGGTGCTGGGGTCGTATCCGGTCAGTTTGTGACTTCGTTGACTGGTGTCGGATTACGCTGCGCTAATCCGACCTACGGTAAGCTGTAGGTTGGGTTAGCGCAGCGTAACCCAACAAACAACCACGGTAAGCCGTAGCTTGGGTTAGCGCAGCGTAACCCAACAACAGCCACCAGCCTAATCATTCACCAACTTTTAAAGAACACCATGTCTAAAAATATCGGTCCAGAATACGTCCGCGCCATCGCCCCTTACCAGAGCGGCAAACCGATCGCGGAAGTCGCGCGCGAATTCGGCCTCGACGAGGCAGCCATCGTCAAGCTGGCGTCGAATGAAAACCCGTACGGCATGCCGGAATCGGCGAAGCAGGCGATGATCGCCGCCATCGATGACCTGGGCCGCTACCCGGACGCCAACGGCTTCGACTTGAAAGCCGTGCTGTCCAAGCGCTACGACGTGCCGGCCGACTGGATCACCCTGGGCAACGGCAGCAATGACATCCTGGAAATCGCCGCGCACGCCTTCGTGCAGCATGGCCAATCCGTCGTCTACTCGCAGTACTCGTTCGCCGTGTACGCGCTGGCCACGCAAGGCCTGGGTGCGCGCCACATCGTCGTGCCGGCGCAAGCCTACGGCCATGACCTCGACGCGATGGCTGCGGCGATTGCCGACGACACGCGTCTGGTCTTCATCGCCAACCCGAACAACCCGACCGGCACCTTCCTGTCGGCCGCGCAGCTCGAAGCCTTCCTGCAGAAAGTGCCGGCGCACGTCGTCGTCGTGCTCGACGAAGCCTACAACGAATTCCTGTCGACCGACGACCAGTACGAGTCGACGGCCTGGGTGCGCCAGTATCCGAACCTGGTGGTGTCGCGCACCTTGTCGAAGGCGTATGGCCTGGCCGGCCTGCGCATCGGCTTTGCCATCGCCCAGCCGGTGCTGACAGACCTGATGAACCGCATCCGCCAGCCGTTCAACGTCAACTCGCTGGCGCAGGCCGCCGCGATCGCCGCCCTGAACGACAAGGCATTCCTCGAGCAAAGCGCGCGCAACAACGCGGCCGGCTACCAGCAGTTCACGCAAGCGTTTGATGCCCTGGGCCTGGAATACGTGCCGTCGCACGGCAATTTCGTGCTGGTGAAGGTGGGCGACGACGACGGCGCCGGCGCGCGCGTGAACCTGGCATTGCTCAAGCAGGGCGTGATCGTGCGTCCGGTCGGCAGCTATGGCTTGCCGCAATGGCTGCGCATTTCCATCGGCCTGCCGCAGGAAAACGCCATCCTCATCGCCGCGCTGACGAAAGCGCTGGCCTGACGATATGATGACGCCTGCACTGAACAAGGTAGTCATCTTTGGCGTGGGCCTGATCGGCGGTTCGTTCGCGCGCGCCTTGAAACATGCGGGCGCGGTCGGCACGGTGGTCGGCATGGGCCGCTCGCCGGCCTCGATGGCGCGCGCGTTGGAGCTGGGCATCATCGACGAGATCGGCGGCGACATGGCTGCTGCCTTGCTTGGCGCCGACCTGGTGCTGGTCGCCGCGCCCGTGGCGCAGACGGGCGCCATCCTGGCGTCCATCGCGCCGCACCTGCAGCCCGGTACCATCGTCACCGACGCGGGCAGCACGAAAAGCGACGTGGTGGCGGCCGCGCGCGCGGCCTTGGGGGGCAAGGTGGCGCAATTTGTGCCCGGCCACCCGATCGCGGGACGCGAGACGAATGGCCCCGATGCGGCCATCATCGACCTGTATCAAGGCAAGAAAGTGGTGCTCACGCCGCTGGCGGAAAATAGCGCCGCCGACGTGGAACGCGTGGCGGTCGCATGGCGCGCCTGCGGCGCCATCCTGCACACCTTGAGCCCTGAAGAACATGACAAGGTGTTTGCCGCCGTCAGCCATCTGCCGCATTTGCTGGCCTTTGCGCTGGTCGACGACATCGCCAAGAAACCGCACGCGGGCCTGCTGTTCCAATACGCGGCCAGCGGCTTTCGCGACTTTACGCGCATCGCCGGCTCATCGCCGGAAATGTGGCGCGACATCAGCCTGGCCAACCAGCCGGCGCTGCTGCATGAACTGGACGCCTACCTGGCGCAGTTGACGACCTTGCGCGCCCACTTGGCCGCGCACGACGGCGCCGCCATCGAGGGCGTGTATGCGAACGCCCAGCACGCGCGCCAGCAATGGATCGAGGCGATTGAAACGGCGGAAATACCGGCCGCGCCCACACGATAAATACTCAAGGATTCCAGCATGACCCAGACCAAGCACTACCCCCACCATATCGATCTGAAGCCGGTGATGCATGCCGAAGGCACGGTGCGCTTGCCCGGCTCGAAAAGCATTTCCAATCGCGTGCTGCTGCTGGCCGCGCTGGCCAAGGGCACGACGAAGATCATCGACCTGCTCGCCTCCGACGACACCTTCGTCATGCTGACTGCCCTGACGTCGCTGGGCGTCAAATGGACGCAGGATGAATTGACGGGCGATCCGGCCACCGCCCACCAGGTGCACCACGTGGAAGGCTGCGGCGGCGTGTTCCCGCACCACGAGGCGGACCTGTTCATGGGGAACGCCGGCACGGCGATCCGCCCGCTGACGGCGGCGCTGGCCGTGATCGGCGGCGACTACACCTTGCACGGCGTGTCGCGCATGCACGAGCGCCCCATCGGCGACCTGGTCGACGCGCTGAATGCCGTCGGCACGCAGATCGAGTACACGGGCGAGCAGGGCTTCCCGCCGCTGCGCATCCGCCGCGGCCACATCCACGCGCAACGCATCGCCGTGCGCGGCAACGTGTCGAGCCAGTTCCTGACGGCCCTGCTGATGGTGGCGCCGCTGATGGCGCGCGACCATGCCGTGACCATCGATGTCACGGGCGAGCTGATCTCGAAGCCGTATATCGAGATCACCCTGAACCTGATGCGCCGCTTCGGCGTGACCGTCGAGCATGACGGCTGGCAGTCGTTCACCGTGCAGCCGGGCCAGCAGTATCAAAGCCCGGGCACGATCCACGTGGAAGGCGACGCCTCGTCGGCCTCGTATTTCCTGGCGGCCGGCGCCATCGGCGGCGGTCCCGTGCGCGTGGAAGGCGTGGGGCGCGACAGCATCCAGGGCGACGTGCGTTTCGTCGAAGCCTTGCAGCAGATGGGCGCGACCATCACCATGGGCGAGAACTGGATCGAGGCGCGTTCGAACGGCGTGCTGAAAGCCGTCGACATGGACTTTAACCATATTCCCGACGCGGCCATGACGATCGCCGTGGCCGCCCTGTACGCGGACGGTACCTCGACCTTGCGCAATATCGCCAGCTGGCGGGTGAAGGAAACGGACCGCCTGGCCGCCATGGCGACGGAATTGCGCAAACTCGGCGCCGAAGTGGAAGAGGGCGCCGATTACCTGCGCGTGACGCCGCCGACCGAAATCCAGGCAGCGACCATCGACACGTATGACGACCACCGCATGGCCATGTGCTTCTCGCTCGCTTCGCTGGACGGCGCCGCGCGCCGCGGCAACGAGATGCGCATCAACGACCCGAAATGCGTGGCCAAGACCTTCCCCGAGTATTTCGCCGCATTTGCGGGGATTGCCAAAGATACTCTTATTTAACCGAAATCCGGGGTCAGACCCTCTCCACCTGCAACGCCAGTTCAGGCGTTGACGCAAGCGGGGGTCTGACCCCAGCCCTTTTGGGTTTAGTTTTTTTAAAGTGACAAAATAATGCCAACATCCACCATCCCAGTCATCGCCATCGACGGCCCCACCGCTTCCGGCAAGGGCACGGTGGCGCACCGTGTGGCCGACAAGCTGGGCTTTCATTACCTGGACTCGGGCGCGCTGTACCGCCTGACGGCCTTGAGCGCGCTGCGCCGCGGCACGGACTTGCGCGACGAGCACGCGCTGGCCAAGCTGGCCGAGCACTTGCCTTGCCACTTCGCCAATGGCGAGATCCTGCTGGCGCAGGAAAACGTCACCGATCAGATCCGTGCCGAAGAGGTGGGCAATACGGCGTCGAAAATTGCCGTATTGCCAACTGTGCGCCATGCCCTGGTCAGCTTGCAGCTGGGTTTTCGCAAGACGCCGGGCCTGGTGGCCGACGGGCGCGACATGGGCACGGTGATCTTCCCGCATGCCCAATTGAAGGTCTTCCTCACGGCCAGCGTCGAGGCGCGCGCGCAACGGCGCTACAAGCAATTGATAGACAAGGGTTTTTCTGCTAATATGGAAGACCTTCTGATGGATTTGCAGGCGCGGGACGAACGTGATACTCACCGTGCGATTGCGCCGCTGGTCCCCGCGGAAGGGGCGCATGTCCTCGATACGTCGGCAATGACGGCAGATGATGCCGTTGAAACCGTGTTGAAATGGTATGCAGCTGCAGCAAAATAGTGTGATTTCTATGCTATGTGGTGCCCGTTGACGGCTCCTGGCCTGTCCGGGTGTGTCAAAAACCTAACCCAGTTTAAGTCGCATCGTGCGATCTCTGCTGGATAACCTGTGTGAACCCTATGTCTACTGTTACAACTAACGAATCTACCGGTATGGAAAGTTTTGCTGCGCTCTTCGAGGAATCGTTGTCGCGTCAAGATATGCGCTCCGGCGAAGTTATTTCCGCTGAAGTCGTGCGCCTCGACCACAATTTCGTGATCGTGAACGCTGGCCTCAAATCCGAAGCATTCATCCCTGTCGAAGAATTCAAGAACGACCACGGCGAACTGGAAGTCAAAGTTGGTGACTTCGTTTCCGTGGCGATCGAATCGCTGGAAAACGGTTTCGGCGATACCATCCTGTCGCGCGATAAAGCCAAGCGTCTGGCTTCGTGGCTGGCTCTGGAAAAAGCGATGGAATCGGGCGAAATCGTCGTCGGTACCGTCAATGGTAAAGTCAAAGGCGGTCTGACCGTGTTGACCAACGGCATCCGCGCATTCCTGCCGGGCTCGCTGGTTGATACCCGTCCTGTCAAAGACACCACCCCATTCGAAGGCAAAACCCTCGAATTCAAAGTGATCAAGCTCGATCGCAAGCGTAACAACGTGGTTCTGTCCCGCCGCGCCGTCATCGAAGCTTCGATGGGCGAAGAGCGTCAGAAACTGATGGAAACGCTGAAAGAAGGCACGGTCGTGACCGGCGTCGTCAAAAATATCACCGACTACGGCGCGTTCGTGGATCTGGGCGGTATCGATGGCCTGCTGCACATCACCGACCTGGCATGGCGCCGTGTACGTCACCCGTCGGAAGTACTGACGGTTGGCCAGGAAATCACCGCCAAAGTCCTGAAATACGATCAAGAGAAAAACCGTGTTTCGCTGGGTGTGAAACAACTGGGCGACGATCCTTGGACCGGTCTGTCCCGTCGTTACCCACAAAGCACCCGTCTGTTCGGTAAAGTAACGAACCTGACCGACTACGGCGCGTTCGTTGAAGTGGAACAGGGTATCGAAGGTCTGGTACACGTTTCCGAAATGGACTGGACGAACAAAAACGTTGCTCCTAACAAAGTTGTCCAACTGGGCGACGAAGTAGAAGTGATGGTTCTGGAAATCGACGAAGAGCGTCGTCGTATCTCGCTGGGCATGAAACAGTGCAAAGCCAATCCATGGGACGACTTCGGTGTTACCCATAAGAAAGGTGACAAAGTCCGCGGCGCGATCAAATCGATCACCGACTTCGGCGTGTTCATCGGCCTGGCCGGCAACATCGACGGTCTGGTGCACCTGTCCGACCTGTCCTGGACCGAAACCGGCGAAGAAGCCGTGCGTCGCTTCAAGAAAGGTGACGAACTGGAAGCCATCGTTCTGGCCATCGACGTTGAGCGCGAGCGCGTTTCCCTGGGCGTCAAGCAACTGGAAGGTGACCCATTCAACAACTTCGCAGCCATGAACGACAAAGGTTCGCTGGTCACCGGTACCGTTAAATCGGTTGAGCCTAAAGGCGCCGTGATCCAACTGTCCGAAGAAGTTGAAGGCTACCTGCGCGCTTCCGAAATCTCGCGCGACCGCGTTGAAGATGCTGGTACGCACCTGAAAGTCGGCGACACCGTCGAAGCGATGGTGTTGAACATCGACCGCAAAGCCCGTGGTATCCAACTGTCGATCAAAGCGAAAGACAACGTTGAAACCCAGGAAGCCATGCAGAAGATGGCAGCTACCGACAACAACGCAGCTTCGGGCACCACCAGCCTGGGCGCCTTGTTGAAAGCTAAGTTCGATAACAAGAACTAAGACTGCGGATACGGCAGATGACAAAGTCCGAGCTGATCAACCGCCTCGCTGAGCGTTATTCTCAGCTGGTGGCGAAGGATGCGGAGTATGCCGTCAAGACCATTCTCGATGCGATGACCAACGCCCTGGCGACCGGTCAGCGTATCGAGATCCGCGGTTTTGGCAGTTTTGCCCTGAACAGCAGGCCCCCGCGCATCGGCCGCAACCCGAAATCCGGCGACAAGGTGATGGTTCCTGAAAAACGGGTACCCCACTTCAAACCGGGCAAACAGTTGCGCGAGCGGGTGGACGCGATGGTCGGGCAACCGATCATCGAGGATTAATCGTCTGCTGGAAGGCGACATAAAGAGCGGCGTCCTTGGATGCCGCTTTTTTTTGTTAATATGCTGTAGAGCACTGCTCAAACCTACTGCGCGTCGCGCTTTGCGGCCGGCGATGCTCACCGTACTTCAGTACGGTTGCGCTTCTCGGCCACAAATCGTTGCCGCTCGCTACGGTTTGATCAGCACTCTACGTTTGTGCCATGTGGTACGGGCATTTTTTTGTTCACTCTGGACCTATCGATGAAAATCATCTCCACCATCGTTGGCTGTGTTCTTTTCGTCCTGTTCTTCAGTTTCGCGCTGAAGAATGCGCAGGTTGTCGACCTGCATGTTTTCCTCAATTATGAAATTCGCGGCCCCCTGGTCCTGATGCTGCTGGGCTTTTTTGTCGCCGGCGCCAGCCTGGGCGTACTGGCGCTGACGCCGACCGTGTTCCGTCACCGCCGCGAAGCGAACAAGCAAAAGACCACCATTGCTGCGCTGCAGACCGTTGGCGTGGCCAGCAATGTCCAGCCGCAACCGGACAGCGTGAGCGCGCAGTAAGCGGCGCCGTCGCTCCTATCTCTCTTACTCGAATAAAAACAATCGCATGGATTTTGAACTCTGGTGGCTCTTGGGTATCCCGATGTTTTTCGCGCTGGGCTGGATCGCCGCGCGCGTGGACATTCATCAACTGGTGTCGGAATCGCGCAGCCTGCCGCGCAATTACTTCAAGGGCTTGAATTTCCTGCTCAACGAGCAGCATGACAAGGCCATCGACGCCTTCATCGAAGTCGTCAAGCTGGACCCGGAATCGGCCGATATGCACTTTGCGCTGGGCAACCTGTTCCGCCGCCGCGGCGAAACGGAGCGCGCCATCCGCGTGCACCAGAACTTGCTGGCCCGTCCGGACTTGCCGCTGGAACAGCAGGGCCACGCCGCCTACGAGCTGGGCATGGATTACCTGAAAGCAGGTCTGCTGGACCGCGCCGAAGAAACCTTCAACAGCCTGGTCGACACGCAATATGCGGCCCAGGCGCGCCGCGCGCTGCTGGAAATCTACCAGCGCGAAAAGGAATGGCCACGCGCCATCGAAGCGGCCGTGGGCTTGCAGGAATCGGGCGCCGGCGCGCGCCAGAAGGAAATCGCCCAGTTCTATTGCGAACTGGCGCATGACGCCCTCGTGCACATGAAGCCGGACGACGCCATGCCGCTGCTGGAAAAAGCCTTGCAGACGGACCGCAAGAGCGTGCGCGCCACCATCCTGACGGGCGACGTGCTGCTGGCGCGCGGCGATGTGGAAGGCGCGCTGACCACCTGGCGCCGCGTGGAACAGCAAAGCGTGCCGCACGTGGCCCTGGTCGCGCAGCGCCTGATGGATGGCTACACCAAGCTGGGCCGTGCACAGGAAGGCGTCAACCTGCTGCGTTCCTACCTGGAAGAGGCATCGTCGATCGACCTGATCGAAGTCGTCTTCAAGGCCGTTATCGAGCTCGACGGCGTGGAAGCGGCGAAGCAGCTGGTCAGCGCCGAGCTGCGCCGCACGCCGACCCTGCTGGGCCTCGACAAACTGCTGGAAGCGCGCATGATGGACGCCCCGGCCGCCATCTGGTCCGAGCTGTCGATGGTGAAAAACCTCGTGCACGGCTACACGCAGAAGCTGGCCCGCTACCAGTGCAGCCATTGCGGCTTCAAGGCACGCCAGTTCTATTGGCACTGCCCTGGCTGCAACAAGTGGGAAACGTATCCACCGCGCCGCACAGAAGAACTTAACGTCATGAACTGATTCGTACACGTCACCTTGCCCTGAGCAATGTGGCGTGTACTTCTATGTAAGACCTGCTTTTTATCCATACGGTACATCCATGAAAATCACTATTATCGGCACCGGCTATGTTGGCCTCGTGACCGGCGCCTGCCTGGCGGAGCTGGGCAACGACGTCTTTTGCCTCGACCTGGACGCACAGAAGGTAGCCTTGCTCAACAGCGGCGGCATCCCCATCCATGAACCGGGCCTGGAAGAAGTCGTGGCGCGCAACCGCGCCGCCGGACGCATGACCTTTTCCACCGACGTCGAAGCGGCCGCCGCGCACGGCGCGATGCAATTCATCGCCGTCGGCACGCCGCCCGATGAAGACGGCTCGGCCGACCTGCAATATGTGCTGGCCGCCGCGCGCGGCATCGGCAAATACATGACGGACTTCAAGGTCATCGTCGACAAGTCGACCGTGCCCGTCGGCACGGCCGAAAAAGTGCGCGCCGCCATCCAGGGCGAACTCGACGCGCGCGGCGTAGCCGCCACGTTCTCGGTGGCATCGAACCCGGAATTCCTCAAGGAAGGCGCGGCCGTCGAAGACTTCATGCGCCCCGACCGCATCGTCATCGGCGTCGACGCCACGCCGGACGGCGAACGCGCGCGCGAATTGCTGAAAAGCCTGTACGCGCCGTTCAACCGCAACCACGAACGCACTTACTGGATGGATGTACGCTCGGCCGAATTCACGAAATATGCGGCCAACGCCATGCTGGCCACACGCATCTCGTTCATGAATGAACTGGCGAACCTGGCCGACAAGGTGGGCGTCGATATCGAAGCCGTGCGCCACGGCATCGGTTCCGACCCGCGCATCGGCCACAGCTTCCTGTATGCGGGCTGCGGCTATGGCGGTTCCTGCTTCCCGAAAGACGTGCAGGCGCTCGAGCGCACGGCACGCGGCCACGGCCAGGAATTGCTGATCCTGCGCGCCGTCGAAGCCGTCAACGACCAGCAGAAGCAGGTGCTGGGACGCAAAGTGGTCACTCGCTTCGGCGAAGATCTGACGGGCCGGCATTTCGCCGTGTGGGGCCTGGCCTTCAAGCCGAATACGGACGACATGCGCGAAGCATCGGCCCGCGTGCTGCTGGCCGACTTGCTGGGACGCGGCGCCAGCGTGGCCGTGTACGACCCCGTCGCCATGGCCGAGGCGCGCCGCGTGCTGCAACTGGACTTGACGCCGGAGCAATTGGCCAGGGTGCGCTTTGCAGACAGCCCGAAGGATGCGCTGCAGGACGCCGATGCGCTGGTCATCGTGACCGAGTGGAAAGCCTTCCGCAGCCCCGACTTCGAGCAGGTCAAGGCGCGTCTGAAGCAGGCCGTGATCTTTGACGGGCGCAACCTGTTCGAGCCGGCCGTCATGGCCGAGAACGGCATCGAATACCACGGGATCGGTCGCTCGATCCTGACGCGCGCATGAGCGCCCAGGAGGTAGTCGCCTTGACGGCGCCGGCCGCGCTGGCCCAGGTACGCCTGCTGGTGGTGGGCGATGTGATGCTGGACCGCTACTGGTTCGGCGACGTCAGCCGTATTTCGCCGGAAGCGCCGGTGCCCATCGTGCGCATCGAGAAGCGCGAAGAGCGCCTGGGCGGCGCGGCCAACGTGGCGCGCAATGCGGCCGCACTGGGAGCGAAGACGAGCTTGCTGGGCGTGGTCGGCGACGACGAGGCCGGCAGCCAGGTCGAGCGCCTGCTCGAAGGCGGCGGCATCCACAGCTATCTGCAGCGCGATGCGGCCATTTCCACCATCATCAAGCTGCGCGTGATCGGCCGCCAGCAGCAGATGCTGCGCATCGACTTCGAGGATGCACCGAGTGATACCGTGCTGCGCGACAAGCTCAAGCAATTCAATGCCCTCTTGCCGCACTACGACGTGGTGATCCTGTCGGACTACGCCAAGGGCAGCCTGGTGAACGTGGCCGAGATGATCAAAGCGGCCCGGGCGGCCGGCAAGATCGTCATGGTCGACCCGAAAGGCGACGATTTCAGCCGCTATACGGGAGCGTCAGTGCTCACTCCGAACAAGTCGGAACTGCGCCGCGTGATCGGCAACTGGAGCACGGAAGAGCAGCTCACGGAACGCGCGCAGCAGATGCGCGCGCAGCTGGGCCTGGACGCCTTGCTGCTGACCCGTTCCGAAGAGGGCATGAGCTTGTACACGGCCGACGAGGTGCTGCACATGCCCACCGATGCGCGCGAAGTGTTCGACGTCTCGGGCGCCGGCGACACGGTGATCGCCACCATGGCGGCCATGCTGGGCGCCGGCATGGGCCTGGGCGACGCCGTGCGCACGGCCAACCGGGCCGGCGGCATCGTCGTCGGCAAGCTGGGCACGGCCACTGTCACCCGCGACGAGCTGTTCTCCCAGTAACCATGCTGTACCACCTGCGCCGGAGCGTTTGATCTGGCGCAGGTTTTCCCATCCTTCCGCTGTCCCGTCTTGTCAACCGTATCACGCTACAGCCGTTAAAGCCGTTAAGGCGCTGCTCTTCCCTTGCGTTCGAGTCATCTTGAAACCACACCACGGAGAGATACCCATGTTCAAAAAAATACTGCTGGCCATCGCCACCTTGATCGCGACGATGGGCTTTGCCTTTGCCCAGGTCGATGTCAACAAGGCGGACCAGGCGGCACTCGACAGCGTCAAGGGCATCGGCCCCGTGACGTCGAAAGCCATCATCGACGAGCGTGCCAAGGGCGGCGCCTTCAAGGATTGGGCCGATTTTGAAAGCCGCGTGAAGGGCATCGGTCCGAAAAGTTCCCTGAAGTTGTCGGAAGCGGGCTTGCAAGTGAATGGCCAGGCCAAGTCCGGCGCGCCGGCGGCACCCGCTCCGGCGGCGAAAGCTGCCCCGGTAAAAAAGGAAGCTGCTGTGAAGGAAGTTGCAGCGAAAGAAGCCGCACCGAAGCCAGCTGCTGCGACCGACACCGCTGCGGCGCCAGCCAAGACAGCCGCTGAAGCGAAAAAAGAAGCTGCTGCCGCGAAGAAAGAAGCCAAGGCTGCCGCCGCTGCCGCCAAGAAAGAAGCTGCCGCCGCGCCTGCCGCTGCAGCGGCCGATGCCGCTCCCGTGAAAACGGCTGCCGAAGCGAAGAAGGAAGCTGCCGCTGCCAAGAAAGAAGCGAAGGCTGCTGCCGCTGCCGCGAAGAAAGAAGCGAAACTGGCTGCCGCCGAGGCGAAGAAAGCGGAAGCCGAGAAAAAATAAGCGTTTTGTCGTAAAGCGTGTTGCGTGGTGGTGCCGCGCAGCACGAGAAGAAAACCCCGCATGGTACCGGCCGCGCGGGGTTTTTTTTATGCACCTACAGCTGCGATTCGATCGGCAGCCAGCGCATCACGGACACCAGCAGGCGGCGCCAGAAGCCGGACTCCGGATCGTGCGTCCACACTTTGGCGGGCTGCTCGGTGGCGTCGGACCAGCGCAGGGCGCCGTTGTCGAGGAACAATCGATAGCTGGTGTCGCTCGCCGTCGAATGCAGGAACAGCGCGCGCATGTCGGCCGCCAGCGCGGCATCGTCGAACAGCACGCCCATTTCCGTATTCAGCTGGGCCGAGCGGGGATCGAGGTTGAAGGAACCGACGAAGCCCCGCTGACCGTCGACCACCACGGCCTTGGTATGCAGGCTGGCGCGGCTCGACCCCATCAGGCTGATGCGCTTGCGGTGCTGGGTCTTCAATTCGAACAGGGCGACGCCGCTACCCAACAGCGCTTCGCGGTAGCGCGCATAGCCCGCATGCACGAGGGCCACGTCGGTGGCGGCCAGCGAGTTGGTCAGCACCTGGACCTGGACGCCGGCCGCGACCTTGTCGGCCAGCATCGTGCTCAGCGCCGCGCCGGGCACGAAGTAGGGCGAGGTCAGCAGCGCTTCCTCGCGCGCGTCCGTCAGCAGCGGCAGCAGGCTGTGCATGAGCCAGTGCTCGCTGCGCTGCAAACTGGCCACGGGCGCGGCTTTTTCCGGCGGGTCCGACAGCACCTGCACTTGCCCGCTCCAGTGCAGGCGCAGCCGGCCATCGAGGTGGGCCTGCAGCTGGCCCGCATCGGTCAGCTGCTGGAGGTAGGGAGAAGCGCCCACTTCGCCCGTGAGCGTATCGAGGCGCGCACGCACAGCCTGCAGTTCCGGCGCGCCCGCGTCCTTGCCGGCGTGCAAGGCGCGTATGGGGAGGACGGCGCGGCTGTTCCAGAAGCGGTCGAAGATGTCGCTCGTCTGCTGCACGGCGGGTCCCACCAGCAGCAAGTCGGCATCCTGGAAATTGACTTGCTCGGCGGCATCAAAATATTCATCGCCGATATTGCGCCCGCCGACGAGGGCCACCCTGCCGTCGACGATCCAGGCCTTGTTGTGCATGCGCCGGTTCAGGCTGACGGCGCGCAAGGCCATTTCCACGGCGCGCCACCAGATGCCGTCGCGGTTGCGGCTTGGATTGAAGATGCGCACGTCGATCAGCGGATGGCTGTCGAGCGCGAGGATGGCGGCGTCCTGGCCCCGTGCGTTGATATCGTCGAGCAGCACGCGCACGCGTACGCCGCGGTCAGCCGCGCGCAGCAGTTCGCGCACCAGCAGGCGTCCCGTGACGTCGTTATGCCAGATGTAGTATTGCAGGTCGATGCTGCGGCCCGCTTCGCGCGCGCTCAGGGCGCGCAGGGCAAACGCTTCCAGGTTGTCGTCGATCAGGGCCGTGCCGCTGTGGCCCGGGCGTTGCGCCAGCTGCGGCGCCAGCACGCGGTCGAGCAGGGTGGCATCCGTCGCCACGGGCAAGGCCGTTCCCGGCGCGCCCAGCGAACGTTCGGCGAAGCGCCCGTAGCTGTACAGGGCAGCGATGCTGAGCACGGCAAACAAGGTGGCCAGCAGCAGCAATTTGACGAGCATGCGGCGCACCGTCAGCGGACCGCGCGCATGCTGCGGCGTGCGGGATGGAGGGCGGTCTGGCGCATGCGTGCCTTTCGTGAACGGGGGAGTGGCCGATTGTAGCAGTTTCTACAATGCACGATTTTCGACCTGGAACATCCTTGCCTGCCGTCAAAAATGCGAGAATGGTCAGCTCAATCAATCATCGGGAGACGGCGGCATGGCAGGGATTGTGACGGCAATGACGGCAATGACGGCAGCCATGCTGTCGGCGAGTGTGGCGGCGGCGCCGGGCGCCGACCCGGCGCAGCAGCAGATACGGCAGGTGGTGGCCGACATCTCGCCGCAGCGCATCGAGGCGCATGTGCGCAAGCTGGTCAGTTTCGGGACGCGCCACACCATGTCCGATACCGTGTCCGACACGCGCGGCATCGGCGCGGCCCGGCGCTGGATCAAGGCCGAGCTGGAGCGCTGCGGCGCGCAGGCGGGCGGACGACTGCAGGTGGCGTTCGACAGCCATATCGCGCCCGTGTCGAAACGCATTGCGCGGCCGACGGAAATCGTCAACGTGGTGGCGACCTTGCCGGGTAGCCAGCCGCAGTCGGCCGGGCGCATCTATGTCGTCAGCGGCCATTATGACTCGCGCGCCACCGACGTGATGGATGCGCAGGGCGACGCGCCCGGCGCCAACGATGACGCCTCGGGCACGGCGGCCGTCATTGAAATGGCTTGCGCGATGGCGCGCCACCAGTTCGACGCCACGCTCGTCTTCATGGCCGTGGCGGCCGAGGAACAGGGTTTGTTGGGTTCCGGCCATTGGGCGCAGCAGGCAAAGTTGAATAAACTCAACATCGCCGGCATGCTCAATAACGACATCATCGGCAGTTCGCGCGCCGAAGACGGCACCGTCGATGGCGGCCAGGTGCGCCTGTTTGCCGAGGGTATCCCGGCCGTCAAGGAGATGAGCGACGGCGTGCGCGCCCTGGTGGCGACGGGCGGCGAAAACGATTCCCTCTCGCGCCAGCTGGCGCGCCATGTGAAACAGGTGGGCGAGCGCTACGTGCCCGGTTTCAAGGTCAACGTCATCCAGCGCGCCGACCGTTACCTGCGCGGCGGCGACCATATGCCGTTTCTGGCACAAGGCTACGCGGCGCTGCGTTTCACGGAACCGCACGAGGATTTTGCTCACCAGCACCAGGATGTGCGCGTGGAAAATGGCCTGCAGTATGGCGACCTGCCGCAATTCGTCGACTATGACTACGTGGCGAAAGTGGCGCGCGTGAATGCGGCGGCGCTCGCTTCGCTGGCCCTGGCGCCGGCCGCGCCCGCCGGCGTGCAGGTGCGCACGGCCCAGCTGGAAAACGCTACCACGCTGTTGTGGCAGCCGAACACGGAGCCGGACCTGGCCGGCTACCGCATCGTCTGGCGCGCCACGACGGCCGACCAGTGGCAGGGCGCGCAGGATGTGGGCAATGTCACCGAGGCCAAGGTCAAGCTGTCGAAAGACAGCTATTTCTTTGGCGTCCAGGCCATCGACCGCGACGGCAATGTCAGCGTGGCCACGTATCCCATGCCCTTGCGCTAGGCGCTGTTGACAGGCAAGCGGGCAAGGAAACCGTGAATCTGGGAAACGACGGCCGCGCCTTCGCCCACGGCGGCAGCGACGCGCTTGGTGGAACCGGCGCGCACGTCGCCGATGGCGAACACGCCCGGCACGCTCGTTTCCAGCGCGGCCCGTTCCGGCAAGTCCGGAGGCGGGTAGGCTAAATGCGCGGCATGGCCGTGGGCGCGGCATTCGGCGCGCGTGACGTCGAAGCCCGTGCGGATAAAACCCTGCTCGTCGACGGCCACGGCGCAGTCGTGCAGCCAGTCCGTGTTCGGATCGGCGCCCACGAACAGGAATACACGGCGCACGGCGCAATCGCACTCCTTGCCCGTCTGGTTGTTGCGCCAGCGCACCTCCGTCAAGCCGTCGTCGTCGCCTTCGAGGGCGATGATTTCCGTGTGCGTGTGCAAGGTGATGTTGGGCGTGGCGGCGATGCGCTCGATCAAATAGCTCGACATGCTGGCCGCCAGTCCCTCGCCGCGGATCACCATGTGGACCTTTGCGGCGTGGCTTGAGAGAAACACGGCGGCCTGGCCGGCCGAGTTGCCGCCGCCGACTAAAATGATCTCTTCCTTCCGGCACAGCTTGGCTTCGATGGGCGAGGCCCAGTAATACACGCCCCGTCCCTCATACGTTTTCAGGTTGGCCAGCGAGGGACGGCGGTAGCGCGCGCCGCACGACAGCACCACCGTGCGGGCGCGCACCTGGGTGCCGTCGCACAGCTTGACGCGCAGGGGCCAGCTGTCGCACAGCAAGTTGGCGGCGCTGGCCGGGGTGGCGATCTCGACGCCGAACTTTTGCGCCTGCACGTAGGCGCGTCCTGCCAGTGCGCGGCCAGAAATTCCGGTGGGAAAGCCCAAATAATTTTCGATGCGCGCGCTGGCGCCCGCCTGGCCGCCGTACGCGCGCTGCTCGAGCGCCAGCACCGATAGCCCTTCCGAGGCCGCATACACGGCCGTGGCCAGGCCGGCGGGACCGGCGCCCACCACCAGCACGTCGAAGATCTTGTCGCCGGACAAATCGGGCAGCATGCCCAGGCAGCGTCCCAGTTCCGCATTGCCGGGATTCTTCATGATCTTGCCGTCCGGACAGACCACCAGCGGCCATTCCTGCGGCGTGGGCTGGTAGCGCTGGGCCAGCGTGGCGGCCGCCGCATCGGTGGCCGGATCGAGCACCGTGTGCGGATGGCCATTGCTCGATAAAAAGCTTTGCAGGTGGAACAGATTACCATTGCCGCGCGGGCCCACCAGCACGGGGCCGCCCGAATTCGATTCGATCAGCGCCACGCGGCGCAGGATCAGGGCGCGCACGATGCGTTCACCCATCTCCGCCTCGGCCACGATCAGCGCGCGCAAGGATTCCGAACTGATGTCGAGCAATTCCACCTCGCCCACGGCGCTGCCGTTGACGAGGGTGGGGCGGCCGGACAATTGCGCCACCTCGGCAATGAAGTGGCCGACGCCCACTTCGCGCAGCACGGATGCCTGCCCCAGCACTTCGTGGCGCGTGATGCTGACCCGCCCGGACAGTATCACCAGCATGCCGAAGCTGCTGCTGCCCGCCTCGAACAGCGTTTCGCCGTCGGCAAAGCGCCGCCGCGTGCCGTAGCGCTGCAAGCGCTGCAGTTCGAGCGCATTGAAAACGGGCGAGATCTGGTGGCTGCGGCCCTGCAAGTCGAGCGTGGCGAACTGGACGGGATCGTCCTGCGTCGTTTCGGGAATGAATTCGGGTGTGCTGCTGGCCATGGCGGGTCCGTTCGGAGGCTGAATAAGCAAATAACAAAAATAACTAACAGTGACGAGTCTAGCGCATGCGGCGCGCGCCTGCCGCAATACCCCTTGCGCACGCCCGGAAATGGCGGGGCGGCAGGCGCCATGCGGCGCGTCGCGGCGCAGCCGCATGCATACGCGGGCCCGGAAGCGGCCGCCGATCAGCGATACGCCGTCCAGCATCTCATATTAGAATGGGTCTTTGTTGAATCTACTCAAACAGACACGATGGCTTACAAGACACTTGAAGATACGATAGGCAATACCCCGCTGGTGCAACTGACGCGCTTGCCGGGTGCCGATGCGCTCGCGCGCAACAACGTCATCCTGGGCAAGCTGGAAGGCAACAATCCGGCCGGCTCCGTGAAGGACCGCGCGGCCATGTCCATGCTCAAGCGCGCTGAAGAGCGCGGCGTCATCAAGCCGGGCGATACCCTGATCGAGGCGACCAGCGGCAATACGGGCATCGCGCTGGCCATGGCCGCCGCCTTGCGCGGTTACAAGATGCTGTTGCTGATGCCCGACAATCTGAGCGTGGAGCGCCGCCAGAGCATGGCCGCCTACGGCGCCGACATTTTATTGACGCCGAAAACGGGCGGCATGGAGTATGCGCGCGACCTGGCCGAGCAGATGCAGAAGGATGGCCGCGGCGTCATCCTCGACCAGTTTGCCAACGAAGACAATTCGCGCGCCCACTATGAAAGCACGGGGCCGGAAATCTGGCGCGATACCAATGGCCAGGTCACGCATTTCGTCAGCGCCATGGGTACGACGGGCACCATCATGGGCGTGTCGCGCTATTTGAAGGAGCAAAATCCCGCCATCCAGATCATCGGCGCCCAGCCCGAGGAAGGCTCGCAGATTCCCGGCATCCGCAAGTGGCCGGAAGCGTACTTGCCGAAAATTTACGACAAATCGCGCGTCGACCAGGTGGAATACGTGAGCCAGGGCGTGGCCGAGCGCATGGCGCGCAGCCTGGCGGCGGAAGAGGGCTTGTTCTGCGGCATCTCGGCAGCCGGCGCGTGCGAAATCGCGCTGCGCATCTCGCAAACGGTGGAAAACGCGACCATCGTGTTCGTCGTCTGCGACCGTGGCGACAGATATCTGTCCACAGGTGTTTTCCCTGCGTAACGGGGAAGGATGTGAAGTGAGGTCGGCCAGAACGGCCTGAGAACTGCTGGAAATACCCCCTCCCCATGGCGGGGAGGGAAAACCTGCGAACTGGCAGGATCAGCCTTGTGGCGTTTCGCCTTCTTTTGGCTTGAATTGCTTGTCGCTGATGCGGAATTTGTTACGACGGTCACCCATCAGGTAACGCAGGTCGCGGATGCTCAGGTCGCTGACTTCGTGCATGCGGATCAGCAGCGATGCGCCGACCGGCAGGCGGTGGTGGCGAATTTTACTGATGACCGGTGGCGCCACTTCCAGCGCGCGGGACAAGGCTGCGTCGTTTTTCAGGCGCAGGTTTTCGATCAGGGTATCGAGCAGTCTGTTTGGGTTGTACTGAAGCAGATCGTCGGAGTCCGAATCGCTGTTCATATCAATGCCGACTTGGTTTGTCATGATGTTATTGTTCCTTCTGTAGTTGCACTGCAAAGTAAAAAACACTCGGAGCTCGCTCTTGCTGCGTTCATGTTCATTCTTTACTAAAAGGAACGAATTCACACACGGTACGATCCGGGATACAGTTTTTCATGATATATACACAATTGTACAACAGGATTCAATTTCAAGCGGGAAAGCCCGCTAATCTTGCTTTGTACAGAACCGGTGTTGTCTAGCTGCAACACCTATTTATTCTTTATTATGCTCTATGATAGAGCAAAAATTGTACTTTGACAAAAGTTAAGTATAAAACCACTACTGCATCCCGTGCCGCACAAAGGCTGGCGAGCGAGGCTGGCACATGTTATCGGCCCCACCATAGACCTGTTTGCCGGTCGCTTCAACATCGCTTACGCTTTCTTACAAGTAATATTATAACTTTACACTGACTTTCGGTTAGCGTGCGCGCACTTGACTGATGGCCTTGCCCAGGTCAATCACTGACATGGCATAAAAATAACTTCTGTTGTACTGAGTTATAGCAAAGAAGTTATTGGTTGCCAAGTGATACTCAGTTGCTTCTGAACCATTTTGTAAATCGATCAAGCCAAACAACATGTTCTGGGGCGTGGCCACGACGGTACTCACGCCGGCTTCCTGCAATTCACCCAGCCGGTATTTGGCTTGCAAGCCCTGGCCGACGAACTTTTCCCACGTGCGGCTGGCCGACACGGTGACGGGATACGTGCTGATGGCCGGGTCGTCGCGCCGCCAGCCATGTTCGACGAGGAAATGCGCGACGCTGCCGATGGCGTCGGCCGTGGAATTGCGCAGGTCGATATGGCCATCGCCATCAAAGTCCACCGCATATTTCATGATGCTGCTGGGCATGAATTGGGGCAGGCCGATGGCGCCCGCATACGAGCCGAGCAGGGTCAAGGGATCGATGCCATCCTTGCGCGCGTACAGCAGCGCGTTTTCCAGTTCTCCCTTGAAAAATTCCATGCGCGCGGCGCGGGTCGGACTGTCCGGATAGGAAAACGCCAGGGTCGTCAGCGCGTCGAGCACGCGGAAACGGCCCGTATTGCGTCCGTACACGGTTTCCACGCCGATGATGCCGACGATGATCTCGGCCGGCACGCCATATTCGCGCTCGGCGCGCGCCAGCGCTTGCGCATTCTCTTCCCAGAATTTCACGCCCGCATTGATGCGCACCGGCTCGATGAAGCGGGCGCTGTACGCTTGCCAGTTCTTCGGCTTGCCGGGCGGCGCCGGCTTCATCAGCTGCACGGTCGATTCGACATAGCGCACCTTGCCGATCAGGGTATCGAGCCCGGCGCGGTCAAAGCCATGCTTGGCGGACATGTCGTCGAGGAAGGCGCGTACTTCTTTCCAGTTGGCATAGTCGACAAACTCGCCTTCGAAGTCGAATTTTGCCGGTGCTTTCTTGGCTGTCGCCTTGGCGGGCGGGGCCTTGGCCGCGCGCACGGCGCGGGCGCGGTCGGCAGCGGAAATATGGCTGTTTTCGCCAGCGTGCGCGGTCGTCAGGCACAGGGGAAGGGAGAGGAGCAGGGACAGGGCGGAGGTTTTGATCGGTAACAAGGAGCGTCTCATCGGCATTGGGTTAACAGGCGGCGCAAGCTGCGCCGCGCGCGGAGTTGTTCGTCTGGGTGGGCATTACCATACTTCATCGCGGCATAGATTGCCAGAAACTGTGCGGTGGCGGCGTGCGCCTCTTGTGTGGCCTTGCCTGCGGCCAACCGTGCAGCATAACCGTGCGGACCTTCATGCGGCGCACGGCTGTAGCCGCGCCGCGCCTGCTGGCGGCAAAATTGTGCGTACAGGGCGTCGAGCGGATCGCCTTGCCGCGCCTGCCGCCACCAGACCAGACCACCGGCCACGGCGGACAGCACGGCCAGCACGGCGCAAGCGACTGCCAGCTGCTTCGCTGGCAAGTTTTTCAAGTGATCGAGCATGGCGCGCTGGCGCTGCGGCGTGGTGTCGAGTACCCAGCTGCTCCAGGCGTGCTCGGCCTGCTGCCATTGCTGGCGCCAGGCGGCAAGCGCCCCGTGCGCGCCGCCGTCGAGGCCGGCCAGGGCGCGCCACGCCGTCAGCGGCGACGGGGGCGGCGGCAGGGCGGCGTCGAGGTTGCGCTCCGTGCGCAGGGGCGCGACGGCGCCCGTGGGATCGATGCGCACCCAGCCCCGGCCCGCCAGCCACACTTCGCTCCAGGCGTGGGCGTCGGACTGGCGCACCGTCAGGCTGGCGCCGTCACTGTTGCGTGCGCCGCCCTGGTAACCGGTGACGACGCGGGCGGGAATGCCCATGGCGCGCATCAGCACGACGAAGCTGCCCGCGTAATGTTCGCAGAAGCCCGACTGCGTGCGAAACAGGAAGTCGTCGACGCCATGCTTGCCCAGCAGCGGCGGCTGCAGGGTGTAGCGGAAGGGCGCGCGGCGGAAGTGCTCGAGCACGGCGGCGACGGCGTCGGCGGGCGCCAGCGCATGCGCGCTATGGCCGCGCAGGGCGCGGGCCCAGGCCACGCTGCGCGGATTGCTGCCAGCGGGCAAGGCCAGCCATGGCTGTTGCTGCGCGGCCGACAAGCCGGCCTGCAGCCGGTAGCGCGCTTGGGAACTGGCGCGGTAACGCACGGTCGAAGTAATGGGCTGTATGGTCAGCACTTCCAGCGCCGACGACACGACATACGGGTTGCCGGGCAAGCGTTCGATGCTGCGCGGCACGTCAAGCGCGAAGATGCGCCGCTGGCCGCTCGCCTGCAAGGTGACTTCGTATTGGCTGGGCTGGCCTTGCAGCGCGATGTCGATGCGGCTGTCGCTGGCAGGCGCGCGCCCCTTTGCGCCCCTGCGCGTCCAGGTGGCGCCATCGAAGTCGCCCAGCACCACGCCGCGCCAATACAGCTGGTCTTGCGGCGGGAGCGGCGTGCTGAAACGGGCCGTAAAGACAGGGTCGCTTGACAGGACCAGCGAGGCGATGGCGCCCGGCTGCATGCTGTCGGACAAGCCCGTGCGTGCCTGCGCGTCTTCTGGTGCGGCGCCCCACAGGGGGCCGTCGACGCGCGGCACGGCAAGAAACATGACGGCCGACAGGGGGACGGCAAGTGCCAGCATGCGTCCCAGCAAATTTAACCGTTGCGCCAGGCGGGGCTGCACGGCGCCGTACTGGGCCGACAGCAGGGCGGCCAGCAGGACGATGACGGTGGCCAGCATCCAGGCAGCGCTGAGGATGCCTTGCGTATGGAAAAAGTTCGCCAGCAGAAGGAAAAAACTGAGGAAGACGAAGACGAAGATGTCGCGCCGGCCATGCATTTCCAGCGACTTCAAGGCCAGCAGCAGGGCCAGCATGGCCACGCCGGGATCGCGTCCCAGCACGGTGCCATAGCTGGCGTAGACGCCGGCGATGCCGAACAGGGCCAGCGGCGCAAGCAGGGTTAGCTGCGGCTGGCGCCTGCCCCGCACGGTAATGACGGCGCGCCACAGCAGCAGGGCGGCGCTTGCCATCGACAGCCATGGGGGCAGGTGCAGCGCGTGCGGCGCCAGCACCATGGCGGCCGCCAGCAACAGCAGCACAATGTCGGCTTTCTCGCGCGGCAAGCTGTTGAACCAGCGGATCATGTTGACTCCTTGCTGGGAGGTGAGTCGTGCAGGGCCAGTGCGCGCAAACAGGCGTCGCGCTGGCTGGCGCCCAGGGCCGGCGCCAAGGTCAGCGCGCCCAGGCGCAAGCCATATGACAAGCCCGTGCATTCCGCCTGCAGCACCCAGGCGGCCAGGCGCGACAGGCGCGCTTCCGGCGCCAGCGCGTGCAGCGAGGCGTGCTCGAACACGATGCTGCCATGGGATGCGCCTGCCGGCGCGTCGGCGGCAGGCTGGAATTGCTTGCTGAATACGTGCTCGCCGTCGTGGCGGGCGATCTGGCGCCAGGCCAGGCGGTGCAAGGGATCGCCTGGCCGGTAGGCGCGCACGCCGGCCAGTTCCAGGCTGCCATCGGGCGGGTCTGGCTGCCGTGCCTGCTTTGCCGGCCGCACCGTGAAGGCAGGCAAGGGCAGCGGCGGCGCGCCCTGTTCTGGCTGCGGATACACGAGCACGCGCGCGTCGGGCTGCCAGTGGCACCATGCCACAAACAGGCCCAGCGGAAAACTGCCGGACAGGCGCACGGAGGGCGCATCGAGCCAGCCGCGTTGCCGCGCCGTTACGACGATGCTGACGGCTGTTTCCCCGTGGGCGGCGATGTCGGCCAGGCTGGGCGCTGCCTCTACACCGCTGATGGCAAGATGGATCGCATGGCGCGGGCGCGCGCTGCGGTTGATCAGGCGCAAGGTGAACAAGGCGTGGCTGCCCGCGAACACGGGGTTGCCCGGCGTGGCGGCCAAGGCCAGGCCCGCCAGGTTGCGGCTGGCAAACAGCATGTCGGCGATGGCGCAGGCGGCGGCGAAATACGTGAGCGCATAACCGAGGCCCAGGCGGTAATTGACGGCGGCGATCCACAGTGCCAGCAGCAGCGCGGCAAACGCCAGACCCGCGCGCGAAGGGCGGATGTGCACGCGCTGCGCGCCCAGCCAGGGACGCGCCGGCAGCCAGGAGATATTGCGCCAGCGCATGCCGCTCAGACGGGAATGCTCAACAGCATGTGCTGCAGCAGCGCGCGGCTATCCAGCGAGCCTTGCGCCGCATGCAGGCGGTGGGCGCAGACGGGCAGCAGCACGGCTTGCACATCGTCGGGCGTGACGTGGTCGCGTCCGGCCAGCGCGGCCCAGGCGCGCGCCGCCTGCAGCAGGGCCAGCGCGGCGCGCGGGCTCAGGCCATCGGCAAACACGCCCGGCGCGCGCGTGGCATGCACGAGGGCCAGCACGTAGTCGACGACGGCGGCCGAGGCGTGGATGGCGCGCAGGCCCGCTTGCGCCTGCAGCAATTCTTCCGCGTTCATGACGGCAGGCAAGGTGTGCAGCATGGCGCGGCGGTCGGCGCCCAGCAGCAGCGCCCGTTCGGCGGCCGCATCGGGGTAGCCCAGGGTGACGCACATGAGAAAACGGTCGAGCTGCGATTCGGGCAGGGGGAAGGTGCCCAGCTGGTGCGCGCAGTTCTGCGTGGCGATGACGAAAAACGGCTGCGGCAGCGCATGCGTGACGCCGTCGAGCGTCACTTGCCGCTCCTCCATCGCTTCGAGCAGGCCCGATTGCGTCTTCGGCGTGGCGCGGTTGATCTCGTCGGCCAGCAGCACTTGCGTGAACAGGGGGCCGGGATGAAAGAGGAAGCTGCCGCTGCCCCGGTCATACACGCTCATGCCGGCCACATCGGCGGGCAGCAGGTCGCTGGTGAATTGCTGGCGCTTCCATTGCAGGCCCAGCGAGATGGCCAGCGCATGGGCCAGGGTTGTCTTGCCCACGCCGGGCACGTCTTCGATCAGCAGGTGGCCGCCGGCCAGCACGCAGGCGAGGGCCTGGCGGATCTGCAAGTGTTTGCCGACGAGAACTTCGCCGATCTGCTGTGCGGCCTGGTGTATTTTCGAAAACATGCTATTTCTATCACAGTAAGTCGGATTATTTAATTTACAATCGCTTTGGCCAGGTCAAACCGTGCCGCCCGCCCGTTGCGCGCACGTGGTAGATTAGAGAGGCAGCGACGGCGGCACAGACCAGCCAGTGATTTTATGCGAGAACGCGCAGGGCGAACAGGAATGCCATGCAGTGTTCCCGGAGAATGGACAGAGACAGAGGTAACCAGTACAGCGCATGAGCACAGCCATTTATACCCATCCCGATTGCCAGCGCCATGAAATGGGCGACTGGCACCCAGAATCACCGGCCCGCTTGCAGGCCATCAACGATCAATTGATCCTCGCGCACATCAGCGACCTGGTCGAGCACCGTGACGGCGTGCGCGCGCAATTGTCCGATATCGAGCGCAACCACAGTGCCACGGCCATCGGCCTGGTGCGCGACAATGTACCGCAGGAGGGCGATTACTATCCGCTCGACGGCGACACCCTGCTCAATGCGCACAGCTACGAGGCGGCACTGGCTGCGGCCGGCTCGGCCGTGGCAGCCACGGATGCCGTCATCGATGGCGAGATCAGCAACGCCTTCTGCGCGATCCGCCCGCCCGGCCACCATGCGCGGCCCAGCGAACCGATGGGTTTCTGCCTGTTCAATAATGTCGCCATCGCCGCCAAGCATGCGCTCGACGTGCGTGGCCTCGAGCGCGTCGCCATCGTTGACTTCGACGTGCACCATGGCAATGGCACGGCCGAGTCCGTGGCACACGACCCGCGCATCCTGATGGTGAGTTTTTTCCAGCACCCGTTCTATCCGTACAGCGATGTCGAATCCTACACCGACACGCGCGTCAACGTGCCCGTGCCGGCCCGCTCGAAGGGCGACGCCGTGCGCCAGCTGGTGCTCGACCACTGGCTGCCGGCGCTGCACCGGCAACAGCCGCAGATGATTTTCATTTCCGCCGGTTTCGATGCCCACCGCGAAGACGACGTGGGCGGCATGGGCCTGGTGGAGGCCGACTACACATGGATGACGCAGCAGATGATGGCCGTGGCCCATCAGTATGGCAAGGGCCGCATCGTCAGCTGTCTCGAAGGGGGCTACAACCTGTCGTCCCTGGGCCGCAGCGTGGCGGCGCACGTGAAGGCGCTGGCGGAACTGTAACGGCGCAGCGCACTACAGCAAGGTGGGACGGCGGCTGGAATGCGTGTGGCGGTGGGTCTGATAGTCGAGCGCGTCGCCGGCCATGAAGCGGCGCCATGCTTGCGTGTAGACAAGCGATGATTTATCCGCATCGAAGCTGTCGAGCTGCAACATGTCGCGGTGGTGCTTGATTTCATTGACCAGTTGGTCATACAGCATTTGCAAGCCATAACTGTCGGCGCTCTGACGTTTCAAGCGCTCCTCGAGCTGCGCCACTTGCCCCTGCAGCTGCCGGCATTCCTTCTTCCAGTCATTGCGCGGCACGCGTTTGGGCGCCATGCCAGTGTGTTCCATCATCATATCGAGCTATCCCATCGCCTGTCTCCCTGCGCCTGTGCCAGCCAGTCCGGAAAACATTGCTTTTCATTTAAGAGGCGATATTAGAGCATACTTTTTTGTTTCTTTCAGTAAATATAAAAGTCCGCGTAGAAATATTTGACCCGGTTCCCGCGCGCGTATCACTGGCGCAGCGCCGCCTTCTTGGATGGTGCCGGGGCGGCTTCCGCCATGTTGCCGTCATCGGCATACGTGAGGGTCAGCAGGGTATTGTCGTCCCAGCTCACGTCATGCAGCGGCGGCACGTAGCGCTGGCGGTCTTCCGTGATGCGGATGTCCAGCGTGCGCTCGCCCGAGCGCGCCTGCACGGCAAGCAGCTTGCGGAATACGGGAAACGGCACGTGGATCAGCGACGAGTGGCAAGGCCCGCCCGCCAGACGGAACAGGTTGCGCCGCACAAACGGCAGGTCATCCTGCTCGACGGCCCAGCGGATTTCGCATTCCAGACGCAAGTCGCCCAGGCGGCGCACGTTCTGGGGCAGGCCTGGCGTGTGAATGTCGGCGCGCCAGCGCACGGTGTCGCGCTTCTTGTTGCTGACCAGGTCGGCATTTGCATCGTAGGCGGTCTTGTCGCGCGTCAAGGTGAAACCGCCGTCCGCTGCCAGCGGCACGGGGATGGACAGATTGTCGGCCGACAGGTGCAGGGTCACGCCTTCGAGCCTGGCCTTCGGCGTGGCGGGGATCAGCATGAAGCGCAGCGGCGCGCCTGGCGCCAGGCGCTGGTAGTCGGCGTACGCGTCGAGTCCCTTGAGCATGGTGCGGTAGGGGCGCAGGTCGGGATCGCGCGTGCCTTGCACGTCGACAATCTGTTGTATTTCCTGGTTCGCTGCGTCGCCTGGCGCCGCCGCTTGTTCCTGGGCCATGGCGGGCAGCAGACAGGCGCAAAGGGGGACGAGGAGGAAAAAACGGGGAAGATGCATGGAATGCGTGCCAGGTTGTACTTGCAATGTGGAAACCGGCCAGGCTGGACGGACTGCGGATCTTATCATTCGTGTAACTGCCAAATTATCACCAATTGTCTCGTTCGCGTCGCACGGCTGGCGCTGGCGGCGGAAAATGGGACGTCGCGGCGGCAACCACGTAAAATAGCGGATTGACCGAACGATTTTGAAAGCAAGAGCATGGCGATACAATGGTACCCAGGACACATGAACGCGGCCCGCAAGAAAGCGGCCGAAACCATGGAAAACACCGATCTGGTGATTGAAGTGGTGGACGCGCGCCTGCCGGCAGCCAGCTGCAATCCCATGGTGGACGAGCTGCGCCTGTTCCGCCAGCGCCCTTGCCTGAAAATCCTCAACAAGACCGACCTGGCCGACCCTGCCGCCACCGCCGCCTGGGTGGCCTATTTCAATGCCCAGGAAGGCGTGACCGCGTATGCGATGACGACCAAGAAGCCGGGCGACGTGGCGCGCATCCCGGACCTGGCCAAGTCGCTGGCGCCGCACCGCGGCGTGCCGACCAAGCCGCTGCGCATCATGATCATGGGTATTCCCAACGTGGGCAAGTCGACGCTGATGAACGCGCTGCTGAAAAAACGCGTGGCCAAGGTCGGCGACGAGCCGGCCGTGACGAAAATGCAGCAAAAGCTGTACCTGGACAAGAACACCATTCTCGTCGACACGCCAGGCATGCTGTGGCCGAAGATCGCCATCCCCAGCGACGGCCTGATGCTGGCGGCCAGCCACGCGATCGGCTCGAACGCGCTGATCGAAGAGGAAGTGGCCGTCTTCCTGGCCGAGGAATTGCTCAAGCGCTACCCCGACTTGCTGGCAACCCGCTACGGCACCAAGATCGGCGAAGTCGACGCCATCGGCGTGGTCGAGGGCATCGCCGCCAAACGCGGCTTCCGCATCAAGGGCGGCGACTACGATTTCGAGAAAGCGTCGCACACCCTGCTGCTCGACTACCGCAGCGGCATCCTGGGCCGCATCTCGCTGGAAACGCCGGACACGCGCGCGGCCCTGATGGCCCAGCATGCGGCCGAAATGGCGGAAAAAGCGGCGAAGGCGGCGGAAATTGCCGCTGAAAAGGCGAAGAATGCGGCGCGGGGCAAGCGCGGCACGTAATGAAACAAAAGCCGCTAGCTAGCGGCTTTTTTAAATTCTGGGGTCAGACCCCCGGTGACGTAGGCGTCGAACCTGCCGTTGGCGGTGTTGCGGGACTCGGCGTCCCCGTCTGACCCCGGCTTCCGAATTCACTCCAAAGCAAATTCTGGGGTCAGACCCCCGGTTACGTTGACGCTGAACCAGCCGTTAGCGGTGTTGAGGGTCTGACCCCGGCTTGCTGCTCATTTCCGCTCGCCGCCCCGAACCTGAAACTGGTCACGGCCAGCGCCCCAAAGAAATCCTCTTCGTGGTAGACGACGTGGGCCGCTTCCTGCTCGGCCGCGCCGAGCGCCACCATCAGCGGCAGCAGATGGTCTTCCTGCGGGTGGGCCTGGCGCGCGCCCGGGGCCCGGTCCCAGGCCAGCAACTGTTGCAGCCGCTGCGCCGGCGGCAGGGCCATCGTCTGGCGCAGCCACGCGTCGAACTGATGCGAGGCGACGGCGCCCGCCTGGCCGAACTGGCGCAGGTTATGGTAACTCAGGCCGCTGCCGACGATCAGCACGCCTTGCCGGCGCAGGCCGGCCAGCGCGCGGCCCACCTCGACGTGCGTCAGCGGGTCGTAGCCGTGCTTGAGCGACAGCTGCACCAGCGGCACGTCCGCCTGCGGGTAGATGGGGAACAGGGCGCTGAAGGTGCCGTGGTCGAAGCCGCGCTCGTGGTCCAGGCGCGCCGGGTGGCCAGCCGCATCGAGCAACTGTTTTACCTGCGCCGCCAGCTCCGGCGCGCCCGGCGCCGGGTACTGGATTTGATACGTGTGCGGCGGAAAGCCCGAATAATCGTAGATCATGCCCGGCTTGGGGCTGGCCGAGACGAGAAATTGCGGCCCTTCCCAGTGCGCCGTGACCACCAGCACGGCTTTCGGGCGCGCGCCGATCTGGCGCGGGATGTCCTGCAGCGACGCTTCCAGCACGTCGTAGCGGCCGCCGAACTGCTCCTTCATGAAGGGCCACGGGCCGCCGCCGTGCGACAGGAAATAGGTGGGGAAGGTGTGCTCTTGCATGGCGGCTCCGGAGTGGAATGACTGATGCTATCGATGATAGTCATGCGCGCTCAGTTGATCAAGATCGCTATTATTGATATATCATTTCCATTTTGTTGATGATCGGATAAGCATGGATACCTTGCGCAGCATGCGCGTGTTTCGCGCCGTGGTGGAACTGGACAGTTTCGTGCGGGCCAGCGAGCGCCTCGATCTGTCGCCGGCCATGGTCAGCAAGCACGTGATGCACCTGGAACGCCACTTGGGCGCGCGCCTGCTGAACCGCAGCAGCCGCCACCTGAGCCTGACGGAAATCGGCAAGGTGTACTTCGAACAGTGCCGCGAGATGCTCGACAACCTCGACGAAGTGGAAGCGACGGTAGGCCGCACGACGGTGGTGCCGCGCGGCATGCTGCGCCTGAGCGCCCCCGTCTGGTTCGCCAACGCCATCTTTACGCGCACCCTGGTGGCTTACCGCAAGCGCTTCCCGGAAGTCACGTTCGACATCGATTTGAGCGGAAGAGTGGTCAACCTGGTGGAAGAAGGTTTCGACCTGGCCCTGCGCGTGAGCCAGGCGCCGTCGCCGGCCCTGATCGCGCGGCCCATCGGCAGCATCGCCTTTCACCTGGTGGCCGCGCCCGCCTACCTGGCGCGCGCGGGCCGGCCGCAGCTGCCGCAAGACCTCACGCAGCACGCCATGATCAGCTATTCCTTGTTGGCGAACGGCAATGAGCTGGCCTTCGACGGGCCGCAGGGACGCGAGACGGTGAAGTTTACGCCCGTGCTGCAATGCAATAACGAAAGCCTGCTGCACGCGGCCGCGCTCGACGGCATGGGCATCGCCCTGCTGCCGTCGTGGCAAACGGATGACGACCTGGCGGCGGGGCGGCTGGTGCGCCTCTTCGACGATTTCAAGCTGGCGGGCGGCAAGGTGTACGCCGTCTATACGAGCCGCCGCTACCTGTCCTCGAAGGTGCGCACCTTCATCGACTTCCTCGCCGATGAAGGGCGCCTGGGGGCCTGACTAGGCGATTGAACGCCTGACGTCGATCAGCGCGAACAGGCGCGCGCTGCGCATCCACGCCAGCGCCAGCGCCGCCAGCTGCGTGACCAGCAAGCCGGCCGCGATGGCCAGCGGACCGGGGCCGGCCAGGTTCAGCCGTGCCACGCCCAGCAGCGCATACAGGGCCAGTCCCAGCACGGTGATGACGAGGTAGATGGCCAGGCAGGCCAGCGGACGCCGGCGCAGCATGCCGAGCCCGCGCCACCAGGCCTTGACGGCCGAGGTGCGGCGCCGGTCGACGGCCAGCGCCGCGCGGCCCGCGTCGAGCGTGGCGCAGGCCAGCAGGAACAGCACGCCCGCGAGCAGCAAGGCCAGGTGACGGGCCAGGTCGGCGTCGGCTTCCAGGATGGCTGTCGCCGCATGCTTGTCGGCCAGTTTCAGCGCGCCGGCGCCGATCGCCAGCGCCACGCCCAGCGGTACGATGCTCCACAACAGCATGCGCAGCATGCGGCCGTATTCGCTGAAGGCGCCCGTCAGCAGGGCACCGAAGCCGGGCGGCGCAGGGGCGCGCGCGGCCGTCACCACCAGGCCGCTCAGCAGCGGCGACAGCAGCAGGGTCAGGACGATGGCGGCGATGGCGGCCTGGCTGATGGCGGCCCCGTTGCGGCTGGCATTGGCGGCCAGGTCGGCCAACGTCATCAGGTCGAGCCGCTGTGCCAGCGCTGCCGCATGCACGGCCTGGTCGAGGCTGGCGCTCAAGGTGCGCCAGACGGGAATGACGGCAACGATGGTCGGGATCAGCAGCAGGCCGGCCCACAGCAGCAGCAAGCGCCATTGCAGGGCGGCGCGGCTGGCGCGCGTGGTCAGGGTCAGGCCGCTGGCCCGTGGCGTGGAAGTGGCGCTCATACGATGGCGATCAGGGAAAGCAGGTATTGGAAGGCGGCAGCGATATCGAGGCTCCAGCGCCGCGCGGCGGACGTGTCGGCCTTCAGGGTACGGCTGTCATCGAGCTTGTTGACGTCGAGGTAGTGCACGCGGTCGGGATCGAGTTCGGCCGAGACGGCCTTCACGGGCTTGCTCCAGGTGTAGCGCTGCCACAGTTGCCCGTTGTCCCACACCACGCGTTCGGAGCTGCCGTCGGCGAACTTCACCAGCAGCACCTGCGGCACGGGCGCGCCGCGGCGGCGCAGCACCACGCTGGTCAGATAGGGATAGGGCCCGGTGCCGGGCTTGGCGTCCGGGTGCGCCTTGTCCCACGCCGCGCGCACCTTGTCCTCTTCTTTTTCCAGCGCCTCGGGCGTGCGTTCCACGCGCTTGCCGTTCACCAGCGCCAGGCCGGCCAGCGGCGTCTGCTCTTCGCTGGTGAAGCTGCCGATGCGGTCGTCGATATTCGCGCTGGCATGGACTTGCTGCGCGAAGACCTGTTCCACGATGCGCCGCTGGCCCGTCGCCTCGGCCAGCGCTTCGCGCAGGTCGGCCACGCTGGGGTGGCGGAATTTCCATTGTTCGTAATAGGCCTTGAAGCCCCGTTCCATGGCCTCGCTGCCGATGCGCGCTTCGAGGTCGCGCAGGGTGGTGGCCGTGCGGCTGTAGACGGGCCCCACGCCCTGCAGGCGGTCCCACGCATTCTGGCCCAGCGGGTCGGCCGCATCCTGGCGTGGCGCGGCCATGCGCTCGGCCTCGAAGACCTTGAAGGCGGGAGCGAAGCCCAGGCGCTTGAGCAGGGGCGTGGTGGCGTGGATGTCCTGGCCGCGCGCGCGCAGCATGCGCTGGTCCCAGTACTCGTTCAAGCCTTCGTCGAGGATCGGTTCCTCGAATTCGTTCGAGGCCAGGATGCCGTAGAAATAGCCATGGCCGAATTCGTGGATGGTGACGAAGTCGAGGCCGAATCCGGCGATGGTCTTCGGCTGCAGGCTGGCGAAGCTCGAGGCCGTGATGAAGGTCGGGTATTCCATGCCGCCCGCTTCGGCCGCATTGAACGGCGGGATCACCACCGTCAGGGTCTTGTACGGATACGGGCCCAGGGTACGCGAGAAATATGTCAGCGAGTCTTTCGCCGCCTGCAGCGCGGGCGCCGCGTTCGACGCATACTCGGGCGGGTACAGCACCTTGATGGCCACGGGCGGGCTGCCAGGGGCGCTCCAGCTGCCCGTCAATGGCGCTGCGCTGCGCTTGTCGGCCGTCCAGGCGAAATCGTGCACGTCGCCCTGCACATAGTGGTGCGTGAGCATGCCGTTTTTCTCCTGCGGCGCGCCCTGCAATTCACCGGTGGCGCCCACCGTGTACTCCCTGGGCACGGTCAGCTTCACGTCGTAGCGGCCGAAGTCGGCGTAGAACTCCGAATTGAGGTGAAATTCATGCGCGTTCCAGCGCGGCGCGGTGGCGCCCCGTTCGCCGGGCAGTTCCAGCACGGCGATCTTCGGGAACCACTGGCCCACCAGGTGGAAGCTGCCGAAATAGCCGGTGCGCGCGATGACGCGCGGCAGCTGGTCGAAGAAGCGCATGTCGAGCGTCGTCTCGGCGCCTGGCGCGACGGCCTGCGGCAAGTCGACGCGCACCACGGTGCGGTCGGTGGCCGGGCCGTTGTCGGGCTGGACGAAATGCCAGGGCGCCTTGGCGCCGTTCTGCGTCACGCTGCGCAGTTCCATGTAGCCCCACTCGCCGTCGCGCGTGCCGACGCCCGAGCGAAAGCCCGTATCGAGCTTGCGCTTCTCGGTAAAAAAGGTCGAATGCTCGCCCTCGAACGCGTTCAGGTACAGGTGCAGGTACACGCTGCTGACGGCTTGCGCGCTGCGGTTGCGCCAGCGCAGTTTCTGCCGGCCGTCTATCGTGTGCTTGACGGGATCGAGCGTCGCTTCGATCTGGTAGTCGACCACGCGGTCCGACAGCGTCGCTTGCGCGCCCGTGCGCGCGCCGCCCCAGGCGTTGCCGGCGCTGGGCGTGGCCACGGCGGCCGCATGCGGCGAAGCGAGGGCGATGCCGTCGGCCGACGGCGCCGGCGGCATGGGCGCGCTGGCCGGCTTGCCCTGGTCCGGCTGGGCGAACAGCTCGGCCTGCAGGGCCAGGCCGGCCAGCAGCAGGGCAGCGATGGCCAGAATCTTGAACTTGCCCGGGAGGGGGACAATGCGGCGGCGCGGCGTGCTACGACTTTCCATGCGTGACTCCCACAGTGACTTGTTGATTTTCAAATGCAGTCGGCTGCGCCCAGGATCGCCGGGTGCTCGTTAATATACCTGTAAAAATTACAAATAAGCAATGGATTATGCTGGCAGCCCAGCTCGCTGTTGCGGCGCCGCGCGCCGTGCGTATAATGATTCGCTTTTGCCATCCTCCTACTACCGTGCGTTCGCGCCCAGGTAGCGCACCCAGCTTTCCGCCATGATGCCTGCCCCTTCCGCCCTGACCATCGCCGCGCGCATCTTGCTCTTGTGCACCCTGACCATGCCTGCGCGCGCACAGGACGGCGCGGATGGTGGCGCGGCCGGCGTCACGCACGGCGATTTGTCCGCCGAACTGGCGCAGGGCGGCCAGCACAGCATGCGCGGCGCCCTGTCGCGCGACCAGGGCGGCATGTCGCTCGACGTGGCCATCGATGGCCTGCGCAATGGCAATTACCGCGATGGCAGCGTGTTTCACCAGCGCGGCTTCAACGGCGGCGCGGAATGGAAGCTGCGCCAGGGCCGCTTCGGCTTCAGCGCCGACCAGCTGAACCAGGACACCCGCTATCCCGCGCCCGAAGCACCGTTCCTGGCCTTGCTGACGGCCCGCCCGGAAGACCTGTACCGCTATGAGGTGCGGCGCGCCAGCGCCTTCGTGCAGCGCTATGTGGGCAGTTTCGAGCTGGGCGTGGAACTGTCGCAGCGGGAAAAGCGCGCTACGGCCCACTATGCGGGCGAGGACGGCAGCATCGAATCGACGTACAGCAGCCGCCGCCGCCAGCTGGCGCCGCGCCTGCGCCATTACGGCAAGGTGGCTGGCGTGGGCACGGACACGGAAGTGGGCCTGGACCTGATGCAGTGGCAGCGGCGCTCGGGCCGCGCGGGCGATGCGCAGCGGCGCCAGTACTCGCGCGCGCTGTTGCTGCGCGAAGAGCTGGCCTTCGGCGGCCTGTATGCGCCGCGCCTGCTGCTGGGACTGCGGCATGAACAGTTCCAGCTCGACCCGGCCGACATGCCCGCCGGCGGCAGCGACTGGGAAAACCAGAATGCGTGGGACTTGCAGGGCAGCCTGCAGCTGCGCCCGCAGCTGAGCGTGTACGCCAGGGCCGCGCGCAGCTACCGCATTGATGACGATGGCTATACCCGCGCCGGCTACCGTCCCCTGGCGGGGCAGCTGCGGCGCGAAATGGAAGTGGGCGCCACCTACGGCGACGCGGCGCGCAGCGCTTCCGTGCGCGTGTTCAGCGAGCGCCTGAGCAACCAGATCGTCTTCGACCAGAACCTGGGCCAGCTGGGCTTTGCGGGCAACCTCGATCCCTCGCGCCGCGCAGGCATCGCCATCGAGGCCGGCATGGCGCTGGCGCGCGACTGGCGCCTCGACGCTCAGCTGCGCCAGGTGCATGCGCGCTATGACGATTACGCCTATGACGGCCCGGACATCGCCCTCGTGCCGAAAACCCTGGCCAGCCTGCGCCTGTACTGGACGGGGCAGGGCGGCGCCAGTGCCGACGTGGGCGTGCAATGGCTGCGCGCCCTGCGTTACGGCCCCGATTTCGCCGGCAGCTGCCTGGCGCAAGTGCCTGCGTTTGCCACCGTGGACGGGCGTTACGTGCGCAAGCTGGGCGCGTGGGAGCTGGAGCTGGCCGGCAGCAACCTGGCCAACCGCCGCCATTACGGCGATGCGCCGGGCTGCCGCTCCAGCATTTACCTCAACGATGCGCGCCAGTTGCGCGTGGCCGCGCGCTACCATTTCTGAGGCACGGGCACGGCGGCGCTTAAGAGCGGCTTAATCGGGCGCAAACGGAGCGCGCAAAAGCGCCTTTTTTCCGCCCGGGCTTCATCGCCCGGCGCAAAAAGTGGTAATCTCGCCCCGTTCACGACCACTTATGATGAAGGATTATTATGCGTTTTCTGCGTTTCTTGCGTCCCCTGCTTGCCGCCGTCACCCTGGTGGCGGCCACCGGCGGCGCCATGGCGGCCGATACCGGCTTTACCACGCTCCCGACGCCAGTGCGCACGGACACGGGCAAGAAGGTGGAAGTGGTCGAGTACTTCATGTACTCGTGCCCGCATTGCTACGCGCTCGATCCGCTGATGCACGACTGGGTCAAGAAGCAGGGCGACAAGATCGCCTTCCGCCGCATCCACCTGGCCTTCTCGGGCCCGAAGGATCCGCAGGCGCACGCCTACGCCACGCTTGAAGCGATGGGCCAGCTGGACCAGTTCCACGACAAGATCTTCCGCGCCATCCACGTCGAGCGCAACCGCCTGAACCGCGATGACGCCATCCTCGACCTGCTGGTGAAGAACGGCATCGACAAGGCGAAATACCTGGACATGTTCAATTCGTTCGGCGTGCAGACCAAGCTGAAACGCAACGAGCAGCTGATCGCGGCCAGCAAGATCGACAGCGCGCCGACCATCGTCATCGACGGCCGTTTCGTGACGTCGCCGGCGCAGTTGTCGCGTCCGGGCCAGTCCGAGCCGCAGACCCAGGCGGCGACCTTGCGCGTGATGGATGAACTGGTGGCGCGCGTCCTGAAAGAGCGCGCTCCCGCGCCAGCGAAGAAGTAACACCGGAGAACACCATGAAACAGCTGCCCTGGACCCTGTGCGTACTGGCCGTCGCCCTCGTGGCGTGGTTGTCGATTGCCATCGTCAACGTGGAAAACCAGCGCAATGCGCTGGCCAGCAAGGCTTGCGTGGACCCCGCGTTCAAGAACGAGGTCGATGCGAAATGCCTGGCGTCCGTGCAGACGCGCGAACACTGGTGGCAGCACCTGACTTATGCCATGACGCATTTCCGAAATTGAATGTGTCAGTACGAAAAACCCGCCGCGCGCGGGTTTTTTTCGGCCGCGTATGATGCAGCCACAAGCAGCCACAACTATTCAGGAGGGACGATGAAGGAAGTGATCCTGATTACGGGCAGCAGCCGCGGCATCGGTGCGGCGACGGCGCTGCTGGCGGCGCGCCAGGGCTATGCCGTCTGCATCAACTATGTGCGCGATGCGCAGGCGGCCGGGGAACTGTGCGCGCGCATCGTGGCGGCGGGCGGCGAGGCCATCGCCGTGCAGGCCGACGTCAGCGAGGAAGCGGACGTGGCGCGCCTGTTCGATGAAGTCGATGCGCGCCTGGGCACGCTCACGGCGCTGGTCAACAACGTGGGCGTGCTGGAGCGGAAATGCCGGCTGGTCGACATGTCCGTGCAGCGCCTCGAACGCGTGCTGCGCACCAACGTGATCAGTTATTTCCTGTGCTGCCAGCAGGCCGTGCGGCGCATGTCGACGGCGAGCGGCGGGCAGGGCGGACGCATCGTGAATGTCTCGTCGGTGGCGGCGCGCATCGGTTCTCCGGACGAATACATCGATTACGCTGCCTCGAAAGGCGCCGTCGATACCCTGACCCTGGGCCTGGCGAAGGAAGTGGCGGCCGAAGGCATCCGCGTCAACGGCGTGCGGCCCGGCATCATCTACACGGACATCCACGCCTCGGGCGGCGAACCGGGCAGGGTGGCGCGCCTGGCATCGGGCGTACCGATGCAGCGGGGCGGCCAGCCGGAAGAAATCGCCGCCGCCATCCTGTACCTGCTGGGACCGGGGGCCAGCTATGTGACGGGCAGCATCCTCGACGTGGCCGGCGGGCGCTGATTTTCAACCCTGGCAAGCAATTGCTTCAAGCGCGGGGCCAATTATCAAGCAGGGCAAGCGAGTCCAGAATGGTGGTGTGCCATATGCACGCCGATCAACTCATTTGGAACCACCATGTCCACTTTTGCTCCCGCCATCCTGGCACTGTCCCTGCTGGCCGCCGCGCCAGTCCATTCCGCCACCAATTTGCCCATGCCGGCCCATTTGTCCGGCGCGCAAGCCGACGCCACGGTGGCGCTGGCCGCGCGCCGCTATGCCGCGTTCTGGGAAAGCGGCGACCCGGCCCTGGCGCGGCTGGCGCTGGCCGATGATTTTACGGACCGCACCTTGCCCGCCGGCCGGCCGCAGGGATTGGCCGGCCCGCTGCAGGCGTCGCAGGTGTTTCACGCGGCCGTGCCGGACTTGAAGGTGGCCATCGAGGAGATGCTGGTAGCGGGCGACCGGGTGACTTTGCGCCTGCATTTCACGGGCCGCTTCACGGGTGTCTTCCCCACGCCGCAGGGACCCTTGCAGGGGCAGGGACAAGCCGTCGATTTCCATGCGTTTGATCTGTACCGTGTCAATGCGCAAGGGCGCATCAGCGACAACTGGCACCTGGAAGACAACCTGACCCTGCTGCGCCAGCTGGGCGTGCTGCCGCAGTAAGGGCGGCCGTCAGGCTTGCAGCGCGGCGAACTGCTGCACGAGGAAGTCGGCCAGCAGGGCGACGCGCGGCGGCTGGAAGCGGCTGCGCCGGTACAGCAGGTTCAGGGGGACGCTGTCGGCAAAATAATTGTCGAGCACCGTCTGCAAGCGCCCCGCGCGCAGGTCGTCGCCGATGTCGAGCAGCGATTTGTAGGCGTAGCCATGGCCGGCCACGGCCCAGCGGCGGATGATTTCGCCGTCGTTGCTGTGCCAGTCCCCCGCCAGGCGCAGGCTGTGGCGCTTGCCGTTTTCGCGGTAGCGCCATTCCTGCGGCGCGCCGTCGCCGGCCGTGAGCACCAGCGTCGGCAGCTGTGCCAGGTCGCGCGGCGCGGCCGGCACGCCCACTCTGGCGGCCAGCGCGGGCGCCACGCACACGACGCGCCTGCCCCGGTGCAGCAGGCGCGCCACCATGTCGCTGTCGGGCAGCTCGCCGTAGCGGATGGCCAGGTCGATATCGTCCTGCACCAGATTGGCCGTCATGTCCGTCAGGGTCAGCGCATGGCGCAACTGCGGGTGCAGCGCGGCAAAGCGGTCGAGCATGGGCAGCAGCAGCTGGCGGCCGATGTCGGACGGCGCCGAGATCCGTACCACGCCACGCACGGCGCCGCCGCCCGCGTGCAAGCCGTCTTCGGCCTGCGCAAGCAAGTCCAGCGCCTGTTCGCTGTACTGGCGATAGTGCAAACCTTCTTCCGTCAGGCGCAGCTGGCGCGTGGTGCGCTCGAACAGGGTGGCGCCCAGCGCCGTTTCCAGGCGCGCGATGGCGGCGCTGGCGGCGGCCGGCGACAAACCGTGCTTGCGGCCGGCCGCGGAAAAGCTGCCCAGCACCGCAGCGTCGAGGAACAGGGCGATTTCCGCCAGGCGCCCGGCGCCGCCGCGCATCATGATCATGCCGGGTGCGCCGCCGCTGGTTTCGGCGCCGGTGCCGAATGGGGCGTGATCACCACGGTGCAGGTGGTGCCGGCTACCAGGACCTGATTCCTGTCTTGTTCATCTATGTGGATGCGCACGGGCACGCGCTGCGCCAGGCGCACCCAGTTGAAGGTGGGATTGACGTCGGCCAGCAGTTCGCGGCCCGTGGCGGCATCGCGGTCGGTGATGCCGCGCGCGATGCTCTCGATGTGGCCGTGCAGGGTGCCGCCGCTCATCAAATTCATTTCCGCCTTGTCGTCCTGCGCCAGCATGCCCAGCTTGGTCTCTTCGAAGTAGCCGACGACGTAGTACGAGGCGCTGTCGATGACGGCCAGCTTGGCCGCGCCGACGGCGGCGAAATCGCCCTTGTGCACGTTCAGGTTCGTCACGTAGCCGCTGACGGGCGCGCGCACGGTGGTGCGTTCCAGGTTCAGTTGCGCCAGCGCGCGCGCGGCCACGGCGGCCTGCACTTGCGACGAGGCCGAGCTGGCGGCAAAGGCCGCGCTTTCGCGGCTTTCCGTCGAGATGATGCTGGCGTCGAGGCCTGCGCGGCGCTGCGCTTCCTTGCCGCGGCGGCCCATTTCCGTTTTTTGCGCGGCCAGCACGGCGTCGGCCTGGGCCAGCGCGCTGGTGTAGCGTTCCTTGTCGACGACGAACAGCACGTCGCCTTTTTGCACCACCTGGTTGTCGCGCACCAGCACGTCCGTGACGGTGCCGGCCACGTCGGCGCTGATGTTGACGATGTCGGCCTTGATGCGGCCGTCGCGCGTCCACGGCGACTCCATGTAGCGGTCCCAGACGGTCTTGCCTATCCACAGGGCTGCTGCCAAGAGCAGCAGGGTGATTGCATAGCGTGTCAGTTTGCTTACCATGTCGGCAGCCTTTCCTTGATTGGGTTGAACAGTTTTTTTTATTTGTAAAGCGATAGAGCGAGCGCGCCGAAGATGGCGATGAAGATGCACAGCCGCGCCAGCGACGGGTGCCATACCATGCGGTACACGCCCAGCCAGCCCAGCACGCGGTCGAGCAGGGTTTGCAGGCCGATGCTGAGGATGAACAGGGGCAGCAGGGTAGGAATCAGAATTCCGAACAGGGCGAATTCACGCGGCATGGTGGTCTCCGGCGCCAGGCGCCATGTGGTCGAGTAATGAGGTGTAGATCGAATGCAGGTCGGCCAAGGCCGTCTGCAACCGTGCGCTGCGTTCGGCTGTCGCTTCCGCTTCCGCTTGCGCCGCGCGCACCACGGCGCCCGCCTGCAGGGTGGCGGCCAGCGCCGCCTGCAGTTGCGCATCGCCGCGCGTGCGCAGCCAGGCGGCGATGCCGTCCACGCACTGCTGCAGCGCATGGCGCGTGGCGCCCGGGCGGGCGGTCGCGATCAGTTCGCGCAATTCGATCACGGAATGGCCGATCTCCAGCAGGGTCAGGGCCTGGCGCACGACGGCGCGCGTGGCCTCGCCCGGCGCCGGCCCGGCCGCCGCATTGAGCTGGCTGAGCAGGTCGCGCACGCGGTTGTCGAAGCGGTGCTTGACTCGTCGCGCCGGCGCCGTGCACGCCTGCAGCGCCTCGCGCCACAGGGCCGGGCCGATATGGTCCTTGTGGCCCATCGTGTGCTCGGGCAGCAGCACGGCAAACACGAGGGCGGCCAGCATCAGGCCGACGATTAGCGCCATGCCCGTGTTCAAAAAGGCCGCGCCGTCGACGTGCATCAGATTCGTCGGCGCCATCTGCGTGATGAAGGTGGACACGCCCAGGCCCACGCCCAGCTTGGCCGGATTCGTCATCAGGTACAGGCCGACGGCGAGGAAGGGCGCAAAGCTCAGTACCAGCATGGGGAAGCCGTCGCCGTGCACCAGCACGAAGTACACGCAGACGAGCGACATGGGCATGGCGATCAAAAAACCCGTCAGCACTTGCCGGATCATCATGATGGGGCGCGGCGAGGACGAGGCCAGCGCGCAGAACACGGCCGCCATCAGCATCGCCGTGCTGGCGTAGGGCCAGGCGAGGAAGTAGGCGCCCAGCGCCAGCAGGGCCAGGCTGATGCCGGCGCGCGCGCCGCTGGCGAGCACCAGCGCGGGCGGCGTCTTCGGCGCATATGCCTGCGGCGTGCTCACGTCGAGCGGCGTGTCGTGCACGAGGCTGAAATACACTTCGTGAAAGCGGCTCATGTCGCGCGCGAAGCGCTCGAGCAGCTCGCACACGGTGTCGAAATCGATGCGCTGCGCATGCGCGATGGCCGCGCCGTCGATGTCCGCGCGCGCCTGCGCCAGCGCCGCCTGCAAATGCCGCTGCATGGTGTCGAGCGAGTCTTGCGAAGGCGTCGTCTGCAGCGCCTCGGCGACGATGGCGTACAGGGGCGCGCAGACCTGCATGACCTGGGTTTCGCCATCGCGCTGCAGGCGGTCGAACAGGCGGTGGAAGGTATAGAAGGTGGTCAGCGCCGTCATGAAGGTGGCGTTGAAGGCGTGCAGCTTGCGGTTCTGCGCGCGCACGTGGCTCACTTTGCTGGTCACTTCGAACAGCGCAGCCGAGCGCCCCAGTTCCAGCGCCGCCACGTCGGCGGCAAACTGCAGATGCGTCAGTTCCACCTGGGCCGGCGTGAGCTTTTGCTGCAGCACGTCATGGCAGAAGGCGAGGAATTTGCCGTAGCGCGCCTGCACCGTGCGCATCACCTGCGTGCCCTGGTGGCGCGGCAGCAGCACGCTGGAGACGGCGGCCGAGCAGATGATGCCCAGGCCCACTTCAGCCACGCGCGTGACGGCCAGCGAGAACACCTGCATCGGCTGCTCGATGGCGGGCAGCACGATCATGCAGGCCGTGTAGCCGGCCAGCACGTACACATACGATTGCGCGTTGCGGTGCAGGGCCGAGCCGCTCGTGCACAGGCCCACCCACAGGGCCAGGCCGGCGAACAGCAGCACGGGCTGCTGTGGGAACAGGCCGATCAGGGTCAGCGCGGCCGTGCAGCCGAGCAGGGTGCCGCACAGGCGGTAAAAGCTTTTTTCCAGCACCATGCCGCTGCTGGGCAGGGCCAGGATGATGGTGGTGGTCATCGCCGTGCTCGGCGAATCGAGGCCCAGGCGGTAGGCCAGCCACAGCGCGCAGAACGCGGCGATGAGAGTCTTGCCGACGTAGATCCAGCGTTCGCCTTCCGTCGCGCGCCAGTCCTGCAGCGCCAGCGCCAGCCAGTGGGCCGCCCGGTTCAGGGGGCCATATGTGGGTTTTGTTGCTGTGGCTGGCGTCATCGATAGGCTATCAGTTCTGGTTGTTGAGATTGTTCAGGTTGCGCAGCTGGCGCATGTACAGCTTGTCGAGCACTTGCAGCTCTTCTTCCGTGAACCCGTCGTACAGGGCCGAGGTTTCCTGGTACACGTCGGGCAGCGCCGTTTCGATCAGCGCGCGGCCCTTGTCGGTCAGCGAGATCATCACGGAGCGGCGGTCGCCGGGGCGCGTGCCGCGGTGGATCAGGCCACGCGTTTCCAGGTCGTTGCACACGCGCGTCAGGTTGGCCGGCTTTTCATGGCACGCCATGCCCAGGGTGCAGGCGTTCGAGGTTTCGTCGTCCGTGCCGTACAGCACGGCCAGCACCATGTAGCTGGCATCGACCAGGTCGTGCTTTTTCAGCGCGGCATTGGTCAAGTCCTTCATGCCTTTTTGGATGTGGTACGTCATGCGCAGCAGGCGCATCAGTTCCATGGGGAAGCCTGGCATGCGCGTGCGGATGTTTTGCAGCCGCTTGGAGGTGGCGTCAAAAGCGGTCATGTCATATTCCTTCATGTGTGAATAAAGTTCCGATTGTATCTTGTTGGGCTAGGGCAATGCCAGGATTGCAAGCTTAGATGCCGCCTCCTAATGCATTCATCAAGGAAACGTACAGATCGAGCTCGCGCGCCCCATTTTGCGCCTGCTGCTGTTCTTCCGCCAGCAGCGCCACTTGCGTGTTGAGCATGGCGATGGCGTCGCTCATGCCCGCCTTGTACGCTTTTTCCGCCAGGTCGCGCGCGCGCTGCGCCGTGGCCAGCGCCTGCACGGTCAGCTGATGCTGTTTGGCCAGCGACTGGGCGCGGGTGACGGCGTTGGCCACGTCCGACATGGCATTGATGACGGTGGCGTTGTACTGCTCCACGGCACCGTCGTACACGGCCGTCTGGCTGCCCAGCTGGGCGCGCAGGCGGGCGCCGGCAAAGATGGGCAGGCTCAGCGCGGGTGAGGCGCCGCGGACCTCTGAGTTGGCGTCGAGAAAGTGGCTGAAACCGAAGGCCTGGAAGCCGGCGAACGCCACCAGGTTGACGTTAGGGTAAAACTCGGCCTTGGCCGCGTCGATGCGCTGCGCCGCCGCTTCCACTCGCCAGCGCTGGGCGGCGATGTCGGGACGTCGGCCGATCAGGTCGGCCGGCAGGGCGGCGGGAATGGCCAGCGGCTCGTCCAGGCGCAGCACGGGGCGCGTGAGCGCCGCGCCGGCCGCCGGCCCCTTGCCCGCCAGGGCCGCCAGTTGGTTGCGCAGCAGGGCCAGCGACTCGGCCGACTGCTCCAGCTGGCGGCGTCCCGCGGGCAGGGTGGTTTCGATCTGCGCCACGTCAATGTCCGTGCCGATGCCGGCCGCCTTGCGCTGGCGCGTGATGTCGAGGATGCGGGCGCGCTGCGCCAGGCTGCGCTCGATCACGTCCTGCAGCTGGAATTCGTATGACAGCTGGATGTAGGTGCGCACCAGCGCCGTTTCCAGGGCCAGGCGGGCCATCTGCGATTCGGCCGACGCCATCTGCACGTCGCCCAGGGCGGCGGACAGGGCGGCGCGGTTGCGGCCCCACAGGTCCAGGTCGTACGAGGCCGTGACGGTGGCCTGGTTGCGCCAGGCATAGTTGCCGGCCAGCGGCGCCGGCGTGCTGCCGTGCTGCGAATACAGTTCGCGGTTGATGGAGACGTTCGCGTCCGCCTGCGGGCGGGTCTTGTCTTCCGCCGCACCGGCCAGCGCCTCGGCCTGGCGCACGCGCGCCTGGGCGCCGCGCAGGGTGGGGCTGTCGGCCAGCGCCTGGTCCATCAACCGGTTCAATTGCGGGTCGTGCAAGTCTTGCCACCATTGCGTGCGCGGCCATTGTATGGCGGCGCTGGCGGCGGCATCCATGGCCTGGCTCGCCTGCAGCTTGTTGGCGTCGAGCATGGCCGATTGCGGCGCGATATGGCCCATGTCGGCGCAAGCGCTCAAGGCAAGGGTCAGGCTGGCGGCAAGCAAACGGCGGTACAGGGACATGCAGGAACTCCGGGAGAGGTAGTGTTGGGGGTGCTGCTGGGGTATCACAGCTCGCCGCGGGGAGCTTCGGGAGTGGCCCGAGTGCTGCGCCGCAACTGAGTTGTTACTGACTGAAACCGGCTGACTGGTTTCTTATTGCAAGACGTGCTTGGCCGTTTGCGCGACATCAAAGTCCGCTTCCGTTTGCGGGATCAGGCCAGCCTTGCGGGCGGCGTAGAACTCGGCCATGACTTGTTCGCGCGTCACTTTGCTGGCGGCGGTGGACGGCGTTTTCGGATAGTCGACTTCGCTGGTGGCGATTTCGCCGGCGTTGCGGGCACGGATGTATTCGGCCGTGACGTCAGCACGCGTGAGTTGCTGGCTGGCAGCGGCAGGCGCGGCGCTCTGGGCAAACGCCGAAGTAGCGGTGGTAATGGCAAACAATGCTGCGATGAGTGATTTGGCTTGCATGAGAAGACTCCAAAATGTGCATGATGGCTGGGTGGATGGGCCGGATCGCCACGTACCGGTCGGTTCGGCGGCATAGCGCTGGTGGGCGCCGTGCCGCCGATGAAGCAATTTCTGGATGAGAAGATGCTTACTTGGATTAACTATAGCAATGAATAGTACATTTGTGAAGTAATTTATGAAAATAGTTGTGCGCCGCCGCATTTTCCCCTCGGAAAAGGTCGGGCAGCCGTGCGCCACTGGACTGGCCAGGAGAGTAAGCTGGTTTTTTTGTTAACGGGAGTCAGCCATGAGCAGCAGCACACTCGATCCGGACAATTTGCCCGTCACGCCCGACCGCGTTCTGGGCTCCGGCCATGGCAAGGGCGCGCTCGGTCCCAGCGACAGTTCCGACAGCGGCAGCGACATGCAGGGCGTGCCCGGCCAGGATGCGGAAGAACTCGATAACGACAGCGATGCGGCCGGCACGGGCGAACGGGCCGGCGTGGAGCCGCGCAATACGGCGCCCGACGGCGGCGATATCGATGTCGATCATGTGGAAAGCCTGGCGCCCGTGCGGCCCGCAGAGGAGGGCGATGGCGAACCCGGCGTTCCCCAGGCGCCAGCGCCGCGCCCCTGATGCCGGCGGCCGGCCGCAAATTGCTGTCGCTCTGGCGCCATCAGCGTAAAATGCTGGCAAGGCGGCGTGCTTGCCGCCATGGCCAGCCGGCCGGCACAGGATAGGATGTCAGAGGATGCAAACGCAGATGTCGGAAGAGAAAGAAAAAGGCTTGATGTCGATGTACCGCGAGACGCGGCCGCGCGAGTTTTTTGGCGAAAAAAGTAACACCAATCACCTGGCCTGGAGTGCGCTGGTGGTCTTGCTGGCGCTGGCGTTCTGGCTGATCGTGGCCCTGGCGGCGGCGGAAAACCAGCGCTATGCCCTGGAAACGAAGGCGTGCCAAGATCGCGTGTTTCCGACGGAAATCGACACGTCTTGCCTGAAACAGGTCAAGTCGCGCGATCACTGGTGGCAGCACGTGGGCCACGCGCTGGTGAGGATGGGCGCCTGACCCGGGCGCACGCTGGCTGAACGATCTGGCGGAACCTGGCGGCGGCGAAGGCCGCCGCGGTGATGGAGCGATAGTGCGGGAGGCGCCATGCCACGCGATCACTCGCGCGAGCAGCCGCAATGGCTGCTCGCGCGCCACAGTGCCTTGACGGCGCGCCAGTTGCTGCGCGCCTATGGCTTGCTATGCCTGTTTTCCCTCGTCATTGCCGCCGCCTTTGCGCTGCGCGGCCTCTGGACCATTCCCGTCTTTTCGTTCGCCGAACTGGGCCTGGTGGCCGCCGCTCTGCTGCACTACCTGCGCCACGCGCGCGACTATGAACACATCGCCCTGCGCGACGGCGAGCTGATCGTCGAACAGGTCAGCGCCGGCCGCTGCCGGCGCCACCACTTTTCGCCATGGCGCACGCGCGTCGAAGTGCCGCAAGGGCCGCGCCAATTAATACATATCAACGATATGTGTGATGCTACCCGTCATGTGGCGGTGGGCGTGTTCGCCACGCCCGAGCGGCGCCGGCAAGTGGCGCAGGAGTTGGGCGCGCTGCTGCCGCCCTATTTGGGCCCGTAAAACTGGAAAGTCTGTACTACCAGCAAGGTGGTGGGAAAGCCCGTGATGGTCTTGAACTCCTTGACGCCGGTAATCTTGTAGGCACCGGCCTGGAACGCTTCGCCTTCCTCCCAGCTGTGATCCTTCATGGCAAACTGCAGCAGGCGCTTGTCGTTATAGCGGTAGCTGAAGATGGTGTAGGCGCCGACGCGGCTGGTAACGACGAAGCGTTCATCCTGCGCGTCGGCGATGAGCAGGATGCCCGGATAGCGCCCGATGCCGGCCTCCTCGTTCTGGATGCGCAGGATCACATCGGTAAAACTGCATTCGGCGTCGCGGATCTTGTCGCGCTTCGTGGCGATCTGCATGACCTCGTCGTAGCTCTTGTTATGCACGATCGACCATTGCGGCGAGTCGCAATAATTGGCCGCGCTGGCAGGGGCCGCACAGGAAAGCAGTAAACAGACGGTGATGGCAGGGATGACTTGCATGGAACCTTGTCGCGGATGTCGTGGGAGGCGGCAGTCTACCTGCTGGCTGCCGCCGCCACAAGCGGGGGATGATCCTCAGGTGGCCCGCGACGGGCCTTCCCACAGATTGATATGGCCTTCGCGCGCCTGCACGTCGATGGCGGCCAGCTCGTCGGCCGTGAATGACAATTGCTGCAGCGCGGCCACGTTTTCGCGGATTTGCGCGCTGCTGCTTGCGCCGATCAGGGTCGAGGTGACGCGCGGATCGCGCAGCACCCAGGCCAGCGCCATCTGCGCCAGGGTCTGGCCCCGCTGCGCGGCGATCTGGTTCAGCGCGCGCACGCGGGCCAGGTTTTCCGCGCTCAGATGCTTTTGCAGCAGCGAGCCGCCGCCGGGGCGGTTGACGCGCGCATCCTGCGGCACGCCATCGAGGTATTTGTCGCTCAATAAACCCTGCGCCAGCGCCGTGAACGTGATGCAGCCCATGCCCTGTTCTTGCAGCGTGTCGAGCAAGCCGTCTTCCTCGATCCAGCGGTTGAGCATATTGTAGGCAGGCTGGTGGATCAAACACGGCACTTTCCACTCCTTCAGCAGGGCGGCCGCCTCGGCCGTCTTTTGCGGCGAATACGACGACAGGCCCACGTACAGCGCCTTGCCCTGCTGCACGGCGGTCGCCAGCGCGCCCATGGTTTCTTCCAGCGGCGTGTCGGCGTCGTAGCGGTGCGAGTAAAAGATGTCGACGTAGTCGAGGCCCAGGCGTTGCAGGCTCTGGTCCAGGCTGGCCAGCACGTATTTGCGCGAACCGCCGCCCTGGCCGTACGGACCCGGCCACATGTCCCAGCCCGCCTTGGTGGAAATGATCAGCTCATCGCGGTACGGTAAAAAATCGTCGCGCAGCAGCCTGCCGAAATTGCTTTCCGCGCTGCCATACGGCGGGCCGTAGTTATTGGCCAGGTCGAAATGCGTGATGCCCAGGTCAAACGCGGTGCGCAGCATGTCGCGCTGCGAGGCCAGATTGTTGCTGTCGCCAAAGTTATGCCACAGTCCCAGGGACAGCAGCGGCAATTTCAGCCCGCTGCGCCCGCACGTGCGGTATGGCATGCTGTCGTAGCGGTTCTCGGCGGCGTGATAGGTCATGGCGTCTCCTTGTAAATGAATCGCCTATTTTGGCGCAAAATCAAGGTGTGCGTGCGTGCGCCTTGCGCGCGGCGGGACGCGCCTTACAATGGGCGTTCAGGAATCTTGCAAGGAGCGGACATGGAAATCGAATTGAAATTGCTGCTGGCGCCGCAGGACGCGCCCCGTCTGCGCGCCCACCCGCTCTTGGCGCAGGCTGCGCAAGGTGCGCCGCAGGTGCTGCAGATGCACGATATCTATGTCGATACGCCCGATTTGCAGCTGTGCCGCCACCATGCGGGCTTGCGCGTGCGACAGGTGGACGGGCGCTGGGTGCAAACGCTGAAGGCGGGCGGCACCGTCAACGGCGGCCTGCACAGCCGCCACGAATGGGAAGGCGACGTGCCGGGGCCGCAGCCGGATCTGGCCGCGCTCGACTCGGCCATCGGCCGCAAGCAGCCCATCCGCGCGCTGCTGCGCCGGGACGCCGTCCGCGACGCTTTGCAGCCCGTGTTTACCACACGCATCGAGCGCACCGTCTGGCAGCTGCGCACGCCGCAGGGCGACCAGATCGAATGCGTGCTGGACCAGGGTGTCATTGAAAGCGGCGCGGATGCGGCCGATGGTGCCGATGGTACCGTATACAGCGTGCCCGTCAGCGAGGTCGAACTGGAATTGAAGCAGGGGCAAGCTTCCAGCCTGTTCGACGTGGCGCTGGCGCTGCTGCAGGACGTGCCGCTGCAGCTGGGCCACATGAGCAAGGCGGAACGCGGTTACCGGCTGGCGGCATCGACCCCCTTGCAAGCCGTCAAGGCGCAACCGCTGGCGCTGGACGCGGCCATGTCGGTGGAGCAGGTGTTTGTGGCCATCGCCGGCAATTGCCTGGAACAGGTCAGCGGCAACCAGGATGGCGTGGCGGCGGGCGAGGATGTGGAAAGCGTGCACCAGATGCGCGTGGGACTGCGCCGTTTGCGCTCGGCGCTGGGCATGTTCAAGTCCCTGCTGGCCTTGCCGGACGCCTTGAAGGCCGAACTCGACTGGCTGGGCGGCGCGCTGGGCGAGGCGCGCGACTGGGATGTGTTGGCTGGCAATACCCTGGCGCAGCTCGATGGCGAGGCGCAGGCCGATGCGGCGGCGCTGGCACAGGCGGCGCACGCGCAGGCGCGGCTCAAGCACCAACAAGCCGCCCAGGCCGTCACCTCGGCGCGCTACACGGCCTGCATGCTGGGCTTGCAGCGCTGGCTGCAGGCGCGCGCCTGGCGCGATGGCTGTTCCGCGCGCCAATTGCGGCGCCTCGATGCGCGCGTGTCGCCGTTTGCCCGCGCCACCCTGCGCAAGGACCAGCGCCGCCTGATGAAGCGCGGCAAGCGCCTGCTGCATGCCACGCCGCAGCAGCGCCATCAAGTGCGCATCGCGGCCAAGAAGACGCGCTATGCGACGGAATTCTTTGCCTCGCTGTTTGCGGGACGGGCCGTGAAACCGTATGTGGGACGCTTGTCGGCCTTGCAGGATGAACTGGGCTGGCTCAACGATGTGCAGGTGGCCGACCGGCTGCTGCAGCAATTGCCCGAAGTTCAGGCTGGCCAGGCCGACGAGGCTGACCAGTCCGCCCAGGACGGCTTGCGGCTGCACGCGGCCTTCGTGCGCGGCTATCTGGCGGCGCGCGCGCAGACCGATGGCAGCGATGGCCGCATGCACAAGGCCTGGCGGCGCTTCAAGGCGGTCCGCTTGCCGGCCTGAATCCGCTTTTATCGGGGCGCGAGCCCAGACCAGGCTAGGCCAGCGGCCGCTGCAACTGGCGCTCGAGGATGGCCAGCGGCGATTTGTGGGGGGCGGCCATGGCGCGCACGGGCAGCAGCCAGGTTTGCTCGAGCGCATGCTGTCCCCGCAGGGCCGCGTGCGATACGGCGTCGCTGAAGACGATCCACGTCTGGCCCGGCGCGAATGCGTGGGTGTATTGCTCCACCTGCGCCTGGTAAGCGAGATCGGCCTTCATGGCGTCGTGCAGCTGCAGCATGTAGTGATCGTAGGCCGTGCGCCGCGACTTGGTGATGCGCAGCCGGTGCAGCAGCGCCGCCAGCACGGGCTGCGGACGCTTTGCAAGAGGTAAAAAATGCTGCGCCACCTGTTCGAACGGCGCGCCCAGTTTCCACACGCGGGGCGCGCCGCGCGGATGGATGTTGCTGAAGACGCGCAAGATGCGCCGGCCCTGCGTGGGTGAGGAGGGGAAACTGTCGACGTGCAGGCGCGTATCGTCCTTGCGCCAGGACGTCACCCGGCCGGCGATTTCCACGGGGCGAAAGCTGCCCTTGCCTTGCCGCAGATGGGGAACATAGCCGGGCAGCAAGCCGGCCAGCAAGCGCTGCGTGTGCTGCGCATAACGTTGCATCAGCGCGGCCAGCAGGGCCGCATCGCAGGCATCGCCGTGGCCCCGCACGCCGCGCGCCGGTTCCCAGCTGATGTTCTTGGCGCTGCTGGCGCTACCCACAGCGCCGTTCAGCAGCACATGCTCTTCCGGTTGCAGGGAAAAGCCCAGGCGGGGCAGCAGCACAACTTGCCCATCTTCGAGTGCCTGCAGCGCCGCCGCCTGCTGCGCGGCGCTGCCGCTGGCGTCCCACCGGTCCAGGGAAATATCGATGAGTTTGCTCATGGCACAAACGGGGAAACATCGGAGCGGCCAGTATGGGCGCTTGCCGCCCGCTCCCGTTTGCGCTGGCGCAGACTTACATCACAGTTTGCTGTTCTGGCAGCCGGCGCTCACGCATTCGCGCACGCGGTCTTGCAGGAATTGCGCGCGTTCGATGGTGGTCTTGGTGGCGCAATCGAGATTCACATAGAAACCCGACGATTCGCGTTTGGAGCAGGCGTCGTTGCGGTTGGCGATCCACGCCAGCTGGCCCGATTTCAGCTTTTGCTTGCCGCCGGCATCGAGCTTGGCGGCGAGTGTCTTGTAGTTGGCGTTGAGTTCCTTGTCCGCTTCCTGGTACACCTTGTTGAGGCAATACAGGCCGTCGAAGTCGTTGCGCGGCGTGTCGCAGGCCGAGTTGGCGAAGGCGGAACCGGAAGCAAACACGAGCAGGGCAAGCATGCATTTTTTCATGGCGGGCTTTCAGAAAGTGGTGGGGCAGGATCGGTGAGCAAGACGGCGCTCTTGCGCATCGTATAACATTTTCTCTCCCGCCCGCGGACGCTTGCGGGCGTGCTCCGTCAGCCCCGCCAGCGCCCTCAGTAGGCCAGGCGGCCCGGCACGCTCACTTCGATCTGCGTGCCGGCGCCGGGCCGGCTGTCGATGCGCAGGCTGGCCCCGATGCCGGCGGCGCGCTCGCGCATGCCGACCAGGCCCCAGTGGCCGGGCCGCTGGCCCGTTTGCGCCACGGCGTCATCGAGACCGCAGCCGTCGTCGCGCACGCGCAGGGTGAATGCCTGCTCCGCATAGTCGAGTTCCAGCACGATGTTTGCCGCCTCGGCATAGCGCGAGGCGTTGAACAGCGCTTCGCGCGCGATGGCATAGACCTCGTCATGCACGCGCGGCTGCAGGCGCCGGCAGCTGCCGCTGACGTGCACGGTGAAGGCGTGCGCGCGGTGCTCGGCCAGGCCCTTGCCGAATTGCTGCAGCGCCAGCCGCAGTTCGTCCGGTTCGGCCGAGGCGCGCAAATCCATGATCTGGTCGCGGCCTTCGATCAGCAGCTGGTCGGCCAGGTTGAGGGTGCCGTCGAGGCGCGCCCGTTCGCGCGTGCCCTTGGGCAGCATGTCCGCATGCGCATGGAACGACAGGATCAGGCCCTGCACGCTTTGCAGCAGGGTGTCGTGCAGCGAGCGGGCGATGCGCGAGCGTTCGGCCAGGCGCTCCTGCAAGCGTTCCTGCAGCCGTTCCTGCATGTTGCGCGTCAGATGGCGGATGCGCAGCACATAGCCGCCGTACAGCAGCAGCGCGGCGCCCAGCACCAGCAGCACGACGAACCACGGCGTCTGCACGAAGGCGGGTGCGATGACGATGTCGAGCTTGGCTCCCTGCGTGTTCCACACGCCGTCTTCGTTGGCGGCCGTGACGTCGAAGCGGTAGCTGCCCGGTGCCAGGTTGGTGTAGTACGCCTCGCGGCGCCCGACCGCCTCTTGCCAGCCGGCGTCCACGCCCGCCAGCCGGTAGCGCAGGCGCACGCGTTCCGGCATCGACAGGCTCAGCGCCGTGAAGCCGATCTGCAGGGTCTTGCTGCCTTGCGGCAGCCGCAGCGGCTTGCCATCGTCGAGCGCGTAACGCGCGCCATTGGCCAGCAAGCTGTGGATCTGCACGGGCGGCGGCAGGCGATTGCGGCGGATATGCAGCGGGTCGAGCATGGCGATGGTGGCCGAGGTGGAGAACCACAGCTTGCCGTCGGGCGCATGGATCAGAGAAGGCACGGGGCGCAGTTGCGAAGCATGGCCCTGCAAGCCGTCGAGTGCGTCGAAGCGTTCCGAGGCGACGGCGCTGCCGTCCCGCATCCACGCGGCCAGGCTGGACGCGCCGATATGGCTTATGCCGTCCGCTCCATGCAGCCACAGGTCGCCGTCCGGCAGGCGCACGATGCCCGACACGCCGCGAAACGCCGCGCCGCGCGCGCCGCGCAAGGTGTGGAAGCGCCCGGCGCGGTACAGGGCCACGCCGTTTTCGCCGCCGGCCCACATCGCGTCGCCATCGCGGTACAGCTGCAGCACGGTGCCCACCTGCAGGCCCTCGGCCGCGCCGAGCCGCCTGACGGCGCCCGCGCGCTGGCCGTCGGCCACCAGGCTGACCGTATTGTCGGCATGGCCCAGCCAGACGGTGCCGGCGCCATCGATCGCCATGGCCGTGGTCAGCACCGCCGGCAGGCCGGACAGGCCGCCGTTCGCGCTCCATTTTCCTTCGCTCAGGCGAAACAGGCCGCCGCCGGAAAACGAGGCCCACAGGGCGCCCGAGCGGTCCTGCTGCAGCGCCTGCGGATCGAGTCCTTGCACGGGCGCTGTCACGCGCGTCATGGCGCCGTCGCGCGCGCGGTGGTGCAGCTCCTGCTCGTTGCCCAGCCACAGCGTGCCGTCGGGCGCCCAGTGGCTGGCCGCCAGCGCCCCTTTCAAAATCACTTTTTTCACCCCGTCGGCCGTAAAGCTGCGCACGTCGCTCACGTAGTCGCCGATCCACACGTCGCCATCGGGTCCCGCCAGCATGCCTGGGTGGTCGAAGGGCACGGCAACGGCCAGGGTCTGCAGGCGGTTTGGCCGCAGCCGGTCCAGGCCAGTCGAGGTGCCGAACCACAGATTGCCCTCGCGGTCCTGGAACGACGTTTGCGGCAGCGGGCCGCTGATGCCGTTCTGGCGCGTCAGGCGCTGGGCCGGCAGACTGGGGCCGGCAGGGTCGAACTTGCGTTCGATGCCATCGGGCTGCATCAGCCACATGGTGCCGGCGCGGTCGAAGCGGATGCCGTTGCCCCTGGCGTCGGGCCGGATGGGCGCATCGCCGCGCGGCGCGCTGGTGCGCACGCGGTAGTAATTGCTGTGCGTGTCGACGGCCCAGATGGCGCCATCGGGCGCTTCGTCCATGGCGGTGAGGAGGGTGCGCGGCCAGGCATGGGAAAAGCGCGTCTCGCCCGGCCTGCGGAAAAAGACGCCATGCATGGTGCCCATCCACTGCGTGCCATCGCGCCCGAACAGGATCTGGTACACGCGCTTGTCGGGCAGGCCCACGTTGGCCGCTTGCGCGACGAAGCGGTCCGCGCCGGGCGCCAGGCGCGCCGCGCCATCGCGCGTGCCGACCCAGATGGCGCCGTCGGGCGCCGCCTCGATATGGAACACGGCGCCCGGCGGCAAGCCGTCCGCTTCGCGGTAGGTGCGCGCGCCACCCTGGCGAAAGACGCTGACGCCGCCGAGACGGTAGCCGACCCACACGGCACCGTCCGGCGGCGTGGCCAGGCCCAGCACATTGCTCGACGGCAGGCGGTGGCCGTACACGCTGTCGACGCGGTCGAAGCGCACGCCATCGTAGCGGTACAAGCCGGTGGCCGTGGCGATCCACAGCCAGCCATCCTTGCCCTGGGCGAATTTGAGCACGTCGACGGGCGCGCCTTGCAAGGCGCCCCAGGCATTGTGGGTGTAGTCGGACAGCAGGGGGGCGGCCGCGCATGCGTGCAGGTGGCACGCCAGCAGGGGCAACATCAACAGGCGGCGCAGCAGGCGAGCGGACATCGGTGCAGAGGAAGATGGCGGTGGCGGGGCAGTGATTGTAGCGCAGCGCCCTGCTTTTCAGCAGGCGAAAAAAAACCTGCGCGGGATGGCGCAGGCTTTTTTTGCCCTACGTTGACAAGGACCGCTTACGCGAAGTTCTTGGCAACGAAGTCCCAGTTGACCAGGCCCCAGAACGTTTCCACGTACTTGGCGCGCAGGTTGCGGTAGTCGATGTAGTAGGCGTGTTCCCACACGTCGCAGGTCAGCAGCGGCTTGTCGCCGGTGGTCAGCGGGCAGCCGGCGTTCGAGGTGTTGACGATGTCGACGGAGCCGTCGGCTTTTTGCACCAGCCAGGTCCAGCCCGAACCGAAGTTGCCCACGCACGACTTGGTGAATTCTTCCTTGAACTTGTCGAACGACGACCATTTGGCGTTGATCGCGTCAGCCACGGCACCCGCAGGCGCGCCGCCGCCGGCCGGCTTCATGCCGTTCCAGTAGAAGGTGTGGTTCCATACTTGCGCCGCATTGTTGAAGATGCCGCCCGACGATTTCTTGATGATCTCTTCCAGCGACAGGTTCTCGAACTCGGTACCCTTGATCAGGTTGTTCAAGTTGGTGACATACGCCTGGTGATGCTTGGCATAGTGGTATTCCAGGGTTTCTTTCGAAATATGCGGCGCCAGAGCGTCCATTTCATACGGCAGTGGTGGCAGAGTATGTTCCATGTGATGTCCCTTTATGGTGAGTATTCGGAGTCTACCGGCCTGCGGCCGGAGGGTTGAGCCAAGCTTGCTTGAAGCAGGCATTCTTGCTGAACGAGCCACTATTGTAAAGCGGATGCGCCATTGCTGCAGATTCCGCCACGCGTCGCGGATGCGGGTGGCGTAGTGATTCTCGTTCAGCGTCAGACCTAGCGAACACGTCGGGTAGTTTCCCTGACGATCAGTTCCAGAGGAGGTATCGCCGCCTGCACGGCTTCGCCGTTGATCAGTCCCAGCAGCGCTTCCGTGGCGATGCGGCCGATGTCGTACAGGGGCTGGTGGATGGTCGTCAGCGGCGGCGTCGTGTAGGACGAGCCGGGCAAGTCATCGAAGCCGACGAGCGAGATATCGTCGGGCACGCGGATGCCCTTGCGGTACAAACACAGGCGCACGCCATAGGCGGACAGGTCATTGGCGGCGAAGACGGCGCTGAATTGCTGCTGCGTATCAAACAAGTGGTTCATGGCCAGCATCCCGCTTGCCTCGTGGAAATCGCCTTCCGCCATCAGCTTCGGGTCGATGGCGATGTCCGCTTCGCGCAGCGCGCGTTGGTAGCCCGTCAGGCGCTCGGCCGCATCCGTGTTGTTGGCGGGCCCGGCCACGAAGGCGATGCGCCGGTGGCCCAGTTCGATCAAGTGGCGCACGGCCAGGTAGGCACCGTATTCGTTGTCGAGCTTGAAGCCGATGGCGCTTTTCGTGGCCAGCAGGCGGCCCGTCGAGACGATGGGCCGCTGCTGCGAGAAATCGAGCACGCTCTCGTCCGAGATGCGCCCCGACAGCAGGATGATGCCGTCGACCTTTCGCGCCAACAGCAGACGGATACGGTCCGCTTCTTCCTGCGCATTCCAGTGCCCGCTGACGATGACGGACGCGTAGCCCGTGTTCTTCAGCCCATCGTCGACGCCGCGCAGGCTTTCATCGAAGAAGGGGCTGGAAATATCCTGCACCACGATGCCGATGGTCATCGAGCGGCCCTTCTTCAAGCCCTGTGCCATCTGGTTCGGCGCGAATTTCATGTGCGCAATGGCCGCCAGCACGGCGTCGCGCTTGTCATCGGAAACCCTGGCCGTGCCGTTCAGGATGCGCGACACGGTGCTGGGCGACACGCCGGCCTGGCGGGCCACGTCGAGCAGGGTGGAGGGAGAGGCGGCGTGGTCGCTATCGTTCAAGGCGGTTCCTGGGTATCAAGATGGCTGGTCGTCAGTGCTCTGAAAACCTTTTCATCGAAAGATTACCATAAATGGCCGATAACGACCGCAGGTCGGGGTAGGTCGGGTTAGCCCGCAGGGCGTAACCCGACACATCACGGCCAGCAATGCGCCGGAACATGCCTCTGCCGCCAACAATATTGTCGGATTACGCGTTGAAACGCTAATCCGACCCACGCTTGAAAACGTTTTCACAAAAAACAACGGCGGCTCAAATGACGAATTTTTGCGCTTTTTCATAGGAGAACACGCGCCACGGCGTGCAGCTTGCCACACCACCCTCGATAAAAATGACAACTTTTTCGGTTGACTTGATTTTCTTTGCGGTGTTAAATGGACACATGTTGTGAAAACGTTTTCAAGATAGAAGACGCTCAATAATCGGAGATGAAATAATGAAGTCAAGCATCCTTGGCGCCGCCCCCCTGGCCGCGCTGACCCTGGCCGCCAGCGTGGCCGCCGCGCCCGTCGCCGTCCCGCCGGCCGCACCGCCTGTGCCGGCGCTGGCCCCGGCGACGATTACCGTCGCCTCGTTCCCCGACCTGGACCGCGCCGTGAAAACGGCCTTGCCCCTGTGGGAAAAGCTGTATCCGCAAGTGAAGGTCAAGCTGGTCAGCCTGCAGATCGACGACCACCATAACTCGATGACGACGGCGCTGGCGGCCGGCGCGCGCCTGCCCGACGTGATGGCCATCGATTTCCGCTATGTCGGCAGCTTCGCCGAATCGAAGGGCATGGAAGACCTCTTGCTGCCGCCCTACGGCGCAGGGCAGTACCGCGCCCAGTTCGTGCCGTTCACCTTCGTGCAGGCGACCAGTTCGCGCGGCACCCTGGGCGCCATGCCGGCCGACCTGGGGCCGGGCACTTTGTTCTACCGCAAGGACTTGATGGACAAGGCGGGCATCAAGGAAGCCGACTTGACGGCTTCATGGGAGTCCTACATCGCGGCCGGCAAGAAGCTCAAGGCCGCCACGGGCACCTATCTGCTGGCCGGCGCCAGCGATCTGGCCGACATTGTTATACGCGCCAATCTGAAGGATGGCGAAGGCATTTACTTTGGCGACAAGGGCCAGGTGCTGGTCGACTCGCCCCGCTTCGTCAAGGCCTTCGAACTGGCCAAGGCGGCCAGGATCGCTGGCATCGATGCGCGCACCGTGGCCTGGACGGGCGAGTGGGCCGAAGGTTTTAAACGCGACAAGGTGGCCAGCCAGATGATGGGATCGTGGCTTAGCGGCCACCTGGCCAAATGGCTGGCGCCCGATTCCAAGGGCCAGTGGCGCGCGGCGAACCTGCCGGCCGGCGCGCTGGCGTCCTACGGCGGCTCCTTCTACGGCATCCCGAAAAAGGCGGCCAACAAGACGCAGGCGTGGGAATTCATCAAGTTCATGACCGTCAACAAGGATATCCAGCTGCACTCGCTGAAAGAGATCGGCGCCTTCCCCGCCCTGAAAGCGGCATATGCGGACCCGATGATGGACGAGCCGCAAGCGTATTTCGGCGGCCAGAAGACGCGCCTGCTGGCACGCGACACGGCGGCGAAGATTCCCGTCATCCGCGTCGACAAGTTCGACGCCGTGGCGCGCGACATCGTCAATATGGAACTGGAAAGCGTGCTGGCGCAAAACAAGGATATCAAGACGGCCCTGGCCGACGCCAAGGCCCTGATTACCCACCGCGCGCGGCGCTAGGAGCAGCATGACTACCTCCATGCCTTGTACCGAGCGCGCCGCCGTCCCGGCGCGGCGCGCCAGGAAGCGCTACAACATGAAGCAGTGGGCGCCGTATATTTTCATCAGCCCCTTCTTCATCCTGTTCGCCGTCTTCAGCCTGTTCCCGCTGCTGTTTTCCATCTATCTGTCGTTCAACCAGTGGGAAGCGGCCAGCGGCGTGGAAGCCATGCAGTGGGTGGGCCTGGACAACTACAAATATGCCTTGAGCGACCCGTGGTTTTTGCGCTCGCTGGGCAATACGCTGTGGCTGGCGCTGGCCTCGGGCGTGCCGCAGCACCTGGTCGCCATTCCGCTGGCAGCGTTCATCCACAACAGCTTCAAGCGCTCGCGCAACCTGGTGATCGGCATTTACTTTTTACCGTTCATCACCTCCAGCGTGGCCATCGCCATGGTCTTCAACACCCTGTTCTCGCGCGACTACGGCCAGATCAATGTGCTGCTCCAGTGGTGCGCCAGCCTGCCGCTGGTGGGCGGCCTGTTCCCGGCAGAATCGATCGACTGGCTGGGCAGCTCGCTGTTCATCAAGCCGGCCGTCGCCTTCGTGATTTTCTGGCGCTACCTGGGCTGGAACCTGGTGCTGTACCTGTCCGCGCTGCAGGTCATCCCGAAGGATTTATATGAAGCGGCTACCATCGACGGCGCCTCGAAACGCCAGCAGTTCTGGTACATCACCCTGCCGCAGCTGCGCCCCATGATCTACCTGGCCGTGACCCTCACCATCATGGGCAATCTGCAGCTGTTCGAGGAATCGTTCGTGCTGGTGGCCGAATCGAGCGGCGTAAGCCAGTCGGTGATGACGACGGCCATCTTCGTCTACAAGACGGCGTTTTCCTCGGGCGACTTCGGCACGGCATCGGCCATTTCCTGGCTGCTGTTCCTCATCATCGCCAGCAGCACCTGGGTGAACAACCGCATCTTCAGCCGCAATGAGCGCAAGGAGGCACGATGAAAACCACGCGTTGGACGGCCTACGCCATGGTGGCCATCGGCGCCCTGATCATGGTCGCGCCGTTCTACTTCATGTTCGTCTTCGCCACGCACACGAGCGCCGAGATCTACAGCCTGCCGCCGCCGCGCTGGTTCGGCACGGCCCTGCTGAACAACCTCGAACTGCTGCAGGAGCGCCTGCCGTTCTGGCGCAATATCGGCATCAGCCTGTACGTGGCCTTGATGACCACCGCCCTGACCTTGTTCTTTTGCTCGCTGGGCGGCTATGCCTTCGCCATGTACGAGTTCCGCTTCAAGCGGCCCCTGTTTACCCTGGTGATGGCCTCGATGATCATCCCGTCCTTCATGAACATGATCCCGACCTTCATGCTGATGGATTTCCTCGGATGGCTGGACCAGCCGCGCGCCCTGTACGTGCCGGGAGCGGCCGGCGCGCTGGGGATTTTCCTGATGCGCCAGTACATCGGCACGGCGATACCGAAGGACCTGATCGAGGCGGCGCGCATCGACGGCTGCGGCGAATTCGCCATCTACTGGAGAGTCGTGCTACCGCTGATCGGCCCCGCCATGGGTACCCTGGGCCTGATCACCTTCATCAACTCGTGGAACAATTTCATCACGCCGCTGGTCGTCATGCGCTCGGTCGAGAACTACACGATCCCGCTGGCCCTGCGCAGCATGCAGGCGCCGAACAATACGGAGTGGGGCGCGCTGATGACGGGCGCCGCCATCGCCGTGCTGCCGCTGCTGCTGATGTTTTTTGTCGCCTCGAAGCGCCTGATCGAAGGCCTGACCCAGGGTGCCGTCAAAGGCTGATCCACACATTTATCTCAACCCCTCACACTGACATGACCACCATGCATAACGACGACATCGACACCAACTTCCCCGCCACCTTCACCTGGGGCGTGGCCACCAGCGCCTACCAGATCGAGGGCGCCGCCGCCATCGACGGCCGCGGCCCGTCCATCTGGGATACCTTCAGCCACACGGACGGCAAGATCATCGACGGCAGCAATGGCGACGTGGCTTGCGACCATTACCACCGCTATGCCGAGGACGTGGAGCTGATCGCCAGCCTGGGCGTCAACGCCTACCGCTTTTCCATGTCCTGGTCGCGCGTGCAGCCTGCGGGTTCCGGCGCCTGGAACGAGGCGGGCTTCGATTTCTATGCGCGCCTGCTCGATGCCCTGGCCGCCAAGGGTCTCGATGCCCATCTGACCTTGTACCACTGGGACTTGCCGCAAGCCTTGCAGGATGAGGGCGGCTGGCTCAATCGCGCCACCTGCTACCACTTCGCCGCCTACGCGGCCGAGGTGGCGCGCCGCTTCGGCCACAAGGTCGCCAGCATCGCCACGCACAACGAACCGTGGTGCACGGCCGTGCTGGGCCATGGCACGGGACAGTTCGCGCCCGGCATGGCCGATCCGGCCGCCGCCGTGCAAGTGTCGCACCACCTGCTGCTGTCGCACGGCCTGGCCATGCAGGCGATGCGCACGGTGAATGCGCCGGCGAAACTGGGCATCGTGCTCAATCAATGGACGGCCACGCCGGCCACCGACAGCGCCCAGGACCGCGAACTGGCCGAACTCGAATATGCGCGCTCGGTGCAGTGGTATATGGACGCCATCTTCAAGGGCCGCTACCCGGCCCTGGCCCTGAAACACGCCGACGCTTCTGCTTTGGCTATCTTTGAAAACGATTTCATCGATATTAAACAGCCCATCGATTTCCTCGGCGTGAACTACTACACGCGCGCTTACATGAGCGCCGAGACGCCGCCGCGCAAGCCCGAATGCAAGCTCGGTGTCAACGACATGGGTTGGGAGACCTATCCGCAAGGCCTGACGGAACTGCTCGTGGGCCTGCACCGCGAGTACCGGCTGCCGCCCGTCTACATCACGGAAAACGGCATGGCCGTCGCCGAGAAGCCCGTCGGCGGCAAGATCCACGACGAACCGCGCATCGAGTACGTGCGGCTGCACCTGGATGCCCTGCGCGCCGTGATCGCGCAGGGCATCGACGTGCGCGGCTATTTCTACTGGAGCCTGATGGATAACTTCGAGTGGAACTCGGGCTACGCCAAGCGCTTCGGCATGCTGTACGTCGATTACGCCACGCAGCAGCGCAGCTTCAAGGACAGCGCCCTGTGGTACCGCGATTTCATCGCCGCGCAGCGCGCGTCCCACGCACCGGCCCAGCTGGTCCTGGCCGGGGAGCACTGACATGGCCGCCATTTCGCTGCGCGGCATCCGCAAGACCTACGGCGACGGCCCGGAAATCGTCAAGGGCCTCGATCTCGATATCCACGACGGCGAATTCATGGTCTTCGTCGGGCCGTCCGGCTGCGGCAAGTCGACCCTGCTGCGCATGATCGCGGGACTGGAAGACATCAGCGCGGGCCAGCTGCGCATCGGCGACTTGCTGGCCAACGACGTGGCACCGGCCGAGCGGGGCATCGCGATGGTGTTCCAGAGCTATGCCCTGTATCCGCACATGACGGCGCGCGACAACATGGGCTTTGCTTTGAAACTGGCGGGCAAGGGGGAAGCCGAAGTGCGCGCCGCCGTCGGCAAGGTGGCCGAGATTTTGCAGATCACGCACCTGCTTGACCGCAAACCCAAGGCCTTGTCCGGCGGCGAACGCCAGCGCGTGGCCATCGGCCGCTCCATCGTGCGCCAGCCCAAAGTGTTTTTGTTCGACGAGCCGCTGTCCAACCTCGATGCGTCCTTGCGCGTGCAGACGCGCATCGAGCTGGCCAAGCTGCACCAGGAACTGGGCACGACGATGATCTACGTGACGCACGACCAGGTCGAGGCCATGACCCTCGGTGACAGGGTCGCCGTCTTCCACGGTGGGCACCTGGAGCAGGTGGGCGCGCCTTTGGACCTGTACCGCCATCCGGCCAGCCAGTTCGTGGCAGGTTTCATCGGCGCGCTGCGCATGAATTTTTTGCCGTGCGCCGCCGTCCCGGCCCTGGCCAGCCAGCTTGGCGGCGCGGCGGGCATGCTGGTCGGCATACGCCCCGAACACCTGCGCCTGGTGCCGCGCAATGAAGGCTACGGCGCCACGGTGACCCTGATCGAGCAGCTGGGCGATGCGCAGATCATCCACGCGACGCTTGACGATCGCATCGACGGCGGCCCGCATGCGGTGGCTATCAAGCTGCACGGCGAGGCGCGCCACGCGCTGGCGCAGGGCAGCGCCATCGGCTTCGCGCCGGAAGAAGGCCATGCCTTTCTGTTCGACACGGCCGGGCGCGCCGTGGCTACCCATAGACCCCGTACGGAGGCGACATGACTTCAGATTGACACCCAAAAAATGTGCAGCAGTAGCCAAAGAGCTATGTGATCATCATTCAACCAGCGGTACAGGAGACAACAACAATGCAACAGCTCAAACGCAATACCATCGCCCTCAGCCTGGCGCATGCGACCTTCGCCCAGTTCATCTTGCTGGGCAGCGGCGCCGCCATGGCCCAGGAGGCTGCAGCCACGGACGCGGCAAAACCGGCAGCCGAACAGATGGACCGCATCGTCGTCACGGCCACGCGCCGCAATACCTTCGTGCAGGAGACGCCGCTGGCCGTCACCGCCTTCAACCAGGACACCCTGCAAAACAATCAAGTGAAAGACCTGGCGTCGCTGGTCACCATGGTGCCCAGCCTCGTCGTCGAGCAGCATGGCGACTCGGGCGGCGTGCACGTCTACATGCGCGGCGTGGGTTCGGCCAACCACACGGAGCTGGGCGACCCGGCCGTCGCCTTCTATGTCGACGGCGTGTATTCGCCGCGTCCCCAGGGCGCCACGGCGCTGATGTACGACTTGAGCCACGTCGAGGTGGCGCGCGGACCGCAGGGCACCCTGAACGGCCGCAATTCGACGGCCGGCGCCGTCAATCTCGTCTCCGCCGCGCCAAACACATCGAAGTTCATGGGCTCGGCCGGCATCACCGTCGGCGACTACCGCCACCTGCAGACGCAGGGCATGATCAACATTCCGTTTTCCGACGACGTGGCGCTGCGCATCGCCGCCATCAAGGATAGCCACGACGGCACGGTGGACTTCCGCCGCGGCTCGAACGTCATGCCGGGCACGGCCAAGTATGGCGCCGGCGACCAGATGGGCGTGCGCGCCTCGCTGCTGTGGAAGTTCACGCCGCAGTTGCGCGGCACCTTCATCGCCGACTACTTCCTCGACCAGGGCGCCGGCAACGTTTACCTGGCGGCGGAACCGAAAACGGGCGAGAAGCTGCGCTCGGCCCTGATCGACACGCCGGGCACCCTGGACCAGTCGATTTTGACCTACAAGGGCAAGCTCAATTACAAGCCGACGGATGCGCTGGACTTCACGTACCTGGGCAGCTGGAGCCGCTACAAGCGCCAGAACAGCAACGATGCCGATGCGGGGCTGTTCCCCGGCTTCAAATCGGAAAACCGTACCGACTGGGCGCAGTTCGACAGCTATTCGCACGAACTGCAGGCGCGCTCGGACGACGATGCGCCGTTCCAGTGGGTGGCCGGCCTGTTCCTGTTCAACGAAAAGAACAAGGTGCGCTTCGATATCGACCGCAGCCAGATTTCGCAGGCGGCCGTGCAGCAGGATATCGCCAACGGCGCCGTGATTTTCGTGCAGCCCACCGTGGGCCAGTATGCGTCGTCCATGTCCTTCATCCAGAGCGACCGCCAGCTCAAATCGAAAGCCGTGTTCGGCCAGGTCAGCCAGCAGCTGACGGACCAGATCAAGCTGACGGCCGGCGCGCGCTACACGAAAGACCATAAATTCGACGTCGGCGGCCAGAACTGGGCGTGCCCGAACTGGCCCGCGAACACGCCGCTGGGCACCACCGTGCTGACCGCCGACCAGCTGCGCCAGCTGGTCACGCCGGGCACGGGCCTGGCCAACACGCACAATATCGGGCCCGGCGGCGCCATCACGGCGGCCGCCTGCGGCAATACGCCGGGCGACAATACGGCCGACCTGAAATACGGCCAGGCCACCTGGCTGGGCCGCATCGAGTACAAGCTGCGTCCGGACATTCTGCTGTTTGGCTCCGTGACGACGGGCTTCCATTCGCCGGCCATCGGCGACGGCGGCGCCACCACCAAGCCGGAAAAGCTGACCAGCTATGAAATCGGCTTCAAGTCGGACTTGCTGAACCGCGAACTGACCCTGAACCTCGATGCCTTCCTGATGAAGTACAAGGACAAGCTCGAATCGCAGGTGGTCAACAGCGTGCTCGCCAACTTCAATGCGGCCGGCGCCACCGTCAAGGGCCTGGAAGCGGAATGGGTGTGGCGGCCGACGAAGGTCGACCGCCTGACGGGCAACGCCACCTGGCTCAAAGCCGTGTATGACGACTTCATGTCGTGCGACGTCGATGCGGCACGCGCGAATGGCCAGTCCTGCGGCTCGACGGCGCCACTGGTGAACGTGGGCGGCAGCACCATGAAGCACGCGCCGAAGTTTTCCACCACGGTCCAGTACGAGCATGATTTCACGGTGGCCGGCGGCCAGCTCACGCCGCGCGCCTCGGTGCACTATGAAACCATGTCGTACGTGGGTGCGGGCGCGTTCAACGGCGACGTGCCGGGCCATGCGGGCGTCAAGCGCCAGGAAGCCTACACGACCCTGGACCTGAGTCTGCGCTTCCAGCCGGCGAACAAGGCGTACACGGTGGAAGCGTTCGTGCAGAACGCCACCGACAAGGCGGTCAAGCTGGACGTCAATGAAATCTGCACGGACGTGGGCATGCCATGCCAGCCCACGCAGCAGATCTACGGCGCCTTCTACAACGCGCCGCGCACGTTTGGCGCGCGCGTGTCGATGAAGTTTTGATGAGGTAGTGTGAAAGAGCAGTTGCAGTCGCAGTCCACTCAGTAGGGGAAGGTGTTGGGCCGGGGAGCTTCCCCGGCCTTTTTTATTCCAGCGCTTATTCCAGCGTTGCCTGCACGCTGGCGATGCCGATCTGCGCGCTGCCTTCGGCCAGGCGCACGTTGACGTTCTGGCGCGCCTGCAGCTGCGCCGGCGAGCGCACGATGGCACCTTTTTCGTCGCGCAGGATCGCGTAGCCGCGTTCCAGGGTGCGCTGCGGATTCAACAGCTCCAGCTGCGCCGCCAGGCCGTCGAGGCGGTGGCGCCGCTGGCTGAGCAGCTGCGCCATGGCCGCGCCGCCGCGCCGCTGCGCTTCCAGCAGGCGCGCGCGCGATGACGTGACGTCGGGCCGCAAGGCGGCCCAGCGGTTGCGCAGGCGTTCCAGTGCGTACTGCGACTGGTTCACGGGCGCGCGCGCCGCATGCGTCATGGCCGTGGACAGGGCCAGCAGCTGCAAGCGCTGCTGCTGCAGCCGCGCCTTCGGGTTGAGCAGGCGGCGGCTGTGGCGGTCCAGCGTCTGCGCCGCGTCGTCGAGGCGGCGGCGCATGGCGCGGCGCAGGTCGGCCGCATCGGCGCGCAGGGAAGCCATCCAGTCCGCGCGCGGCGTGGCCGCCAGTTCGGCCGCCGCCGTCGGCGTGGCCGCGCGCAGGTCGGCCGCGAAGTCGGCGATGGTGAAATCCGTCTCGTGGCCCACGCCGCTGATCACGGGCATGGAACAGTCGGCGATCGCGTGCGCCACGGCTTCATCGTTGAACGACCATAAATCCTCGATGCTGCCGCCGCCACGGCACACCAGCAGCACGTCGCACTCGGCCCTGGCCGATGCCGTGCGGATCGCGTGCGCGATTTTTTCCGGCGCCTGCTGGCCCTGCACGGGCGTGGGATACAGAATGATGTTGACGTGCGGCGCGCGGCGCTTGAGCGCGATCAGCACGTCGCGCAGGGCGGCCGCCTGCGGGCTGGTGACGATGCCGATGCTGCGCGCGAACATGGGAATGGCGCGCTTGCGTTCCTGGTCGAACAGGCCTTGCGCGGCCAGCTTTTCCTTCAGGCGCTGGAACGCTTCGTACAGGGCGCCCACGCCGGCGCGGCGGATGGCTTCCACGTTGATCTGGTAGTCGCCGCGTGCGCCGTACAGGGTGACGAGGGCGCGTACTTCGACCTTGTCGCCTTCGCGCGGCGTGAAGCCGGCGTACTGGGCGCGGCCGCGGAACATCACGGCGCGCACCTGGGCGCCATCGTCCTTCAAGGTGAAATACCAGTGGCCGGAAGCGGCGCGCGTGAAGTTGGAAATCTCTCCGGCGATCCAGGTCAGCGGGAACGAGCGCTCGAGCAGGCGCGCGACGGCCTGGTTCAGGGCGGTGACGGTCAGCACGGGCGGGACGGCAAAGCCGCTGTCAGTCGGGGTGTCTGTCATCATAAAGCTGGGAGCGGGAAGGGAACTGTCCACATATTATCGGCGAGGTCATGCTTATGTCATATATCGTGCAAAACAACAAGTTCTATTTCTAAGTAATTGATTTCATGATGAATTCCCGTATGCCTGATTTGCGTGCACAGGGAAAAAATCCTTTAATATCAAGCACATCAGTGCAGCCCCTGCCACTTACGCACAAAGTTATCCACAGAAAGTGTGCGGAACTTTTTGCCTTGGACAAACATGGCCGGGCTGGCCCTGATTGAGCGATAAAAGTGCCTTGCTACATTTTTGCGCACGGAAATAAAGTGCATAGGAATCAAGCGCTTAGTATGCCATGCATGGCCTTGCGCACAATCTTATCCACAAAAAATGTGCAGAACTCCCGCGCGGCAGCGGATTTATCCACCGGAATGCCCATGGCATGGCTTGCCTGAATTTTACGCAGCATAAAAATAGCCATATAGATCAAGGGACTAGCGTTCGACCGTGCGCCTTGCTCACAATCTTATCCACAGAATATGTGCAAAACCGCATAAACCGTTTTGCTTTTTCCGGGAGCTTTCCACGGCGCGAGCAGGTACTTGCGCTGCCTTATTTTTCAGCATCGAAAAAAACTCCTTTAAAATCAATGCTCTTGCATCGAGTCAATCGGCTTGCTCACAATCTTATCCACACTTTATGTGTGAAACTGCGTTCGCCGTGGAAAACTGCCTTTTTGCCGTGAAATGTGACGCTGAAAACCGCGCTTTCCAGCCCTTGCTACATTTTTATGCACGGCAATAAAAACGATATAAATCAATGTACTTAGCGCGTATCTTTGTGCTTGCGCACAATCTTGTCCACAGATTGTGTGCAGAACTTTGACGGCCCATTTGCCGCTGATTGAGCACCGTCTGCCACTTTTTTACGCATTGGGTTAATTTCTTTTTAAATCAATGACTTAATTGAATTCCACGGCTTTGCGCACAATCTTGTCCACAGTAAATGTGCAGAACTCTGCAAGTATTAATTTATTGACATTGACTACTGTCGATAAGCTGCTATGCCTGTATTTTGCGCAGCATGATAATTCCCATGTAAATCAAGGACTTGTGCGCTGGACTTCATGCTTGCTCACAATCTTATCCACACAAAGTGTGCAAAACTGTGCGCTGGAGCACCGGCGCACCGCGCCGTGTGGACAAGTACCATGCAGGCGCCACTTGCCGCCGGCGCGGCAACGCGCTACATTGCGCCATTCCTGCGCGCACGTGCCATCGGTCTTCGGCGCTCGGTACAATACAGGCTGTCCGGGCGGTTCATCGCCTTCCCTTTACCAGGAGTTTCTTTTGCTCGCTATATTTCAAGCCGCTGGCTGGCCCATCTGGCTGTTGTTGATCGCTTCCATCGTCGCCCTGGCCCTGATCATCGAGCGCCTGCTGTATTTGCGACGTGCCAAGATCCTGCCCCGCAAGCTGTTCGATGAAGTGGTGCAGGTATATCGCAGCGGCAAGATCACGCCGGACACGGTGGCCAAGCTGGAAGACAATTCGCCGCTGGGCGTGGTGCTGGCCGCCGCCCTGCGCAACGTCGACGCGCCGCGCGAAGTGATGAAGGAATCGATCGAGGAGGCCGGCAGCGGCGTGGCCCACACGCTGGAGCGGTTCCTGACGACCCTGGGCACGATCGCCACCCTGGCCCCGCTGATGGGGCTGTTTGGCACGGTGGTGGGCATGATCGAGATCTTCGGTTCGCAAAACGCCAGCGGCTCGAATCCCGCCCAGCTGGCCCACGGTATCTCGGTGGCCCTGTATAACACGGGCTTCGGCCTGGCCATCGCCATGCCGACCCTCGTCTTCTACCGCCATTTCCGCGCCCTCGTCGACAGCTTCGTCATTGCCATGGAGCAGCAAGCCGTCAAGTTCGTCGACATCGTTCACAGTGGCCGCAAATGAACTTCCGCAAAGGCAAGGGGCGTGAAGACCCCGAAATCAACCTGATCCCGTTCATCGACGTGCTGCTGGTGATCCTGATCTTCCTCATGGTCAGCACCACCTACAGCAAGTTTACGGAGCTGCAGATCACCTTGCCGACGGCCGACGCCGAGCAAGCGAAGGAGAAGCCGCAGCAGATTGACGTCACCATCGATGCCAAGGGCAACTACACGGTGAACCGCGAACCCGTCTCGTTCCGCGACGTGGCCGGCCTGGCCGACGCCCTGCAGAACGCGGCCAAGGCGGCCAACGGCGGCAAGGCGCCCGCGCAGACGCCCGTGGTCGTCGTCAACGCCGACCAGTTCGCCATGCACCAGATGGTCATTCACGTCATGGAAGCGGCGCGCCTGGCCGGCTATGAAAAGCTGACGTTTGCGGCGCAGGCGGGCAGCAAGTAAATTCCCACCGTTACCGGCAACATAATTGGGGTCTGACCCGCCGGGTCAGACCCCAGCCCTTTACTCCTCACCGCATGCCCACATCCTCCCCCGCCAAGCTTGAAACCACATTGACCCGCGCCTGGCTGACGCGCGGGCCGCTGGCGTGCGCGCTGTGGCCCGTCTCGCTGCTGTTCGGCGCCCTGAGCGCCGTGCGGCGCGGCCTGTATCGCGCCGGCGTATTGACATCCGCGCGCCTGCCCGTGCCCGTCGTCGTCGTCGGCAATATCTTTATCGGCGGCACGGGCAAGACGCCGCTGACGATCTGGCTGGTGCAAGCCTTGCGCGACGCGGGCATGCGCCCGGGCGTCATTTCGCGCGGCCATGGCAGCGCCGACCGTTCGCCGCGCGCCGTCACGGCTGCTTCCACGCCGCAGCAGGTGGGCGACGAGCCGCTGCTGATCTTCCAGCGCGGCGGCTGCCCCGTGATGGTGGGGCGCGACCGCGCGCAAGCGGGCAGGGCGCTGCTGGCCGCGCACCCGGACGTCGACGTGCTCGTCACGGACGACGGCTTGCAGCATTACGCCTTGCGGCGCGACGTGGAAATCGTGCTGTTCGACGGCCGCGGCGCGGGCAATGGCTGGCTGCTGCCGGCCGGCCCCTTGCGCGAATCGCCGCGCCGCCGGCGCGACGTGACGGTGATCAATGCGCCCGAGCTGGCGCCGGTGCTGGTGGACCAGGTCGCGCCCAAGGGCGGCCTGGTGGTGCAGATGCGGCTCGATGGCGGGGTGGCTGAGCGCTTGACGGACCGCAGCGAACGCATGCCGCTTGAAACCCTGGCGGCCGGCGGCCGGCGCATTGTGGCGGCGGCCGGCATCGGCAACCCCCGGCGTTTCTTTGCCATGCTGCGCGGGGCCGGACTGGACTTCGCGGAACTGCCCTTGCCCGACCATCACGACTTTCTCGACCAGCCATTTGCGGCACTCGACACGGATGTGATCTTGATCACCGAGAAGGATGCAGTAAAATGTGCGCAAATTGAATATCTCAAAGATGACCCGAGACTGTGGGTCGTCCCCGTCAGTGCGCGCATCGAAAGCGCGCTGGCCCAACAAATTGTGGAGAAATGTCGTGGACGCTCGACTGCTTGATATCCTGGTCTGCCCTGTTTGCAAGGGTCCGCTTGAACACGATAAGAAGGCGCAGGAACTGATTTGCCGCGCCGACCGCCTCGCCTATCCTATCCGCGATGGCATCCCCATCATGTGGGCGGACGAAGCGCGCACCCTGCAAGACGCAGTGGAATAACGATGGCGTTCATCGTCATCATCCCGGCCCGCCTGGCTTCGACCCGCCTGCCGGGCAAGCCGCTGGCCGACCTGGGCGGCAAGCCCATGGTGGTGCGCGTGGCCGAGCAGGCAGCCTTGTCTGGCGCCGCGCGCGTCATCGTCGCCACCGACCATGCATCGATCCGCGACGCCTGCGCCGCGCACGGCGTGGAAGTGTGCATGACGCTTGCCGACCATCCGTCGGGCACGGACCGCATCGCCGAAGTGGCGCGCACGCTGTCTTTGCCGCCGGACGCCGTCGTCGTCAACCTGCAGGGCGACGAGCCGCTGATCGATCCGGCCCTGCTGGCCGCCTGCGCGGCGCAGATCAGCGCCGCCGTCCCCATGGCCACGTGCGCCCATCCGCTGCATGACGTGGTCGACGCCTTCAATCCGAATGTCGTCAAGGTGGTGCTGGACAAGGCAAACCGCGCCTTGTATTTTTCGCGCGCCACCATCCCCTGGCACCGCGACGGCTTCGCGCAGTCGAAAGACAGCTTGCCGGCCGGCTACGTGCCCTTGCGCCATATCGGCCTGTATGCCTACAGCAATGCATTTTTGCAAACGTATCCCACGCTCTCCGCGTCGCCTCTGGAAGCGATCGAGGCGCTGGAGCAGTTGCGCGTGCTGTGGCACGGCTATGCCATCGCCGTGCACGTCACGGACTCGGCCCCGGCCGCCGGCGTGGACACGCCGGAAGATCTGGAACGCGTGCAGGCGCACTACCGCCACGCCACCTGAGAAAACGTCCATGGCTGCCTTGCCCTGAACGTTTTTCAGGCGCCGTGCGTGCGCGAGAAAAACTTTATGCGGGGCCTGCCACAAAAAACCACATTTTGAAACACCTGCTTCGCTAATTGCTGGCTTTGATCAATCAGGGCATAGCAATTCGACAGCAAACTGGCGTTCCAGGGATTTTTTGTGGTAAGTTTCGTAGGGAAAGATAGCCATAGCAACATCATCTAAAAATAATTACACATACCACCATCCAAAATCTGTTTTTTAGGAACTTTTCAATGCGTCTGATACTTTTAGGAGCACCCGGTGCCGGCAAGGGCACCCAAGCTAACTTCATCAAAGAAAAATACAATATTCCACAAATCTCCACGGGCGACATGCTGCGCGCGGCGATCAAGGAAGGCACCGAACTGGGCCTGGCAGCGAAAAAAGTCATGGATGCGGGCGGCCTCGTGTCGGACGACATCATGATCGGTCTCGTCAAGAACCGCCTGCAGGAAGCCGATTGCGCCAATGGCTATCTGTTCGACGGCTTCCCGCGCACCATCGCGCAAGCGGACGCCATGAAGGATGCCGGCATCAATGTCGACTACGTGCTGGAAATCGACGTGCCGGATGAGTCGATCATCGAGCGCATGGACGGCCGCCGCAGCCACCCGGGTTCGGGCCGCGTCTACCACGTCAAATTCAATCCGCCCAAGGTCGACGGCGTCGACGACATCACGGGCGAGCCGCTGATCCAGCGCGACGACGACAAGGCGGAAACGGTCAAGAAGCGCCTGGACGTGTACCACAACCAGACCAAGGTCTTGCTCGGTTACTACAACGACTGGGCCAAATCCGGCCTGCCGGGCGCGCCAAAATACCGCCGTATCGCCGGCGTCGGTCCGGTCGAGCAAATCCGCGACAGCGCATTTGCCGCCCTGGCGGAATAAGCAGTTTTTGAAAAGCGGACCTCAGTGTCCGCTTTTTTTGTGCCCGCTTTTCAGGCAGACTGCAAGCATGGCTGTATGTCTTACGTTTTCGTAGTTGAAGTTTTTTGCAGGTCGTGTTTTCCTGGCTGCGCGCGCCTACCCGGTGCGGTCTGCAGCTGTCGGCAATGACGTCGGATAAAAACAGAAGGGGACGATATGGCAGCCAGTTTGTGGTTTGCGGTAGCCTGCGGCGTGGTCGCAGTCATCTATGGTTTGGTGTCGCGCAGCTGGATCCTGCGCCAGGATCCCGGCAACGCGCGCATGCAGGAAATCGCGCTGGCCATCCAGCAGGGCGCGGCCGCCTATCTGGCGCGCCAGTACCGCACCATCGCCATCGTCGGCGTGGCGCTGCTGATCGCCATCTATGTGCTGCTCGGCCTGCACACGGCGCTGGGCTTTCTGATCGGCGCCGTGCTGTCGGGCGCCTGCGGCTTCATCGGCATGAATGTCTCGGTGCGGGCCAATGTGCGCACGGCGCAGGCGGCCACCCTGGGCATCAATCAGGCATTGAACGTGGCCTTCAAGGGCGGGGCGATCACCGGCATGCTGGTCGTGGGTCTGGGCTTGCTGGGCGTGACCCTGTTCTACTGGCTGCTGGTGACGACGGGCGCGCCCGGCCTGACCCAGCATGACCTGATCAAGCCCTTGATCGGCCTGGCCTTCGGCGCCTCGCTCATTTCCATCTTCGCACGGCTGGGCGGCGGCATCTTCACCAAGGGCGCCGACGTGGGCGCGGACCTGGTGGGCAAGGTGGAGGCCGGCATCCCCGAGGACGATCCGCGCAACCCTGCCGTCATCGCCGACAACGTGGGCGACAACGTGGGCGACTGCGCCGGCATGGCGGCCGACCTGTTCGAAACCTATGTCGTGACCCTGATCGCCACCATGCTGCTGGGCGCGCTGCTGATGGCCGAAGCGAGCAGCACGGCCATCCTCTATCCGCTGCTGCTGGGCGCCGTTTCCATCCTCGCCTCCATCGTCGGCTGCTCGATGGTCAAGACGGCACCCGGGAAGAAGATCATGTCGGCCCTGTACACGGGCCTGTGGTGGGCGGCGGGCCTGTCGCTGGTGGGCTTTGCCGTGGTCACGTGGCTGCTGTGGCCCGACGACGCCATGCGCTACAAGATGCTGGGCGCCACCGTCGTCGGCATCGTCCTCACGGGCCTGATGGTCTACATCACCGAGTACTACACGGGCACGGACTTCAAGCCCGTGCGCCACATCGCCGAAGCGTCGACGACGGGCCACGGCACGAATATCATCGCCGGCCTGGGCGTGTCGATGAAGTCCACGGCGTATCCGGTGCTGGCCGTCTGCATCGCCATCCTCGTGTCGTACCAGCTGGCGGGCCTGTACGGCATCGCCATCGCGGCCACCTCGATGCTGTCGATGGCGGGCATCATCGTCGCGCTCGACGCGTATGGCCCCATCACCGATAACGCGGGCGGCATCGCGGAAATGTCGGGCCTGCCCGACTCCGTGCGCGCCATCACCGACCCGCTCGACGCCGTCGGCAATACGACCAAGGCCGTTACCAAGGGCTACGCCATCGGCTCGGCCGGCCTGGCCGCGCTGGTGCTGTTCGCCGACTACACGCATGCGCTCGAATCCGTGGGCCAGCACATCACCTTCGACTTGTCGAACCCCATGGTGATCGTCGGCCTGTTCATCGGCGGCCTGATACCGTACCTGTTCGGCGCCATGGCGATGGAAGCCGTGGGCCGCGCGGCGGGCGCCGTGGTGGTCGAGGTGCGCCGGCAGTTCCGCGACATCAAGGGCATCATGGAAGGCACGGCGCGGCCCGAATACGACAAGGCCGTCGACATGCTGACGGCGTCGGCCATCCGCGAAATGATCGTGCCGTCGCTGCTGCCCGTCGTGGTGCCTATCGTCGTCGGCATGCTGCTGGGGCCGGCGGCGCTGGGCGGCCTCCTGATGGGAACGATTGTGACGGGCCTGTTCGTGGCCATTTCCATGACCACGGGCGGCGGCGCCTGGGACAACGCGAAGAAATACATCGAGGATGGCCATTTCGGCGGCAAGGGTTCCGACGCGCACAAGGCGGCCGTCACGGGCGACACCGTGGGCGACCCGTACAAGGATACGGCGGGACCGGCCGTCAATCCCTTGATCAAGATCATCAATATCGTGGCCCTGCTGCTGGTGCCGCTGCTGCCGGCCACGGGCTGGCTGGCCGTCAAGGCGCCGGCACCTGTCCACGCGCCCGTGCCGCCCATCCTGGCGCCGGCGACACCCGTGCAAAGCTTGCCGGCGCAATAGACCGCGCCACTCCATGCAGCCCCGTGGCCCGCGCCGCGGGGCTGTTTGCATTTTCTGCAGGTGAAACTTTCCTGCACTCCATATCCTCGGCGTATCAAAAGTGAGCAATTGTTACGGCGCCTTTGCTTGTGCCGGCCCCTTGCCAATAATGGAGTGAAAAGGTGAGCTTCACAGTCTGGCAGGGAAGGCGGGAGGATGTCATGGACAGCATCAACAGGAAGGGCGGCGCGCTGCTGGCGTTGCTGATATTGAGCGGTGTTGCCGGGTTGGCCCAGGCGGAGCCGGGCCGGCACGGCGGTTTCCACGGCCATCACGGCCACTTCCATGGCCATTCGCACGTGGGCGTCTGGGTGGGAGCGCCCTTGTGGTATGGCTACGGGCCGGGCTGGTATGGTGACCCGTGGTATGGCTATCCTTATCCGTATGGGCGCACGGTGGTCGTGCAGCCGCCGCCCGTCGTGCCTCCCGTTTACATCGAGCAGGGCGGCGAGCCGACGGCGCAGATGTGGTACTACTGCGCGCGGCCGCAGGGCTATTATCCCTACGTGAAAAATTGCAGTACGGCATGGCGTGCCGTGCTGCCGACCAGCGTGCGCTGACGGGGAGGTCAACATGAATACGAGAGCGTTAATGGGGCGTGCCGGCCTGCTGGCGCCGCTGCTGCTGGCTGGCTGCACGGTGATGCCGGAAGGGCCGTCGGCCATGGTCTTGCCCGGCACGGGCAAGAGTTTCGAACAATTCCGCCGCGACGATCTGCAGTGCCGCGGCTATGCGCAAGGCCAGTTGGGCGGCAGTTCGGCGCAGCAGGCCAGCGTCGACAGCGGCGTGCGCAGCGCGGCGCTGGGTACGGTGCTCGGTGCGGCGGCCGGCGCCGCCATCGATGGCGGCCATGGCGCCGGCGTGGGCGCGGGCACGGGTTTGCTGTTCGGCGCGCTGGCGGGCACGGGCGCGGCGGACAGTTCCGCGTATGGCATGCAGCGCCGCTATGACTACGCCTACCAGCAATGCATGTATGCGAGCGGCCACAAGGTGCCCGTCGCCGGGCAGATGCTCGGCAGCGTGCCGGCGAATGCCGCCACGCCGCCGCCCGATACGCCGCCGCCCCGTTATTAGAACCGTGAGGTCAGGCCGACGAACATGCGGCGTCCCGGCACGTAGTAGTCGACCAGACCATCGGCCATCGGTCCCTTCTTGAACAGGTTTTGCACGCCGCCGCGCACCGTCCACTGGGGCGTGACCTTGTACGACACGACGGTGTCGACAATGGTGTAGGCCTTGTCGGCCAGCTTGCCCGCGTCGAGTTCCTTGCCCGTGTACTGGGCCGACACTTCGCCGAACAGCTGGTCGTTGACTTGCCAGCCCAGCGCCGAATACCACGACAGCTTCGGCGTCGACAGCAGGTTGGCGCCCGTGGTCAGGTTTTTCGCCTCGGCCATGTAGGTCACGTTGTTACGCCAGTTCAGGTTTTTCGTCAGCGGGATATTCGCCGTCGCTTCCAGGCCGCTGGTGCGCGCTTTCTGGATATTCGTCATTTTGGTCCACCACTGCTTCTGGTAAAAACCCAGCGGCGCGTAGTCGATCTTGTTCTTGAAATCCGTGTGGAAGTACGTCAGGCCCACGTCCCAGCCATTCTGTTCCCACGCCACGCCGATCTCGCCGGCCGTGCTCGTTTCCGGCTTCAAGTCCGCATTGCCGGCCATGTAGCAGCCGCCCGTGATGTAGCCGAGCGGTTTGAGGCTGCCGCAACCGCGTCCGCCCGACTGCGTGGCCGCCGCCGGCGAGTTTTCCTTCAGGCTGGGGGCGCGGAAGCCTTGCGAGATGCCGCCCTTGATGGTCCAGGCGGGGGCCGGGTGGTACACGAGGTAGAGGCGCGGGCTGTAGTGGTTGCCGAACTTGCTGTGGTGATCGAGGCGCAGGCCGGCCGTGGCCGTCAGGTTGTCGCGCAGGAACAGCTGATCTTCCGCAAACAGGGCCGAGGTGGTGCCGGACAGGGTGGCGCCGCTCACGGGGTTGCCCAGGTAATCGGTGGGCACGGTGCCGATGGTGTCCGTATTCGTCAATTCCTGGTGCTTCCACTGGCCGCCCATCACCAGCATTTGCTCGATGCCGCCCCAGCCGACCCGTTTTTCCAGGCTGGCATCCAGCGTGCTGTCCTTGGATTTGGCCACCGTGCCGACGACTTCGTTGTCGAAATCGTTGTGGTACAGGTTGACCACGGCCTTGCCGAAGTCCCAGCGGCCTTCATAGCCGATGCTGGCGCTCTTGCGTATCAGTTTGCTCGCGCCCCAGGCGCCGAACAGCGGGTAGCCGTCCGCGTCGAGCGTGGTCGAATCCGTCGATTGCTGCTTGCCGTAGCTGGCGTCCAGCGACAGGTTCTGCTTCTTGTCCAGCGCCCAGTTCAGCTGGCCCGAGACAGTCTGGTTGCGTTCGCCGCCGATGCCGCCCGATTTGCCGATCGCTTTTTCATCGGGATTCTGGCGCGTCTGGCCCACGCCCAGACGCATGTCCACCGTGTCCGACAAGGGGCCGGCCAGGTTCACGCCCAACTGGTGCGCCGTGCCGCGGCCGCTGTCCTGCGGCTGCGTGTAGTTGGCCGTGGCCGAACCGTTCCACTTGCCCGGCACCTTGCGCGTGATGATGTTGATCACGCCGCCCATGGCGTCCGAGCCGTACAGCGACGACATGGGGCCGCGCACCACTTCGATGCGCTCGATCATGTCGGGCGAGATCCAGTTCAAGTCCTGGCGGCCCAGGTCGGGACGGTAGGCCGTGTCGGCCGAGCTGCCGACGCGCTTGCCGTCGACGAGGATCAAGGTGTATTTGTCTGGCAGGCCGCGCAGCTTGATCTTCGACTCTTCGCCCACGGGGCTGGTGCCGCCCGTCACGCCGGGGATGCGGCGCAGCAAGGTATTCAAGTCATACACGGGCTGGCGTTCGATTTCCTCGCGCGTGATGACGCTGATGCTGGCCGGCGCATCCTTGATGTCGATGGCCGTGCCCGATGCCGTGACGACCACCGTGTTCATGGTGGGATCGGCGGCCGCATTGCCTTCGGCCCAGGCGCTGCTGACGGCCAAGGAGAGCAGGCAGGGCAGAAGCAGAGTGGCGCAATGGATGGGGCGGGCGGGCGTAACAGGATGAATGAAGGCGGGACTGCGCTTGGTCATGGTGAACTTTCCGGATGTTGTTTTTTCCTGGCTGCCTTCCGGGTGGCTCGGGTATGAATGATTGAAAATGCAATAAACTGCGCTCCTATTCCGTGAATGAGAATAAGAATCGTTCTTATTGTAATGCCATCCTGGCAAGAAGGAAAGTGCTGAAAGGAAATAAAACACCGTTGCAGCCTGGACATGGTGGCTGCCAGCGTGTGCGTGTTACTCGCGCTGGCATCTGGCGCCGTGTGTGCCAATAATGAAAGCGGTATGATCGATGCTTGGGGAGGGGGCATGAAGACGATGACAAAAACCATGCTGGCGCTGGCCGGCGCCCTGCTGCTCGCTGGCGGCGATGCCTGGGCGCAGGAACCTGCTGCGTCCGATCAACTGCCCGTGTGCCAGCTCGACCCGCGCGACAGCGGCAAGCTCTCGGTGGAACCGTGCCGCCCGGCGCCGCCCGTGCAGCCGCGCCGTTCCGTGGCGCAGGTGATCGGCCGCATGCCGGCCCAGCCAGCGCCACCGGTCGTGCCCATGGCGCCGCTGCCGCCCAGCCCGGCCGCGCCCATGCCGCGCGCGCCGCAGCCCATCGGTGCCTGCGACACGGGCGGTTGCCGCGACGCTGCCGGCGCGCGCTACAACGGCGCGGGCAATGCCACGCTCGATGCCAACGGGCGCATCTGCCACCGCAATGGCGCTTTCATCCAGTGTTTTTAAGCCGGCCATACGCTGGCGCTGCAAGTTTTCGCTCGGTGCGCTCAAAAATGGCTACAATTGTCGCCGACATTACGTTTACGTAAACGTAACTATGGCACCATGCAACCATCAGGCGCCGGGAACACGGCCCTTATCACTCAGGAGTTTTCATGCAGATTCAGGACAATGTATTCATCATCACGGGCGGCGCATCGGGTTTGGGCGCGGCCACGGCGCGCATGCTGACGGCAGCCGGCGGCAAGGTCGTGCTGGCCGATGTGCAGACGGAGGCGGGCCAGGCGCTGGCCGCTGAACTGAACGGCGTGTTCGTGCAATGCGACGTGACGTCGGAAGAGGACGGCCTGGCCGTGGTGGCTGCGGCCACCAAGCTCGGTACTTTGCGCGGCCTGGTCAACTGCGCCGGCGTGGCGCCGGCCGTGAAAACCGTGGGCAAGGATGGCCCGCACCCGCTGGCCCTGTTCCAGAAAGTCGTCAACATCAACCTGGTGGGCACCTTCAATATGTGCCGCCTGGCGGCTGACGCCATGGCGAAACAGGACGCGACGGCGGAAGGCGAGCGCGGCATCATCATCAACACGGCTTCCGTGGCGGCCTACGATGGCCAGATCGGCCAGGCGGCCTACGCCTCGTCGAAGGCGGCCGTGGTGGGCCTGACCCTGCCGATGGCGCGCGACCTGTCGCGCAACGGCATCCGCGTGATGACGGTGGCGCCCGGCATCTTCGAGACGCCGATGTTGCTGGGCATGCCGGCCGAAGTGCAGGATGCGCTGGGCAAGATGGTGCCGTTCCCTTCGCGCCTGGGCAAGCCCGGCGAATACGCGCAACTGGTGAAGGCCATCGTGGAAAACGTCATGCTCAATGGCGAAACCATCCGTCTCGATGGTGCGATCCGCATGCAGCCCAAATAAGCGTGGCGTGATTTGATGTAGGATACCCCCGTATGGGGCGTACAGCCTTGCCTGGCTGTGCGCCCTTTTTTTATCGGAGAATCCATGATCGCATTGAAGCCGCTGGCGCTGAGCCTGACCTTGCTGGGGGCGTTGGCCGCCAGTCCCGTATTTGCCGAAGTGCCGCAAAAGGCACCGGAAATCGCCACCGCGTATGCGGAAAAAAACGGCTGGGCGGCGCAGAAATTCATGGTCGCCGCCGCCAATCCGCTGGCCGCCGATGCCGGCTATCAGATGCTGAAAAAGGGCGGCAGCGCCATCGACGCGGCCATCGCCACGCAGCTGGTGCTCACCCTGGTCGAGCCGCAATCGTCGGGCATCGGCGGCGGCGCCTTCCTGCTGTACTCCACGGCCAAGGGCGTGCAGGCCTTCGACGGGCGCGAAACGGCGCCGGCCGCGGCGGACGAACACCTGTTCCAGAATGCCGACGGCAGCCCCGTCTCGCGCGCCACGGGCGTGGTGGGCGGGCGCTCCGTGGGTGCGCCGGGCGTGCTGCGCATGCTGGAGCTGGCACACAAGGAGCATGGCAAGCTGCCGTGGGCGACCCTGTTCGGTCCCGCCATCCGCCTCGCGCACGGCGGCTTTCCCGTCAGCCAGCGCCTCAACGGCCTGTTGACCTGGGACCAGGCCCTGAAGCGCGACCCTGTCGCCGCCGCGTATTTCTATGACGGCGAGGGCAAGGCCTGGCCTGTCGGCCACGTGCTGAAAAATCCGCAGCTGGCGCGCACCCTGCGCGAGATCGCCCGCGGCGGCGCCGACGCTTTTTATAACGGCCGCATCGCGCGCGACATCGCCGCCAAGGTGGCGTCGCATCCGACCAATCCGGGCAAGCTGACGGCGCAGGATATCGCCGGCTACCAGGCCAAGGTGCGCGAGCCCGTCTGCAGCGATTACAAGGCCTGGACCGTGTGCGGCATGCCGCCGCCATCGTCGGGCGGCATCGCCATCGCGCAGATGCTGGGCATCCTGGAAGTGAAGGACATCCGCCCGTACGCGCCCGTCGACGGCGTGCCCGATGCGCAGGCGATCCACCTGTTTTCGGAAGCGGGGCGCCTGGCCTACGCGGACCGCAACCGCTACGTGGCCGACACGGACTTCGTGCCGCTGCCGGGCAATGGCGTCGCTTCGATGCTCGACAAAGCCTACCTGGCGCAGCGCGCCGCCCTGATCGGCGACAAATCCATGGGTAAAGCCTTGCCCGGCACGCCGCCCGGCATGCAGGTGGCGTGGGGCATGGACAACGCCCTGCAGCGCCCGTCGACGTCGCACCTGGTGGCCGTGGACGCTTTTGGGGGCGGCCTGTCGATGACCACCAGCGTGGAAGACGCGTTCGGCGCGCGCCAGATGGTCGACGGCTTTTTGCTGAATAACCAGCTGACGGATTTCTCGTTCGATTCGCGCGATGCCGATGGCCCGATCGCCAACCGGGTCGAGGCGGGCAAGCGTCCGCGCAGCGCCATGTCGCCCACCCTCGTGTTCGAGAAGGGCACGCACAAGCTGGTGCTGGCGACGGGCTCGCCCGGCGGTTCGTCCATCATCAATTATGTGGCCAAGGTCCTGGTCGGCACCATGGACTGGGGCTTGAACGTGCAGCAGGCCATCAGCCTGCCCAACTTCGGCAGCCGCAACGGTCCGACGGAACTGGAAAAGGGCCGCGCGCCGGCCGCCCAGGTCGAGGCGCTGCAGGCGATGGGCCACGAGGTGCGCGTGATCGAACAGAATTCCGGCCTGCAGGGCATCATGCGGCTGAACGCGCATGGCAAGGATTTCTGGTTTGGCGGCGCCGATCCGCGTCGTGAAGGCATGGTCAAGGGAGATTGAAACTTTTCCACAAAGTATCAAGACCCTGCTAATCTGCCGGCATGGGAATGCAAAATAAAACAGGCTTGATACTCACGGGAGGGGGCGCCCGTGCCGCCTACCAGGTGGGCGTGCTGCAGGCGATTTCGGCGATTCTCTGGGAAGCGGGCTGGGCGCCGGCGCGCAACCCGTTCGACATCATCTGCGGCACTTCGGCCGGCGCCATCAACGCCACGGCGCTGGCTTGCCGCGCTGATAACTTCGGAGAAGGCGTGCAAAAGCTGCTCGACGTGTGGCAGCACATCGAAGTCGAGCAAGTGTACCGGGCCGACTCGCTGGGCGTGATCCGCTCGGGCGCGCGCTGGTTGTCCTTGCTGTCGTTCGGCTGGCTGCTGCGCCAGTGGCATGCGTCGCCGCCCAACTCCCTGCTCGACAATACCCCGCTGGTCAGCCTGCTGCACCGCATGCTCGACCTGCCGCGCCTCGATGCTGCCCTGGCCGACGGGCTGCTGCATGCGCTGGCCGTGACGGCGTCGTCGTATTCGGGCAGCCGCCACATGACGTTTTACCAGACGGCCGGCGATATCGCGCCCTGGGTGCGCACGCAGCGTCTGGCCTTGCCCGACCAGATCGGTGTGGAGCACTTGCTCGCCTCGGCCGCCATCCCTTTTATCTTTCCCGCCGTGCCCCTGTACGTGGGCGGCCAGCGCGAATACTGCGGCGACGGTTCCATGCGCCAGCTGGCGCCGATCTCGCCGGCCATCCACCTGGGCGCGAACAAGGTGCTGGTGGTGGGCGCGGGACGCATGACGGAACCGGCACCGGCCGCGTCCGAAGCGGCGCGCTACCCGAGCCTGGCGCAGATCGCCGGCCACGCGCTGTCGTCGATCTTCCTCGATGGCCTGGCTGTCGATATCGAGCGTCTGAACCGCATCAACCTGACCTTGTCGATGCTGCCGCCCGAGCTGCTGGGCAAGACGGCCTTGCGGCCGGTGGAATTGCTGGTCATCGCGCCGTCCGAGCGGCTCGACGCCATCGCCAGCCGGCATATCGGCAGTTTGCCGCGTCCGATCCGCACCATGTTGTCGGGCATCGGCGCGGCCGAAGCGCGCGGCGCGGCGCTGGCATCGTATTTATTGTTCGAATCGACGTATACTAACGAGCTGATCCGTCTTGGACAGCGCGATACGCAGGCCCGCAAGGACGATGTACTGGCGTTTTTTGGTTCTTGAGACGGCCCCCGGAACAGTTGCCGGAGTTTCGCGTTTTTTTTGACAGGACGATTGTGCTGGTATTTCGACGTGTTTGCGATGTTGCCTCACTGTTAATTTTACTGCTGGGCGGCTGGGCCATGGCGGCGCCTGCGCCCACCCTGCGTTTCGACCAGCTCAGCGTTGACCAGGGCCTGGCGCAGGAATCGGTGCTGGCCATCGCCCAGGACCGGCAGGGCTATATGTGGTTCGGCAGCCAGTCCGGCCTGAGCCGCTACGACGGCTACCGCATGGTCGTCTACAAGAATATCGAGGGCGACAAGACCAGCCTGGCCGACAACTGGGTCGGCGAGCTGCATGTCGATAGCCAGGGCCAGCTGTGGGTGGGCACCGACAATGGGCTGGACCGCTTCGACGCCGCCAGCCAGACCTTCATCCATTATGGTCCCGGCGAAAAGAGCAAGCGCGGCAACGGCAACCGGCATATCCACGCCATCCTCGACGATGGCGCGCGCGGCTTCTGGATCGCCACCTCGGACGGCTTGCAGCATTTCGACCCCGCCACCGGCACCTTCCGCACCTGGCACCATGAAGAAGGCAACCCGCACAGCCTGGGCGACAATGAAATCAAGGCGCTGGCGCTGGACGCGCAACAGCGCCTGTGGATCGGCACGGTAACGGGCCTGGACATGCTGGCGCCGGGCAGCGAGCGCTTCGAACATTTCGCCGTCGATGCGACGCCCGGCTCGAAGTACAACGTGATCCAGTCGCTGCTGGTCGACCGCCAGCAGAACCTGTGGATCGGCACCATGGCCGGCGCCGAGCGCTGGCGTCTGGGCGGCGCCGGCCAGCCGCCGCAGGCAAGAGTGCGCTTCGGCGAGAAACATGGCTTTTCCGCCATCCGCGTGGCCAGCCTGTACCAGGATGTCGACGCCACCGTCTGGCTGGGCAGCAATGCCGATGGCCTGTTCCGCTGGCTGCCCGACAGCGACACCTTCCTGCAGTACCGGCACCAGACGGGCGACAAGTTCAGCGTCGCCGACAACCAGCTGTCGTCGCTGTACCGCGACCGCGCCGGCACCTTCTGGGTCGGTTCCTGGTACAACGGCGTGAGCCGGGTCGACCTGGGCAGCGGCGGCTTTGCGCGCATGGCGCGCGCGCCCGGCGACGTGGGCGCGCTGGCGGACAAGAAAGTGCGCGCCGTGGCCGACGCGGGCAATGGCAAGCTGTGGCTGGCCACCAAGGGCGGCCTGAAACTGTACGACACGCGCGACGGCAGCTCGCGCCTGTTCGACCTGCGCAGCGCACCCGGCATGTCGCGCGACGAGCAGGTCACGACCCTGTACAAGGCGCCGGACGGCGTGCTGTGGGTGGGCGGCTCGACGGGCTTGCACCGCTTCGATCCGGCACTGGGGCGTTTTTTTACCATGCGCTTTGCCGCCGGCGACCCGAACAGCGACACCATCCGCAATATCGTCAGCGACCGCAGCGGCATGCTGTGGGTCTCGACGCGGGGCGGCGTGCACCGCTTCGATCCCGTCAGCCGCCGTTTTACCACGTACCGCCACGACCCGGCCGATCCGAACAGCCTGTCCGACAACATGGTGCGGCCCGTGCTGGAAGACGGCAAGGGGCGGTTGTGGATAGGCTCTTTCCACGGCCTGGACTTGCTGGACCGCGCCAGCGGCCGCTTCCGCCATTTCCGCCACGATCCGCAAAACCCGCAGAGCCTGAGCCACGATGAAGTGCATTTCCTGCACGAAGACAAGCGCGGCGTGCTGTGGGTGGGCACGGCCAATGGCTTGAACCGCATGGACGTCGACGCCAAGGGCGGGATCCGCTTCCGGCGCTTCCTGCGCAAGGATGGCATGGCCGATGATGCCGTCGCCAGCATCCTCGGCGACGACAACGAACAGCTGTGGCTGAGCACGAACAGCGGCATCACGCGGCTCGACATGCGCAGCGGCCTGTTTCGCAACTACGACAGCGCCGATGGCACGGTGGAAGGCTCGTACTTCGACGGCGCGGCCCTGCGCGCGTCGGACGGCACCATGTATTTCGGCGGCTTCAACGGCATGACGGCGTTCATGCCGCAGGATATCCACGACAACCGCGTGCCGCCGCTGGTGGCCGTCACGGAACTGCAGATCTTCAACAAGCCGGTGGCCATCGGCCGCGGCGAGTTCGCGCATGTGCTCAAGAAGGCCATCGACCATACGTGCGAGCTGGTGCTGACCAGCCGTGAAAGCGTTTTTTCGCTGGAATTCGCGGCCCTGCATTTCGCCGCGCCCCAGCGCAATATGTTCGCCTACCGGCTCGAAGGCTTCGACCAGGACTGGGTCATGACGGATGCGGGGCGGCGCTTTGCCACCTACACCAACCTCGACGCGGGCAACTATGTGTTTCGCGTCAAGGCGGCCAACAAGGACGGCGTGTGGAACGAGAGCGGCGCCACGCTGGCCATCACGATTTTGCCGCCGTTCTGGAAGACCTGGTGGTTCCGCACCCTGATGGCGCTGCTGCTGCTGGGCGCCGTGTATGGCGCGTACCGGCAGCGCGTGCGCGCGCTGCGGCGCCAGCAGAACGAGCTGGAAAAACTCGTCGGCGAACGCACGGCCGAGTTGCAGAGCAAGGAAATCGAGGTGCTGGCCCAGTCGGAAAAGCTGGCGCAAGTCAACAGCAGCCTGACGAAAAACGAGGAAAGCCTGCGCCAGGCCAAGCGCAAGGCCGAGGATGCGACGCGCCAGAAGTCGGAATTTTTGGCCAACATGAGCCACGAGATGCGCACCCCGCTGGCCGGCGTGATCGGCATGCTGGGCTTTGCCCTGCGCGACGAGCAGCTGCACGACGCCACGCGCGAGCAGATCTTGCGCGGCCAGGCCAATGCCCAGTCGCTGCTGGTGATCATCAATGACTTGCTCGATTTTTCCAAGATCGAGGCGGGCAAGCTGAGTATCGAAAACATCGATTTCGCGCTCGGCGCGGCCATCGAGACGGTCGTGACCCTGTTCGAGGAGCAGGCGGCCGCGCGCAGCATCGGTTTCTCCATCGATTTCGCGCCGGACCTGCCGCCCTTCGTGGTGGGCGATCCGACCCGCTTGCGCCAGGTGCTGGTCAACCTGGTCGGCAATGCCTTCAAGTTCACCCAGCGCGGCGGCGTCAGCGTGTGCGTCGAGCGGGCCGGCGTGGCCAGCGGCAGCGGCGGACGCCGTGTCAACCTGATCCGCTTTAGCGTCAGCGACAGCGGCATCGGCATCGATGCGGACGCGATGGCGCGCCTGTTCCAGAAGTTCGAGCAGGCCGATGCCAGCACCACGCGGCGCTACGGCGGCACGGGGCTGGGTCTGGCGATCTGCCGCCAGCTGGTCGAACTGATGGACGGCGAGATCGAGGTGGCCAGCACGCCGGGGCAGGGCAGCACGTTTGCCTTCACCCTGCCGCTGGCCGATGGCGTGGCACCGCCGCTGGTGCCGCAGGTGGCGCTGGCGCCGCACAGCCACCAGCTGCGCGTGCTGTGCGCGGAAGATTTCCCGACCAACCAGATCATCATCCGCGTGATGCTCGAAGAACTGGGGCACCGGGTCGACGTGGTCGCCAACGGCGTGCTGGCCGTGGCGGCCTGCGTGCATACGCGCTATGACCTGATCCTGATGGACGGGCGCATGCCGGAGATGGACGGCGCCACGGCGACGCGTCTGATCCGCGTGGGCGGCTGGCCGGACCAGCCCGTGCGCGACCAGGAACTGATGATCGTGGCCCTGACGGCGAACGCCAGCGAAGAGGACCGCAGCCGCTACTTGGGCGTCGGCATGGATGATTTCCTCAGCAAACCGGTGGACGAGGCGGCGCTGCATGGCTTGCTGGCGCGCGCCATCGAGCGCCAGCTGCAGCGCGGTTTCATGTTGCCGCGCATGCCATCGAACGCGCCGCGCGCTAGCGCGCGGGGGCAGGCGGAACTCGACGCCCTGTTCGGCGTCGCGCCGGCCATCCCCGCCGCACCGCCATCCCAGTCCATCCGCAGCGGCGAACTGCAGCGGCGCATCCGCGTCGCCTTTGTCGCCGACCTGGAAGGGCGCCTGCGCGAACTCGACGATGCCCTGGCGGCGCAGGACCAGGACAACGCCGGGCGCCTGCTGCACGGATTGAAGGGCAGCGCCGCCTATCTCGACGAAACGCAGCTGCACATGCTGTGCACGGAAATGGAGGAGGCGGCCGATGGCGGGCGCTGGACGCAGGTGGCCCTGCATTTGCCGCAATTGCGCGCACTGTTGGCGCAAATAGCCGTTTCGGGCAAGGAAATGTAAAATAGGCAATTCCAGCCGTGGAGCGTGCGGCGAAACTGGGTAGAATACGGCCAGGCACCCTGACGCTGCCGCCAATGGAGAAAGCAATGAAAGTACTGGTGGTTGACGACGATGTCGTGTCGCGCATGGTATTGATGCATCTGATCGACAGCTGCGGCGTGCACGATATCGTGGAAGCCGAAGATGGCGCGGCGGCGTGGGAGCAGCTCGAAGGCGGCTTGCGCCCCGCGCTGTGCTTTTGCGACTTGCGCATGCCGCGCCTGTCCGGCATGGAGCTGCTGCAGAAAATCCGCTCCGACAGCGCGCTCGACGCCATGCCGCTGGTGCTGGTCTCGTCGGCCAATGACCACGACACGGTGCGCGACGCCGTGCAGGCCGGCGCCGCCGGCTACATCGTCAAGCCCTTTCAGCCGGAGCAGGTGCGCCAGCATATCGACGCCTGCTTCGACGTCTGCGCCTTGCCGGCCGAGGCGCCGCGCGACACCTTGCAGCGGCTGGGCATTGACGGCGAACGCCTGCTGGCCTACTTGACGGGCTTCCAGGGGCAGATAGTCGCCGCCAGCGAACAGGTCGACGCCTTGCTGGCGCGCGGCGAACCGGCCCAGGCGCGCCAGCAGCTCGAACGGCTGCACCTCGGTTGCCGCACTCTGGGCTTGCAGGGCGCGGAAGCCGGCATGAGCGCCTTGCTGCAGTCGGCGGTGCTCGATGGCGAGCAGATACAGGCGGCCCTGGCCGCGCTGGCGCGCAGCGCGGCGCAGCAGGCGCGTTTGCTGCGCCAGGACGGCGCCGACTGATACACCATAACAAAACCTACTGCGCGTCGTGATTTGCGGCTTCCGATGCTCACTGTGCATCCGCACAGCTCCGCTTCTCGGGTCAACGGGGGCGCCGAGCCTCCCATCCGCTCGCTACGGTTTTGTTAGGTGTGTTGAAATTGCTGTTTCTGCTTGCTGGAAAAATACTTTAGGTTTAAAGTATCTGCTTCCGGGCCTTGTGCACGCGCCCGTCACCAGCCAGGATGAGCATGAGCAGCGACCCTTCGCCTACCACCGCATCTCCCCAGGACGACTTTGCGCGCGCGCACCTGCCGCCGCGCGCACTCTGGCCGCAGCTGTGCCTTGATTTGCCCGAGCTGCAGTATCCGCCGCGCCTCAATTGCGTCGCCGCGCTGCTCGATGCGGCCGTGGCCAACGGCGGCGGCGAGCGCACCGCCATCCTTGCCGACGGCCAGCGCTGGAGCTACGCCGATCTGGCGCGGCAAGTCGACCGCATCGCCCACGTGCTGCGCGCCGACCTGGGCCTGATCCCCGGCAACCGCGTGCTGCTGCGCGGCGCGAATACCCCGATGATGGCCGCCTGCCTGCTGGCCGTGCTGAAGGCCGGCTGCATCGCCGTGCCCACCATGCCGCTGCTGCGCGCGCGCGAACTGTCCACCATCCTGACCAAAGCGCAAGTCAATGCCGTGCTGTGCGCGCAGGGCTTGCGCGCGGAGCTCGACGGCTTGCCAGACTTGCCGGCCATGCTGTGCTTTGGCGCCGCCGATGCTGAACTGGAACGGCGCATGGCGGCCCACGCCGCGCCTTTTGCAGCACACGACACGGCGGCCGACGACGTCTGCCTGATCAGCTTTACTTCGGGCACGACGGGCGTCCCCAAGGGCACCATGCACATGCACCGCGACCTGCTGGCCATCTGCGACTGCTTTCCCCGTTCCATGCTGCAGGTGCGCGCCGACGATATCTTCATCGGCACGCCGCCGCTGGCTTTTACTTTTGGTCTGGGCGGCCTGCTGCTGTTTCCCCTGCGTTTTGGCGCGGCCACCGTGCTGCTGGAAAAACTCACACCCGACGGCCTGCTGCGCGCCGTCGGTACCTATCAGGCCACGATCTGCTTCACGGCGCCGACTTTTTACCGCCAGATGGCGCCCCTGGCGGCCGGCCACGATTTGAGCAGCATGCGCTTGTGCGTATCGGCAGGCGAGGCGCTGCCGCTGGCCACGCGCGACGCCTGGCAGGCGGCGACGGGACTGGCCATGACGGACGGCATCGGCGCCACCGAAATGCTGCACATCTTCATTTCCGCCACGGGCGAGGGCATCCGCCGCGGCGCCATCGGCAAGGCCATTCCCGGCTACCAGGCATGCATCGTTGACGATGCGGGCGTGCCGCAGCCGCCCGGCGTGACGGGCCGCCTGGCCGTGAAAGGCCCCACCGGCTGCCGCTACCTGTCCGACCCGCGCCAGCGCGAGTACGTGCAGAACGGCTGGAACCTGACGGGCGACACCTTCGAGATGGATGCCGACGGCTATTTCTATTACCGCTCGCGCAGCGACGACATGATCGTCTCGGCCGGCTACAACATCGCCGGCCCCGAAGTGGAAGAGGCGCTGCTGCGCCACCCTGCCGTGGCCGAATGCGGCGTGGTCGGGCGCGCCGATGCCGAGCGTGGCCAAATCGTCGAGGCGCACGTGGTGCTGAAAGATGGTTTCCAGCCCGGCGACGTGCTGGCGGCCGAATTGCAGGACTTCGTGCGCCAGCAGATCGCCCCGTATAAATACCCGCGCGCCATTCGTTTCTTGCCTGCGCTGCCGCGCACGGAAACGGGCAAGCTGCAGCGCTTCAAACTTCGCACGGACACCCCATGAATATCGTCTGCATCGGCGGCGGCCCCGCCGGCCTGTATTTCAGCCTGCTCATGAAAAAGCAGAACCCGGATCACCGCATCACCGTCATCGAGCGCAACCGCCCGTACGACACGTTTGGCTGGGGCGTGGTGTTTTCCGACCAGACCCTGGGCAACCTGGCCAATGCGGACGAGCCGACGGCGCGCGCCATCCTGCAGGCGTTCAACCACTGGGACAATATCGAGATCCACTTCAAGGGCGAGACCGTGCGCTCCGGCGGCCATGGCTTTTGCGGCATCGGCCGCAAGCGCCTGCTCAATATCCTGCAGGCGCGCTGCGAGGAACTCGGCGTGCAGCTGGTATTCGAGACGGAAGTGCTGGACGATCAGGCCATCGCGAAGCAGTATGGCGCCGACCTGGTGCTCGCCAGCGACGGCTTGAACAGCCGCATCCGCACGCGCTATGCGGCCAGCTACCAGCCCGAGATCGACCAGCGCCATTGCCGCTTCGTCTGGCTGGGCACGCGCAAGAAATTCGAGGCCTTCACGTTTGCCTTCCGCCAGACGCCGCACGGCTGGTTCCAGGCGCATATCTACCAGTATGACGGCGAGACCTCGACCTTCATCGTCGAAACGCCCGAACACGTGTGGCGCGCGGCGGGACTGGACGCCATGAGCCAGGAAGAGGGCATCGCCTTTTGCGAAGCGTTGTTCGCCGAGGAACTCGATGGCCACGGTTTGCTGAGCAATTCGCCGCACTTGCGCGGCTCGGCACAGTGGATCACCTTTCCCCGCATCGTCTGCCGGCAATGGGTGCACCGCCAGGACGGCGTGCCCGTCGTGCTGATGGGGGACGCGGCCCACACGGCGCATTACTCCATTGGCTCGGGCACCAAGCTGGCGCTGGAAGACGCGATCGAGCTGGCGCGCTGCTTCGGCCAGCATGGGGATACGGATGCCGCGCTGGCCGCCTACCAGCAGCTGCGCGCCATCGAGGTGCTGAAAATCCAGAGCGCGGCGCGCAATTCCATGGAGTGGTTTGAAAACGTCGAGCGCTACAGCGCCATGGAGGCGCCGCAGTTTGCCTATTCCATGCTCACGCGCAGCCAGCGCATCTCGCATGAAAACCTGCGCCTGCGCGATCCCGCCTACGTGGCCGGCTATGAACTGTGGCTGGCGCGGCGCGCCGGCGAGCAGGCCGGCGTGGACATGCTGGATCAGGCCTTGCCGCCCATGCTGACGCCTTTCCGGCTGCGCGGCGTGCTGCTGAAAAACCGTATCGCCGTCTCGCCGATGGCGCAGTACAGCGCCGTCGACGGCGTGGCCGGCGACTACCACCTGATGCACCTGGGCGCGCGCGCCATGGGCGGCGCCGGCCTCGTGTTCGCCGAGATGACGTGCGTGTCGGCCGATGCGCGCATCACGCCCGCCTGTCCCGGCATGTACAGCGAAGCGCACACGCAGGCGTGGCGGCGCATCGTCGATTTCGTGCACGCGAACAGCGATGCGAAGATCGCCCTGCAGCTGGGCCACGCGGGCGCGAAAGGCTCGACGCGGCCCATGTGGGACGGCATCGACCAGCCGCTCAGGGAGGGCAACTGGCCGCTGGTCTCGGCCTCGGAACAGCAATACCTGGCCGGCGTGTCGCAAACGGCGCGCGCGGCCACGGAAAACGACCTGGCGCGCATCGAACAGGACTTCGTGCGCGCCACGCTGGCCGCCGCCGTCGCCGGTTTCGACTGGCTGGAACTGCATTGTGCGCACGGTTATCTGCTGTCGAGTTTTATTTCGCCGCTGACCAACCGCCGCACCGACGAATATGGCGGCAGCCTGGAAAACCGCTGCCGTTATCCCTTGCGCGTGTTCCGCGCCATGCGCGCGGCGTGGCCGCAGGATAAACCGATGAGCGTGCGCATCTCGGCCCACGACTGGGTCGAAGGCGGCATCACGCCCGACGATGCGGTCGTCATCGCGCGCCTGTTCAAGCAGGCGGGCGCCGACCTGATCGACTGCTCCTCGGGCCAGGTCAGCAAGCTCGAACAGCCGGTCTACGGGCGCATGTTCCAGGCGCCGTTCGCCGACCGTGTGCGCAACGAGGCGGGCATTGCCAGCATGGCCGTCGGCTCGATTTTCGAAGCCGACCACGCCAACAGCATCATCGCCGCCGGGCGCGCCGACCTGTGCGCCGTGGGCCGCCCGCACCTGGCCAACCCGGCCTGGACCCTGACGGAAATGGCGCGCATCGGCTACAGCGGCGCCGGCGCTGGGAACGGCGCAGCCTGGCCGAAACAGTACCGGCCGGGCCAGCAGCAGCTGGAACGCAATCTGCAGCGCGAGCGCCAGCTGGCGGCCGCCAACACGGGTCTCACCCCGCAACAGGTGGCCGCGCGGCTGCTGGAAGGATGACATGAGCAAGGAAGCATCGATGGACGCATTATCAGGAAAACATGCGCTGGTGACGGGCGCCGGCAGCGGCATCGGCCTGGCCTGCGCGCACGCCTTGCTGGACGCGGGCGCCAGGGTCACCCTGGCCGGGCGCGATGGCGCGCGGCTGGCGCGCGCGCGCATGCAGCTGGAAGAGGCGGGCCATGCGGGCCGGGTGGCCATCTGCGTGCTCGACGTGAGCGTGGAAGCGTCCGTGCAGGCGGGCTTCGCGCAGGCCGCCGCGCATTTCGGCCGCATCGATATCCTGGTCAATAACGCGGGCCAGGCGCATGCTGCGCCATTCGGCAAGACGGACGCCGCCATCTGGCAGCAGATGCTGGCCGTGAACCTGACGGGCGTGTTCCACTGCTGCCAGGCGGCCATGCCGGCCATGCTGGAAGCGGGCTGGGGGCGCATCGTCAACGTGGCGTCGACGGCGGGCCTGAAAGGCTATCGTTACGTCAGCGCCTATGTCGCCGCCAAGCATGGCGTGATCGGCCTGACGCGCGCGCTGGCGCTGGAAGCGGCGCCGCGCGGCGTCACCGTCAACGCCGTCTGCCCCGGCTACACGGAAACGGACATGGTGGCGCAAGCCGTGCAGAACATCGTGCGCAAGACGGGGCGCGGCGAAGACGCTGCGCGCGCGGAACTGGCGGCAGCCAATCCGCAGCAGCGGCTGGTGCAGCCGCGCGAAGTGGCCGATGCGGTGGCCTGGCTTTGCCTGCCCGCGTCGTCCGCCATGAATGGACAATCGATCGCCGTCGCCGGCGGCGAAGTCATGTAACAGAATGAAGATCATGGACAAAGAAAACGAAAATGTGCAGGACGAACCCGTGCTGGATCTGGCCAGCCGGCTGACGCAGGACCACCACCAGTCGCTCAAGCTGTGGCTGCGCATGCTCTCGTGCACAGTGAAAATCGAAAACGAAGTGCGCACGCGCCTGCGCGCCACCTTCGGCATCACCTTGCCCCGCTTCGACCTGATGGCGCAGCTCGAACGCTTTCCCGATGGTTTGCGCATGGGCGAACTGTCCAGGCGCATGATGGTCACAGGCGGCAATATCACGGGCATCACCGACCAGCTGGAGCAGGAAAAACTCGTGGTGCGCGTGGTCGACCCGAAAGACCGCCGCTCGTACAGCGTCAAGCTGACGCCGGCCGGCCGGCGCGCCTTCGACGAGATGGCGCGCGTGCATGAGGGCTGGATCGCCGAACTGCTGCACGGCGTGACGCCCGATGACAAAACCCGTTTGATCGACCTGCTGTCGCAGATGAAACAGCACTTGAATGAACACGATCGTGACACCATCGATAAATAAAGGAAGCACCATGCGCCATCTACCGGGCCAGCCGCAAGACCTGCCAGGCAACCGCGCCAGCCTGGCCGGCTACGCCGCGCGGCATTTTCTGTTTTCCGTCGAAGGCGGCGTGGCCACCTTGACCCTGCACCGGCCCGAGCGCAAGAATCCGCTCACCTTCGATTCGTATGCGGAGCTGCGCGAGCTGTTCCGCGTGCTGGCGCATGCGGACGACGTCAAGGCCGTGGTCATCACGGGCAGCGGCGGCAATTTCTGTTCGGGCGGCGACGTGCACGACATCATCGGCCCGCTGACGCGGCTCGACATGCCCGGCCTGTTGGCGTTTACCCGCATGACGGGTGACGTGGTGAAAGCCATGCGCGCCTGCCCGCAACCCATCATCGCCGCCATCGACGGCATATGCGCGGGCGCCGGCGCCATGCTGGCGCTGGCTTCCGATATCCGCATCGGCACGGCGCGCAGCAAGACGGCCTTTTTGTTTGCCCGCGTGGGCCTGGCCGGCTGCGACATGGGCGCCTGCGCCTTGCTGCCGCGCGTGATCGGCCAGGGCCGCGCCGCCGAATTGCTGTACACGGGGCGCTCCCTGGCCGGAGCCGAGGCCGAGCGCTGGGGTTGGCTTAACCGCCTGGTCGAGCCGGAAGAGCTGGCCGAGGCGGCGCAGCTGTTCGCCGCCGGCCTGGCCAGCGGCCCCACCTTCGCGCACGGCATGACGAAAAAAATGCTGCAGCAGGAGTGGAACATGGGCGTCGACGAGGCCATCGAGGCGGAAGCGCAGGCGCAAGCCATTTGCATGGCCACCAACGATTTTCATCGCGCCTATCACGCCTTCGTGGCGAAAGAGCAACCACAGTTTGAGGGTAACTGACATGCGTGATATGAGCTATCTGGACTGGCCGTTTTTCGAGACGCATCATGCCGAACTTGAACGCGAACTCGATGCCTGGGCGGCGCTGCACCTGGACGACGCCCATGGCGCCGACGTCGATGCGGCTTGCCGCGCGCGGGTGGCGCAACTGGGGCAGGGCGGATGGCTGGCCTACGCCACGGGCACCGATGGCCAGATCGACACGCGCGCCATTTGCCTGATGCGCGAAACCCTGGCGCGCCACGACGGCCTGGCCGATTTCGCCTTTGCCATGCAGGGACTCGGCTCCGGCGCCATCGGCCTGTTCGGCAGTGCCGGGAACAAGGCGCGCTATCTGCCGGACGTGGCCAGCGGCAAGCGCATCGCCGCCTTTGCCCTGTCCGAGCCGCAGGCCGGCTCCGACGTGGCGGCCATGGCGTGCGCGGCGCGCCGCGACGGCGACGACTATGTGCTTGACGGCGAAAAGACGTGGATCTCGAACGGCGGCATCGCCGACTTTTACGTGGTGTTCACCCGCACGGGCGAGGCGCCAGGGGCGCGCGGCATCAGCGCCTTCATCGTTGACGCCGACAATCCCGGGCTGGAAATCGCCGAGCGCATCGCCGTCATCGCGCCGCATCCGCTGGCGCGCCTGCGCTTTGCCAATTGCCGCGTACCCGTGTCGCAGCGTTTGGGCGAAGCGGGGCAGGGCTTCAAGGTGGCCATGGCGACACTCGACGTGTTCCGCACGTCGGTGGCCGCCGCCGCCCTGGGTTTCGCGCGGCGCGCGTTCGACGAAGCGCTGCGCCACGCGACGGCACGCCAGATGTTCGGCCAGACTCTGGCGGACTTCCAGTTGACGCAGGCAAAATTGGCGCAGATGGCCACCGGCATCGATGCGGCCGCGCTGCTGACCTACCGCGCCGCCTGGCAGCGCGACCAGGGCCGCAAGGTGACGAAGGAGGCCGCGATGGCCAAGCTGACGGCCACGGAAACGGCGCAGCAGGTGATCGACGCGGCCGTGCAGCTGTTTGGCGGCATGGGCGTCGTCAGCGGGCACCCGGTCGAGCGCCTGTACCGCGAAATCCGCGCGCTGCGCATCTATGAGGGCGCCAGCGAAGTGCAGCAATTGATCATCGCGCGCGAACTGCTGCGCGAGGCGGGGAACGCATGAACGGCAAGAACAACGAGGAGAACACGATGCAAGTGCTGCAACCAGCGGGATGGGCCAGGCCGCGCGGCTATGCGAACGGTATTGCCGCCAGCGGACGCACGGTGTACGTCAGCGGCATGATCGGCTGGGATACGCAGGGCCAGTTTCATACGGATGACTTTGCGGGACAGGTGCGCCAGGCGTTGCAGAATGTCGTCGCCGTGCTGGCCGAGGCGGGCGCCTTGCCCGAGCACATCGTGCGCATGAACTGGTATGTACTGGACAAGAAGGAATATGTGGCGTCATATCCACAAATCGGCGTTGCTTACAGGGAAATCATCGGCAAGCACTTCCCGGCCATGACGGCCGTGCAGGTGGCGGGACTCATCGAGGACAGAGCGAAGGTCGAGATCGAGGTGACGGCGGTGTTGCCTGAATGAATTATTTTTATCAAAATTATATTCTTTTGCGCTAAAATAAGAAATATAAAAACAATATCTGCTATGTTATATTTGGCAACCGGAAAATACGCCGGCTTCAAATACTGACAGTCGAGGCAGATGATGCACAATAATTTTAAGGCAGTAAGAAGTGTGGTGCTGGCCGTGGCCGGTATGGGTGTTTGCCTGGGCGCGCAGGCCGGAACCGGCACGTCGCTACTGTCTCCTGGCTATCAGGCGCAATTGGAAACTTGGCTCGGAGAGGGCCGTCTGGCGCTGACGAATATCTACAGCAAGGCGGCGGGCGACACTTCGCTCGATTTCCATAAGGCCTCCGATGGCAAGGGGCGCACATTTTCCGTTATGGAAGCCACGAATTCATCGGGCAAGACGTGGCTGGTGGGCGGCTACAATCCACAAAGCTGGAGCTCGACTGATGGCATGCATGTGACCATGGAGGACAGCGAGCGCACGGCCTTCCTGTTCAATCTGACAGCGGGCTTCATGCTGCCGCAGTTGAAGCAGTATTTCAGCGGAGATGGCTTGGGCAAGGATCAGACCTTCAACGGTGCCAAGGCCGGTCCTACCTTCGGCGTCGGCCATGACCTCTACGTTCCCGAGAATCTGACCAATGGCGGCTCGTCCTACTTGTATACCTATAACCACTACGGTCAGCCGACGATGGGCTATAGCCTTCTGGATGGCTCCGTCTGGAAGGGGGCTGACATCACTTATGGCGCCATCCAGGTATTCAGCATCAGCGCCATTCCCGAGCCAGTCACCTATGCGCTGCTGCTGGCGGGATTGGGCGTGCTGGGCGTGGTTCGCCGCCGCAAGCGCGCGCTGGCCTGACGCGTCGCAGTCAAAAATGCCGTCCGCTTGCCACGCTGTCCATGGCGGGCGCCAGCCTGTATAATGCCGCTGCGCGTGTCGCCATCGTACAATGGATAGTACAAGGTCCTCCTAAGACTTAAATGCAGGTTCGATTCCTGCTGGCGACACCACATCCACGCAACGCGCGCCGGTGGCCTGAGTTCATGCTGGCCGCAATGTACTGGTTGTGCCGAGTTGTCGGTACAATGCGTGCTTCATTCATCCAATCGGCAGCTGTTTGGCGTACCACGCGGTGCGCGCGAGGCGGCGCCCGTACACCTTTACTCATTATGGCTGTCATTTCTCTTTCATCGGCGCAACTTGCGTTCGGTCACGTCGCGCTGCTCGATCACGCGGAATTTTCACTGGAAACCTCGGAACGGGTCGGCTTGATCGGCCGCAACGGCACGGGGAAATCGTCGCTGTTGAAGGTCATTTCGGGCAAGTTCAAGCTCGATGATGGCTTGCTGGTCATGCAGCAGGGCATCAAGATCGCCTATGTGGAGCAGGAACCGCAATTCGATCCGGACATGTCCGTGTTCGACGCCGTCGCGTCCGGCATGGGCGAGTCGCAGGCCTGGTTGAAGGAATACGATGCGCTGACGGGCCAGTTTGGCCAGGGCAATGACGACGAACTGATGGAACGCATGCACGACATCCAGGTCAAACTCGATGCGGCCGATGCGTGGAGCTTGCCGAACAAGGTGGAAACCGTGCTCGACCGCTTGAACCTGACGGGCGACATGCTGATGAAAACCCTGTCTGGCGGCATGCAGAAGCGCGTGGCGCTGGCGCGCGCGCTGGTGTCGGCGCCCGATGTGCTGCTGCTCGATGAGCCGACCAACCATCTGGACTTCAGCTCCATCCTGTGGCTGGAAGGTTTGCTGCGCGACTTCAAGGGCAGCGTGCTGTTCATCACCCATGACCGCTCCTTCCTCGACAACGTTGCCACGCGCATCATCGAACTCGACCGCGGCCGTTTGCTGTCGTACCCGGGCAACTTCACGGCTTACCAGACACGCAAGGCGGAGCAGCTGGAAATCGAGGAAGTGGAAAACGCCAAGTTCGACAAGTTCCTGGCGCAGGAAGAGGTGTGGATACGCAAGGGCGTCAAGGCGCGCCGCGTGCGCGACGAAGGCCGCGTGCGCCGCCTGGAAGCGCTGCGCCTGACGCGCAATGCGCGCCGCGAACAGCAGGGCCAAGTGAAACTGGACGTGTCGGCCGGCGAACGCTCAGGCAAGATCGTGGCGGACCTGGAAAACGTTTCGAAGATCTACGGCGACAAGGTCATCGTCAAGGATTTCAGCGCCACCATCTTGCGCGGCGACAAGGTTGGCCTGATCGGCGCCAACGGCGCCGGCAAGACCACCTTGCTGAAAATGATTCTGGGTGAAGAGCAGTCGGACACGGGCACCATCCGCCTGGGCACCAAGCTGCAGGTCGCGTATTTCGACCAGATGCGCACGCAGCTGAACGAAGAGGCGAATCTGATGGAAACCATCGCGCCAGGCAGCGACTGGGTCGAGATCAATGGCCAGCGTCGCCATGTGATGACGTATTTGAACGATTTCCTGTTCGCGCCGGAACGTGCGCGTTCGCCCGTCAAGTCCCTGTCCGGTGGCGAGCGCAACCGTTTGCTGCTGGCGCGTCTGTTCGCCAAGCCGGCCAACGTGCTGGTGCTCGATGAGCCGACCAATGACTTGGATATTGATACCCTGGAATTGCTGGAAGAGTTGCTGGAAGAATACACCGGCACCGTCTTCCTCGTCAGCCATGACCGTACCTTCCTCGACAACGTCGTCACGCAAGTGATCGTCGCCGAAGGCGAGGGCAAGTGGCGCGAATTCGTCGGCGGCTACACGGACTGGGAGCGCGTGCGCACCTTGCCGATCGCCACGGCGCCGGCCAACAAGCCGGCCGTGAAGGTCGAGGCCGCCGCACCCGTTGCCAAGCAGAAAAAGCTCAGCTACAAGGAGCAGCGCGAGCTGGAAGAGTTGCCGAAATTGATCGCCAAGCTGGAAGACGAGCAATCGGTGCTGGCCGCCGAACTGTCGCATCCGGACTTCTACAAGAAGACGCCGGCCGAAGGCAAGCGCCTGAATGCGCGCGTGGCCGAGATCGAAGGCGAACTGCTGGAAGCGCTGGAAAAGTGGGAGCAGATCGAGGCGCGCGCCAACGGTTGATTGTTTTCTGCCTCTCCTGTTGTAATTAAGTTAGGATTATTTGCCACGGCAACGGTTCTGCTTGATATAATTATATAATTATATTTTTTACATCGGGGGATGCATGTTTGTTATCAAAAACACGCGCTCCGGACCACCGCGTCCGGCGCGTGGTTTCATCTCCGGTGCGCATCAGTATGTTTGACCGCGCCGCCTTGCCCCGGGTAGCGCCATTCTTGGCCTATCTCTCCTTTATCTTTATCGCAGACATGCTGGGCCGGGCGGGCTTCGCCGCGCAGGACTTGCGCTGGCTGTACGCCGTCAAGATCGGCGTCGTGCTGGGTATGTTGCTGTACTGGCGCCGCAGCTACACGGAACTGGCCTGGGTGCCATTGGGCGCGCGTGCGCTGGCCGCGGCGCTGGCCACCGGCATTGTTGTTTTTCTGCTGTGGATCAACCTCGATGCAGGCTGGATGACGATCGGCAATGCGGACGGATTCGACCCGCGCAATGATGGCCAGGTCGAATGGAGTCTGGTGGTGCTGCGCATCGCCGGCGCGGCTCTCGTGGTGCCAGTGATGGAAGAGCTGTTCTGGCGCTCTTTCCTGCTGCGTTGGATCGATGCCCCTGATTTCCTGAAATTTCAGCCACGCCTGGCCAGTGCCAAGGCTTTTGTTGTCAGCGTGGTACTGTTTGGCTTCGAACACAATTTGTGGCTGGCCGGTATCGTTGCCGGCGCCGCCTACAGTTTGCTGTACATGCGCAGCCAGAACCTGTGGTCGCCCATCCTCGCCCATGGTGTGACGAACGGCGTGTTGGGCCTCTGGATTATTTCTGGCGGCCACTGGACTTACTGGTAATATTGCCAACCAACTGTTTGCTCTTTCAAAGACAATGCCCATGTTGACTTCACCGTATCATTGCCAGGCCCATATCGGGCAATCCGGATTGCAGCGCAACCGTTTGGCCTCGGTTCTGGCCCGCATATTGCCCGCTACGCTGTTGGCAGCCGGTGGCGCGGCATGCAGTTTGCCGGCTGGCGCCGCCATCAGCGATACGATTTCGCCTTTTATTGCGACGTCGTACTCGTATGACGATAATTTGTTCCGCATCGATGACAATGTGCCCGGTTTTGATGGGCAGCGTTCCGACACCTCGCGCCAGGTGCAAGCGGGATTCCGGATCAATCGTCCCATCGGCCGGCAGTTGCTGACGGGGCAGGTAAAGTGGTCACGCGTCTACTTTGATCATTTTGACCAGCTCGATTACACGGGCAAAGACTATCTGGCTGATCTCGAGTGGCATATTGCGAATCACCTCGAAGGCCACCTGGGCGCCAGCTATGCACAGACACTGACGCCGTTCAGCGATTTGCGAAGCTCGGAACGTAACCTGCGCACGATACGCCGCGAGTATGCGAATGGCGGCTGGCGCTTTCACCCCAGCTGGCGCGTGCGGGGGGGATTCTCACGCGATCGATATAGTTATGATTCGATTGCGCAAAGATTTTCCAATAGGCAAGAAGATGCCATTGAACTGGGCTTCGATTATTTGCCTGCCAGCGGAAGCCGGATCGGCATACAGCTGCGCCATTTGAAAGGGAGCTTTCCGAACCGGGCAAACCTGGCCGCGTTCGGTATCGAGCAGGGGTATGAGCAGGACGAAGTGAAGGCGAATATTTATTGGAATCTCAGCGGCGTGACGCAAATGCAGTTGCTTGGCGGCTGGGTGAAACGCAAGAACGAGCTATTTTCCGGGCGTGATTCCAGCGGCGCCAATGGGCGCATCACTGTGAACTGGGCCCCGCTTGGCAAGGTGCGTTTTACGGGTAGCCTGTGGCATGAATTTGCAGCAGTGGAAAATTCCCTGATTACCAGTAGCTTGAACAATGGCGCCAGCCTCGCTGCTGCCTGGGATATCTCGGCCAAAGTGCGCATGGATGCGCAACTGCGGCGCGAGAAACGCGATTTTTCCGCGGCGAGCGGCTTGGTGCTGCCCGTCAATGTCGACGACACCACGAAAACGGCCAGCATCGGTCTGACGTATGTGCCGCGGCCAAATATTCAATTGGGCGTCAGCGCATTCCGCGATACGCGCAGAGGCGCTCCCATTATCAACACAGGTAGTTACCGTGCCAAAGGCGCTTCCATTAACGCCAGCATTCAGTTCTGATGAGTATTATGACGGTCAATGATATACCCCTGATTTCGTTTTTCCAGCGCATCCTCGATCCTTTGATCATCATGGGCACGCTGTATTTGTTGTCCGCCTTGTCGGGCTCGCCCTTTACCGGTTATTCGCTGGTACTGATGATACTGGCGTTTTTTATTTCATCGTCGGTGTTTCAATATGTTGATCCGTACCGTACGTGGCGCAGTGGCCGCATGCTCGCCTACGCGCGCGATATCTTTGTCAGCTGGACCATTACCGCCCTGATTCTGATCTTTCTTGGCTCGGCGACGGGGCTGGCGTTCCATTTCGACCGCGAGCTGGTACTGGCCTGGTTTCTGCTGACGCCATTCATATTGCTGCTCAGTCATCTTGCCGCACGGCGCATGGTGGCCGATCCCGGCCGCGACAGCGAAGTGCGCTCGGTCGTCATCATCGGGGCCAATGACGCCAGCCTGAAGTTTGCCACGACCGTAGAGCGCAATCCGAACCTGTTCATGAACGTGCGGGGGTTCTTCGACGACCGTACCGATGACCGCTGGCCGGAGAAAATGCGTGAACCCATGCTGGGGAAGATGGCCGATATTGCCGCCTATGTGCGCGAACACAATATCAAGATGATATTCATCAGCCAGCCGATTTCAGCCCAGCCGCGCATCCGCAAGATGCTCGATGAATTGCAGGATACGACGGCATCCGTGTATTTCCTGCCGGATATCTATATCTTCGATCTGATGCAGGCGCGTTTCGACAACGTAGGCGGCATGCCGGTGATCGCCATCCGCGAGTCGCCGTTCACGGGCTTTAACAGCATGGTCAAACGTGGCAGCGACATCGTGCTGGGCCTGCTGATCCAGATCATGTTGTTGCCAGTGATGCTCGTCATCGCCATCGCCGTGAAGATGACCTCGAAAGGTCCCGTGATTTTCCGCCAGCGCCGCTACGGCTTGTATGGCGAGGAAATTATTGTGTATAAATTCCGCTCGATGACGGTCAGCGAGGATGGCGACAAGGTGGTGCAGGCCACGAAAAACGACCAGCGCGTCACGCGCATCGGCGGTTTCCTGCGCCGCAGTTCACTCGATGAATTGCCGCAATTTATCAATGTGCTACAGGGCCGCATGAGCATAGTCGGGCCGCGTCCCCATGCTGTGGCGCACAATGAGCAGTATCGTAAGTTGATCAAAGGCTACATGCTGCGTCACAAGGTCAAGCCCGGCATCACGGGATGGGCGCAGGTAAATGGTTTGCGCGGCGAGACAGAAACCCTGGACAAGATGGAAGCGCGCATTCATTTTGACCTCGACTACCTGCGCAACTGGTCACTCTGGCTGGATCTGTGGATTATCATGCGCACGGTGAAGGTTGTGCTTAAACGGGACAATGCCCATTGAGTGAAGTGACCGAGCAACACTGCATGGAATTTGTTTTGCGTCAGATCAATACGCGTTAAAATGAAGCAAGCATTCGAAGTACGGACCCATGGTCTGTACCGGCGAATCGGGCGTAATGCAAAGAACAATAGCAGAAGGCGCGACAGCATCATGTAGCGGCAGGTGGCGACGCGTATTGCTTCGGTTGCCTTACCGGCCGCCGGCTTGGTTCGCACGGCTTCGCCATCTCACGCACCGGTGTTTGTCCATGCTGCGCTTCAGACTACGGCCCCATCCTCGCCGATCCTGCCCGGGAACGCGTCGCTACAGCGTTCTTACAGGAAAACTAAATTCGTACCAAGTACAAGAAATGCTATTTTTAAGCCTGAGCAGATAAAGAATGACAGGCGTCTGGCTGTAAGTTTTCTTGGAAACAGTTGTTTTTAAATCTGCTTAATGGATTTTTAAGCAAATAGTTTCCGGCTGCTCTTGTACATTGTGTATCATATTTATAATATTGACAATTGTGTGGTCTAGTCCCATAATTCCATGAGAAATCTGCTATTTTGGCAATATTTTTTGATAGTATAGTTATATTTTTTGTCATTAAATTGTCGTGAGCGATTTCTTTTCTGAACTAAAGGAGTAATTTTGAACCTCTTGCATAAACAACGTTGGAGTGTGCACGTGCCGGGACTGAACTCTCGTATGCTGTGTTCGGCCTTGGTCTTGCTGACCGCTGTAGGTATGGCCGCGTGTGGCAACAAGGAAAAGAAGGCCGGGCAGGCACTGGCAAGTGTGAATGGCGAGGAAATTACTGTTCTTCAGCTCAATGAAGAGATGCAGCGTGCCAATGTACAGGCTGCGCAGCAAGATGCTGCGAGCAAACAACTGCTGGAATCGTTGATTGATCGCCAACTGCTGTTGAATGAAGCGGTCAAGGAGAAAATGGACCGCGATCCCAAGGTCGTGCAGGCGGTCGAGCGCGCGAAGTCCTTGATCATTGCGCAGGCCTATATGCAGAAAAAGATCGGATCGCTGCCCCGTCCGGGCAAGGCCGAGGTGGAAGCGTATTTTGAAAAGAATCCGCAATATTTCACCCAGCGCAAGCAGTTCGATATGCGCGAGTTGATTATTGCCAGCGCCGATATGAATGATGCGCTGAAGGCCGCAATGGACGCGGCCAAGTCGCTCGATGAGGTGGCAGCCTGGCTCGATACGCATCAGGTGAAGTATGGTCGTACGCAACTATCCCGTTCGAGCGCCGACTTGGCGCCAGAGCTGAGCGGGAAGTTGCTGGCCATGCCGAAAGGGCAGTTATTCATTATTCGCGAAGGTGACCGTACCTTGCTGATTTCGCTGGCCGATATCAAGGATAGTCCTGTGACCTTGGCCCAGGCGGCGCCGCAAATCGAACAGTTTCTTACTAATAAGAAAACCAAGGATGTGGCCGATGCTGAGCTCAAGCGTTTGCGCGCAACGGCAAAGATCGAATATTTGAACCAGCCTGCGGCGGGCAAGGACGCGGCCTCGACAGTTACGCCGGCGACGCCGGCGTCAGCGCCTGCCGGGCCGGCCGCAGTGTCGAACGACGTGAATGAACGTGGAGCAGCCGGGCTGAAGTGATGCCAGGTATAAGATGAACGCAAATTTTTATGGAAGCAGGCAAATCATGAAACGACTTGCAATGTGGATAATGGCAGCCTTTTTTGCGCTGACCGCTGGTGTGGCCGGTGCCGCCGATGTTTTGCTCGGTGCAGGCGATGTGCTGAAAATCTCCGTGTACGGTAGCCCGGACCTTGGTCTGGAAACCCGCGTCAGCGAAGCGGGTGAGATCACGTTTCCTCTGGTTGGCGCCGTACCCATCGGGGGGCTTTCCGTTGCCGCTGCAGAAAAGAAAATTGGCAACCTTCTCGAAGGTGGCGGTTTTCTGCGCAAGGCACAGGTCAATATCATCGTAACGTCGTTGCAGAGCCAGCAGGTATCCGTGCTGGGACAGGTGAATCGCCCTGGACGCTATCCGCTCGAAGGCAAGCGCAGCCTGATGGATGTGCTGGCAATGGCGGGCGGCTTTACAGCCGAAGCGGGCGATACCATCAATCTGATCCGTAAGCGCGATGGCAAGACCAGCAAGGAAGTGATCGACATTATCGAAATGGTGCGCGCCGGTTCACTGGACCGTGACGTTGATCTGACTGGCAATGACGTGATTTACGTGGAACGCACGCCGCGTTTCTATATCTATGGAGAGGTACAGCGACCTGGGACCTTCCGCCTCGAACGGGGAATGACCGTCCTGCAGGCGCTGTCTGTCGGTGGCGGCCTGACGCAGCGTGGCACGGAGCGCAGCATGCGCATCAAGCGTCGCGATGGCGCAGGTAAATTGGAAACGATTGAAGCGAAGCACGATGATCTTCTGCAAACAGACGACGTCGTTTATGTCAGGGAAAGCCTGTTTTAATTTGCGTCGCGCACGTCCGGATAATTTGTCTGAATCGATTTCTCTGATATGAGAGCTGTACCATGAATTTTTCACAATTTTTACTGATCCTGCGTGCGCGCAAATGGATATTGATCATTACCTTGCTGATTACGGTGGGGGCGACCGTTATCGTCAGCGCGCTGCTGCCCAAGACATACAAGGCATCGGCGTCGGTATTGATGAACTACAAAGGTATTGATCCCGTTACCGGGATGGCGATGCCTGGACAGTTGTTACCCGGCTACATGGCAACGCAGATTGATATTATCAGCAGCAAGAATGTTGCACTGCGTGTAGTCGATCAATTGCACCTGGCGGAAAGTCCAGCCGTGATTGCGCAGTTTAATGAGGCCTCGAAGGGCGTAGGCAATGTGCGTGACTGGCTTGCCGAGTTACTGTTGGCCAAGCTGGAAATTGTTCCGTCGCACGAAAGTAGCGTGGTCGACATCAGTTTCAAGGGCAGCGATCCGCAATTTGTTGCAGCTGTAGCCAATGCCTTTGCTGACGAATATCAAAAGACCAGTATTCAACTTAAAGTCGATCCCATGAGAAAGGCATCGACGTATTTCACGGAACAGACGAAGCTGTTGCGCGATGCCCTGGAGAGCGCGCAAAGCCGTCTGTCCGAGTATCAACAAAAAAATGGCATCGTTAGCCTTGATAACCGTCTCGATGTCGAGTCGAACCGCCTCAACGACCTGTCGGCGCAGTTGGTCGCGGCACAAGGGTTGGCAATGGAAGCGACGTCGCGCCAGCGCATGGCACAGGGCGGTGCCTTTGCCGAATCGCCCGACGTGGCGGCCAACCCGCTGATCCAAAGCCTGAAGGTGGGGCTGGGTAGCGCTGAATCCAAGCTTGCCGAGATTGGCCAGCGACTGGGCACCAATCACCCGCAGTATCAGTCTGCAAAGGCTGAAGTCGATAAATTACGCAGCGACCTGAAGGAAAGCTTGCGCGTCACGTCAAACAGTGTCGGCAATAACGCGCAGATCATGTCGCAGCGCGAAGGTGCCATTCGTGCCGCGCTTGCCGCGCAAAAGGCGAAAGTGCTGGAATTGAACCGTACCCGGGACGAGATGGGCGTTTTGCAAAAGGATGTGGAAAGTGCCCAGCGTGCTTTCGAGGCGACGTCGCAGCGCTTGTCCCAGACGCGCCTGGAAGGGCAATCTGAGCAGTCTGATATCTCGCTGTTGAATCCGGCAGTGCCACCCAGCCAGCCGGCGGGCCCCAAGGTCTTGTTGAATACGGTACTAGCCCTGTTCCTTGGCACAATGTTCGGTATCGGTGTGGCCTTGCTGGCTGAAATGCTGGATCGCCGCGTGCGTTCTGAAAATGATCTTTCCGATGCCTTGCAGTTGCCCATGCTTGGCAGCATTGCCTGGAATGCGCCAGCCCGCACACGGGGGAATCGTTTCTGGTCGCTGTTGCCGCGCTCTTTGCGCGCAAATTAATTTTTCTTGGAAAGCATCATGAATCCAGTCCCACATTCTGTTCAGACCACCCCAACCCTGCCGCGTGGCGGCGACTCGAGCATTGGCGGCTTGCTGCTTGAATCGGGCAAGATTTCGCCTGAAAATGCCGAGCGCGTATTGCGCATGCAAAAAGAGCTGGGCATTCGTTTTGGCGAAGCCGCGCAGCGCCTTGGGCTTGTGACGGAAGCCGATATTCAGCAAGTTCTGGCGCGCCAGTTTGACTACCCTTATCTGCAAGCGGGGCAGGGGGATTTTTCCGACAAGCTGGTGGCGGCCTATCAGCCATTCAGTGCCCAAGTGGAAACGTTGCGCGCTGTGCGCAGTCAACTCATGTTGCGCTGGTTTGCGCGCGGCCATAAGGCGCTGGTCGTGATGTCGGTTAACCCAGGTGAAGGTGCGAGCCTGTTCGCCGCTAACCTGGCCGTGGTATTTTCACAGCTTGGGGAGCATACCTTGCTGGTGGATGCCAACCTGCGTACGCCGCGTCAGCATGAGATCTTTGATTTGAAAGGCCGGCAGGGGCTGTCGGACATGCTGGCCGGACGCGCTGATCAGGGGGCCGTTACTAAAATCGACTCTTTTGTCGATCTGTCCGTACTGGGAGCCGGCACGCTTCCTCCAAACCCGCAGGAGATGCTGAGTCGTTCGCCGTTTAGCGGACTCAATGCGCAGCTGGAGTCCCGCTATGATGTCGTGCTTTACGATACCTCCGCTTTTTCCGTTGGTTCCGATGCCTTGATCACGGCAACCCGGGCTGGAGGCGTGCTGCTGGTGGCGCGCAAGAATTACACGCTATTGCATGATATCCATGCGATGACGGAGCAAATGGTACAAAGTGGCGTCGAAGTCGTTGGTTCCGTGCTGGTAGATTTTTGATGAGTGCGCTTAGCCATCCTGCATCGGTGCGTGACAAGTTGCCGTCGCGCGCGATCATTCTGGAATGGTTGCCGATCATTATTGGCTTCCTGGCGCTGTACCTGCCATCTTTTTACTCGCTTTTCCATGGCATTTGGGCGACAGAAGACCAGGCGCATGGGCCGATCATTTTGGCGCTGTCCGTGTGGCTGCTGTATCACCAGCGTGCCAAGCTTCTGGAACGTGCCGATCCCCGCGGCTCTCCTGTGCTGGGTTCGTTCATGTTCATCTTTGGCCTGCTGCTGTATGTCGTCGGCGTCTCGCAACAGATCCTGGCGTTTGAGATAGGCTCCTTTGTCGTCGTTACGATGTCGATTGTCTGCTTCAAGTTTGGCGCGGCGTCGCTGCGCGCCGTGTGGTTCCCGTTTTTCTTCATGTTTTTCATGATCCCATTGCCTAGCGCTATCGTCTCGGCATTGACGCTGCCAATGAAAATCGCCGTTTCCTATGTCACGGAACACCTGTTGTTCTGGGCCGGCTATCCCATTGCACGCAGTGGCGTGATTCTGCAGATCGGACAATATCAATTGCTGGTTGCCGATGCCTGTGCCGGTTTGCAGACATTGTTGACGCTTGAGGCACTGGGCCTGTTCTACCTGAATCTGGTGCGCCATACTTCACCGTTCCGTAATATCGTCCTGGCGACGCTGATCATTCCGATTTCCTTTACCGCCAATGTGATACGCGTCATGACGCTCACGCTCATTACATATTATTTTGGTGATGCCGCAGGTCAAGGTTTCCTGCATGGTTTTGCCGGCATGGTGCTCTTCATCAGCGCATTGATATTGATTATTAGTCTAGACACCTTGCTGCAATGGATAGTGCGACGCGGCAATAGCAAACGCAGCCAGGAAGGCCAGCCATGAATACGCATACACAAGTGAGCAAGGCCTGGATCAGCGGCGTGATACTGGGCTTGTGCATGTTGTTCGCATTATGGCTCGGGCAGCGAGCTACCCCCACGATCCGCATCGCCGACAGCCGGCCGAAAATTATGCTGGAAACGGCGATTCCTGCTGCATTCGGCGACTGGCAGGAAGACCGTGCGCAGATTTCCGCCGTTGTCAATCCAACGGCGCTTGAGGAAATCAACAAAATTTATAACCAGACCCTGACGCGTACCTATGTCAATCGTGAAGGCGAACGCATCATGCTATCGATTGCCTATGGAACTGATCAGAGCGACAATTTGTCGATTCACTTCCCCGAAGGCTGTTATGGTGGTCAGGGCTTCGCGGTCGGCCCCACCACGCATGAACCACTGGATACGGTAGCAGGCAGCATTCCAGCCTCGCGTCTGGTAGCGGCTTTAAATAATCGCAATGAGCCGATCATTTATTGGGTCGTGGTTGGCGAGAAGGCTGTTAACGACATCTGGCAGATGAAAAAGGTCAAGGCTGGCCTATGCGCTGGATGGCCGCATTCCTGACGCTACTCTGATGCGCGTATCGACGATTACGCAGGATAATGAGCATGGCTTTACTTTAGCCCAGGATTTTGTCAATCAGATGCTGTCTTCCATGACACCGGCGCATCGTCGTCATTTCTCGGGCCAGGGCAGCTAACGCTTGCCTGGCGAGGTTGCCTGGTTTGCAGCCCAAACTATCATTGTGGTGCGAGCTTGCACCCAAATTGGAATCAAGATGAGTTTTTTTCGAGCTAAGTTGAGCCCGGCAGGTGTGCCGCAAACGAATTCCTCCCGCCGCAAAAACGCGGGCTTGCGCATGCCGGGCGCCTCTACCGTATTGATTGCGCTAGGCGTGGCTTTCCTGGCGCTGCTGCTCGGTGCTGTGGTGGCGCTCGGTTCGAATCAATTGACCCTCATTCTTGCCGGTATCATGCTGATCGTGCCGGTAGTCGCGGTGGTCAACACGAAAAATTTGCTGCCGGTCCTGTTTGTGTTTACTTTCCTGGTGCAGGGCATGGCGCAGTATGCGTTCAACCTGCGTTTGGCGGCGTGGCTAGGCAGTGGCCTCGGCGCCCTGTTTTTCGCCCGAGCCGTTCTTGAGCTGAGTTCCTTCAATGGACGCCGCGAACTGGCGCCGAAGCCCGCTTTCGGCGCCAGCGCCGTCATCGTTGCCTCATTCCTCTACTTGTCCTTCTTTTTCTTCGGCATGGCCATTGGGCACCTGAGTTTGCCCAAGATGATTTCCGCCTTTCGCTTTTGCGTACCCATGTTCGGCGTGTTGTTTGCGCTGTACTGGTTTGAATGGCCGTTGAACCGACTCCAGACGCTTTGGAAACTGATCGCCATCATCACAGTGATCCAATTGCCAATTGTAATTTACCAGCATTTCTTCATGATGAGCAGCCTGGGTTGGGATGGGGTCGTTGGCTCTTTCGGACTGGGCATGAGCGCTACGTTGGTCTTGTTCAGCACGAGCGGCCTGCTGTATGTGGTGGCGCGCTGGGTGCGCGGCCTGAGCGGGCCTTTGCTGCCGGCTGGCATGCTGGCGGTGGTTCTGGCAATCAGTATCCTGGGTGAAGTTAAAGCAGTTTTTGTCTGGCTGCCTTTGGCCCTCTTTTTGATCCTGCGCCAGCGCGTGCTGAAAAACATTTTTGCCTTTGTTACCTTTGGCCTGTTTATTGGCCTGTTTATGGGGGGCACATATGGCGCCTACAAGGCACTGTACTGGGGCGACGTGATCGGTGGCGGCAAGACGGTGGAAGAAAAGCTCGACCGGACGGGCGGATATTTCTTTGATCCGCGCAGCGTCAACTACACCACCGGCGAGGTGGGGCGCGGCGCCTCCATGTATCTTTGGTATCGCGACCCCATGCCGACCCTGGTGGAGCGCCTGGTCGGCTACGGGCCGGGCGCAAGCGCGACGAATGCAGGTACGGGACAAGGTATTGTCGCGGTGCGTTATCGTCGCCTGGCCATCAACGCCACGGCCATTTCCGCGTTGCTATGGGATGTCGGCGTCCTCGGCTTGCTGGCCTTCCTTGCCATCCCGCTGACGGGTATCGTGGCGGGTCTGCGTTACGTGAAATTCTCGGGGGCCGATCCGGAACGGCTGGCGATAGTGGATGTCAGTACGGTTACAATGATCATGCTCAGTACGACAGTGATCTACAACCGTGCCTTGCTTGATGAATCCACCTTGCAATTGCTGATGTTTTTCAGCCTGGGCTGCATTGTGCATTTCTGCCGTTACCGTCATGCGCATGCGGCAGCTGTTCAGCCGCTTCAGAAGCCGCGCACAGCGCGTGCCGGGGCACTGCCGGGACGATGAGCCATTCGCGCAGCAGTTTTAATAATTTGCTTAAAAACAGTTCGATGATGTTTCTGCTGAACATAGCTTCAGCAGGCGTCAGCGTACTTGCCATTCCACTCAGCCTGAAGATCATCGGTATCGCCGCATTCGGTCACCTCGTGTTGGTGCAGTCAATTGCGCTGGCCGTATTCACCGTGTGCAATTTTCAGTATTGGCAGGGATTGCTGATTGAGTTGCCCGGCCGCCGCTTGTTGCCGCAGGCACTCAGTGCGGCTGTCTGGAAAAGTGCGCGTTTCGAGCTGCTCGCGGTGTGCGGGGTCATGGCCGTGATGCTGATACTTAAGCTGTTTCAGCTAAGCCAGCTAAGTACCTTTTCTTTGTCTCAGCTGATATTGCTGGCCTTGGCGGCCATCTTTCCTATTGTGGGTACCCCCACTGCTTATTTTCGCCTGATTAACAAATATCAGGTGTTGATGCTGGCTGGTTTGCTGAGCAGTCTGTTACGCCTGCTGTCACTATTTTTGGCAGCGCATTTTTCGCCAAGCGCATTTATGCTGGTGCTGGCCTATTTTGTGCCGGAAGCACTGCGCTGTGCGGGCCTCTTCTTATATATTCACCTGGCCAGGAAGGGACTCGATGGCAGCCTCGAGGCCAGCACCGTGGATCAGAGGCGCATAGTCAGAGCTGGGCGCTGGAGTACTTTCCAGGCGATCTGTGACTTGCCTGTGGCTCAGCTGGACCGCGTGATACTGGGTTTTTCGCTGTCGGGAGAGTACCTCGGCGTATTTAGTATCCTGAAGCGGATTTATGCCCTGGTGAATATGGCCAGTGCCCCGTTCTATTCAGCCTCCATTCCCGAATTTGCTTCACGCGTCAACGCGGGCGACGTGCGCGGTGCTTTTACGCTCTGGCTGAAAACGCTGCGCGTGCTTTCAGGCGTTTCGCTGGTCGCCGGAGCGCTGTGCTTTGCTAGCCAAAAATTATGGATGCCGTTGATATTTTCTGGCCTGCAGAGTTATCCATGGGAGTTCGCCGTGGTGCTGGCCAGCGCCATGCTGGCGGGAACCTTTGTAACGACTCATGCCCTATATTGGTCGCTTGGCAAGTTGCGGCAGACGACTATTATCGCGATAGGGTCGAATGTCTTTTACCTGATGATGTTATGGCTGCTGACTTCGCACTACGGCCTGCTTGGCAGTGTCAGCGCATTTCTCGTGCATGTTTCTCTTGTGGCCATATTAAAAATATTCTTACTACGGCGTTTGATGCCTCAATAAATATGATACCTAAGCTAATACATTATTGCTGGTTTGGCGATGGACAGATGAATGGCTTGCACGAGCGGTGCGTGGCATCATGGAGAAAATACTGTCCCGATTATGAAATCAAGCTATGGAATGAGAGTAATTCCAATTTGGATAATGCCTATTGTCGCGCGGCGATCAGGCAAAAAAAATGGGCATTTGTCGCCGATTGGGTTCGTTTTGACGCACTGGTGGCGCATGGCGGCATTTATCTGGATACCGATCTCGAATTGATCCGTCCGATTGATGAGTTACTAATTGGCGTGGACTGCCTGCTGGCACGCGAAAGCAAGCGTTCTATCGCCACCGCATTTATCGCCTGTCAGGCTGGTGATTTGACGATGCAGCATGCGCGCAGTCTTATTGCTGATGAGCTAAGCAGGCGCCAGATGTTTGCCACTTCACCGCATATCCTCAAACGCGCGGTCGCCCTGGCAGGCGAGGACCATAGCAGGATTCTGGCGCCCAAGTCGTTTTATCCGTTTAATCCGTATGATCCCGATATCGCGCGCAATCCCCGGCAATTCATGTATGCGGACGTTACGGCGGAAACCTATGGCGTACATCACTATGGATTACATGGTTCCTGGGCCGATGGGCGCCTGCAGCGGCTGCTATCCCGTGCCTTGGCAAAATTTGCTATTCGCCGTAAATGGCAGATTTCCTTCAATCCTTTTCCGGGAAACTGGAATTAATATTTTGATATTCGTTCGCTTGTTGGTTAGTCATGCTTAAAGCGCTATATTTATCCATATTTCACATTTCATTTTCGTAAATGGTTGCTTAAGTCGCATTCTAAGCGGCTTTGCGCATATATGATTTTTGTGGGGGTGGTTGTCTCTAAGCGACAGTTATTTACAATTCCTTGGTGTATAGTGACGGCTGAATGCAACATTAATCAGGTGTTTCTGGCGCTGCCGTTTTTCCCTGTTGCCGTTGTTTTAATTGAAGAAGTTCCCCCTTGAGTCCGATATGTTCACTGGTGAGTTGACACCGGCAAGCCTGACTGCAGTCTGGGAGGCGCTTATCATGCCCTTCACCTCTATATCAGGAGATATCAAATGCCTACAAGAATAATGACCAGTTCGGGCTTGTTGCTGGCCAGCCTGCTGGTGACTTGTTTGCCCAGCCGTGCAGACTGGGTCATGTCGGCCACGCCAGGCATCGTACGCCCTGCGCCAGATCAATTACAGACTCAGCCGCAAAATCCCCCTTCCATCACATGGGCGCGTCATCGGACTTATCCGGCGCAATATGTGGTTGAAATCCAACGTAAGGGCGGGACGACTACCTCCTATACGGTCAGCCGCAATTTCATCCTGCTAGCGCAGCCCCTTGAGGCTGGCCAGTATGCGTGGCGGGTGCGCCCTCTGAGTTCGGTTATCGAATGGTCGGATTGGCGTGGTTTCATGATTGATGCGACATCCAAACAATTTGTCGTGCCCGAGAATAATAATATTGGTACGGCGATACTTGCTCACCCACGTCCGCGGCAACTGGCGACCAACTTCCAGTTGGCAAGCAACTGGTCCGCTGCAATGCGCGCAGATCGCGGCGGTGCCCTTGCCAAGCTCACTACCGAAGTGAATACGCGCATGATTTCACTGGCGCCGGTATCTAATGCGAACTTCCCCCCCTTGTCATCGACGGCAGGCGCCGCGGCAATTTCCGCCCAATATGTGCTGGTGTCGAATACGATGGGGAGCGTGATACGGCAGATGGAAGCTGCGGCGCTCATGTATCGACTCACCCTCGACAAGAAGTATCTGCAGGAAGCCATTGCGCGAGGCGACCAGATCGCTTCGCTCGATCCCGAGGGCGCAACCAGCTTTGCGGCGCAAGACCAGGTGGCGCGCATGATGTCGCTGGTGCTGGCCAAGGGGGCCGACTTGCTCTGGAATGAGCTGGATACCCCACGGCGCAAGGTCTGGATGGACATGGCGATTCTGCGTGCGCGCCCAATCTACGATAATCTGGCGGTGGGCAATGGCCGGCTTGACCAGACACCGCTGGACTCGCACGGTATCGAGGCACTTGGCTACCTAAGCCTGATTTCTGTCCTGGCACTGGGCGAATCACCTGAAGCGAAGGTCTGGCTCGATTTTGCAGTGCGCTCATATGCGCACTTGATCCATGTCTGGAGTGGCGCCGAAGGGGGCTATTCCAATGGCACGGCGTATGCGCAGTACACGATCGACATGCAGATGCAAGTGTGGCAGCCACTGGCCCAGGCAACCGGCATCAACCTGTTTGAAAAACCATGGGCAGCGGGCTTTGCCAGTTTCTTCATGCAATTCACTCCGCCTGGCACCCCTAGCCATGTGTTTGGCGACGTACATGAAGGCGTGCCTGATCAGGCATTGATGAAAGCGTTCATCTCGCGCCAGAAAACGCCCGCTGCGGCGTGGTTTGTCAACAACACGGTGGGAGAGGAAAATCCGATTACGTTGCTGCAGGCGCCGTATCCCCTGCCAGTGGCAACAGTGACCGCCCCGGCGCCGCCGCCGAATGCGATGCTGTTTCCAAGTATCGGCTGGGTGGCCATGCATAGCAGTATGGCCGACCGGGCGCGCACTTCCGTTTTCTTCAAGTCCAGTCCGTATGGCTCCTATAACCATAGTCATGGTGACCAAAATAGCATCGTGATCAACAGCGGTGGCCGCAAACTGCTGACGGAGGCGGGTTATCAGGATTATTTTGCATCGCCGCAAGCGATGAGCTGGTATCGCACCACCAAGGCGCACAATGCTGTGACGGTCGATGGCGGGCTGGGCCAACCAGTCGCCGGCACGCTGGAGTTGCTGGATCGCAAGGGGCGCATTACTGCCTTCCACACGTCGCCGACGCTGGACTATGCCGAAGGCGATGCCTTGCCCGCTTACAACGGATTGTTGACGACGGCTTTACGCAAGGTCTGGTATTTGCGCGGTCAGGATATGGTAGTTGTGCTTGATACGCTCGCTTCGGCGACACCGCGTATTTTCGAATGGAACCTGCATGCTGCCGCGCCCATTACCTTTACCACTGCCAATGCGGCAAAGATCGTCAACGTTGATCGCAGCCTGTGTCTGCAATCATTATCGACTGACGGTACGGCGCTGGCCAGGCGTTTGAGTCCGCCACCGAAGGTCGGTACGATAGAAGACCACGCGGCCTTCGTCAAACCGGCTGCGGCATTGAAAGGCGAGTTTCTGGTGGTGCTCGATGTGGGTTGCAAGGGAATCAAATCGCAGCTGACGCAAACGTCGACAGGACGACAACTCACCGTGGGCACGCAGTCTATCGTCTTGCCTTGATGCAAACTTGATGACACTGCCGGCGCCATGCCGGCAGTGTTGCAAGCTCGCTTGCGGTTCTAAAAAACGGGGCGCGCCGGGATGCCGACCGCGGTGGCACCAGCTGGCACGTCATGCAGCACTACCGCATTGGCACCTATCTTCGCGCTGCGGCCTATCGTAATGGGCCCCAGGACACAGGCGCCCGCACCAATTTCCACATCATCTTCGATCACCGGAACCTTCAGCAATCCAGCGCGCCCACCGATGGTGACGTTCTGCGATATCTTGACGCGGTCGCCAATGACGGCACGTGCATGCACAACGGTACCCAGCCCGCTATATGCCAGCAATACGTCCTTGCCCATTGTTACGCCTGGCGGCAACACCACGGCAAAGAGCATGCGGTTGAGCACGTAGAGAATTCTTGGCAGGAACGGGATGCGATGGCGGTGTAGCCAGGCAGACAGGCGAAATATTTTTAGCATGGGGAGCGCAGCCTTTTCAAGTTGGCGGTGTATGTACGGCGGCGTGGCGACGGCAGACGGCAGACGGCAGCGTAACCGGATAGCTGGTGACATTGCAATGAAATATCGGATGTATGGCCTGTTGCCCTGTACACTTTATTCTGGCAGTACGAGTCATTCTGCCGAAGATATGGTGTAACTGACATTGTTCGCAGGCATGGATGGTACAATTATAATAATTCTATGCCATTTATGATAATATTTTTCGTCCTCGACGATTGATTCACCTTGCCTCTGCGACTCTTCATACATGTTTCTCAAAATACTACAGCTCGTGCCTGAGGCATTGCCGACCTTTCGTCCGGATGTGGCTGTCCTGTTCGGTAAATATTTGCCCCGCCATCAAGTCGTATGTGATCTGGTGGGGACGGCGGACAGTGCGCCATTCCAGGAACAGAACTTTGCCTCGGCGCAGCGTCCCCTTTATCACTCCAGCCGCTTGCGGCGCGAATGGTCGTTCATCAAGCTGAGCCTTCGTAGTCTGCTGTCAGCCCGGCGTGGCGACTGCCATATTATCCAGGTACGTGACATGGTGTCGATCGGCCTGCTTGCAATGTGTATTGCCCGCTTCAAGAAAATTCCATTTACCTATTGGGTATCCTACCTGATGTGCGAAGGCCGCATAGAAAACGCGCGCCATCAGCTGGCTCGCCAGCCCAGTCTGCGTCAGCGGCTGGTACTGGTCAAAGGATTGTTGGAGGCGCAACTTCTATACCGGCTCGTCTTGCCGGGTGCCAAGCACATTTTCGTGCAAAGCGATGCCATGCGTGACTATATGATCGCAAAAGGAATTCCTGCCGAGCGCCTGAGTGCCGTGCCGATGGGCGTGGACATGGAACTCATGGAAGGCGCCCCCCGATCGAGCAGGCGTCCGGAAGGCTGGCAGGACGTACCGCTGCTCGCCTATCTGGGGACCCTGGACAAATCGCGTAATGTCGAACGCCTGATCGAGGCGCTCCAGTTGTTGCGCGTAACGGTTCCGCGTGCCTGTCTGTTATTGATCGGTGGTTCTCCCTATGTACAGGACGAGCAGGACTTGCTGCAGTACGCGGAGCGTGCCGGCCTGTCCGACGCTGTCCGCATTACCGGGTGGCTGCCTTCGGCGCAGGCCTGGGAATTGCTGTTGGGCGCCGATCTGGCGCTGTCCTATATTCCACGCGGAGTCCGCTACGATGTCAGTTCTCCTACCAAATTACTGGAATACCTGGCCCTGGCAATGCCCGCCGTCGGCAATGACAGCCCCGACCAGGTGCAGGTGCTGGAGGCCAGTCAGGCCGGCTGGCTGACGGTTAGCATGCCGGCCGCCATGGCCAGCGCCATGGACGAGGTGCTGGCCAACCCGGAACGCGCCCGTTTGCGCGCCAGCCATGGGCCGGCGTATATTGCCAGCGCGCGCAGCTATGCCATCATTGCTGAGCATGTTGCTCAACAGTATCGCCATATCGCAGCCGCCTAGGCTTTTGCCAAGTACCGAAGGCAAAGGAGATCAATGGATGGGAACTTTGTCACCAGCAAATAGTGCCCCCCCGCGTGACGGGGTGCTCGATGGATTTCGCATGGTGCTGGCCGTCATGGTACTGGCTTTGCATGCCGGAAGCGAGGCGGTTGGCGAAGGCGCCTATTTGACGGTCAATGGCCTCTTCCGCATAGCGGTACCCGTCTTTTTCATTATGAATGGCTATTATTTCAGCAAGGCATGTACGAGCAGAGCCACTTTTCTTTCTTGGTTGAAAAAATCTGCCGGTATTTACGCATTCTGGATGGTGCTGTATTTGCCATGCTACCTGCATCCGCAGGCACTCTCCGGTATGACTGCCTGGGCCATGCTGTTTGCCACGGTGGTGATGGGGTATCACCACCTCTGGTATATGTCGGGCCTGATCTGTGCCGGTATCTTGCTATATTGCTTGCGTAAGCAGGCAAGCGCCCGTCTTGCTGCCATGGCCGCCATCTTGTTTGTGATGGGGGGCTGTCTGCAATATTGTCGTGTTTATCACAATTTCTCATCCTCTCTGCTGCAAAATATCGTGGCGCTGAACTGGATGTCCCGTAACTTTTTGTTTTTTGGCTTCCCTTTCCTGTGTGCGGGCTTCTTGATCGCCAGACATGCCTGGCGTCCGCGAAGCCAGGCGGCGATGGTGAGCGTTGCCGCTGCAGCATTGCTTCTTGTTCTGCTGGAGGCGCATGCGAACTATCTCTTGCAAGGCGCGACCAAGAAAGGTTTCGACATGGTGTTTGCGCTGGCCCTGGCAGCACCAGCATGCTTCATGGCAGCACTGCATGCCCCCCCGCACGGCAGCATGCTGGCCTCCAGAATGTCATCCGCAGTCTACTTTATTCATCCTGCTTGCCTGGCCTTGGGGGTCTATTGGGGATGGCAAGACTGGGGAAGCCTGACCTTGGCAGGACTGTTCCTGTCGTTGCTTGCCAGCCTGCCGCTGGTGCTGTTGGCGCGACGCTGGCGCTATATTTTGTAAGTTGCACGACTGTCCCGCATCTTGTGGATAGTTCTGTTATTAATGACTTGGGATAATCGGTATGCTTGCTTCCATAAAAAAAATTCTTGCTGCGCGGCGGGTACGTCGTTTTGAGCAGATGCTTCGCGGGCGCGGCGTTGCGCTTGGTGAAAACATTCGTTGGGGAAATTTGAAGACCATCAGTATCGATGTCACGCGCCCAACCTTGCTGGAAATTGGCGCGGGAACGACGATCAATTCTGGCACGGAGATTCTGACGCATGATTTCGTCACCAACCTGTTCCTGGATTTGCATGGCGACTTCGTTAATTCTTCGGGTAAGGTGGTGATCGGCCGAAACGTGTATTTTGCCCGCAACTGCACTGTACTCAAGGGTGTGACCATCGGCGATAACTGCGTGATCGGCTATGGCGCTGTCGTCACCAGGGACGTACCGTCCGGCGCGATCGTAGCGGGCAATCCGGCGCGGATTGTCGGAAATGTCGAGCAATATTATGAAAAGCGCAAAGTCAAATGTGTGGCTGAAGCCTTTGAGTATGCGCGCAGCATCCAGGAGCGTCTGGGGCGGCGCCCTGTGGTGGAAGATTTCTGGGAAGAATTTCCGTTGTTCATGGATGGCGACCAGCTGGACGACCGCGTGCCGGTGAAACGCCAACTGGACCGGGCCTATCCGCGGTATGTGGCGAATCACAAGGCGCAGTTCGCATCCTTTGAGGCTTTTCTCCATGCCGCCGGCATACGCGATTGAGAATCATGCCTGAAAAGCAGGTTTTTTATGCTTGCGCCAGTTTTTCTCGCTGCGCAAAGTGATATCGCGCGCACACTGGTTACATGATTAACTAGATTGCAAAAAAATAATTTATAATATGAAAATGATTACTGTGATGTTGCTTGGACCGTCCCTTGATGCGGTCAGTGGGGTCAGTACCCATCTGAATCAAATGTACCGTTCCAGCTTGTCGCGAGATTTTCATCTTGTACATTTCCAGGTGGGCAGCGAAGGGCGCGGGGAGTCCGCATCAGGAAAATTGCTGCGTCTTATGATCAGCCCGTTTCAATTTGCCGTATCGTTGTTGCGGAAACGTCCCGACATTGTCCATGTAAACACGTCGATGGAGCAAAAGAGTTACTGGCGCGATATTGTGTATGTATTTATCGCCAAACTGATGGGCAAACAAGTCGTCTATCAGGTCCATGGCGGCGCGCTGCCAGAGAATTTTTTTGGCAACCGGCCGTTGCTTACAGGCCTGTTGCGCAAGGTGCTGCGTTCTGTTGACAAGGTTGTGTTGCTGGCACAAACGGAATTGCGCGCCTATCAACATTTTGATGACGCACTGCCGTTGGCGGTGATACCGAATGCCATCGATATCGCCGATGATCCGCAGGACAAACGAATGCATGTCCGTCCCTTGCTGCTGGTCTATGTGGGAAGGCTGGCGGAAAGCAAGGGCCTATTCGAATTGCTTTCGGCTCTGGCTATGGTTCGCTCTGCCGGCGTCACCGCGACGTTGAAGATCGCTGGTAGTGGCCCAGCCGAGGTCTCCTTGCGGGCGAAAGTCGTCGAATTGGGCTTGCAGGACGCCGTGAGCTTCCTCGGGCCGGTGTTTGGCAAGGAGAAAGACCAGTTGTGGAAATGTGCGGATGTATTTGGGTTTCCAACGCATCATGAGGGCCTGCCCTATGCCTTGTTGGAGAGTATGGCGGCCCGTACGCCGGCGCTGGTGTGTCCGGTGGGCGCCATTCCCGATGTGATGCAGGATGGCGTGCACGGATTTTTCGTGGCATTGCGCGATCCACAGGCACTGGCGCAGGCTATTTTACGGCTCGATGGGGACCGTGCCTTGCTGCAAAGCATGGGCCAGGCCTGCCGCTTGCGTATCGAAAGCCAGTATTCGCTGGAGCGCCTGGCACAGGATTTTCGCGATACCTATGGCGCACTGCGTCGATAAGATTACTTTTCAAGAGGCTGTTATTCATGTGTGGTATTGCTGGCTTCATTCTCCCCGTATCTGTTCCTGGACAGCGTGACATCATGACCGCGATGGGGGCGGCAATTGCCCATCGGGGTCCTGACGATACCGGCATCCTCGATGTCGTCAGCAGCGACGCGCAGTATCGCGTGGGCCTGGTGCACCGGCGCCTGTCGATCATCGATCTGGCCACCGGCCACCAGCCGCTGGGCAATGCCGACGGCTCGGTGCAAGTGATTTTTAACGGCGAAATCTACAATTTCCAGTCACTGCGGGAAGAGTTAATTGCCTTGGGGCATATCTTCAAAACCGCGTCCGATACGGAAACCATCGTGCACGCGTATGTGCAGTGGGGCGAAGAGTGCGTGCGGCATTTCCGCGGCATGTTTGCCTTCGCCATATGGGATGCGCGCCACGACCGTCTGTTTATCGCGCGCGATCCGTTCGGCAAGAAACCGCTGTTTCTGTGCGAACACGCGGGCGGCCTGCTGTTTGCCTCGGAAATAAAGGCCTTGCTGGCCGTTCCTGGTGTCGCCGCGCAAGCTGACGAGTCCGCCATTTGGGATTATTTCGCCTACCGCTACGTGCCGGGCCCGGCAACCCTGTTCCAGGGTATTCGCAAACTGGCGCCTGGTTCCACCCTGACATGGGAAAACGGCGCACTGCGCGAACAGGTGTATTTCACGCCTGCCGACAGCCGGTCGCGCATGGCGGCCCCGTTGCCCGCCGACCCTGTCGCCACCTTCCTCGACAAGCTCGATGAATCGGTGCGCATCCGCATGATTTCCGACGTGCCTTTCGGCGCTTTCCTGTCCGGCGGCATCGATTCGTCGGCCGTGGTGGCGCTGATGTCGCGCCATACGGAATTGCCGGTCAAGACCTTCTCCGTTGGCTTCAAGGAGGGCGGCTTCAGCGAACTGGCATATGCGGCCGATATCGCCCGCCAGTTCAAGACCGATCACCATGAACTGGAAGTATCGGTTGACCAGGTCATCGCGCTGCTGCCCGACCTTGTGCGCTTCCGCGACGCCCCGGTGGCCGAGCCTTCCGACATCCCCATTTATCTGCTGGCAAAAGAATCGCGCAAGACCGTGAAGATGGTCTTGACGGGCGAAGGCTCCGATGAAATCCTCGGCGGCTACCCGAAGCACGTGTACGAGCGCTATGCGGGCAACTACCAGATGCTGCCGGGCCTGCTGCGCCGCGGCCTGATCGAACCGGCCATCGGCGCCTTGCCGTATCGTTTCCGCCGCGCCAAGACGGCCATCGTGAACCTGGGCCTGGAAGCGTTCGACGAGCGCATGCCGCGCTGGTTCGGCATGATGTCCGACCAGGAGCGCGCGCGTCTGGTGGCCATGCCGGCGCCGGCGCGCCAGCGCGATCCTTCGCTGGGCTGCGGCAGCGCCGGCAACAGCGCCTTGCGCCGCATCCTGTGCTTCGATCAGCTGAGCTGGCTGCCCGACAATCTGCTCGAGCGGGGTGACCGCATGACCATGGCTGCCTCGCTCGAGGCGCGCATGCCTTTCATGGACCACGAACTGGCCGCATATGTGTCGAGCCTGCCGGACGAGTACCGCGTGCGCGGCCGTACCACCAAGTGGATCTTGCGCGAAGCCATGAAACAGCTGCTGCCGCAAGCCATCCTGGAACGGCCGAAGGTGGGCTTTCGCGTGCCCGTCAACGAATGGTTCCGCGGCCCCATGAAGGATTATCTGTATGAACACTTGACGGGCGCCGATTCGCGCACGCGTCACTACTACCATGCGCAAGCCCTGCAGCAGGTGCTGGCCGAGCACGTGGCCGGGCGGCAAAACCACGAGAAGCTGCTGTGGAGCTTGCTCACCCTGGAAATCTGGCACCGCCAGTATCTGTGACATGCGCATGCTGAGCAATCTGTCCTGGAAACTGAACCGCCTGCGCGCCATGGGCGCGCCCGAGGTGGCACACCGCGTGCACGATGCCGTGAGGCAACGTCTGCAGGCACGCGGCTATGGCCTGGCCCTGGTGCCGCCAGAGGCCGCGCGCCAGCGTTTCGGCGCGCCATGGCTGGGACTACCCGTCGACGCGGCGCCGCACCTGGCGGCGGCCGAACGCATCCTGGCGGGCCGCTTCGATGTTTTCGCCCTGCGCGATGCGGACTTGGGTTTCCCGCCCCAATGGAACCGCGATCCGAAGACGGGCACCGTGGTGCCGCTGGGCTTTGGCAAGACGCTCAATTACCGCGATGAAGCGGTGGTGGGCGACATCAAATGCCTGTGGGAACCGAACCGCCACCTGGCCGTGGCCGACCTCGCGATGGCATACCGGCTGGGCGGCGAGCTGCGCCATGCGCACGGCGCGCAAGCGCTGCTGGAATCGTGGTGGCAGCAGTGCCCGTATCCGCTGGGGCCGAACTGGAGCAGCGCGCTGGAACTGGCCTTGCGTCTGGTCAGCTGGTCGCACGCGTGGCACTTGCTCGGCGGCATGAATAGTCCCCTGTTTGAGGGGGCGCAAGGGCAGGCGTTCCTGCAGCGCTGGCTCGACAGCATCTACCAGCATTGCCATTTCATCGCCGGACATTTTTCGCGCCACTCGTCGGCCAACAACCACCTGTTTGGCGAGTTGACGGGCTTGCACATCGCCGCGCTCACATGGCCGTGCTGGCCGGAAAGTGCAGGCTGGCTGTCGCAGACGGAGCGCGAGCTGGAAGCGGAAGCGTTGAAACAGAACGGTCCGGACGGTGTGAACCGCGAGCAAGCCATTTATTACCAGCACACGGTGGCCGACGAAATGCTGCTGTGCGTCCTGGCAGGCCGGGCCAACGGCCGGCCCCGCTCGGCTGCCTTTTTACAGCGCCTGGAAGCCATACTGGTCTTTATCGCTGCCATGACGACCGTGGCGGGCGAGCTGCCGATGATCGGCGACGCCGATGACGCATTGCTGGCGCACTGGGACAAGGCGCCCGGCGCGAATCCCTATACCTCGCTGCTGGCCAGCGGTGCGGCCCTGTTTGGCCGCGCCGACTTCAAGGCCAAGGCGCGTATCTTCGACGAGAAAAGCGCCTGGCTGCTGGGCGAGACGGGGCGCCAGGCATTTGATGCCTTGCCGGACGCTGTGCCCGATACCTTGCCGCGTGCCTTCCCCGATGGCGGTTATTACCTAATGGGCGCGCGCTTCGATACGCCGGCCGAAGTGCGCTTGACCGCCGACGCAGGTCCGCTGGGTTACCTGGGCATCGCCGCGCACGGCCACGCCGATGCGCTGGCGCTGACCTTGTCGGTGGCGGGGCAGATGGTGCTGGTCGACCCGGGCACCTATGCGTACCACACGCAAAAGCGGTGGCGCGATTATTTCCGCGGCACCAGCGCGCACAACACCGTGCGCATCGATGGCCGTGACCAGTCCGAGTCGGGCGGCAACTTCTTGTGGCTGCGCAAGGCCCGCGCGCGATGTCTGGCCTGGCGTGACGATGTTGAGGGGCAATTCTGGAGCGCCAGCCATGACGGCTACCTGGGCTTGAAAGATGCTGTGCTACATCGGCGCGACGTGCGCGTGGCGCCCGGCGCAGCACTGATCGTGGTTGACGACGTGCTCGAATGCGAGGGCGCGCATGCAGTGGAGCTGTTCTGGCACGTCGATCCCCGCTGCCGCGTGCAGCTGGATGGCCAGGTGCTGCGCGTGGCCGGCGATGCCTTCTCGCTGGAAATGCATTTGCCATCGTTGCCAGATGCCTCCCTGCAACTGGTGCACGGCAGCGACAATCCGCCGCTGGGATGGATATCGCATCATTTTGATGAAAAGCAAGCCGCGCCGACCCTGGTCTGGCGCGCACAGGTGCAAGGCACGACCGCCTTGCGCACCGAGTTACGCTTGAGTTTAGCTACCCCTGATCTGTCAGAAAATACGAGGAAAACATGAAAATTAGCATATTTGGTTTGGGTTATGTGGGTGCCGTATCGGCCGGTTGCCTGGCAACCGATGGGCATGAAGTGATCGGCGTCGATCCGAACAAGACCAAGGTCGATCTGATCAACCAGGGCACCACGCCCATCATCGAAAAAGACATCGGCGAGATGATCGCCGCCACCGTGAAAAGCGGCCATTTGCGCGCCACGGCGGACGTGCGCGACGCCGTCTTCGGCTCCGACATGTCGCTCATCTGTGTGGGCACGCCATCGCAACTGAATGGCAACCTGGACTTGAGCCACGTGCGCAAGGTATGCCAGGAAATCGGCGCCGCCATCGCCGAGAAGGACAGCTTCCACGTCGTCGTGGCGCGCTCGACCATGCTGCCGGGTTCCATGCGGGCGCTCGTCATTCCGACTCTGGAAGCGGCATCGGGCAAGGTGGCCGGCGTCGATTTCGGCGTGTGCAACAACCCGGAATTCCTGCGCGAAGGCACGGCCGTCTACGATTACTACCATCCACCGAAGACGGTCATCGGCGAATCCGATGAAAAGGCGGGCGCGCTGCTGGTGCAGCTGTATGAAAAGATGGATGCGCCGCTGGTGCGCACGGACGTCGAGACGGCCGAAATGGTCAAGTACACGGACAACACCTGGCATGCCGTCAAAGTGGCGTTCGCCAATGAAATCGGCAATATCTGCAAGGCCGTCGGCATCGATGGCCACAAGGTGATGGAAATCTTCTGCCAGGATACCAAGCTGAACCTGTCGCCGTACTACATGAAGCCGGGCTTTGCCTTCGGCGGATCCTGCCTGCCGAAAGACGTGCGCGCGCTGACCTACAAGGCGCGCAGCCTGGACCTCGATTTGCCCTTGCTTAACTCCATCCTGCCGTCGAACCAGCGGCAAGTGGAAAAGGGCATCAAGATGATCGTCGACAAGGGGGCGCGCAAGGTGGGCATCCTGGGCTTCTCGTTCAAGGCCGGCACGGATGACTTGCGCGAGTCGCCGCTGGTCGACGTGATCGAGTATCTGCTGGGCAAGGGCTACGAACTGAAGCTGTACGACAAGAACGTCAACCTGGCCGCCCTGACGGGCGCCAACCAGGATTACATCCTCAATCACATCCCGCACATTTCCAAGCTGATGGTGACGAGCATGCAGGACGTGCTCGATTTCGCCGACACCATCGTCATCGGCAATGGCGCGGCCGAATTCAAGACCGTGCCCGCCAGCCTGCGGCCGCACCAGCACATCGTCGATCTGGTGCGCATCAGCAAGGATCAAAGTGGAGAGCAATATGACGGCATCTGCTGGTAAGCCCGTGGCTGCCCAAGCAAGGCGGGTGCTGATCCTGGTGGAAAACCTGCCGTCGCCCTTCGACCGGCGCGTGTGGCAGGAAGCGACCACCCTGCATGCGAATGGCTATGACGTGTCGATCATCTGCCCGACGGGCAAGGGCTACGAGTCGCGCTACGAAGCCATCGACGGCATCCATATCTACCGCTACCACCTGCCGCTGGAAGCGGAAGGGGCCAAGGGCTATCTGGTCGAGTATTCGCTGGCGCTGTTCCATACTTTCCGCCTGGCGTGGAAAGTGCATTTCGCGCGCGGATTCGATGTGATTCACGCCTGCAATCCGCCCGATTTGCTGTTCCTCATCGGCGGCTTCTTCAAGCTGACGATGGGCAAGCGTTTCCTGTTCGACCACCATGACATCAATCCGGAACTGTACGAAGCGAAGTTCGGCCGCCGCGATTTCTTTTACAAGCTGATGGTGCTGTTCGAGCGCTGGTCGTTCCAGAGCGCCGACGTGTCGATCGCCACCAACGAGTCGTACAAGAAGATCGCCATCGAGCGGGGCGGCATGAAGCCCGAGGATGTCTACGTGGTGCGCAGCGGACCCAAGCTGGACCGTCTGCGCGTGCTGCCGCCCGTGCCGGAACTCAAGAAGGGCCGCACTTACCTGGTCGGCTACGTGGGCGTGATGGGCGCGCAGGAAGGCATCGATCTCCTGCTGCAGGCGGCGCAATACATCGTGCAAACCTTGAAGCGCGAGGACGTGCAGTTCGGGCTGGTCGGGGGCGGCACCTCGCTCGAGCAGATGAAGCAGATGGCGCACGACCTGGGCATCGGCGACTACGTGACGTTTACGGGGCGCGTACCGGATCAGCAATTGCTGGAAATGCTCAATACGTCCGATGTCTGCGTCAATCCCGACGTGGCCAACGACATGAACGACAAGTCGACCATGAACAAGATCATGGAATACATGGCTTTGGGCAAGCCGATCGTGCAGTTTGATCTGGTCGAGGGTAAGGTTTCCGCACAGCAGGCATCCTTGTATGCATTGAAGAATGATCCTGTCGACATGGCGCGCAAGATCGTCGAGTTGCTCGACGACCCTGCCCGCCGCGAGCAGATGGGCGCGTTCGGCCGTCATCGCGTGATCAATGAGCTGGAATGGGAATATGAGGCGCCGAAGCTGCTGGCCGCGTATGCGCGCCTGTTTCCCGCTGCCGTGCCCGCCGCTCCGGTGACCTTGAGCAAGGACGGCCGCTGATAGCGCCGGACAAAAGCGCCGCACGCGGCGTGCTGATCGCCTGAACGCTCATAGTGTCGAGCGTGCATGCTCCTCAATAAACTGTTTGCGAAGTGAAACCATGAAAATTTACCCAGTCATCCTGTCCGGCGGTTCGGGCACCCGTTTATGGCCTCTGTCGCGCGCCGTATTGCCCAAGCAATTGTTGCCGCTGGTAACGGACAAGACCATGTTGCAGGAAACGGCGCTGCGCGTGCAGAGCCTGCCTAACCGCCGCGCCGGCGACAGTGCGCTGGCCGAGTTCGAAGTCATGCCGCCGCTGGTGGTGTGTGGCAATGAGCACCGTTTCATGGTGGCCGAGCAGTTGCGCGAGATCGGCCTGTCGCCGCTGGGCATTTTGCTCGAACCTGTGGGGCGCAACACGGCGCCAGCAGTGGCGGTGGCGGCGCAATACCTGCTGGCCATCGATCCGCAGGCGCTGATGCTGGTCTTGCCGGCTGACCACGTCATCACCGACGTGGCTGCGTTTCACCAGTCTATCGCCGAAGCGGCCCTGCTGGCGGCCGGTGGCGCGCTGGCCACCTTCGGCATTGTGCCGACGGCGCCGGAGACGGGCTATGGCTACATTCGCAGCGGCGCGCCCGTGAGCCCTGGTGCCGCGGGTTGCCAGGTCGAGCGTTTTGTGGAAAAGCCCGATCTGGCCACGGCGCAGTCATTCCTTGCCGCTGGTAATTATTTCTGGAATAGCGGCATGTTCATGTTCCGTGCCGAACGCTATCTGGGCGAACTGGCGGCATTCCAGCCAGCCATGCTGACCGCCTGCGAAGCGGCCGTGCGGGACGGCTACCGCGACCTCGATTTCTGCCGCCTGGAAGAGAAGGCCTTCGCCGCCAGCCCGTCCGATTCGATCGACTATGCCGTCATGGAGCATACGTCGCATGCGGTGGTGCTGCCGGCCGCCATCGGCTGGAGCGACGTCGGTTCCTGGTCGGCCTTGTGGGACGTGCAGCAGGGCGATGCCAACGGCAACGTCGTGCGCGGCGACGTGTATCTCGATGGCGTGAGCAATTGCCTGGTGCGCGCCGAGCGCCGCATGGTGGCCGTGCTGGGTGTGCAGGACTTGATCGTGGTGGAAACGGACGACGCCATCCTGGTGGCGCACAAGGACCAGGTGCAGCGCGTGAAACAGGTGGTCGACCACCTGAAGCAGGCGGGACGCAGTGAACACGTGCAGCACCGCAAGGTGTACCGCCCGTGGGGCAGTTATGAAGGCATCGATATCGGCGAGCGCTTCCAGGTCAAGCGCATCACCGTCAATCCGGGCGGCAAGCTGTCGCTGCAGATGCATCATCACCGGGCCGAGCATTGGGTGGTGGTCAGCGGCACGGCCAGCGTCACGTGCGGTGAGAAGGTGACCTTGCTGACGGAAAATGAATCGACCTATATTCCCATCGGCATGACGCACCGGCTGGAAAACCCGGGCAAGTTGCCCTTGCACCTGATCGAAGTGCAGTCGGGCAGCTATTTGGGCGAAGACGACATCGTGCGCCTGGAGGATGTTTATCAGCGCGCCTGATGTGCGGCTTCATGATATCAGCTCAGTGAAACTATTGGCTTTAAGAATGATGCTATAAAGTAACTTTTCATTGAACAATAGTTAACACATAGAATTACTTTATGCTATGATTCTGCCTGGTTTGATCAGATAACTCATGCGGACGCATTATCGCGTCCGCATTCACGTTGAGTGGAATCGCATGAAGAAAAATACGTATTCAGTGCTGGCCGCGCTCGCTTTTGCCGGTTCAGCTTTATTCGCGCAGGCAGCCTATGCCGCGCCCGTCGACATCAGTTCCACGCCTGGCGCCGTCAATCTGGCTGCGGGCGGTTCGCTGACCTTTGGCGACAAGTTTAAAAACAATCAAAAAAGCAATTTTTTCAATGACCTGTTCGCATTTAACGTGAGCAAGACTAGCGACCTGAGCGTGGTACTGAACTCGCGCAGCAGCAGCGCGACGAATGGCTTGAACCTGACGGGTTTCGGCTTGTACAGCAGTGTCGGCAATACCTTACTGCTGGGCGGCAATCAGTTGTTGACCGGCATCGATGATAAATGGAGCCTGTCGTATGCCAATCTGGCTGCCGGGTCCTACTATCTGAAAGTCAGCGGCAACGTGGTGTCGAACACGGGCGCGGCCTTCAGCGCGAACGGCAGCCTGGTATCGGCCGTGCCGGAACCTGGTACGTATGCGATGTTGCTGGCGGGCCTGGGCTTGCTGGGCTTCATGGCACGCCGTCGTCAGAAGGCGGCCTGAGCCGGCTCTGCCTGATTGGTATCCTCGTTTGCGTTTCCATCCCGCAACTGGCATGAACCAGTTGCAGTCATCTTGGTGAAAAGTATGAAAAAATTCCTGAAATCCCTGTTCGTGGCCGCCATGTTTGCCGGCAGCAGCCTGGCAGCCCATGCGGCGCCGGTTGACATCAGCCACGCGGCGGTGGATCTGACGCAAGATTTGCTCGATTATTCCAGCAGCGAGTTGCTGGGCTCGTTTTCGCTGGCCCCAGGCCAGTTGGCCGGCGCGGGCAATAACTTTTTCAGCGACAAATTCACGTTCAGCGTGACGGGTTTTAACGACCTGAGCGCACTGGCGACCTCGCTCAAGCCGAGCGCCAACTCCGGCCTCACGCTGACCGGCTTCAGCCTGGGCAATGCCAGCGGCATTCTGTTTCATGGCGCGCTAGACTTGATCAATTTCACGGCGCAAGACCAGGCATGGTCGCTGCAGTCCGGTTCCGCGCCTTTGGCTGCAGGCAATTACTTCCTGCAAATTGACGGTTATGTTGCCTCGCCAACTGGCGGCAGCTACAGCGGCATCCTGGCCGTCACGCCGGTGCCGGAACCGGAAACCTACGGCATGCTGCTGGCGGGCCTGGGTTTCGTCGGCTTCATGGCACGCCGCCGCAAGCTGCAAGCCTGAAGATAAAAAATTCTGTACATGAAGCGGAGGCTGCGGCCTCCGTTTTTTTTTGCCGCCGGCCGACGTGGGGCTATAATCGTCACGCACAGTGGGTGGCTGCGGCATGGCTGCTTCGATTTTCTTCAATGACGAAATTGACCTTGCATAACTCTCTCTTCCTTTTGCTGGCATTGGCTGCCGGCATTGCCCATGCCGATGCGCCATCCATGCCGCCAGGATTGAATGCGCTCCAATTGGCTGTCGTGATCAATGATGCGGAACCGAACAGCATCGCGGTGGGCGAATATTATCGCCAGGCGCATGGCATTCCTCCTGCAAATGTTGTGCACGTGAATATCCCGAACCGCCCGCGCAAGCTCAGCGTGGCTCAGTTTGCGCAGCTGAAGGAACGTATCGACGCGCAATTGACACCCCATATCCAGGCCGTGCTGATGGTGTGGAGCGCGCCCTACGCGGTCGAATGCAATTCCATCACTTCCGCCTATACCCTGGGCTACGATGCGGCGCAATGCGCGAAGACGTGTGACGCCGGCAAGCCCAGTACTTATTTCAACAGCAATGTGCCGCAACCATTCACGCAGATGGGCATGCGCCTGTCCATGCTGCTGCCCGTCGACTATGTGGAAGAGGCCAAGGCCGTGGTGGACCGCGGGACGGTCAGCGGTTTTTCCGTGCCCGCCGCCAGCGCGTATTATCTGACCACCAGCGAAAATGCGCGCAACAGCCGTGCCGCTTTTTTCCCGCCTGCCGGGATCGTGCGCCAGCGCAAGCTGACCGTCAAGAACCTGAAGGTCGATGTACTCGATGGCGCACAGGACATCATGGTGTATCAGACGGGCATGGCCAAGGTCGCCAAGCTCGACACCTTGCGCTTCCTGCCTGGTGCCCTCGCAGACCACCTGACTTCGTTTGGTGGCGATTTGCAGGGGACGGCGCAAATGAGCAGCCAGCGCTGGCTGGAGGCGGGCGCGACGGCCAGCTACGGTACCGTCAGCGAGCCATGCAATTACTGGCAAAAATTTCCCAATCCGACAGTGCTGCTACGTCGCTATCTGACAGGTATGACGGCGTTGGAAGCTTACTGGGGCAGCGTGGCGTGGCCGGCGCAGGGATTATTCATCGGTGATCCACTGGCGGCGCCGTATGCCGCCTTCCGGCGATGAGATGGTGCTGATAGAGGAAAGAGGCTCTTGCGAGCTTTTTTATTATGCCTTGCGGCGTGCGGCAAAGCCCAGCAAGGCCAGCCCAGCCATCAGCATGGCCCATGTTTGTGGCTCAGGAACGGCAGGAATGGTGGGGACCAATGGTGCGGGTACTGTATTGCGGCCCGTATCGATACCACCGCCGCTGCCACCGCCACCCACGCCGCTGCCCGCTGGGAAGCTGTTACCGCTGCTTGAGGCCGAGCTCAGCAATTGCGGAACGTCTTCCGGCATGTTCTGACGCACGAGGCCTGGCGCGTGGTAGCCATCCCAGCTGGGAAACTCGTCCGCAGCCGCTACGGAAGTAAACTGGTCGATATTGCTGACAGAGTTGCTGTTCTTTAAGCCTTTGCCACCCTGACCGCCATTCATGCCGCTCAACCCGGTATCGTCGAGCAGGCCAAGCGAATGCGTGCGTCCGGACTGTGCTGGTTTGCTCAGGTCGGGGACTGCTTCATCGCTGCCATATTGCTTTGTCTCGCCGACGCCGTCGTTGCTGCGGACATCAATGCCGATATAGCCGTCGATCAGACGGCATGAACTATATGTGCTATCCATATCATCATTTTTGTTCGCCTTGCCGCCGGCGCTATTGCCGCCGGCAGCCTCGCACCGTTTCTGTTGTTCCGCCGCTGGTTGCGCGCGCGCGTTTTGCGCGTTAACTGTCGCGTGTGTCACGGACAGCAGCGTGACGAGCAAGAGTGAAAATTTGAAACTGATCGGTGTGGTCATGTTTGATCTCGCGGAGTTATTGCTGACAGCGTGTGCTGTCTTCGTTGGGCCAATGCCGCACATCGCCGTTGCTGTGCATAGCTGAAAAACAGGCATGGATTGGGCCCGATACGTTTCCGACTGTATTGCTGGCACCTGAAGTATGGGCTGACAACACTTAATCGTTGCAAGTAATTAAACTTATTTGTAGGAAATATATCATATTTTGCTTGTGGCTGCTGAGCTGATGTCCTGCAGAATTATATTTGTTGCTTGGTCGCCACTTTAATGGACGCCATCTTACTCCATTCGGCTTAATCAAATGTCATCAAGTCGTCATCCCCGGCCTTTAATATGCAAATAACAAGTCTGAAATACTTTTGTTAATTGTGGCACGCCGGCCCATCATGCGGGACCGGCGTCACTTATTTACCGACCGGGATCCTCATGCACACCTCGTTTTCCCCCTTGCGCACGCCGCTGCGCCTGACCGTCCTGGCTACCCTGCTGGCCAGCCTGTCCGTGCCGGCCCTGGCTGCTTCCGATATCGTCATCAGCCAGGTGTATGGCGGTGGCGGCAACAACGGCGCGCTGTATCGCAACGATTTCATCGAGCTGTTCAACCGCGGCGCCAGCCCCGTGAACCTGAGCAACTGGAGCGTGCAATACGCGTCCGCCGCCGGTTCGAGCTGGGCCGTGACGGCCTTGCCGGCTATCGATTTGCAACCGGGCCAGTATTTGCTGGTCCAGCAAGCCAAGGGGACGGGCGGCACGCAGGACTTGCCCGCGCCGGATGCCTCGGGCAGCCTGGCCATGTCCGGTACGGCGGGCAAGGTGTTGCTGAGTAATAACAAGACGGCCCAGACGGGCACCAGCCCCACGGGCGCCGCCGTCGTCGACCTGGTCGGTTTCGGCACGGCCAACGGTTTTGAGGGCGCCGTCGCTCCCGCGCCATCGAATACCCTGTCGATCGCGCGCGCGAATGGCGGCTGCGGCGACACGGACGATAACAGCGCGGACTTCGCCGCCGGCAGCGTGACGCCGCGCAACACGGCTTTCGAGCGCCACGTCTGCGGCGGCCCCGTCGTGCACCAGATCATCACCAGCTGCCCGGCCAGCCTGGCGCTGGCGCTGGGCAATGGCGGCAGCGCCGTGCTGCGCGCGTCCGACGTGGATGGCGTGGTGAATGCTGCTATCTTGAGCTCGCCGGCCGTGGCCGGCATCAGCCTGGCCAACTTCAGCGCGGCCGGCGTGGCGGGCGAGAGCGCCAGCGTGAGCCTGCTGGTGGCCGCTGGCGTGCCGGTGGGCAATTATCCTGTCATCGTCCAGTTCGGCAACGACCAGCAGCAAAGCGCCAGCTGCAAGATCGACGTCGCCGTGCAAGGCCTGGCCGCCGTCAGCCATACGATCCCGCAAATCCAGGGCAGCGGTGCGGCCAGCCCCTACGCCAATTCCGTGCAGACGACCGAGGGCGTCGTCACCCTGAAAGTAGGTACCGGTTTCTTCATGCAGGACGCGGCCGGCGACGGCGACCCGTCTACGTCGGACGGCATCTTCGTGTACACGGGCGCGGCCGTTACCACCGTGCAGCCGGGCGAGCAGGTACGCGTGACGGGCACGGTGTTCGAATACACGCCGTCGGGTGCGAAAAATTCCTACACGGAATTGAAGGACGTGACGGCCATCCTCACGCAAAGCGCGGGCCACAGCATCGTGCCGAGCAACGTGACCTTGTCGAACGACAACCTGGCTGCCGTGGAAGGCATGCTGGTACGTTTCACGCAGCCGTTGACCGTGTCGCAAAACGCCTACCTGGGCGCGCGCGGCGAACTGACCCTGTCGGCGGGACGGCGCGAAGTGCCGACCAACCGCTATCCGGCAGGCTCCGCCGAAGCGCAAGCCTTGATCGCCGCCAATGCGAACAACCTGATCGTGCTCGATGATGGCATTTTCGTGGCGCCGCCGACGATACCGTATATCGGCCAGGACAACACCGTGCGCAGCGGCGACACGGTGGCCGACCTGACGGGCGTGGTAGATTTCGGTGCCATCGGCGGTGGCGGCGCCGCCTACAAATTGCAGCCCACGCAGACGCCGCAATTCTCGCGCGACAACCCGCGCACGGGCAGCCCGGAACTGCCATCAGGCAACGTCAAGGTGGCCAGCGCCAATGTGCTGAATTTCTTTACGACCTTTACCAATGGCAATAACGTGTTTGGCCAGACGGGGCAGGGCTGCACCGTGGGTGCATCGACCACCAAATCGAACTGCCGCGGCGCCGACAACCTGGCCGAGTTCGTGCGCCAGCGCGACAAGATCGTGGCCGAACTGAAAGCCATCGATGCGGACGTGGTGGGCTTGATGGAAATCCAGAACAATGGCGAAACGGCCGTCACTTACCTGGTCGAGCAGCTGAACGCTGCCATCGGCGGCGTCACCTACGCCGTGGTGCCGAAGCCGGCCGCCACGGGCACGGACGCCATCCGCGTGGCCATGATCTACAAGCCTGCCAAGCTGGGCCTGGTGGGCGGCGCCCTGTCGGACGCCAACGCCATCAACAACCGTCCGCCGATGGCGCAAACGTTCAAGGCCGCCAACGGCGAGAAATTCTCGCTGGTCGTCAACCACCTGAAATCGAAGGGCAGCTGCCCGTCGGGCGGGCTGGACGCGGACCAGAACGATAGCCAGAGCTGCTGGAACGCCACCCGCGTGCAGCAAGCGCAGCGGTTGGTGGGCAGCTTCGTGCCGCAGGTGGCAGCCGCCGCCGGCGACGCGGACGTGCTGGTCATCGGCGACTTGAATTCGTATGGCGCGGAAGATCCGATCCAGGTCATCACGGGCGCCGGATTCGTCAATGAACTCGAGCGTTTCGTGCGGCCGTCCGGCATGCCGTACTCGTACGTATTCGGCGGCCAGAGCGGCTACCTCGACCATGCCCTGGCCAGCGCTTCGCTGAGTCCGCAAGTGGCCGGCGTGGCCGAGTGGCATGTGAATGCGGACGAGCCGGAAGTGATCGACTACAACATCGACTCGGCCAAGCCGCAAGACCTGTACAACGCCTTGCCCTACCGCGCCTCGGACCACGACCCCGTCGTCATCAGCCTGGACTTGCAGCCCGCCTACCGCGACATCACGGCCGGCGTGGCGCAAGCCAGCTCGGGACTGACGTTCAACCGCGCGACGCAAAAGTACACGGGCACGTTCTCGTTCACCAACACGGGCGCGGCGGCCATCAGCGGCCCGTTCCAGGTGGTGTTCGGCGGCTTGCCGGCCGGCGTGACCCTGGCCAATGCCACGGGCAGCCATGCGGGCGCCGCCTATGTCACCGTCAACGCGGCCAGCCTGGCGCCGGGCGCGACGGCCTCGTTCGCCGTCAGTTTCACCAATCCGTCGAAAGTGACGATCAATTACTCGGCCAGCATCTTTGCCGGCAACTTCTAAGGATACGACCATGTTGACAGCAAAATTCAATCTCACCCTGCGCCGTGCCGTGCTGGCCGCCTTGCTCGCTGGCAGCAGCAGCCTGGCGCTGGCGGACCCGCTAGCCTACCGCGTGGAAATCGACACGAGCCAGTTCTCGGGCGCCGGTTTCCTCGACTTCGCCTTTATCGCCGGCAACAGCCCGGCGCCGGGCGCGACGGCCACCCTCAGCAATTTCTCGGGCGCGTTCGGCGCGCTGGCATCGCAGGAAGGCAACGTCAGCGGCAGCTTGCCGGGCACCTTGACCTTTGGCAATGGCGGCGCCTACAACGACTGGTTTCACAACGTGACCCTGGGCGGCAAGTTCGGTTTCAACGTCGTTTTCGGCGGCGACTTCCTGAACACGGCCGGCAACGCGGGCACGACGTTTGGCGTGGGCTTGCTCGACTACACCGGCACGTCCTACCTGGGCAATGCGAACGGCAACCTCGTGCAATTCGAATTGACGCCGCTCAATGGGGGCATTCCGGCCAGCATCGCCGGCAGCACGTATGCCAGCATCGCGTCGATCTCGGCCGTGCCGGAAGCGTCGGAGTGGATGATGCTGACGGGCGGCCTGGCACTGATCGGTTTTGCCTTGCGCCGCCGCCAGCCTGTCACGCGCGCCTAGTTTTTCCAGTCGGAACACAGCGCGCCTGCGGGCCGCTGTGCTTCGCCTATTTAGTCGCAATAGCTATAAATCAGGAAACTAAATTGTATTGGTCACCGTTTTACGCTTGATGCATAGTCAAAAACTTGTCGGGCCGTCTAGTTTTCATGGAGGGCCGCCAACTTTTTCGGAAGGATGCATCATGCGCCGTCATATTCTGCTGCTCGATCCCGCGCCCGCCATGCAAGCCTTGTTGCTGCATAACCTTGAAGGTGCCGGCTACCGGGTCAGCTGTGCCCCGGACGCGCGCGGCGCGCAGGCGCTGCTGGCGGTCGACCCGCCCGATGTGCTGCTGCTGGAATGGGAGTTGCCGGACGCGTCCGGCATCGCGCTGCTGCGCCAGGTGCGCCAGGATGGCCAGCTGTGCGACTTGCCCATCATCATGGTCAGCGCGCGCGACAGCGAACAGGACAAGGTGCTGGCGCTGGAAAGCGGCGCCGACGACTATTTGTGCAAGCCTTTCGGTCCCCGTGAAATGCTGGCCCGCGTGCACGCGCTGCTGCGCCGGCGCACCCCATCGGCCTGGCGCCCAGGCGCAAACACGGCCGGCGCCACCGTCTTGCGGCTCGACCCGCATACCCAGCGCGTGACGGCCGGCAGCGTGCCCGTCAGCCTGGGCCGCGTGGAATTCAAGCTGCTGCATTTCCTCATGGACCATCCCGGCAGGGTGCATAGCCGCGCGCACCTGCTGGACCAGGTGTGGGGCCATGCCGCGTATCTTGACGAACGCACGGTCGATGCCCACGTGGGGCGCTTGCGCCACGCGCTGCAGCCGGGCGGCTGCGGCCACCGCATCGAAACCGTGCGCGGCAGCGGCTACCGCTATCTGGCGTTTGATGCCGCCGTGTGCGCATGATGCTGCTGACGGGGCGGGAGCAGGAATACCTGCTGCACGCGATACTCGGCGCGCATGGCATCGCCGAGTCCGGCGATTTCTTTCTGTGGAGCCAGGGGCCGCTGCAAACGCTGTTGCCGCACGACCTATTAATCTGCGCGCAGCTGGGCGCCGACGGGGCCGTGCTGCGCAGCGAAGCCTGGCACAGCATCGTGCCCGATCACGCGCAGTTGCGCGAGCGCCAGGGCCAGCTGGCGCGCCTGGCGCTGGCCTGGCGCGCGGGCGGACAAAGGGCGGGCGTCATCGACGGTGTGCTGGTGCACGGCAGCGTGGGCGAGGGGGGCGGCAGCTTTTTTGCCCTGTTCGCCATGGGAACCGTGGACGCGGCACGCCAGGCGTATGCGCTGGAATTGCTGCTGCCCTACCTGCACCTGCACTGGCTGGCGCTGCCGGCCAGCCGGCGGGCGCCCCCGGCCGGTCCGGGCGCCACGCGCGCGGCCAGTGCGCGCGAGCTGGAAGTACTGCATTGGGTGCGCGAGGGGAAGAGCAATGACGAGGTGGGGCAAATCCTCGGCATCAGCGGCACCACCGTGAAAAGCCATTTGCAGCGCATCTATAAATTATTGCGCGTGAGCAACCGCACGCAAGCCGTCTCGCGCGGCATCGCGCTGCGCCTGCTCAGCCATTAACGCTGATCCTGTATTGTATTCTTGCCGTTGCCGCCGCCATCCTGCGTGTGTTCGATGCTGCCGGGCGACACCCGCGCCACGTCGGGGCTCGCTTGCAGGCGCGCCACTTCGTCCGCCGTCAGCATGGCGGCAAAGCCGTTGAAAGCCACCTTGTAGCGGTATTGCACCGGGGCGTCCGGTACCAGCGCCAGCACCGCGCGCTGCTGCGCTTCCAGCTGGGCCGTGTAGCGCCGCGCGGCGTCGCTGTTCGTATCGAGCCCATGTACGCCATCCGCCTGCGAGGCCAGCGGCGGGGCGCGCAATTGCACCAGATACGATAGCCGCGCCGCGGCGGCCTGCGCCGCGACAGGCAGCGCATGGACGCTGGCCATGCCGGCCAGGATGGCGATGCTGATGCGAAATGCGGACATGCAAGCTCCCTTGGCGCATGGCGCCCATGCGCCGATTGTACGCGCGTCGCGCAAAAAAAACGCGCCCCGCAGGGCGCGTTGTGTTACTGCCTGGAGCGATGCCGTTACAGCTTGGCATCCACCTTCACGTTGCGCTGGCTGGGGACGGCCAGCGGCAGCGGGTTGTTGGTCTCCACCGACAGCACGGTGGTGGACGCGGCCGCGTTGTTGCCATCGAGGAAGACTACGCCGCCCAGGTAGCGCTTGCCCGTTTCCAGGCCCGACCAGCTAACGCCGGCCGTGGCGCTGCCGCCCACGTACACCTTGCTGGGCAGGGTGGCTTTCAGGTTGCCGCCCTTGTCGGCTGTCGTGACGACGGCCGACGACAGGCCGAAGCCGGTCGACACGCCATTTGCCACTTCGTAGCCGATCACGCACACCTTGTAGCTGCCCGCCGCCGGGGTGGTCAAGGTAATAGACTCGTTCGAACCGGCCGTGGCCGAGGTGGCGACGGTTGCGCCGGTACTGTTGAGCAGCAGCAGGTCGAGGTCATTGCCGGCGCCCTCCGTGGTGTCGCGGTCGAAAATTTCGAAGCGCGCCACGACGGTGCTGGCGGGAATGCTGACATTGACCGCGCGCACGCCGCTGCCGCCCGCTTTGCACGCGGCAGCCATCTGTTCCAGCGTGTCGACGCTGCCCGGCGCGGCCTGGCTGATGGTTTGCTCGCTGCGCGCCACTTCCTTCAGGCCGCCCGTCGCCGCGCCCACCTTGCCGGCAAAGCCGGTGGACAGCGTCAGCGAACGCAGGCCGCTGACCTTGTCGGCCTGCAGCAATGCCGGCGACTGTACCGCGCGGCCCGAGCGCGCCGTGACGGGGCTGCGCACCGTGTGCACGCCGTCGCTCCACACGAGGGCGCCGTACTGCCAGGCATTGTCCGGCGCCGTGGTGCGCGTCAGGGTCACGGTGAAGGACTTGGTTTCGCCGGGCGCGAGCAGCAGGGTGGCAGGCGAAACCGCCACGCTGTAGCCGCTGACCGAGGCGCTGGCCGTGTAGGTGGCGCTGCTGCTGCCCACGTTGGTGACGCGGCGCGTCACCGTTTGCGTGCCCAGCACGTTGCCGATGGTGATGGACGGCATGTTCAGGTTGTAGCCGGCCAGGGTGCCGCCCGCGCATTCGGCCGTCATGCCGACGCCGCACATGTATTTCTTGTAGTCGGCCAGGCTGGCGTCATACACGAGGCCGGGATCGGTGGCCTTGTTCGGCGTCACGTGGCCGGCGCCCTGGCCCCAAGGCAGGATGCCGCGCGCGTCGCCCGCCTGAACGTCGGGCAGGGTGGTGCTGCCGGTCGTCATCAGGGCCGATTTGATGGCGGCCGGGCTCCAGTCCGGATGCTGCTGGCGCAGCAGGGCGGCCAGGCCGGCCACGTGCGGGCTGGCCATCGAAGTGCCTTGCAGGAAGATGTAGGCTTGCGGCGGCACCAGGCTGCCATCCTGCACGGCGTCGCGCTGGGCGCGCGACAGGGCAGGCGTGCCGCCGGCCAGGATGTCCACGCCAGGGGCCGTGACGTCCGGCTTGAGCAGGTTGGCGTCGTACAGGTTCGGGCCGCGTGACGAGAAGTCGGCCACCACGGGGGCGGCGGGGCCGTTGCCGTTGGTGACGAAACGCGAGATGGCGGCCGTGGCCGTGCCCGTTTGCGCCTGGGCATTGATCAGCGCGCCATCGGCGGCGCTCACGTGCACGGCCGGCAGCACGTGCGGGTCGGATACCAGACCGATGCCCGTGTCGACCAGCACCATGCCGGCGCCGCCCGCTTCGAGCACGGCGACGCCCTTGTCGGTACGCGCCGTGGTGCCGCGCAGGCAGCTGACGACCTTGCCGGCCACCTTGGCCGGGTCCAGCAGGGCCACGCCGCCGTTGTCGCCGGCGCGGTAGCACAGCGCCAGTTTTTGCGCATCGGCGCCGGGCAAGCCCGCATCCTGGGCGCGGATCAGGGTGGTGGCCGGCAGCGGGTTGTAGTTGAGCGAGGCGCCCGTGTAGCTGGCGCCGTTGCTGAGAGTCACTTTGGCCTGGTTGGCGCGGTTGTGCGTCGAAGCGGCCACGGTGGTGATCCATGGGCTGACGTGGGCCACGGTATTGGCTGGCCCCGCATTGCCGGCGGACGCGGCAACGAAGACGCCCGCGTTCGACGCGTGCAGGAACGCTTGCTCGACCGGGTCGTTGACGGTGCCGCCGCCGCTGATCGAGTAATTGATCACGTGTACGCCGTCCTGCACGGCTTTTTCGATCGCCGCCACGCTGTCGCCGCCGTAGCAGCCGTTTTTCGCGCCGGTCGGCTGGGTGGCCAGGTTGTAGGACCAGCACACCTTGTAGACGGACAGGCGGGCGCGCGGCGCCACGCCGGAAATGGCGCCCAGCGGCGAACCGCCGACGGTGACGGGCACGCCCGCATTGCCGCCCGCGGTGGATGAGGTATGCGTGCCGTGGCCGCCTTCGCCATTCGGGTCGCCGATGGAATCGCGCGGCGAGGTGTATTCGCTCCAGTGCTGGATTTTGTCCGTCTCGGTCAGGCGCACGGCGTTGAAATACTGCGCGCCGAGCAGCTTGTTGTTGCAATGGTCTTGCGTAAAGCCTTCGCCCGTCTGGCAGCTGCCTTTCCAGGCGGCCGGCGGAGCGCCGTAGGCCAGGGTGGCGTTCGGGTCGAAGGTCGGTGCGCCGTTGGCGTCGACCTTGTCCGCATACGACAGGTTTTCCGGCCACACGCCGCCATCGACGATGCCGATGATGATGTCTTCGCCCGCATGCTGCTTGCCGCCCAGCTGGCTCCACAGGCCGCCCGGCTGGTCCAGGCCCAGGAAGGTGGGCGTGTAGTTCGTCTGCAGGGCGCGCGGCTCGTCGGGGGCGATGCTGGCCACCTCGCCGCTCGCTTGCAGCTGGCGCACTTCGGCGTCCGTCAGCAGGGCGGAGAAACCGTTGAGGACGATCTTGTACTGGTATTGCACGGGCGCGGCGGCGACGAGGGCTTGTACCCGGGCCTGTTTCTGCTCAAGGTAGTCGCCGTACAGCTGCACTTGCGCGCTGGCCAGGTCGAGGCGGCCGCCGGCGGCAGGCTGGGTGGCGCTCAGGCCTTCCACCGAGCCGGTGTAGGAGGCGATCGGTTTGTCGGTCAACTGCACGATGTAGGGGCGGCGCAGGTCGTCGGCGTGGGCCTGGAAGCTGAGGCTGGCAAACAGGCTCAGCACGGCGAGCGAAATGGGACGCAAGGCGGGACGGAATGTCATGTCGGGTTTCCTGGTGACGGTAGCGGGAATCGAAAGGGATAAATCAGGCTTGCTGGCGGCGGCGCGCCGCGAAACCGATGCCTGCCAGGCCCAGCAGCATCATCGCGTAGGTCGATGGCTCCGGTACCGAGGCGACGATATTGTCGAGCGCAAACTGGCCCTTGTTGCTGTTGAAGGCGTTGCAACTGCCGGCTGTGTTGCAAGTGAAACCGAAGAAGGCCAGCGACGCGAACTGCTGGCTGCCGAAGTTGGCGCTGGTGTTGTAGCGCTGGAACTGGAAGTTGCCGCCGAGCGGGCCGCCCAGCTGGTACGTTTCATACATGTAAGAGCCGTCCGCATAGAAGCCTTGCACGCGCAGCAGGCCGGCCACGGCCGGATAGGTGACGCCCTGGGCATAGCCGATGAAGCTGGCATCGAAACCTTGCAGGCTGACGCTGCCGCCCGTCTTCAGCGGGTCCAGGTAGACGATGCCGTCGTTGAGGGCCGCATAGTAATTGCTCGTATTGTTGGTCGGGCACGCCATGCCGCAGGCGGCCGGGTCCGTGCCGTCGAAGACTGCGCCGACCAGGTCGCCATTACTGGCGCCGTCGGCATTTGAGAGGCCCGTCAGCAGGAAATTTTTGAATTCCAGCGAGTCGCCGTGGCCGACGAACTGGCTGTCGAGATTATCGAAGTTGATCACGTCCGCGACGGCGGCGGGAGCCCAGGCGGCGGACAGGGCCAGGATGGCGGCGCCGGTCCACTGCTTGGCCGAGAAAGGACTTGCTGCGGCAGTTGCCTTCGGATGCACAATACGAGTCATGAATTTTCCCTTGGTGATTATGTCGGATGCAATATGTTTTGCGTCTTGGATGCTGTCTTGGATGCTCTCTCCTGCGCGGCCGGATAGGATCAACGCGGACCCATGCGTAGAAAATTGATTTTTACTATAGCAAAAGAGGCAATTACATTGTTTGATATTCTTTCAAATTTAATTTGAAAGTTACAAATAATGAATGAATAAAATTCATCATTTACTATGGTTTGACAACCAAAAGTAGATAGTTTCCGCATTGAAAATAGTTGAATAATTGACTAGCCAGTCAGGCGCGCGCGGCGCCGTGGCCCTTTCGTACACACTGGATGGTTTCCGCAGGAATTTGTTGTTCACAGAGCAAAGAAAAGATTGTATTAACCATAACCGGCATGGTAGGCTGATAAGCATCAGGCAAGCGCGTGTCGCCCGTGCGTGGTCATCCGCCGCGCACAGCGACGCAATGTATTGAAGGTAGGCAATAAGGAGTTACCGGATGCATGCAGCACACAGGCAGAACCTTGCGGCAACGCGCCATGCGCGCGGCTTTACCTTGCTCGAACTGCTGGTGGTCATCGTGATCATCGGCTTGCTGGCCGCGTATGTCGGCCCCAAGTATTTCGCCCAGCTGGGCAAATCCGAAGTGACGGTGGCCAAGGCGCAGATCGAGGCGTTTGAAAAATCGCTCGACACCTACCGCCTCGACGTGGGCCGCTATCCGACCACGGAAGAAGGCCTGGCCGCGCTGCTGGCCGCGCCGCCCGCCGCCGGCACGCGCTGGAATGGCCCTTACCTGAAAAAAGCCGTGCCGCTCGACCCCTGGGGCCATGCGTATCAATACCGCGCGCCCGGCAGCAAGGGCGAGTACGACATCGTCTCGATGGGCAAGGATGGCCAGCCCGGCGGCAGCGGCGAAAACGCCGACATCAGCTCGCAATAACGCCAGCGCCATTCTTTTTCCTACGGACAAGCCATCATGCAGTTTGAAGTACGCGCGCTTTCCACGGACCAGGCCGTAGCTACCTTGCATACGTGCGTGATCGACGGCCGCGACGAGGCGGACGCGCGCCGCCAGGCCGAGGCGCGCGGCCTGTTCGTCAGCGCCATCCGCCCCGTGCGCGCCACGCCGTTCAGCGCGGCCGGGCGCCAGCGCGCGCGGGCCTTGCCCCTGCTGCTGTTCAGCCAGGAATTGCTGGCGCTGCTGCAAGCGGGCCTGGGCATCGTCGAAGCGCTGGAAGCCTTGCTGGAAAAGGAAGCGTCGCCGGCCACGCGCAGCGTGCTCACGCGTCTGCTGGAAGGCTTGCGCGAAGGCAAACGCTTTTCCGCCGTGCTGGCAGAGCAGGCCGAACTGTTTCCCCCCTTGTATATCGGCATCGTCAAGGCGGCCGAGGGCACGAGCGACTTGCCGCGCGCGCTGTCGCGCTACATCGACTACCAGCAGCGCATCGATACGGTGCGCAGTAAAATCGTCAGCGCCGCCATCTATCCGACTATTTTGCTGGCCGTGGGCGGCGGCGTCAGCGCCTTTCTGATCAGCTATGTGGTGCCCCGTTTCGCCGAGGTCTACCAGGGCGCCGGGCGCAATCTGCCGTGGATGTCGCAAGTGATGCTCAGCTGGGGGCAATTCGTCACGCAGCATGGCGTGCTGCTGTTGCTCGGGCTGCTGATCACCGGCAGCGGCGTGTTCACTGCCGTGCGGCGCGCGCTGCGCCATGGCGGCGTGGCGCGCCTGCTGGCGAAACTGCCCGGCATCGGCGAGCGCGTGCGCATCTATGAACTGTCGCGTCTGTACCTGACCCTGGGCATGCTGGCCGAAGGGGGCATTACCATCGTGCAGGCGATTGCCACCGTGCAAGCGATGGTCTCGCCGGGCATGCAGGCCTCCTTGCAAGGCGCGCGCGGCGCCATCGAGGCGGGCCAGTCGCTGTCGTCCGCGTTTGAGCAACATCAATTGACGACGCCGATTTCCCTGCGCATGCTGCGCGTGGGCGAGCGCACGGGCGACATGGGCCCCATGCTGACGCAGTCGGCCGCCTTTTATGACGGCGAAATCAGCCGCTGGATCGACCGGTTTACGCGCACCTTCGAACCCTTGCTGATGGCCGCCATCGGCCTGGTCGTGGGCGCCATCGTGATCCTGCTGTACATGCCCATCTTTGACCTTGCCGGCGATATTTCATGATGCAGAGCGCAGCCGAATCCACCGCGGCCATCGCGGCCATCGACCCCGCGCTGCTGCAGCGCGCGCGCATCCTGAGCCGGCAATCGAAGCGCAGCCTGGTCGAGGAATTGCAGGAGCTGAGCGGCATCGAGGCGCGCGCCGTGGTGCGCGCACTGGCGCGCCCGTTCGGCCTGGACGTGCTGGAAACGGCCGACATGCTGGCCTTGTCTCCCGCCTTCGATGTGCTGCCCCTGTCGCAGGCACTGGCGCGCCACAGCGTGCTGCTGCGCGCCGCCGACGGGCAGCTGCTGGGCGTGATCGCCGACCCCTTCGACCTCGACCTGCAAACCTGGCTCGGCGCGCGCGCGGGGCAGGGCGTGTTGGACGTGCGCCTGGCGCTGCAGGCCGACATCGGCGCCTACCTGTCGAAGCAGGAAGAATCGGCGCGCGCCGTCGACAGCCTGCTGCCCGGCGCGGCGAACGATGCGCGGCGTGACGGCAAGACGGCCGCCGTGCTGTCGTTCGCCAGCGTGTCGGAAGCGGCCAGCCCCGCCGTCAAGCTGGTCAACTCGACCCTGTATGACGCCCTGAAGGCGGGCGCCTCGGACATCCACCTGGAAAGCACGGCCGGCGGCCTGGCCGTCAAATACCGCGTCGACGGCGTGCTCGATCACGCCACGTCCGTCAACGGCATCGAAGTGGCCGAGCACATCATCTCGCGCCTGAAAGTGCTGGCCGAACTCGATATCGCCGAGCGCCGCGTGCCGCAGGACGGCAGCTTCCGCGTCGAGGCGGGCGGGCGCGAAATCGATTTGCGCGTCTCCATCATGCCCAGCATCCATGGCGAGGACGCCGTCATCCGCATCCTCGACAAGCGCGCCATGATCGAGGCCTACGGCGCGCTGACCCTGGAAGCGCTGGGCTTTGACGCGCCCTCGCTCGAAGCCCTGCGCGCGCTGGCCCAGGAAGCCTACGGCATGCTGCTCGTGACCGGTCCCACGGGCTCGGGCAAGACGACGACCCTGTACGCGGCGCTGACGGAAATCCATAACGGGCGCGAAAAGATCATCACCATCGAAGACCCCGTCGAATACCAGCTGCCCGGCATCCTGCAAATCCCCGTGAATGAAAAGAAGGGGCTGACCTTCGCCAAGGGATTGCGCTCGATCCTGCGCCACGACCCCGATAAAATCATGGTGGGCGAGATCCGCGACCGCGAGACGGCGGAAATCGCCGTGCAATCGGCCCTCACGGGCCATCTGGTGCTCACCACCGTGCATGCGAATAATGTGTTCGACGTTTTTGGCCGCTTTACGCACATGGGCATCGATCCGTATGCTTTCGTCTCGGCCCTGAACGGCATCTGGGCACAGCGCCTGATCCGCACCAACTGCCCCCATTGCGCCACCGACTACACGCCCGACGATGGAGAACTGGCCAGCGTGGGCCTGGCGCGCGCCGACGTGGCAGGCTATGAATTCAAGCAGGGCAAGGGCTGCGGCGACTGCCGCGGAACGGGCTACAAGGGACGCCGCTCGATCGCCGAGATTCTCGTGCTGACCGATGAAATCCGCGAACTGATCGTCGATAAAAAACCGATCCGCCAGATCAAGGCGGCCGCGTATGCGAACGGCACGCGCAGCCTGCGCCTGGCGGCGCTGGAACTGGTCAAGCGGGGCGCCACCACCATCACGGAAATCAAGAGGGTCACCCTGCATGCGTAGCGGTTTTGCGAAGTTGAGATTTGAGAGATTTGGACAGGCATTGCGCCTGGGCGTGGCGGCGGATGGCTTGAGCTTGTGGCGCGGCAGCCGCTGGCGCGCGCCCGCCTGGACGCCGTTGGGCGAAGCCGCGTATGTGCCGGACGCCGGTCAAGGCCTGCATGGCGATTTTTCCGCCCTGGGCCAGGCGCTGGCGCAGTTGCTGGAGCGGCTGCTGCCGACGGACCAATACGCGGGCTGGCCCTTGTCCGTGGTGCTCGACGACGCTTTGGCGCGCCTGTGGCAGGTGGACTTGCCGCAGGGCGCCGCGCGTCTGGCCGACATCGAGGCGGCCGCCGCGCTGCGCTTCCAGTCGCTGTATGGCGATGCGCCCGGCCTGTGGCACAGCAGCAGTGCCTGGGATGCGCGCGTGCCGTTTTTCTGCGCCGTGCCCCGTGCGCTGCTGGCGCAGCTGACGCGCGTGGCGGCCGACCGCAAGCTGGCTCTGATTTTTATTACGCCGCAATTCGCGCGCCACTGGAACCGCTGGCACGGCGCATTGAAACCGGGCGCCTGGTTCGGCCAGTTGCAGGAGAACGCCTTGACCCTGGGCGTGCGGCACGATGGCCGCCTGTGCGCCGTGCGCGCGCTGCCCGTGCCGGCTGGTGCCGGCAGGGACTGGCTGGTGCAGACGCTGGCGCGCGAGGCGCTGCTGCAAGGCGTGACCGCACCGGCGCTGCTGCAGCTGTGCGGCACGCCGCCGCCCGCATGGCTGACGCCGACACAAGAGTTCCACTGCCAGGTTTTTTCCACGCCGGACGGGGAAGGCGCTTTGTCGCCGGCCGCCCGGCTGGCCCACAGCGGAGGCGTGGCATGACGCGCCTCGATATCGATTTCGCGCCGCCTGGCTGGCGCCGCAGCCTGCACCGCGTGCCCGCCTGGGCATGGGGCACGGGGGCGCTGGGCATGGTGCTGGTCGTCACGGCGGCGTACAGCGGCAGCGCTGCGCTGCAGCGCCAGCAGCTGCGCGAGGGGCAGTTGCAGCGCGCGCAGCAACGCGTGCTGGCCGCCACGCTGGGCCCGGCGCCTGCGCCGCAAATGGCCATCGCACCGGCACAGGCGGCGGCCGTGAATGCGGCCATCCTGCAATTGAACCTGCCGTGGCGCGACCTGCAGGATGCGCTGGCCAGCGCCACGCCGCCCGCCATCGCGCTGCTGGCGCTGGAGCCGGACGCGCGCAAGCGCGTGCTGAAGATCACGGCCGAAACGACCGGCAGCGACGCCATGGTGGCCTATATCGCGCAATTGAAGCAGCAGGAGCTGTTCGGCTCCCGCGTGCAGCTGCTGCGCCATGAAATCAACGCGCTCGATCCAAACAAACCTTTGCGCTTCCAGCTTCAAGCGCAGTGGGGCACGCCATGACGGCCATCGATATCAATATCTTGCGCCTGCGCGCGCAATTGCTGCTGCGTCGCCTGGGCGTGCCCGCCTGCCTGGCCGTGCTTTTGCTCGCACTGGGGATCGCCGCCTGGGCGTGGGCCTGGCAGCAGCGCGCCGTGGCGGCGCTGCTGGAAGCGCGGCCCTTGCCGCAGCCGGCGCTGGCCGTGGCTGCTCTGGCGCCGCCGGCGACGGCCAGCGAGAACCTGGCCCGTTTTTATGCCGCGCTGGGGCCGCAGCGCCATGCGGAGCAGCAGGTCAAGCAGCTGTTCGACCTGGCCGCGAAAAACGGCTTGCTGCTGACGCAGGGCGAATACAAGAGCGGCTACGACAAGGCCAGCCGTGTCGCCACCTGGCAGGTGACCTTGCCGCTGAAGGGCAGTTATGCGGCCGTATGGCAGTTCGCGCTGCAAGCGCTGCGCGCCGTCCCCTTTGCCTCGCTCGACGAACTGAGTTTTCGCCGCGAGCAGATCGCCGATACGCAACTCGAGGCGCGCCTGCGCCTGACCTTTTATCTGACCGATACGCCTGGCGTTGCGGGAGAAACACCATGACCCCACGCCATTGGCTCATGCTGGCCGGCGTGCTGGGCGCGGGCGCCTTGCTGCTGTTCGGCGAGCGCCAGCCCGTGGCCGACGTGGCCGAGGCGGTGGAGCGGGCCGTCGCGCCCGCGCGTAAGCCGGCCGGCAAAGCGGAGGCAGCGCAGCCGGCCATCCTGGCCCTGCTGCCGCGCAGCGAAGTGGCGGGCGAGGATGGCGACACCTTTGGCGGCGCCGGCGCTGTCTTCCAGAGCCAGAACTGGAATCCGCCGCCGCCGAAAACGGCGGTGACGGCTGCGCCGCCGCCACCGCCGCCGACGGCGCCGCCGCTGCCCTTCGTCTACCTGGGCAAGGCGGCCGCCGACGGTGCCTGGGAAGTGTTTTTGTCGCGCGCCGACAAGACGTATATCGTGCGCGCCAATACCGTCATCGATGGCGCCTACAAGGTCGTGACGATCGCGCCACCCGTCATGACGCTCACCTATCTGCCGTTGAACCAGGTTCAGCAGCTCAACATTGGAGTACTCGAGTGATGTCTCGTTCCTTTTCACCGGCGCCTTTGCTGGCGTTGCTGGTGCTGCTGTCCGGCTGCGCGGGGCAGCAAGCTTACCGCGACGGGCGCGAGCTGATTGCGCAAGATCAGATCCCGGCCGGCCTGCAAAAACTGCAGGAGGCGCTGCAGCAGGACCCCGGCAACGCGCAATACCGCAGCGCGTATCTGCAGGCGCGCGAACGGGCCACCAGCAGCCGCTTGCAGCAGGCCGAGCGCCAGGCGCAGGCGGGACAGGGCGACCTGGCGCGCACCTCCTTCATGAGCGTGCTGGAAATCGATGCGCAGAACGAACGCGCCAGCAGCGGCTTGCGCGCGCTCGAACGCGAGCAGCGCCAGGGCAAGCTGCTGGCCGAAGCGCAGAAGGATCTTGACGCCAAGCGCTACGACCCCGCGCGCCAGCGCCTGAACGCCATCCTCACGGAGCAGCCGAATCACGCCGGCGCGCGCGCGCTGCTGCGCGAGGTCGATGAAAAAACGGCGCCGCCCGTGGTCGAATCGGGCCTGGCCAAATCGTACAAGCAGCCGATCACGATCGAGTTCCGCGACGCGCCGTTAAAACAGGTGTTCGAGCTGATCGCGCGCCGCTCGGGACTCAATTTCGTCTTCGACAAGGACGTCAAGGCGGACGCGAAAACCTCGATCTTCCTGAAAAACAGCACGGTGGAATCGGCCGTCTACTTCCTGCTGGTGACGAACCAGCTGGAGCAGCAGGTGATGGATGCGAACACGATTTTGATCTACCCGAACGTGGCGGCAAAATTGAAGGAGTACCAGGAAGTGCTGGTAAAGACCTTCTTCCTGGCGAACGCGGATGCCAAGCAGGTGGCCAACACGCTCAAGACCATTTTGAAGACGCGCGACGTGGTGGCCGATGAAAAGCTCAACCTCGTCATCGTGCGCGACACGCCCGAGGCGATCCGCCTGGCCGAGCGCCTGATCGCGCTGCAGGACGTGCCCGAAGCGGAAGTGGTGCTGGAACTGGAAATCCTCGAAGTCAAGCGCAGCCGCCTGATGGAACTGGGCGTGGCCTGGCCATCGAGCCTGACCCTGACGCCACTTTCCACCTCGGGCGGCGTGGGGCTGACCATCAACGACCTGAATAACCTGAACCAGCGCACCATCGGCGTGAGCGACCTGTCCGTGACGGCGAATGCCAAGAAGACGGATGGCGACGCGAATATCCTGGCCAATCCGCGCATCCGCGTGCGCAACCGGGAAAAGGCGAAGTTCGTCATCGGCGACAGGGTGCCCGTGGTAACCACCACGATTTCGCCGGGCACGGGCGGCTTCGCTTCCGAGTCGATCAGCTACCTGGACGTGGGCCTGACGGTGAACGCCGAGCCGACCATCTATTTGAATAATGAAGTGGGCATCCGCATTTCGCTCGAAGTGAGCAACCTGGGGGCGGCCACCACCACCCGCAGCGGCTCGACCCTGTATCAGATCGGCACGCGCCAGGCCTCGACCATGCTGCAACTGAAGGATGGCGAAAACCAGGTGCTGGCTGGCCTGATCAACAATGAGGAGCGCAGCTCGGGCAACAAGGTGCCGGGCCTGGGCGACATCCCCGTGCTGGGACGGCTGTTCGGCAGCAGCAAGGACGACAGCCAGAAGACGGAAATCGTGCTGTCGATCACGCCGCACCTGGTGCGCACCGTGCAGCGTCCGGAAGCGAAGGAATCGGAATTCTCGGCCGGCACGGAAGGCAGCTTCCGCCGCCGTCCCGACATGGCGGCCAAGGCGCCCACGCAGATGCCGGGCACGGTCATCGTGCGTTCCGGCCCGTCGGCCGTCGGCATGCAGCCGGCGCCGGCGCAGCCGATGATGACGCCGGGCCAGGTGCCATCGACCTTGCCGCAGAGCGTGGCGGCGCCGGAAGTGGCGCCGTCGCCCGAGCCGGCCGCGTCGCCTTTGCCGATATCGTCGGGCCAGCCCGTACCGCTGCAGGCGGCACCCTTGCCGCTGTCGTCGAGCCAGCCGGTGCCGGTGGTGCCGCCGCCCGCCAAATGAGCGTGACGCGCGCGCAGGGCGGATTCACCCTGATCGAACTGCTGGTGACCCTGGCCATCCTGGGCGTGCTGGCCACCCTGGTGATCCCGGTCACGCAGGTGACGATGCAGCGGCGCCAGGAGCAGGAATTGCGGCGCGCGCTGCGCGACATCCGCCAGGGGCTCGACGCCTATAAACGGGCTGGCGACGAGGGCCGCATCCTGCGCGCGCCCGACGCCAGCGGTTATCCGAAAAGCCTGGAACTGCTGGTCGAGGGCGTGCCGGACCAGCGCAACCCGAAGCACAGCAAACTGTTTTTCCTGCGCCGCGTGCCGCGCGACCCGTTCAACGGCGACGCTGGTCTGAGCGACGCGCAAACGTGGGGCAAGCGCAGCTACGCCAGCGAAGCGGCCGAGCCGCGCGAGGGCGACGATGTCTACGATGTGTATTGCACGTCCGGCAAGACGGGCTTGAACAACGTGCCTTACCGTCTATGGTGAACCATGCCCGCTGAAAACGCCCCACGCCGCAGGCGCGGCTTTACCCTGATCGAATTGCTGGTGGTGCTCGGCATCGTGGCGCTGCTGCTGACCCTGGCCGTGCCGCGCTACTTTCCCAGTCTCGACAAGGCGAAGGAAACCGTGCTGGCGGATAACTTGCGCAACCTGCGCACCACCATCGACCAGTTCCACGGCGATACGGGGCGCTACCCCGATTCGCTGGAGCAACTGGTGGACAAGAAATACCTGCGCGCCATGCCCATCGATCCCATCACGGAGAGCGACAGCAGCTGGCTGATCGTGCCGCCACCGGACGACACGCCGGGCCAGGTGTATGACGTGAAAAGCGGCGCGCCCGGCAAGGACCGCAGCGGCACGCCGTTCGCCGACTGGTAGCGGCCATGTACCGTTCTGCGCGCCGCCAGCGCGGTTTTACTTACCTGGGCCTGATCATTCTGGTGGCTATTCTGGGCCTGGTAGGGGCGGCCGGGCTGAAGATGGGCTCCTTGCTGCAGCGCCAGGCGGCCGAGCAGGAATTGCTCGATATCGGCGCGCAGTTTTCAGACGCCCTGTACAGTTATGCGGCGGCCACGCCGCCGGGCCAGCCGCAACAGCCGCCGACCCTGGCCGCCTTGCTGCGCGATCCCCGTACGCCCCAGCTGCGCCGGCACCTGCGCAAGTTGTTTGTCGATCCCATCACGGGCCGCGCCGAGTGGGGCTTGCTGTATCAGCCGGGCAGCAACGGCATCATCGGCGTGTACAGCCTGTCCCAGGCTGCGCCATTAAAGGTTGGCAACTTCGAGGCCCGGTTTGCCGGCTTCGAAGGCAAGGCGCATTTCTCGGAATGGCGCTTCATGGTCGATGCACGGGTGTCATCCGTGCCGTCTGCGGGACCGGCAGCTGTGCCAGCGAGTGATGAGGACGGCATCGCGCCCGCCTTGCCCGCGTCACCGTTGTTTTTTCGCCCTGTTACCCCACCGCAAGAACAAACGCCACCAGAGCCAAATGAACAGCTTGAACCGCAAAATTCCGCCGAAAACACTGCCGAATAGACGGTTTTACCTTAAAACATGGAAAAAATAAATGTATGCCTCGGTAACTATTTTTCCCTGGAAATTCATAGATGCCGGCAAATAGTTCATTTTGAAAATAGTTATCCTTGGTGAAACTTAGATAAAAAATTTATAAGTAATTCAATGCAATTATGTTACCATTCTGTTCAGTACTTCCGGTACTAATAAACTATTGGTGGCCTGCGCATTGCAGCCATAAATTACTTTTTAAGGGATAAGCTATGAAATTGAAATTTATCGCTGCAGGCATCATGGCAGCAGCATCGTTCAGCGCGTCGGCAGCAACCTACGACCTGGGCATTCTGGACCCAGCCGGTTCCGATACCCTGTCGGCTTTCACGACCAAGTTCGCGATCAATTCGCAGATCAATGATTCGTGGACCTTCCAGTTGCTGGCTCCATCGTCGACTTCGTTCGGTGCACTGCAAACGTTCTCCGTTGCTAACGGCGCGATCAAGGATTTCGCCGCTACCCTGGTCGGCTATGGCGACCTGGCCAAGAGCACGGCTAGCGGTATCCAGAATCTGAGCTGGGCAGGCGAATTGGCCGCTGGCACCTACACGGTGCAAGTCACGGGTCTGACCCTGGTGAAAAATGTTCAGTACGTAGGCACGGTGTCCGCCCTGCCAGTACCAGAACCAGAAACCTATGGCATGCTGCTGGGCGGCCTGGCATTGGTTGGCGCCGTGGCACGTCGCCGCGCCAAGAAAGCTGCTTAAGCTTACGCTGCAATGAAAAAAACCCGCTCCGGCGGGTTTTTTTTCGTCTGGATCATTTGTGCAAGGCATTACGCCGGCAACAACATCCTGCGCAATATGAGCAATCTGCGCAGGACCAGGTGCCAAGTCGAAGACAGTACGCCAGTACGGCGAGACGCCGGCATCAACGTCCTGCGCAATCGGGAAAAGCTGCGCAGGCCCAGGCGCCAAGTCGAAGACAGTACGCGAGTACGCGAGACGCCGGCATCAACGTCCTGCGCAATCTGGACAAGCTGCGCAGGACTAGGCGCCAAGTCGAAGACAGTACGCCAGTACGGCGAGACGCCGGCAACAACGTCCTGCGCAGCTTGTCACGCGTGGCGCTTGAAGTCGCGGAAGCGGAAGCCAACGAGGAACAAGGTGGCAAAGTACGCCACGCCGCACAGGGCCACCACCAGGGCCAGCGCACCGGCCCGCAGCAGCGGATGGGCTTGCATGGCGATCCAGTCGATGCGCATGGCGCCAGCATACGCCACGCCGCCCATCACGATGAGTGCCGGCAGCAGGCGCGCGAAGAATTTGGCCCAGCCCGGTTTCGGCTGGTAGATGCCGCGCTTGCGCAAGCCCCAGTACAGGAAACTGGCATTCAGGCAGGCGCCCAGGCCGATCGACAGGGCCAGGCCGGCCACGGCGATGTAGGGCACGAACAGCAGATTCATCAGCTGCGTGGCGATCAGCACGCCGATGGCGATTTTCACGGGCGTGCGGATGTCCTGGCGCGCATAGAAGGCGGGCGCCAGGGTTTTGACGAGGATGATGCCGATCAGGCCCAGGCTGTAGGCCACCAGCGGCTGCGTCGACATGGTGACGGATTCGGCCGTGAACTTGCCGTAGTGGAAGAGGGTGGCGATCAGCGGCGTGGCCAGGGTCGCCATGCCGACGGCGGCGGGCAGGGCCAGCAGGAAAGTCAAACGCAAGCCCCAGTCCAGCAAGGCCGAGTATTCCGTCTTGTCGCCGTCCACGTTCGCTTTCGACAGGCTGGGCAGCAAGATGGTGCCCAGGGCCACGCCCAGCATGGCGGTCGGGAACTCCATCAGGCGGTCCGCATACGACAGCCAGGAAATACTGCCTTCGGCCAGGCGCGAGGCGATGCTCGTGTTGATCATCAGGCTGATCTGCGCCGCAGACACGGCGAACACGGCCGGGCCCATCTTTTTCAGCACGCGGCGCACGCCGCCGTCGGACAGGCCGATGGCGGGATTGATCGACAGCCGCGGCAGCATGCCGATCTTGATCAGCGCGGGAATCTGGATGGCCACCTGCAGCAGGCCGCCGGCGAACACGGCGATGGCCATGGCGTAGATCGGCTGTTTCAAGTATGGCGCGAGGAACAGCGAGGCGGCGATGAAGGACAGGTTCAGCAGCACCGGCGTGAACGCGGGAATCTTGAATTCGCGCCAGGTATTCAAGATGCCGCCGGCCAGGGCCACGAACGACATGCAGGTAATATAAGGGAACATCAGCCGCGTCATCCACACGGCCGCGTCAAAAGCGCCCGGGTCCTTGGACAGGCCCGTGGCGATCACGTAGACGAACCACGGGGCGCCGACGATGCCGATGGCGGACACGAGCAGGGTGGCCCAGACGAGGGTCGTGGCCACATGGTCGGCCAATTGCTTGCTCGCTTCCTGGCCGTGCTGGTTCTTGTATTCAGACAAGATCGGCACGAACGCTTGCGAGAACGCCCCCTCGGCAAACAATCGGCGCAACAGGTTGGGGATGCGGAAGGCAACAATGAAAGCGTCCGTGTAGGCGCCGGCGCCAAAGGCGCGCGCGAACAGGCTTTCGCGCAATAATCCGGTTACACGGGACAGCATGGTCATGCTGGAAATGGCGGCGAGGGTTTTAAGCAAGTTCATGGGGGCAGATTATAGCCGGGCGCGGTACCGTTAAACGCTTAAAATATGGTAACAAACGCTGCCGATTAGCTGCGCATTCGCCCTTGCCAGCCCCATTTTCAGGTGTTTTTGGCGTGATACACGGTTTTTTGATTTGCCCCCGCTTGAAAATATCGCTATAATCGAAGGCTGTACAGAATTCTGTTACGCAGACACTAATGTTTGACAGGCACTGGTTTGGCACACATGGTTCGGCAGACGCACAGAACGCACCGGTTGGCAAACACTAATGTTTGCAAACGCACTTTGACCCTGTTTTAGGAAATTCCATGGCAAATACCGCACAAGCGCGCAAACGCGCTCGTCAAGCAGTTAAGCAAAACGCACACAATTCGTCCCAACGTTCGACCTTGCGCACGGCTATCAAAGCTGCTCGCAAAGCGATCCAGGGCGGCGACAAGGCAGCTGCTGCTGCAATCTTCCAGGCATCCGTGTCGACCATCGACCGTATCGCTGACAAGAAGATCATCCACAAAAACAAGGCAGCTCGCCATAAGAGCCGTCTGGCAGCTGCTTTGAAAGCACTGTCCGCTTAATATTCGCCAGCAGGCAAGCCACCACGGTGGCCTTGCCTGTGCCGGTACGCTGGCACTGGTTGAAAAGCAAAAACCCGCAGATTCATTCTGGCGGGTTTTTTCGCGTGCGCACATGCTTTTTCGGCTATCCGCGGCAGTCGTTTTCCGGCAGCGCCTTGCTGCCGGCCGCCACTGTCTAGCGCAGCGCCGGCAAGTTGCCGATGCTCATGCCCGGCTTGATGTTCTTTTGCTTGAACCAGCCCAGGTGCATTTCCAGCGCATAGCGCACGGGCACGGTCTTCGTGGAGCAATGGCTGTCGAGCGTATGCGGCTGCATGTCTTCGATGTTGACGATCTTGCCGCTGGCATCGATAAAGGCCACCGACAGGGGCAGCGGCGTGTTTTTCATCCACATGCATTGCGTCGAGGGATTGCCAAAGACAAACAGCATGCCCGCATTCGCCGGCATTTTTTCACGGTACATCAAGCCCTGTTCGCGTTGCTCTTCTGTCGCCGCCACTTCCGCCTGGATCAAATGCATGCCGGCCGACAGCTGCACGCTTTTTGTTTGCGCCTGGACCATGCTGGCGCAAGACAACAGGGCGATGGACAGGCAGAGACGGCGAAGGGGATTTTTCATGGGACGGGATGGGTGGCTGCGAAGCGGCGATTAAGCCATGCTGGCGGCCGCCTGGTCAAGCATGCGGCCTGGCCGCGTCAAAAGCGTGGGGTGACAACAACATAGTCGCTGCCGTCACCCCGGGAATGACGTTTATTTCACCGGCTTGCCTGTTTCAGCGGCCGGCTGCTTCGTCTTGCGCGCCTGGGGAATCAGGCGCGACGCGTCCGTCGCGGCGGACGCGTTGACGGAAGCCGACGCCGGCGGCACGGGCTTGCTGGCATCGGTGGCGGCCGAAGCCTGGCTGGCTGCCGATGCGGGTGGCGGCTTGACGGCATCGGTCGCGGCGGAAGCGTGCACCTGGGCGCCCGACTGGGCCAGTGCGGCGCCGGCAAGCAGGGAGGCGGCCAGTGTGAATATTACTTTTGTCATCATCTTTCCTTTCCGTCATGTGAAGGTCAGATGATTTTAATGCATTATCTAAAAATAAATAGTGCTTATTGGAAAAATTTCAGCAAGGAAAACCGTTTTTCTTGTGCCGTTCACGTTTTCCCAATGTTATCGGCCGGCACTTCGCACCATTCGCCGGGCATCAGCGGGTGGCTGGCCAGAGAAAACGGGCCGATGGCGCTGCGCACCAGGCGCAGGGTGGGCAGGCCGACGGCCGCCGTCATGCGCCGCACTTGCCGGTTTTTTCCTTCTTTCAAAGTGATCGCCAGCCAGGAGGTGGGCTTGTCGGCGCGCGCGCGGATCGGCGGGTTGCGCGGCCACAGCCAGTCGGGCTCGGCGATGCGCACGGCCTTGCACGGCTTGGTGATGAAGTCGCCCAGGTCCAGCGGCGCCTGCAGGCGCGCCAGGCTGGCCGCGTCGGGCACGCCATCGACCTGCACCAGATAGGTTTTCGCTTCCTTGCGGTCCGGGTGGCTGATCTCGTGCTGCAGGCGGCCGTCGTCCGTCAGCAGCAGCAAGCCTTCGCTGTCGGCGTCGAGCCGGCCGGCCGGATAGATGCCGGGAATCGTGATGTGGTCGGCCAGGGTGGCGCGGCCTTCCTGCGGCGAAAACTGGCACAGGACCTGGAATGGTTTATTGAAGAGAATGAGTGGCATGCTGGATAAATTGATGCAAACGAGGGTGGCTGCTGGTCGGCGCCGCAAAAGCGTGGCGCCCTGTAAGATACTGGTGCATAATGTGAAACGTTAGTCTTATGTCTTATAGAAGACGTAGGCGATATGGCAACGAGGTTCTTTGGCGCCGCGGATGACCCGGCTGTTCTTTCCCTGCTAAAGTGCCTTATTGCCGCCCTGTTCGGACTTGTTTTTGTAAACTCTGCAACCGCAGAGCGCGTCGCCGGCCAGTGTTACCCGCCAGCGGTGTGTCCCACTTCGGAGATCACGATGTATCAACATATCACTGTACCTGCTGACGGCCAAAAAATCACCGTCAACGCCGATTTTTCGCTGAATGTACCAGATAATCCCATCGTTCCCTTCATTGAAGGCGATGGCACGGGCATCGATATCAGCCCGGTCATGATCAAGGTGATCGACGCTGCCGTGGCCAAGGCCTACGGCGGCGCACGCAAGATCAGCTGGATGGAAATCTACGCGGGCGAGAAATCGACGAATGTGTACGGCCCCGATGTGTGGCTGCCGGAAGAAACCTTGCAAGTGCTGAAAGATTACGTGGTCTCCATCAAGGGCCCGCTGACGACGCCCGTCGGCGGCGGCATCCGCTCGCTGAACGTGGCGCTGCGCCAACAGCTCGATCTGTACGTCTGCCTGCGTCCCGTGCGCTACTTCACAGGCGTGCCATCGCCCGTGAAAGAGCCGGAAAAGACGGACATGGTGATTTTCCGCGAAAATTCGGAAGATATCTACGCCGGCATCGAGTACCAGCAGGGCTCGCCCGAAGCGAAGAAACTGATGGATTTCCTCGTCAATGAAATGGGCGTGACGAAAATCCGCTTCCCGGCCACCTCGGGCCTGGGCATCAAGCCCGTGTCCATCGAAGGCACGGAGCGCCTCGTGCGCAAGGCCATCCAGTACGCGATCGACAATGACAAGCCTTCCGTGACGATCGTGCATAAAGGCAACATCATGAAATACACGGAAGGCGGTTTCCGCGACTGGGCGTATGCGCTGGCGCAAAAGGAATTCGGCGCCGAGCTGATCGATGGCGGCCCATGGTGCAAGTTCAAGAATCCGAAGACGGGCCGCGACATCATCGTCAAGGATTCGATCGCTGACGCGTTCCTGCAACAGATTTTGCTGCGTCCGGCCGAATACAGCGTCATCGCGACCCTGAATCTGAACGGCGATTACATTTCCGACGCGCTGGCGGCGCAAGTGGGCGGCATCGGCATCGCGCCGGGCGCGAACCTGTCCGATTCCGTTGCCATGTTCGAAGCGACGCACGGCACGGCGCCGAAGTACGCGGGCAAGGATTACGTGAACCCCGGTTCCTTGATTTTGTCGGCGGAAATGATGCTGCGCCACATGGGCTGGCTGGAAGCGGCCGACCTGATCATTTCTTCGATGCAAAAGTCGATCGCCTCGAAGCGCGTCACCTACGATTTCGCCCGCCTGATGGAAGGCGCGACGCAAGTGTCGTGTTCCGGTTTCGGCGACGTGATGATCGAGCACATGTAATAAGCGGGGGCAGGGTGCTGGGCACCCTGCGGACGAAAAAAAACCCCGTTTGACAACGGGGCTTTTCACATCTGAGGGCCGGCGATGCTTAGGCTGCTTGGATGTTGGAAGCTTGCTTGCCTTTAGGGCCTTGCGTGACTTCGAATTGAACTTTTTGACCTTCTTTGAGGGTCTTGAAACCGTTCATGTTGATTGCGGAGAAATGAGCAAACAAATCTTCGCCGCCATCATCTGGAGTGATGAAGCCAAAACCTTTGGAATCATTGAACCACTTAACTGTACCTGTTGCCATAAAAAGAACTTTCAAAATTAAAACAAATCACACGAGCCATAAAAGCAAGAAGCTTCTTGCCCCCTCCTCGACGTCTCACTTCTTATCAAGCTGTACATTACTGCAACAGTCGATACAGCATTGTTGGCGGAATAAATAATGAAGTCAAGCGCTTTTCCATCGATATTGACAAATTCTTCACGACGACCAAAAAAGCAACTCTTGATTTTGACAGCAAGGTCGCCATCTGCGCACTATTAAGAAAACGCGTAAGATTGAAAACAATTGGAAAGGCGTAGATATTGCGCATGACAACCACTGTGAAAGCATTAGAATAAGCGTATGGCAACCAAGCACGACTCAGAAACCCTGCTGGAGCGGCAAGTGCTGAAGCCGCCGCCGCTCTATCAGGTAGCCTTGCTCAATGACGACTACACCCCGATGGAATTTGTGGTGGCCATCATTCAGGAGTATTTCAACAAGGACCGTGAAACGGCGACGCAAATCATGCTCAGTGTTCATCGCTACGGCAAAGGAGTGTGCGGCGTGTTCTCTAAAGATATAGCGTGTACCAAAGTGGAGTTCGTTTTAACGCATGCGCGCAAGGCGGGGCACCCCCTGCAGTGCGTGATGGAGGAAGTATGATTGCGCAGGAATTAGAAGTAAGTTTGCACATGGCGTTTGTCGAAGCTCGGCAGGCACGGCACGAATTCATCACGGTTGAGCATTTACTGCTGGCACTGCTGGACAATCCCTCCGCTGCCGAGGTATTGCGTGCCTGCGCGGTCAATATAGAAGACCTGCGCAAGACCCTCACCAATTTCATCGGCGATAACACGCCGACCGTGCCTGGCACGGGCGAAGTCGACACCCAGCCGACGCTTGGTTTCCAGCGCGTGATTCAGCGCGCCATCATGCACGTCCAGTCCGCCTCGAACGGCAAGAAGGAAGTCACGGGCGCCAATGTGCTGGTGGCCATCTTCGGCGAAAAGGATTCGCATGCGGTCTACTACCTGCACCAGCAGGGCGTGACACGCCTGGACGTGGTCAATTTCATCTCGCACGGCGTGCGCAAGGACCAGTCGACGGAAAGCGCGAAAGCCTCCGAAGGCGTGGAAGAAGCGCCCGTCGATGGCCAGCCGAAGGAAAGCCCGCTCGACCAGTTCACGCAAAACCTGAACAAGGCCGCTGCCGAAGGCAAGATCGACCCGCTGATCGGGCGCGAGGAAGAAGTCGACCGCGTGATCCAGATCCTGTGCCGCCGCCGCAAGAACAATCCGCTGCTGGTCGGCGAGGCGGGCGTGGGCAAGACGGCCATCGCCGAAGGCCTGGCCTACCGCATCACGCAAAGCGATGTGCCGGAAATCCTGCAGAATGCCGTCGTGTATTCGCTGGACATGGGCGCCTTGCTGGCCGGAACCAAATACCGCGGCGACTTCGAGCAGCGCCTGAAAGCCGTGCTGAAACAGTTGAAGGACAATCCGAACGGCATCCTGTTCATCGACGAGATCCACACCATCATCGGTGCGGGCTCGGCGTCGGGCGGTACCCTCGATGCATCCAACCTGCTGAAACCGGCACTGGCGAATGGTCAATTGAAGTGCATCGGCGCGACCACGTACACGGAATTCCGCGGCGTGTTCGAGAAAGACCATGCGCTCTCCCGCCGCTTCCAGAAAGTGGACGTCAACGAGCCGACCGTCGAGCAAACCGTGCAGATCTTGCGCGGCCTCAAGTCGCGCTTCGAAGAGCACCACGGCGTCAAATACTCGGCCTCGGCCCTGTCGACGGCGGCCGAACTGGCGGCGCGCTTCATCAACGACCGCCATTTGCCCGACAAGGCGATCGACGTCATCGATGAAGCGGGCGCGGCGCAGCGCATCCTGCCGAAGTCGAAGCAAAAGAAAACCATCGGCAAGGCCGAGATCGAGGACATCATCGCCAAGATCGCCCGTATTCCGCCGCAAACGGTCAACCAGGACGACCGCAGCAAGCTGCAGACGATCGACCGCGACTTGCGCAATGTCGTGTTCGGGCAAGATCCTGCCATCGACGCGCTGGCCTCGGCCATCAAGATGGCGCGTGCCGGCCTGGGCAAGACGGACAAGCCGATCGGCTCCTTCCTGTTCTCCGGTCCGACCGGCGTCGGCAAGACCGAGGTGGCCAAGCAATTGGCCTTCATCCTCGGCATCGAGCTGATCCGTTTCGACATGTCGGAATACATGGAACGCCACGCCGTCAGCCGCCTGATCGGCGCGCCGCCGGGCTACGTCGGTTTCGACCAGGGCGGCCTGCTGACGGAAGCGATCACCAAGAAACCGCATGCGGTCTTGCTGCTCGATGAAATTGAAAAAGCCCATCCGGACATTTTCAATATCCTGCTGCAAGTCATGGACCATGGCACCTTGACGGACAACAATGGCCGCAAAGCCGATTTCCGCAACGTGATCATCATCATGACGACGAATGCGGGCGCGGAAAGCTTGCAAAAGACGTCGATAGGCTTCACGAATTCGAAGCAGGCGGGCGACGAGATGGCCGACATCAAGCGCATGTTTACGCCGGAGTTCCGCAACCGCATCGACGCGACCATCAGCTTCCGCGCGCTGGACCAGGAAATCATCCTGCGCGTGGTCGACAAGTTCCTGATGCAACTGGAAGAACAGTTGCACGAGAAAAAGGTCGAAGCCGTGTTTACCGAGAAGCTGCGTGCTTTCCTCGGCAAGAAAGGTTTCGATCCGCTGATGGGTGCGCGGCCGATGGCGCGTTTGATCCAGGACATGATCCGCAAGGCGCTGGCCGACGAACTGCTGTTCGGCCGCCTGGTCACGGGTGGACGGGTCACCGTCGACCTCGACGACAAGGAGCAGGTCTTGCTGGAATTCCCGGAACCGCCAGACGCGGCGCCGACGGCAGCACCGGAAACGGTGGAAGTCGAGTAAGCTTCCTGCCGTCAACGAAAAACCCGCCCACGCAAGTGGCGCGGTTTTTTTTACGTTTTTATGGGCAATAAAGAAGGTTTTAAGAAGGTTTTCTTTGGTCGTAGTTATGCCAGAATTGCTGTCCGGTATCGACATGATGTCCATGCCACCTGACCGCTATCTGGATGCCACATGAAAATTTCCCGCAATCTCTCCTTGCTCCTGTTGTCCGCCGGCTTGCTGGGCAACGCCGCCGCTGCCGCGCCCGCCGGCAGTTATTTCCGCTTTCCCGCCGTGCGCGGCGATACCGTCGTCTTCACGGCCGAAGGCGATTTGTGGAAAAGCAATCTGCGCGGTGGCGCGGCCCAGCGTCTGACCACGCATCCCGGCTATGAAACGAACGCGGCGATTTCTCGCGACGGCCAGTGCCTGGCGTTTTCCGCCGCCTATGAGGGGGCGCAGGAAGCGTATGTGATGCCGCTGGCCGGTGGCTTGCCGCGCCGTATTTCATTTGACAATGGCGGCGTGCTGGTGCTGGGCTGGACGGCGCAGGGCGAGGTGCTGGTCAGCACGCAAAATACGGACGGTCCCGCCTCGCGCCGCATCGTCGCCGCCATCGATCCCGTGAAACAGACGCGGCGCGTGTTTCCCGTGGCCGACGCCAACGACGCCGTGCTCGACGACGCCGGCAAGACCCTGTTCTTCACGCGTTTCGGCCTGGCCATGACGAATGACAATGTGCGCAACTACCGGGGCGGCGCGCATGCCACCTTGTGGCGCTATGAGCTCGACGGCAAGGGCGAGGCCGTGCGCATGCACGCGGAGCCCGCTGTGTTGGCAGGCAACAACAAGCGCCCCATGTGGTGGCAGGGCCGCGTGTATTACATCAGTGACGAGGGCGGCAGCGACAACCTGTGGAGCATGCTGCCCGACGGCTCCGACCGCCGCGCGTTGACCAGCCACACGCAGTGGGACGTGCGCAACGCGCAGCTGGGCGACGGCAAGATTGTGTATCAATTGGGCGCAGACCTGCGGGTGCTGGACCTGGTCGCAGGGACGGATTCATCGCCATTGCCGATCAGCCTTGTCTCCGATTTCGACCAGCAGCGCGCGCGCCAGATCCGCTCGCCGCTCGACACCTTGAGCAATGTGCAGCTGTCGGGCAAGGACGAGCGCATCATCCTGACGGCGCGCGGCAAGGTCAGCATCGCCGGCACGGGCCGCCTGCGCAGAGTCGACATCGCCATTCCCGACGGGGCGCGGGCGCGCGATGCCGTCTTTTCCAGCGACGAGAAATCCGTGTTCGCCATCGTCGACACGAGCGGAGAAAACGAAATCTGGAAGTACGCGGCCGACGGCTCGGGCAAGGGCGAGCAGCTTACGACGCAGGGAGATAATCACCGCTGGAAGCTGTATCCGTCGCCGGACGGGCGTTGGCTGGCGCACACGGACAAGAAGGGCCGTTTCTGGCTGCTGGACCTGGCGACCAGGGGCAATCAGCTGATCGACGATGCGGGCAAGGCGGGCGTGGACAAGCACGACGAAGTGCAATGGTCGCCCGACAGCCGCAACCTGGCCATCGTGCGCGTGGCCAGCAACGAGCAGCGCGAGCAGATCGGCTTGTACAACCTCGCATCGAAGCAGCTGCAGTTCGTCACCAGCGACCGCTATACCTCCGCTTCGCCCGTGTTTTCGCCGGACGGGCGCTGGCTGTATTTCATGTCGGCGCGCAATTTCCAGCTGGCCAACGGTTCGCCGTGGGGCGACCGCAACATGGGCCCCGTGTTCGACAAGCGCATCGGCGTGTATGCGCTGGCGCTGCAGCCGGGCAACCGTTTCCCGTTCCAGCCCGACGATGAACTGAGCCGTCCGGGAGTGAAACCGGCCGAAACGGATGATGAAAAGGCGGCCGAATCGGCGGCGGAAAAGGCATTGGAAAAGGCCGGCGGCAAGTCGGCCGTGAAGAAAGCGCCGGCCGCCCTGCCGGACGTCGTCTTCAAGGGACTGGCCGAGCGCCTGTACGAAGTGCCGCTAGCGGCCGGCAATTACAGTGCGCTGGCCATCGATGACAAGCGCCTGTATTTCCTCGAACGGGAAAGCGGCGAGAACAAGTCCAGCCTGAAGACCTTAGCGATTGGTAATACCGGCTCCAAGCCGGAACTGCTGGTGGCCAATGTGCGCGAATTCGACCTGGCACAGGATAAAAAGCATTTGTATTACAGGACAGCAACCAGCGCGGCAGCCACCGGCCCGGGCGAGATGCTGGTGATCGAGGCGGGCGCCAAGCTGCCGTCCGACCTGTCGAAGGCGAAAGTAAAAGTCGACGACTGGACGTTTGTGTCGAACCCGCGTCTGGAGTGGAAGCAGATGTTCAACGATGCGTGGCGTCTGCACCGCGATTTCCTGTACGACGCGAAAATGCGCGGCGTGGACTGGAAGGCGGTGCGCGAAAAGTATGCGCCGCTGGTCGAGCGGGTCACGGACCGGGCCGAGCTCAATGACGTGCTGGGCATGATGGTGGCCGAAGTGGGCGCCCTGCATTCGCAGATACGTCCCGGTGAATTGCGCCGCACGGAGCAGGAAGGCGCGCCGGCTGGTCTGGGCGCCGTGCTGGCGCGCACCAGCGAGGGCTACCGGGTCGAGCATGTCTACCGCAGCGAAGCGGAACTGCCCTCGGCGCGCGCTCCGCTGTCGCGGCCCGAGGTGGATGTGAAGGAGGGCGACGTGATCACGGCCGTCAACGGCAAGGACGTGCTGGCCGCGCGCGACATCAGCGACCTGCTGCTGAACCAGGCCGACAAGCAGGTGCTGCTGCAAGTCAAACGTGGCAAGGGCGCGCCGCGCGCCGTCATCGTCACGCCCGTCAACATGGCGAAACAGACGGCGCTGCGCTATGGCGACTGGGAATTGAGCCGCGCCGAGCAGGTGGCCGCCGCCTCGCAGGGGCGCATCGGCTACCTGCACCTGCGCGCCATGGGCGCCAACGACATCGCCTCGTTCGCGCGCGATTTTTACGCCAACATCAACCGCGAAGGCCTGATCATCGACGTGCGGCGCAATAACGGCGGCAATATCGACAGCTGGATCATCGAAAAGCTGCTGCGCAAGGCCTGGGCCTACTGGGCGCCGCCGGGCGTGCAGCCGTCGTCGAACATGCAGAACACCTTCCGCGGCCACCTGGTGGTGCTGGTCGATGAACTCACGTATTCCGATGGCGAGACCTTCGCGGCCGGCATCAAGGCATTGAAACTGGCGCCGCTGGTGGGCAAGCGCACGGCCGGCGCCGGCGTCTGGCTCAGCGACAATACGCGCCTGGCCGACAATGGCATGGCGCGCGTGGCGGAAAACGGCCAGTTCGGCATCGATGGACAGTGGCTGATCGAAGGCGTGGGCGTAGTGCCGGACTTCGAGGTGGAAAACCCGCCGCACGCCACCTTCAATGGCGCCGACCGCCAGCTGGAAGTGGCGCTCGACATGTTGGCGAAAAAGCTCAAGGAGCAGCCGCGCCCCGCGTTCCAGGCGCAGCCGATCCCCGCGCTGAAGTAATTCCGTTACAGGCTGCAGGCGGTCTTGACGCGTGGCACCAGATAGCCGTACTGCTCGTGATGGCGCAGGTCGGCGGTGGACGGCACGTCCTGGTGCAAGGCAGTCCGCTGGTGCCGCCCGCGCCGCCGTGTCCCGTGCCGCGCTGCCATAGATCGTGCGGGTGAGGCCTGCCGTCCACGGTTTTTTTGTATGGCCGAAAAATCAGCCGGCGCGCAGGCGGCGCCACAGCGTGGTGCGGCTGATGCCGAGGTATTGGGCGGCGGCGTCGCGGCGCCCGCCGAAGCGCGCCAGTACGGCGCTGGCGCTTTCGTCTTCCAGGCGCGGCGGCGCGGTGGCGGCAGGCGCCGGCGGCAGCGCGGCCGTGCCGGCGGCGTTGGCCAGTTCCGGCGCCACGCCCAGCACGAAGGCGGGCGTGAGCGCCTGCAGCGGTTCGGCTGCCAGGAACAGGGCCAGGCGCTCGGCCAGGTTGCGCAGTTCGCGCACGTTGCCGGGCCAGTCGTAGCGGCGCAGCAGCGGCGCGCAAGCCTGGATTTCCGCGTGCAGGTTGGGGTGCGGACGGGCGCCCAGTGCGGCCAGCGCGTTTTTCAGCGACCATTCGGCCAGGCCGGGAATGTCGCTGGCGCGTTCGCGCAAGGCGGGCAAATGCAGGCGCAGCACGGCCAGGCGGTAGAACAGGTCGGCGCGGAAGCGGCCTTCGCGGATGCGCTGTTCCAGGTCGCAGTGCGTGGCGCTGATGATGCGCACGTTGATGGCGATGGGCCGCGTGCCGCCCACGCGCACCACTTCGCGCTCTTCCAGCACGCGCAGCAGCCGCGTTTGCAGGGCCAGCGGCATTTCGCCGATTTCGTCGAGGAACAGGGTGCCGTGGTTGGCCGCTTCGAACAGGCCCGCATGGCCGCCCCGGCGCGCGCCCGTGAACGCCCCGTCCTCGTGGCCGAACAGTTCCGATTCCAGCAGGGATTCGGCGATGGCGCCGCAATTGATGGCGATGAAGGGCCGGTTCGCGCCCAGGCTGCGCGGGCTTTCCCGGTGGATGGCCTGCGCCACCAGTTCTTTGCCGCTGCCCGTCTCGCCCTGGATCAGCACCGTCGCCGGCGACCGCGCATACAGCACCACCGACTGGCGCAGCGCTTCCATCGCCTCCGATTCGCCGCGCAAATCGTGCAGGCCGTGGCGCGCGCGCAGGGTGTCGGCCACCACCGCGCGCCGCCCCCGGTTCGATTCGATCTGCGTCAGGCGCGCCAGTTCCAGCGCGTCGTCGAAGGCGCGCCGGATGGCCGTGGCCGAATACACGAAGACGGCTGCCAGTCCCGCCTCTTCGGCCAGGTCGGTGACGAGGCCCGCGCCGACGACGGCTTTGACGCCCTCGGCCTTCAGTTCATTGATCTGCGCGCGCGCGTCTTCCTCGGTGGCGTAGGTGCGCTGCGCGATCTGGAAGCCGAAGGTGGCGGCAAATTCGCCCAGTTCCGGCATCGGATCCTGGTAGGTGACGACGCCGATGTGCGGCGAGATGCGCCGCGCGCGCGCCAGCGCCTGCATCACGTCGTAGCCGCTGGCCTTGGCGATGATGACGGGTACCGACAGCCGGCCTTTCAGGTAGGCGCCGTTGGAACCGGCCGCAATGACGGCGTCGCAGCGCTCCGTGGCCATGCGTTCGCGGATGTGGCGCACGGCGTCGTCGAAGCCCAGGTTGATCGGCTCGATCGTCGCCAGGTCGTCGTATTCGAGCGTGATGTCGCGGAACAGATCGAACAGCCGCGAGACGGAAACCGTCCAGATGACGGGTTTGTCGCGGTGGTCGAGCGGAGGTTGGGGAGGGCGGCGCATGCTTTATTCTAAACGATTTGTTTCATATTTTTGCTGTGCAACGGCGTTGCAACAAGCGTGTTGCACGTGGTCTGTGGCGTTTCAGATATTGCCAGTAAGGAATATGAAAAAACCCCGGGAAACTGGTTTATGATCTAACAGCACTATGATGCCTGATGAATATATTGCCCAGGTACATTTCGACCGCCAACAACCGAACCATGGTGTCCATGAACCGCGTACCGACCAGTCCCGATTTCATCGCCGATGCCTTGCAGCTGATCGCCTTGCCTGCTTGCGCCTGCGATGCCTGCGGCATGGTGGTGGCCGCGAATGGCGCCTTGCAGTCCTTGCTGGGCAGGGATATATCGGGCCGGCTGCTGGCCGACTGTTTTACGGACGCCTACCGCGCGTCGAGCACCAGCATGCTGCGCGGCGCGCTCGGCGCGGCCGGGCGCGAGCGGCAGTGGGACAGCAGCCTGCAAGGGGAGGCGGGCGCCATCGCCGTGCAGGTATGGTCGAGGCCGCTGCTGATGGACGATGGCTTGCCGGGCGCGACCCTCGTGTTTGCCGACATCCGCGTGCAGCAGCGCGACCAGCAAGCCCTGCGCAAGACCTTGCTGGAACAGCAGGCCATCCTGGAAAGCGCGGCCGTCGGCATCATCTTTTCCAAGGGCGGCTTTATCGAGGAATGCAATATCCGCGCCGCCGAGATGCTCGGCTATGCGCGCCACCAGCTGACGGGCATGCCGGGCGCGGTGCTGTACCGCTCCGCCGAGCATTGCCGCGCGCTGGGACTGGAAGCGGCGCCGCTGCTGTCGAAGGGCAAGCCGTACCGCACGGAGCTGGAATTGCGGCGCCAGGACGGCACCCTGTTCTGGAGCCGCCTGCACGGGCGCGCCGTCGATCCCTTGAATACGCATGACGGCACGGTCTGGATCATCGAGGATATCAGCGACCACCGGCGTGATGAAGACCAGCTGCGCCGTGCCATGCTGGAAATGCAGGCCGTGATGGACAACGCGCCGCTGGCCATCGGCTTCCAGCGCGACAAGGGCGTGCTGCGCTACAACCGGCGCTTCGCAGAATGCTTCGGCTTCGATGGCGACAGCGGCGTGGGCCTGGCCGTCGCCGACCTGTATCCGTCGCGCGCGGCCTACGAGAACGTCGTGCGGCAGGCTGCGCCCCTGCTGCGGCGCGGCCTGCCGTTTCAGGGCGAGATGGAGATGCGCCGCCGCGACGGTTCGACCTTCTGGGCGCTGGCCTACGGCTATGTGCTGAACCCGGAAAACCAGCCCGACCGCGCGCTGCGCGACACGATCTGGCTGTTCGATGACCGCAGCGCGCAAAAGGCGGCCGAGGAGGCGACGCGCCAGCTGATGCTCGAGCAGCAGGCCATCCTCGATAATGCCTCCGTCGGCATCCTGTTTTCGCGTTCACGCCTGATCCTGCGCTGCAATCCCCGCTTCGCCGAAATGTTCGGCTATGCGCAGGAGGAGATGACGGGCATGCCCGCCGCCGAACTGTTTCCCTCGCCGGCCGCCTACGAGGCATTCGGCGTGCAAGCGACGCCGCTGCTGGGACAGGGCTTGCCGTACGAGCAGGACGAATCGCTGTTCCGCCGCCGCGATGGCAGCCTGTTCTGGTGCCGCATCCGCGCCAAGGCCGTTGACCAGGCGCACAGCGAGCAGGGCGCCATCTGGATCCTCGAAGACATCACGGCCAGCCGCCAGGCGCAGATGGAGGTGGCGGCCATCATGACGAATGCCTCGGTCAGCATCCTGTACACCAAAAACCGCCAGATCACGCGCTATAACCTGGGCTTTGCCGCGATGTTCGGCTACAGCGGCGACGAGGCGCTGGGCCTGCCGGGGCGCGCGCTGTACGTGTCGCAGCAATCGTACGATTTATTGGGCGCGGCCGCGTTTCCCTTCCTGTCCGTCGGCAAGCCCTTCCAGACGGAAGTGGAGATGATGCGCCGCGACGGCAGCACTCTGTGGGCGCAGCTGATCGCCTATGTCGTCAACCCGGACGACCCGGCCGCCGGCACCATCTGGATCATCGAGGACCGCACGGAAGCCAAGCGCGCCGAAGAATCGCTGCGCAACGCGCTGCTGGAAAACCAGGCCATCCTCGACAGCGCCGTGCTGGGCATCTCGGTGATAGAGGGGGGCTACAATTTGCGCGCCAACAGCAAGATGGAAGAGCTGTTCGGCTATGGACCGGGCGAGATCAACGGCCTGTCGGTGCAGGCCCTGTATCCGGACGTGGCCGCGTGGAAGGTGGCGCGCGGCGAGACGGCGCGCGATTTCGATGCGGGCAGGGTGCACATGTCGGAATACCAGCTGGTGCGCAAGGATGGCAGCCGCTTCTGGGCGCGCCTGTCCGGCCGGCCGTTCGACCTGGCGCATGCGCATGGCCGTTCCGTGTGGCTGGTCGACGACGTGACGGCGCGCCGCGAGGCGGCCGAGGCGGTGCGCCGCGCGCGCGACGAACTGGAATTGCGCGTGCAGGAACGCACGGCCGAACTGGCCGGCGCCAACCTGCTGCTGCAGGGCGAAATCGTCGAGCGGCGCCAGGCTGAGGCGCGGGTGCACCACATGGCTTACCACGACAACCTGACGGGCTTGCCGAACCGCGCGCTGCTGTCGGACCGGCTGGAACGGGCCATGCTGGCCTCGCAGCGCTCGGAGCGCAAGCTGGCCGTGATGTTCATCGACCTCGATCGTTTCAAGACCATCAACGATTCGCTGGGCCACATGACGGGCGATCTGCTGCTCAAGGAAGTGGCCGCGCGGCTGTGCGGCGCCGTGCGCGCCAGCGACACGGTGGCGCGCCTGGGCGGCGATGAATTCGTCGTGCTGGTGCCGGGCATCCGTGGCGGCGAGGAAGCGGCGCGCGTGGCCGAGAAGATCATCGAGGCGCTCACGCCCGCCTTTCCGCTCGACGGCCACGTGCTGCACGTGACGCCGTCGATCGGCATCTGCGTGTATCCGGACGACGGCGGCGATGTCGATGCCCTGATGCGCCATGCCGATGCGGCCATGTACCACGCCAAGGGCAATGGCCGCAACAACTACCAGTTCTTCACGCAGACGATGAACCAGGCGGCGGCCTTGCATTTTGATCTGGAAAGCAGCTTGCGCACGGCGCTGGCGCTGCAGCAGTTTGAACTGTTTTACCAGCCGGTCATCGATATCGCCACGCGCCGGCTGCACGGCATGGAAGTGCTGCTGCGCTGGCGCCGCCCCGGCCACGGCCTGGTGCTGCCGGACCGCTTCATCCCCATCATGGAAGAAAACGGCTTGATCGTGCCGGTGGGCGAGTGGGTGATGCGCCAGGCGTGCGAGCAAAGCATGGCCTGGCAGCGCCAGGGCTTGCAGCCGGTGCCGCTGGCCGTGAATCTGTCGCCGCGCCAGTTCATGCACAAGGGCCTGGTGGCGGCGATTGGCGCCGTGGTGCGGGAAACGGGGATCGATCCGTCGCTGCTGGAATTCGAGATCACCGAGACGGCGCTGATGCAGCACGGCGAGCATACCCTGGAGATCCTGCGGCAGATCAATGGCATGGGCCTGCGCCTGTCGATCGACGATTTCGGCACCGGTTATTCCAGCCTGGCCTACCTGAAGCGCTTCCCCGTGAAGAAGGTCAAGATCGACCGCGCCTTCATCAAGGACCTCGAGCACAGCGCGGAAGACCGCGCCATCGTGTCGGCCATCATCGCGCTGGCCGACAGCCTGCAATTGTCGGCCGTGGCCGAGGGCGTGGAAACGGAGGAGCAGTTCGCGCTGCTGCAGGCGAACGGTTGCCGCTATGCGCAGGGCTATCTGTTTTCCGCGCCCGTGCCGGCGGTCAATGCGCAGGCCTTGCTGGAGCGGATAGCCCTTAATTAATCAATCGTCGCCACGACCGGCGCATGATCGGACGGCTGTTCCCACTTGCGCGGCACGCGGTCGATCACGCAGGCCTTGCAGCGGGCTGCGAGAGCGGGCGAAAGCAGGATGTGATCGATGCGCAGGCCCTTGTTCAGGCGGAAGCCCAGCTGGCGGTAATCCCACCAGCTGAACGATTTTTCCGCCTGTTCGAACAGGCGGAAAGCGTCCGTCAAGCCGATGTCGAACAGGCGCTGCAGGGCAGCGCGTTCCTTGTCCGAGACCAGCACCTGGCCTGCCCAGGCGACGGGATCGTGCACGTCGCGGTCGTCGGGCGCGATATTGTAGTCGCCGACGACGGCCAGCTGCGGGTGCTGCTGCGCTTCTTCGGCCAGCCAGTCGTGCAGGGCGGACAGCCAGCCCAGCTTGTATTCGTATTTGTCCGAGTCGACGCTCTGGCCGTTCGGCACGTAGGCGCAGACGACCCGCACGCCGCCTATGGTGGCGGCCAGGATGCGCTGCTGCGCATCGTCATAGCGCGGGTTGTTCTTTACCACGTCGGTGATCGGCAGCTTCGACAGGATGGCCACGCCGTTGTAGGTCTTCTGGCCGCTGAAGACCACCTGGTAGCCGGCCGCCTCGATCTCGGCGACGGGGAACTTGTCGTCCGTGAGCTTGGTTTCTTGCAGGCACAGTATGTCGACCGGGTTGTCGGTCAGCCACTGCAGCACTTGCGGCAGGCGCACTTTGAGCGAGTTGACGTTCCAGGTGGCGAGTTTCATGGGAAAAATCCTTGCTTGAGTAGGTGACGATAGGCGCGAATCTTACCGCATGCGTGTCGATGGCGTCCTGCCCCGCCTGCCGGGCATGGGCTTGATTGACGGGCGGGGAAAAAGCCGTGTTAACAAAGTATTTGCATTTAACCAATCGTGGCGCATGAATATTATGTTTTTGTGTATCATTGATCAACCCCTATGTTTGATTTGGCATAAGTGGCTGGCATGGCAGGCTGCGTCTTGCCGTTGGGCGCGACAAAGGTGTAAAGTTTCTCGCTAAAACGCGATAAAAACTACTAAAATGGCACAATGTAACAACTGTGTCACACGGCTTTGTTACAGCCAAGTTAAGAACCGAACAGGAAGCAGTTGTAATTAGTTGTAATTGCTATTCCGATTACATGACCACTGTGCCGGGGATGGAACGTTAATTCCGTCCCTGGCGCCGCCAGACTTGTTATATAAATTGCAGTACTGTATCTATGAGACTGTTTTGCGACATCAATAGATGGTACTATTTTGAAATGTTGCAGTTTTAATAGTGAGACTTGCGCGTAGCATTTGCAAAGGAAGAAAATGCGAACTGCATTTGAAGCGTGGGCGCAGCGTGACGGCCACATTGTGCGGCGAAGAGAAGACAAACCGGATGAGTACCTGATTTTCGAGACCCAGCGCCGCTGGGTTATCTGGCAGGCAGCTCTGACGCATGGCAAGACGGCGACCAAGCCGCGCGTGAGCGCGGCCGAAAAGGCGGCGAAAGCCCAGCGCGCGCTGGAAATGTCCTCCGATGAAGCGACCGTACGCAACAAGGTGCTCAATGAGGTGCTCGACGCCTTCAGCGGCGCCGATGGCGCGGCCGGCATGGAAGGCATACTGAAAGTGATCCAGGGCCTGAAGCAGAAGCAGAAGGCGCTGGCCGACGACAAGAGCGAAGATTCAACGGCTTGAGGGGACGGCGATGCGTTATCGGCACTATAAGGGCGGCATTTACGAACTCGTGTGCGAAGCCACGCTGGAAGCGGATCTGACGCCGATGATCGTCTATCGCGCCGCCGACGGTTCCATCTGGACCCGTCCGAAAGACGTTTTTTTTCAACTGATCGAAGTCGAAGGCGTCATGGTCCAGCGTTTCGCTCCCATCAACTGATGGCCGCCTGCGTGCGTGCCCGGGATACTTTTCATGCGTAAATTGCTGCCTGCCGCTTTGGTGCTGGGCTTTGCCTGCGCCGCGGCGCATGCCGAAACCATCGGTTCGGTCGATACGGTCTTCAAACTGATCGGCCCTGACCATAAAATTGTCGTTGAAGCGTATGATGATCCGCGCGTCGCCGGCGTCAGCTGCTATCTGTCGCGCGCCAAGACGGGCGGCATCAAGGGCGCCGTCGGCCTGGCCGAAGACAAGGCCGATGCGGCCGTGGCTTGCCGCCAGGTGGGGCCGCTGCAATTCAAGGGCAAGCTGCCGCGCCAGGAAGAAGTGTTCACCGAGCGCGCCTCGATCTTCTTCAAGCACGTGCGCGTCGTGCGCATGGTCGACAGCAAGCGCAATGCGCTGGTCTACCTCGTGTATTCCGACCGCCTGATCGAGGGCAGCCCGAAAAACAGCGTCACCGCCGTCGCCGTGCCTGGCGACCAGCCGATCCCCGTCCGTTAAGCGAGCTTCCCATGCGCGTGCCATCGTCTGCCGCCCTTGCCGCCTTTGCCGCCAGGACGCTGCTGCTGTTTGGCCTGGGCGGCTGCGCCACCCTGACGGGCAACACGGACCAGATGGTGCTGGTGCAAACCATCCAGGACAACCGCGAACTGACGGGCGCCGGCTGCATCCTCAGCAACGACGTGGGCAAGTGGTTCGTCACCACGCCGGGACGCATCACCATCCGCAAGAGCCAGGAACCGTTGAAAGTCGATTGCCGCAAGCACGGTTCGCCCGCCATCGCGACGGACGACCACATCGATCCCAAGCTCAATGGCAGCGTATGGGGCAATGTCATCCTGACCCTGGGCGTCGGCTATTTCGTCGACCGCAACACGGGCGCCGGCTTCGACTACCCATCGATCCTGACCATCGTCATGCAAGACCCGGCCCGTCTGGCGCCGCCGCCCGCACCCGTCGCCGTGAAGCCGCCGCCGGCCGCCGTGCCGGAAACGGTGGTGCAGCCCAAGGTGGCACCGTCGCCGTTGCCCAATCCCGTCGTCTACTGATTAATACGCTACGCATGAAAAAACCGCCAGGGTCAGTGACCGTGGCGGCTGTCTTCTTGCGTAACGACGCCTGACAAAACCGTAGCGAGCGGGAGCTAGTGGTGGCCGAGAAGCGCAGCTGTACTTTATGTACAGCGAGCATCGCCGGCCGCCAATCGCCCCGCGCAGCAGGTTTGATCCGGCGTTCTCTTAGACGCGGTTGATCAGGAACGTGGTCAAGAGTGGTACTGGACGGCCGGTCGCGCCCTTCGATCCGCCCGATTTCCATGCCGTGCCGGCGATGTCCAGATGCGCCCAGGTGTACTTCTTGGTGAAGTTTTCCAGGAAGGCCGCTGCCGTTACCGAGCCGCCGCCTGGCGTGCCGATGTTGGCCAGGTCGGCGAAGTTCGACTTCAGCTGTTCGTTGTACGCCTCTTCGATCGGCATGCGCCATGCCGTGTCGCTCGATTGCTTGCCCGCTGCCAGCAGTTCATTGGCCAGCTGGTCATGCGCCGCATCGCTGCGCGTAAACAGGCCGCTGTTGTGGTGGCCCAGGGCGACGACGCAAGCGCCCGTCAGGGTGGCGATATCGACCACGGCTGCCGGCTTGAAGCGTTCGGCGTAGGTCAGCGCGTCGCACAGCACCAGACGGCCTTCGGCGTCCGTGTTCAGCACTTCGATGGTCAGGCCGTTCATGGAGGTGACGATGTCGCCCGGCTTGGTGGCGCGGCCCGACGGCATGTTTTCGCATGCGGCGATGACGCCGATGACGTTCAGCTTCAGGTTCATTTCGCCGATGGCGCGGAAGGTGCCCAGTACCGAGGCGGCGCCGCACATGTCGTACTTCATTTCATCCATGCCAGGACCGGCCTTGATCGAAATGCCGCCCGTGTCGAAGGTGATGCCCTTGCCGACCAGGACCACCGGCGCATCCTTGGCCTTGCCGCCCATGTGTTTCAGGACGATGAATTTCGGCGGCTGCTCGCTGCCGTTGGTGACGGACAGGAAGCTGCCCATCTTCAGCGCTTCGAGCTGCTTGCGGTCCAGCACTTCGACTTCGAACTTGTAGTCCTTGGCCAGCTGCTTGGCCGTGCTGGCCAGGTAGGTCGGATTGGCGATGTTCGCCGGCAGGTCGCCCAGCTTGCGCGTCAGGTCGGAACCGTTGGCGATGGCGATGGCTTGTGCCAGCGCGCCGCGCGTGCCTGCCGTTGCTGGCGCTGCCAGGATGATCTTGCGCACGCCTGCCGGCGCCGGATCTTTTTTGCTTTTTTGCGAGTCGCAGCGGTATTCGCTGTCATGTGCTGCTTGCACCACGCAACGGATTGCCCAATTTACGTCGCGCTCTTTCACTTCAGCCAGCGGTAATGCGATAATGGCGTCCGCAGCGCCCAGCGAGCCGAAGGCCTTCAGCGCGGCTTGTACGCCGGTTGCGAAGCTTTTTTCGCTGACAGTGTCATCGCTGCCCATGCCTACCAGCAGAACACGTTCGGCGGCGACGCCATCGACTGCGCGCAGCAGCAAGGTGCTGCCAGGCTTGCCGCTGATGTCGCCGGACTTCAGCGCAGCCGAAATCGCACCCTTGCTGTCCAGCGATTTTGCCGCTGGCGACAGTTTTTTGTTTTCGAATACCGCGACCGCGATGCATCCGCTTTTGGCCGTGCCGAGGGTGCTCTTGGTATCGAATGCTTTTATGCTAAAGTCCATTTGGTTCTCCGTTTTCATTTACTAGTAACGTGTTACTCAACTAACTGACCCGAATTATAAACTCCGAATGATCTTTCAACGCGCCCTTCGACGTGAATTGGCTAGTGCCGCCGGGGCCACCTTCACTGTTTTGTTCAGCATCCTGCTCACCTGGATGCTGATCGGTATTCTCGGCAAGGCGGCGGGCGGCAAGATCGCGTCGGCCGACGTCATGTCCCTGATGGTCTTTTCCGCCCTGATGCAGCTGCCCACCATCATCATCCTCACCGGATTCATTTCGGTGCTGATGGTCGTCACGCGCAGCTACAAGGAGTCGGAGATGGTGGTGTGGTTCGCCTCGGGCCTGAGCCTGTCGCGCTGGATCTGGCCCGTGCTCAGCTTCGGCCTGCCGCTGGTGCTGGCCACCGGCGTCCTGAGTTTGTACGCCACGCCGTGGGCGCAAAAGAAAAGCGATGAATATGTGGCGCGCTTTGAAAAGCGCGAAGACCTGCAGAAAGTCACGCCGGGCCAGTTCCGCGAATCGGCCGGCAGCAACCGCATCTTTTTCGTCGAGGGCGCCAGCGGCGAAAAGAACGTGGTGCAGAACGTCTTCGTCAATACCGTCGATGAAAAAGGCAGCGCCGTCGTCGTCGTCGCGAAGGAAGGCGTGATCAATACCGACGCCAAGGGCGAACGCTTCCTGGTGCTCAAGAGCGGCCGCCGCTACCAGGGCGTGCCGACACAGGCGGACTTCCAGACCATGGAGTTCGAGCAGTACATCATGCGCATCGAGAGCAAGCAGCAGGAACTGGGCGCGGAACTGGGCGTGCGCGCCATGAGCACCATGGCCCTGGTCGCCGATCCGAATCCCTACACCATGGCCGAGTTGCTGTGGCGGGTCAGTGCGCCGTTGATCGGCCTGATGCTGATCCTGCTGGCCATTCCGCTGGGCTTTGTCAATCCGCGTGCCGGCAGTTCGGCCAATCTGATCATCGCCCTGCTGATTTTCTTCACCTACAGCAATCTGATCAAGGTCGTCGAAGCGAGCGTGAAACAGGGGCGCCTGACCTTCGGTCTGGCCTGGTGGCCGCTGCACCTGCTGGCGGCGCTGGCCGTGGTGGCGCTGTTTGCGTGGCGCCTGAATGTGAACCACCGCTATCATCCGCTGGTCCTGCTGGCGGCTTTCAAGCGCGCGCGCCGCGCCGGCAATATAAGTAAAGCGGTACCGAAATGAAGATTTTACAGCGCTATTTTGCGGTCTCGATATTCCAGGCGGTGCTGTTCGTGCTGCTGGCCTTTTTGGCACTGCAAGCCTTCATCGACCTGACGGGCGAGTTGCCCAAGGTGGGCCGCAACGGCTACACCATCCAGTATGCCTTCCTGTATGTGCTGGTGCTGGTGCCGGGGCACGTGTACGAGGTGATGCCGATCGCGGCGCTGATCGGCACCATCTACACGATGGCGCAGTTTGCCGCCAGTTCCGAATTTACCATCATGCGCGCATCGAGCATGTCGACGGCGATGGCCGCCGGTTTCCTGTTCCGCATCGGTATCGTCTTCGTCGTCATCACCTTCATCTTCGGCGAGGTGATCACGCCGCGCACGGAGCCGCTGGCCGAACGCCTCAAGCTGACCTCGCGCGGCGCGGCCGTGTCGAGCGAGTTTCGCTCGGGCCTGTGGACCAAGGACATGGTCAAGAGCGACGGCCTGACGGGTACCGTCACCGGCTCGCGCTTTTTCAATGTGGGCGAAGCGCGTGCGGACGGCCAGCTGAAAAACGTCAAGCTGTATGAATTCGACACCGATATGCGTTTGCGCACCCTGACCGTGGCCAAAGGCGCGACGTATCAGGGCAATAATATCTGGCGTCTGACCGATGTGACGGAAACCTCGTTCTCGAACAGCGCGGCCACCTCGCCTGGCTTCGAGCCAAAGCTGGCGAACTACTATGGGCAGGAAACGAGCCTGGTGCGCACGGTGCAGAGCGCCAGCAAGGACATGACGTCGGAGGTGACGCCGAAGATCCTGACGGTGTCGGCGTCCGACCCCGAGCGCATGTCGGCCAGCGAACTGGCCGTGTACACGCGCCACCTGGCCGAGAACAAGCAGGAAACCGAGCGTTTCCGCATCGCTTTCTGGAAAAAACTGATCGATCCGCTGGCCATCTTCGTGCTGATGGCGCTGGCCCTGCCGTTCGCCTACATGCATACGCGCAGCGGCGGCATCAGCCTGAAGATCTTCATCGGCATCATGATCGGCGTGAGCTTCATGCTGGTCAACACCCTGTTCTCGCATCTTGGCTTGCTCAGCACCTGGCCCGCCTTCCTGACGGCGGTGGCGCCGAGCGCCCTGTATCTGCTGCTGGCGCTGGGCGCCCTGTGGTGGGTGGAGCGGCACTGATGGAGACGAACGTGAAACAGGCATTGATCTTGTTTGCCCATGGCGCGCGCGCCGCATCGTGGGCCGCCCCCTTCGAGCGGCTGCGCGACCTGACACAGGCGCGCATGCCCGGCGCCAGCGTGCACCTGGCCTTCCTGGAACTGATGACGCCACGCCTGCCCGAGCTGGTGGCGAGCCTGCTGGCCGAGCTGCCCGCCGGCGCCATCCTCGACGTCACCGTGGTACCCGTGTTCCTGGGGCAGGGCGGGCATGTGCTGCGCGACTTGCCGTTGCTGCTGGAAGAACTGCGCCAGCAGCATCCGGCACTGCGCCTGAAGGTGGTCGAGGCGGTGGGCGAGAACGCCAGCGTGCTCGCCGCCATCGCCGATTACTGCGTGGCGGCGCCAGGTTCCAGCCCTTTGCCTTGAGCGGCATCGACATCGTCTACCTGTGGGTAGACGGCGCCGATCCCGCTTGGCGCGCGCGCCGGCGACACGCCTATGCCGTTTGGGCGCCGGCGCATCCCGGCCAGCTGGCCCTGCACGGCAACGTGGCGGGGCGCTACCGCGACAACGGCGAACTGCGCTACAACCTGCGCGCGCTCGAGCGCTTCTTTCCCGGCCATGGCCACATCTATCTGCTGACGGACCGGCAAGTGCCCCACTGGCTGCGCGCATCAAAGCGCCTGACGGTGATCGACCATGCGAGCCTGATGCCCGATGCCTCCCTGCCGGTGTTCGACTCCGGTCATATCGAATCGTACCTGCACCATATTCCGGGATTGTCCGAACGCTTCCTGTATCTGAACGACGACGTATTTTTCGGCGCGCCGTTCGAGCCTGCATTCTGGTTTGGCGGAGAAGGGGACCGGCGTTTGAGTGTTTTCACGGAGAGCGCGCTGCACGATGATGTGCCGGGCTTGCGCGCCGACGTGGCTGCGCCCGTCAATTGCGCGACCTTGTCGCGGCAATGGCTGTCGTCGCAGTACCCCGCTTACCTGCATGAACCGCGCCTGTATGCGCATGCGCCGCGGCCCATGCTGAAAAGCGCGCTGCATGCGCTGGAAGGGCTGGCGCCGGCCATGTTTGCCGCTGTGCGCGAGACGGTGTTCCGTTCGTGGCAGGTGCCGGCATTGCTGCCCGACCTGGTGCCGCGCTGGATGGTGCATCAGGGGATTGCGCGCTCGCGCATGCTCGACCCGCTGCATATCGCCAGCGGCGATGCGCAGGCGCCGCAGCAGCTTGAGGAACTGGCGGCGCGTTTCGGCAGCTTGCCGTTTTTCTGCATCAACGATACCTGCGACGAGGCCGGGGACGACGACCCGCGCCTGCTGCGCGTGGCCGCTACCTTGCAGCGGCTGCTGCCGCTGCCGTCATCGTTTGAAGTTGCTTAAGCCGCTTTCTTCTTCGGCGCCAGGCTGATGCGGGCGGCGGCCGTGCTGTCGGACAGCGAAGCGAGGAACAGCAGCAAATAGGCGCCCAATTCGAGCACTTCCTCACCGAGCAGCGCGTAGGCGTCCGGCATGCCATGAAAGACTTTCTTGTCGAAAGGCCAGCCAGCGACCATCAGCAAGCCGCCGATGGCCGTCAGGATGGTGATGCGCATGCTGAAAATCTGCGGCGCATGGGCAAACACCTTGCGCGCGCGCGGCGCGAAGAAGATCAGCAAGCGTATCAGGATCAGCAACTCCACCAGACGCAGGGCTTTTTCCAGCTGCGCCCAGGCGGGCGCCGTGCCGAACTGATCGATATCGAGTTCGCGCAGCAGGAAGCCGAACAGCAGCGCGCACAGGCCCGCATGCATGAGGAAGCGCAGGGACTGGCGGTCAGTCTCTTGCCAGGCGCGCACGCCGTGCACGGTGCAAGCCAGGGCCAGGAACAGCGCCTGCAGCCATTCCAGCAAATGGTTTTCGTCGTCGATATTCGGGAAGACCGTCCACAGGGCGATGGAGGCGAGCATGCTGAGCAGCACGGCGCTGGCGACGCCGACATTGCTGCGGCTGAGCGAAGTCAGGGCTTCGCGCATGGAGGTGAAATTCATGTGTGGTCGTAAGGCTAAAGTTGCGCGGCGCGGTATTGCAGCCTGCGGGCGCAGCTTTTTTCGGGGAGGGTCAGCCGGGATACCGCACGGCAAGCGCTATGGCGGGGCGAAGCGTGAATTTATTGCTATCACGCAACAACTTCTCGAGAAAAGATGCGTGAGCATCGTATCATGTTTCCCCGGAAGACGTCGGTTACTGACTTTAAAGTCGGTAAAATACGCTGTGTTTATTCAAGCATGGCGCGCCAGAATGGCGGCCGTTTCTTCGATGGCCTGGTGCGTGCGCGCGGCCATGGCGTCGCCCAGCATCACCAGCACGGGGCCGTGGGTGTCGCCCAGGCCGTGCGCCAGGGCGCTCAGCGTCAGGCGCACGATGCGCTGGTCCGGGCGGCTGCAGTTTTCTATCACCACCACCGGAGTGTCGGCACGGCGGCCTTGGGCCAGCAAGCGCTGCGCCGTGGCAATGGCTTCGCGGCCACCCATGTATTGCACCAGGGTATCGCAGTCGGGAATGCGCGTCTGGTCCGGTTCGCCCGGCGCCGTGCTGGACGTGAAAAAGGCCACGCTGCGCGACACGCCCCGCTTGGTCAGCGGCTGCTGTGTTGCGGCCGCCGCCGCCAGCGCCGTGGTAATGCCGGGCACCACTTCGACGGCGATGCCCGCTTCTTCCAGCGCCCGCAATTCCTCGTCGGCACGGCCGAACAGCATGGGATCGCCCCCTTTCAGGCGCACGACGACGGCATGCTTGCGCGCGTTGTCGACCAGTTGCTTGTTAATAAAGGCCTGTGCCGTCGACAACTGGCCGCAGCGCTTGCCGACCAGGATTTTTTGCGCCTGCGGGCACAGCTCCAGCATCTCTTCGGTGACCAGCGCGTCGTGCAGCACGACATCGGCCTGCGCCAGCAGGCGGGCGCCACGCAAGGTCATCAGGTCTTGCGCGCCGGGGCCGGCGCCGATCAGGTAGACCTTGCCGGGGAGAGATGGGGAGCTGTTCATATGGCTGCCTTTCTTGGTGGGGACGCGGCTTACAGCCGGACCATGCCCGCGGCGACGGTCTGGTGGGTGACTTCATCGATCAGGATGAATGCCCCCGTGGCGCGGATATCGGCATACGCATCGGCCGCCAGCGCCTGCTGCACGTTCAGGCTGATGCGGGCGATGTCGTTCAATTTCAAGCCTTCGGCCGGATGGCGCTGCTGCGTATTGATGTCGAGAATCGACTCGATCGCCGTCACCTTGGCCGCCGTTTGCTTGGTGCCGTGCTTGATCCAGTACTTGCGGCGCAGGTCCAGCGCGTCTTCCGACAGCCAGCACACGTCGGCCACTACCTGTTTGAGCAAGGTGGCGGGGCGCTCGCTACTGGCCAGCAAGTCGCCACGCGAAATGTCCAGATATTCATTGAGCAGCAGGGTCACGGACTGGCCCACCACGGCCGTCGGCAGCGAACCGTCGAGGGTGACGATGTCTTTCACTGTCGCCGTCTGGCCCGATGGCTGCACCACCAGGGTGTCGCCGATGCTGACCTTGCCCGCCTCGATGCGGCCCATGTAGCCACGGAAATCGTTCGCTTCGTGGCCGTTGTGGCGCGCCACCAGCTGCACGGGGAAGCGGAATGGCGTGTCGTGCGATTCGTCGTAGACGGACAAGGATTCGAGCAGCTCGATCAGGGTCGGGCCCGTGTACCAGCCCAGCTTGTCGCCGCGCTCGACGACATTGTCGCCAGTCAAGGCGGACAATGGAATCGGCGTGATGTCCTTCAGGCCCAGCGACTGCGCAAATTCGCGGTAGGCGGCGACGATGCGGTTGTACACCGTTTCATCATAATCGACCAGGTCCATCTTGTTGACGGCCACGACCACGTGCTCGATCTGCAGCAAATGGGCAATCGTCGAATGACGTTTGGTCTGGATCAGCAGTTCCACGCTGCCGTCGTCACCGAGTTTGACTTTCGACACGTCGATCAGGATGATGACGGCGTCGGCCGTGGACGCTCCTGTGACCATGTTGCGCGTGTACTGTTCATGGCCCGGCGTGTCGGCGATGATGAACTTGCGCTTCGGCGTGGCAAAGTAGCGGTAGGCCACGTCGATGGTGATGCCTTGTTCTCGTTCCGCTTCCAGGCCGTCCGTCAGCAAGGACAGGTCGACCGTGTCGCCCACCGTGCGCTTGTGCTTGGAGCGCGACATGGCGTCGAGCTGGTCTGCGAAGATGCCCTTGCTGTCGAACAGCAAGCGGCCGATCAGGGTGCTCTTGCCGTCATCGACGGAACCGGCCGTAATAAAGCGCAACATGCCGCGTTCAACGCTGTCGGTGAGAGTGGTGCTGGAGATTGCTGCGTTCATTAGAAATACCCTGCTTTCTTGCGTTTTTCCATCGAGGCTTCGGAGGTCTGGTCATCCATGCGGGTGGCGCCACGTTCCGTGATTTGCGTGATTGCCGTCTCGGCGATGATGGCGTCCACCGTCGCCGCATCGGACGACACGGGGCAGGTGCACGAGATATCGCCCACCGTGCGGAAGCGCACGACTTGCGTTTCCACCGTTTCGCCGTCGCGCGGCGGCGTCAGATCCGTCAGCGGCACCAGCAGGCCGTTGCGCGGGATCACCTGGCGCTCGTGCGCGAAGTAGATCGGTGGCAATTCCAGTTTCTCGCGGGCGATGTATTGCCACACGTCCAGCTCCGTCCAGTTCGAGATGGGGAAGACACGCATGTTTTCACCGGGATGCACGCGCGTGTTATACAAGTCCCACAGTTCCGGACGCTGGGCTTTCGGGTCCCAGGCGCCGAATTCGTCGCGGAACGAAAAAATGCGTTCCTTGGCGCGGGCCTTCTCTTCATCGCGGCGCGCGCCGCCGATGCAGGCGTCAAAACCGTGTTCGGCGATGGTTTCCAGCAAGGTCACGGCTTGGGCCGCATTGCGCGAATCCGTGGCAGGGTTGCGCAGGCGCACGGTGCCGCGCTTGATCGAGTCTTCCACGGAGCCGACGATCAGGCGCTCGCCCAGTTCCGCCACCTTTTTATCACGGAAAGTGATGACTTCCGGGAAGTTGTGGCCCGTGTCGATATGCACGAGGGGGAATGGAAACTTGCCTGGGCGGAAGGCTTTCTCGGCCAAACGCAGCAGGACGACGGAATCCTTGCCGCCGGAAAACAGCAGGGCGGGATTGGCCGATTCGGCCGCCACTTCGCGCATGATGTGGATGGCTTCCGATTCAAGGCTGTCGAGGTGACGCTGGTTCAAAATATTGCTCATATTGGATGCTTTCTTGTTCTGTGTGTCTGTTCAGGCTGCCACGGATTTGATGCGGATCAACTTGCCGTCCACCGTGTGCAGGCCGCATTCCTTGGAGTCGGGGTTTTCCCACCACCAACGCCCGGCGCGCACATCTTCGCCCGGCTGCACGGCACGCGTGCACGGTTCGCAGCCGATGGACGGGTAGCCCTGGTCGTGCAGCGCGTTGTACGGCACGTCGTTGGCACGGATATAGTCCCACACATCCTGCTCGGACCAGTCGGCCAGCGGATTGAATTTCGTCATCGCATGCGCCGCATCGTCTTCCTGCACGTGCAATTCGGCGCGCGTGGTGGACTGGGCGCGGCGCTGGCCCGTGACCCAGGCCTTGTTGCCGGCCAGGGCGCGGCCCAGCGGCTCGACCTTGCGGATGCGGCAGCATTCGCGGCGCATCTCGACGCTGTTGTAGAAGGCGTTGAGGCCGTTCTGTTCCACGTAGGAAGCGACAAGCTCCGGCTGCGGGCGGTACAGGGTGATGTCGTGGCCGTAGCGGGTTTTCACCTTGTCGAGCACGGCCAGGGTTTCCTGGTGCAGCCGTCCCGTTTCCAGGGAAAAGATGCCGATCGGCAGCTTTGCCTTGAGAATCATGTCGGTCAGCACCATGTCTTCGGCTGCCAGGCTGGACGCGAACACGGCCGGCGAAAAATCCGCGGCGATGCGTGTCAGCGTTTGCTCGGTGGCGTGAATCAAAGAAGTCAGATCGCTCATGATGGGTCCTCAGATGCCGGCCGCGTTGTCGAGGTCAGGATTCTGGCCTTCGCGGTGGTGGCGGCGGAACAGCGGCGATTTCTGGTCCCACGACGCCTGGTAGGTTTCCGAAAAGACCGACAAACCTTTCAGGGCGTCATGGATGCTGCGGTCCGGACGCGTCGCATATGCATCGAAGCCGACGCGGTGCATGGAAAACAGCTGGTCGCGCAGCACGTCGCCGATGGCGCGCAATTCACCCTGGAAACCCAGGCGGGCGCGCAAATTGAACGCGATGGAATAGCCGCGGCCATCCGTGAATTTCGGAAAGTCCACGCCGATGACGGGCAGTTGCGCCACGTCGGCCGCCAGGTCTTCCGGCCGTTCGTCGCTGGCCAGCCACACGCCGATGTCGGGCAGGCGCGCCGTCAGGGTCTCGCGCTGGGCTTGCCACACGGGCAGGGGGACGATGACCTTGCCGGCAGGCACGACCACCGTTTCCGGCGTGTCGGTCTCATCGAGGCGCAGCAAGCCCCAGGTATTCGGCACCACGGCGGCGTTCTTGATGATTTCTTCGCGTACTTCAAACATATTCGTCTTCTCCCACCAGGTTGCCGACCGTGATCGGCGTTGCATATACGTGTTCCTTGAACGGCGCCAGGCCCAGGCGCTGGGCCGTATCGACGAAGCGCTCGCCTTCATGGCGGTCGCGCACGTAGACGTGCAGCAGGCGGCCGATGACTTCAGGCATCTGCAGGGAAGAGAACGATGGTCCGATGATCTTGCCGATGGCCGCGTTGTTGCCTTGCGCGCCGCCGATCGACACTTGATACCATTCGCTGCCATCCTTGTCGACGCCGAGGATGCCGATGCTGCCCACGTGATGGTGGCCGCAGGCATTGATGCAGCCGGAAATATTCAGTTCGATCTCGCCGATGTCGTGCTGGAAGTCGATGCTGTCGAAGCGTTCCGCGATGGCGGCCGCGATCGGCAGCGACTTGGCGTTCGCCAGCGAGCAGAAATCGCCGCCCGGGCAGCAGATCATGTCCGTCAGCAAGCCGATGTTCGGCGTGGCCAGGCCGTGCGCCTTGGCTTCCTGCCACAGTGCGAACAGTTTCGACTGTTCCACGTCGGCCAGCACCAGGTTTTGTTCATGCGTCACGCGCAGTTCGCCAAAGCTGTAGCGGTCGGCCAGATCGGCCACGAAGTCGATCTGCTCGGCCGTCGCGTCGCCTGGCGGCACGCCCGTTTTCTTCAGGGACAGTACCACGGCCACGTAGCCAGGACGCTGGTGCGGCTTGACGTTGCGCGCCAGCCAGTTCACATACGCCTTGTTGTCCGCGTGTTCGGCCTGGTAGTCGAGTTCTGGCAGGGCAAGGTAGGCGGGCGGATTGAAGAAGTCCGCCACGCGCTGCATTTCCTCGGCCGTCAAGGTTTCCGGACCATCCTTCAAATCGACCCATTCCGCTTCCACCTGGCGCGTGAATTCTTCCACACCGATGGCTTTCAGCAAAATCTTGATGCGCGCCTTGTATTTGTTGTCGCGGCGGCCGTGCAGGTTGTACACGCGCATGATCGCCTGGATATACGTGAGCAAGTGCTGCCACGGCAGGAAGTCGCGCACAACGCTGCCCAGGATCGGCGTGCGGCCCATGCCGCCGCCGGCCATCACCTTGAAGCCCACTTCGCCGGCCTCGTTGCGCACGGCCGTCAAGCCGATGTCGTGCACGGCGATGGCGGCGCGGTCTTCCTCGGCGCCATTGATGGCGACCTTGAATTTGCGCGGCAGGGCGATGAACTCGGGGTGGAAGGTGCTCCACTGGCGCAATACTTCCGCGTATGGGCGCGGATCGATGATTTCATCGGCGGCGACGCCCGCAAACGGGTCCGATGTTGTATTACGGATACAGTTGCCGGACGTCTGGATCGCGTGCATTTCCACGGAAGCGAGGTCCGTCAGGATATCGGGCGTCTGTTCCAGCTCAATCCAGTTGAACTGGATGTTCTGGCGCGTGGTGAAGTGGCCATAGCCGCGGTCATACTTGCGCGCGATGTGCGCGAACATGCGCATCTGCTTGGACGACAGCAAGCCGTACGGCACGGCGATGCGCAGCATGTAGGCGTGGCGTTGCATGTACAGGCCGTTTTGCAGGCGCAGCGGAATGAATTCCTCTTCCGTCAGTTCATTGGCGATACGGCGCGCAACCTGGTCTCGGTACTGGGCGATGCGTTCTTTGATGATGAGGTGGTCGTACTGATCGTAATGGTACATATCAATTCCTAAAAAAGCCGGGGTGCTGGAAGATTGCCTGGGATGATGTTCTTGATACTGCTCTTGTCACTTGTTCGGTCATTAATAGATTAGCTTCACTGCCACGCCGGTCAAGGTCATCGCCAGCAAGACTCTTAAAAACTGTTCCGGCACGGATCGCGCGACCCAGGAGCCGAGCGTGATGCCGGGCAGGGAGCCGACCAGCAAGGAAGCCAGCAATTCCCAGTGGATGGAGCCGAGCCACCAGTGGCCCAGCGCGGCGATGGCCGTCAGGGGCACGGCGTAGGCGATGTCGGTGCCCGCCACTTCGGCCGAGCTCATGCGTGGATACAGCATCACCAGCAAGGTCGCGCCGATGGCGCCGGCGCCGATCGACGAGACCGTCACCAGCACGCCCAGCACGGCGCCGGCAATGATGGTCGCGGCGGCAAGCTTGTTGCCTTGTAATTGTTTCTCAGGGTGGGCATTGATCCAGGCCAGCATGCGGCCCTTGAAGATCAGTGCCACGACGGTCAGCAGCACGGAGCCGGCGATCGAATAACGGATGATCTGGCCGATTTGCGGCGACAGGGTGCCAAACGATTTGAGCGCCAGGGTCGCGATGACGGCGGCGGGCAGGGCGCCGATGCACAGGCGCTTGACGATATCCCAGCGGATGGTGCCGCGCAGGCGGTGCGTCAGGGTGCCGGCGCTCTTGGTGATCGAGGCGAATGCCAGGTCGGTACCCACCGCCACGGAAGGCGGTACGCCAAACAGCAGAGTTAACAGCGGCGTCATCAGCGAACCGCCGCCCACGCCGGTCATTCCTACGAGTAATCCTACGGCAAATCCTGAGACTATATAAGACAAAGTCATGCTTGCACCCCCAAAGTACTCGCAATAGTAATAAACTTAGTGTTTATTCCAAACTACTAAGTACGCATTTGCTTATATGCGATATGCGTATATGCATGCATGCAAAATCATGGGTGGGGCGGAAACTCGGCAAATCACGGCAATCTAGGGCAAACCAGCAATGAATCTCCATCAACTGCGCTTCGTGCGCGAAGCGGTCCGGCAGAACTACAACCTGACGGACGCCGCCAAGGCATTGTTCACGTCGCAACCGGGCGTATCGAAAGCCATCATCGAGCTGGAGGAAGAGCTGGGCGTGGATATTTTTACGCGCCACGGCAAGCGCATCCGCGGCTTGACGGAGCCGGGCCGCCTGGTGCTGGAGTCCGTCGAGCTGATTATGCAGGAAATCGACAGCATGAAGCGCATCGGCAAGGAATTCGCGGCGCAGGACAGCGGCAGCTTTACCATTGCCACTACGCATACACAGGCGCGCTACACCTTGCCCAAGGTGGTGCAAGCCTTCATGCTGAAGTTCCCGAAGGTGCGATTGTCTTTACTGCAAGGAAATCCGCGCCAGATCGCCGAGATGGTGCAGCGCGACCAGGCGGATCTCGCCATCGCCACGGAATCGATCGCCGCCATCGATGGCCTGATCACCTTGCCATGCTATCAATGGGAACACGTGGTGGTGGTGCCCGTCGACCATCCGCTGCTCAAATCGAAGTCCGTGACCCTGGAAGAAATCGCCGCCTTCCCCCTGATTACCTATGACAGCGCGTTCGCCGGACGCAACAAGATCGACCACGCTTTCGTGCTGCGCGGCCTGAAGCCGGACATCTTGCTCGAGGCCATCGACGCCGACGTGATCAAGACTTATGTCGAGTTGGGCATGGGGATTGGTATCATAGCGGGTATGGCCTTCGATGCCGAGCGCGACAAAGGCTTGCGCGCCATCCCTGTCGGGCACCTGTTCGGCATGAATGTGTCGCGCGTGGCCGTCAAGCAGGGCGCGTATTTGCGCAGCTATATTTATACCTTTATCGAGTTGCTGACGCCGACCTTGAACCGCAAGCTCATCGAGCAGGCGATGAGCGGTGATAAAGAGCACTACGAACTATAACAATGCATGAAGTCGGCCGGGCGAGGTGCCTGGCCAAGATTATTTAAGAAGAGAAGAAACAATGATTACCGATCAGCTTGCCAAATATTACGCCACCATCGCGCAGCAGTACGAGCGCGTCTATGACAAGCCCGAACGCCAGGAAGACCTGGAAGTGTTGCGCGACAAGGTCGCCGACGTGCTGGAAGGCCACACCGTGCTGGAACTGGCTTGCGGCACCGGCTACTGGACGGAAGTGGTCGCCGAGTCGGCCGAGTCCGTACTGGCCACCGATATCAACGATGAAATGCTGGCGCTGGCCCAGGCACGCGGCTTGCCCGACAACGTCACCTTCGCCAAGCTCGATGCCTTCAACTTTCCCGACGACATGCTGGGCAAGTTCACGGCCGTGTTCGCGGGCTTCTGGTGGTCGCACGTCAAGCGCGAAGACCAGGACAAATATCTGAAGCAATTGCGCACGAAGCTGGGCAAGGACATCCTGCTGGTGCTGATCGACAATTCCTATGTCGATGGCAGCAGCACCGTGATCGCGCGCACCGACCTGGAAGGCAATACGCACCAGTTCCGCACGACGGAGGCGGGCGAGCGCTATGAAGTGCTGAAGAATTTCCCATCGGATAGCCACCTGCGCAAGAAGTTTGCCCACTCGGCCCGCGAAATCCGCATGAAGCGCCTGGAATACTACTGGCTGTTGAGCTGCCGTCTGAAGTAAGGCTGATCTGTCTATATGGTATCGGTAGGTCGGCTTAGCCCGTAGGGCGTAATCCGACAGGCGTTGCCGAAGGTGCTAGTCGGATTACGCGTGGCCTTGCCCCGCTAATCCGACCTACGGTAAATAGGCCTTGCCGCCGCATGAACCGCCTCCGGGCGGTTTTTTTTCGCCTGTTGTTTTTATCTGACAAGATGTTGTTCCAAAAAACAACATCTTGTCGATGTCATATTGTTGAAGTATTTCGTGGGCATGATTCGGTTCAGCAGCTAAGCAGCACCATTCTTGTCCAACCTAATGTAGAGAATCTCAAGTGAAAAAAATTACTCTGGCAGCATTGATCATCGGCACCTTCGCAGCAGCTACGGCACAAGCACAATCGAACGTCACCGTGTACGGCCTGGTTGACCTCGGTATTGCCAAGACCACTGGCCAGCCGACGGTACAACGCGAAAACAATGCGTCGCGCCTCGGTTTCAAGGGTACGGAAGATCTGGGTGGCGGCCTGTCCGCAATTTTCAACCTGGAAAGTGAATTCCTGGCCGACACCGGTGCGCAAAAAGGCGTGTTGTTCGACCGTCAAGCGTACGTGGGCTTGAAAGGCGCGTTCGGTACCGCCATCCTGGGCCGCACCAAGAATCTGGTCGATGGCACCATCGCCCGCGTCGACCCATTCAACACCTACGGCGTGGTCGGCAAGAACAATGAAACCCTGCTGCGTTCGGGCGTCGGCTCGTCGCGCGTCAACAACGCCGTCACCTACAACAGCCCAAGCTTTGAAGGTTTCGTGGGCAGCCTGCAATACGTGCTGAGCGAAGTCAACAGCGCTGACGCGGGTGTGATCGGCCTGGCAACCTACGACAATGGCCCGATCAGCCTGCACGCCGGCTACGAAAAAGCCGTGCAAGCAACGGCAACGGCGGCCAAGCCTGACCTGTGGTCCATCGGTGGCGGCTATAAATTCGGCCCGGCCAAGATCACGGCCGCCTACTCGAAAGGCGACACCAAGGTTGCGACGACTGGCGAATTCAAGTCCTACCTGATCGGCCTGAACTACACGGTGGGCGGCGGCGATGCCAAAGTGTCGTATGGCAAGCAAGAGCAAAGCAACAACAAGTTCAAGGATCAGGACACCATCAAGGAATTCGGCGTCGGTTATGATTACCACCTGTCGAAGCGCACCGACGTGTACGCTTACGCTGGCCGCGAGCGCGTCAAGTCGCTGACTTCGTACCAGATCGGTCTGGCACACAAATTCTAAGCATCATTCGATGTGACGAAGCAAAGGCGCCTGTGGGCGCCTTTTTTATTGCATCGCCGCGGATGCCGCCTCGGCATTCATGGGCAGCGAGATGTCGATGCGTGTGCCGCCCAGCTCGCTATCGGCGCCGATATGTATGCTGCCGTTCAAGCCCCAGACCCGCTCGCGCATGCCCAGCAGCCCCAGTGCCGTGGCTTTTTCCAGGTCGTGTTCGGCAATGCCGCGGCCGTCATCCTGGATGGTGATGGCCAGCGAGGAATCGATGCGGTGCAGGGCGATGGTGATGTGGTTGGCTTCGGCATGGCGCGCGATATTCGTCAGTGCTTCCTGCACGATGCGGTAGATGGCCGTGCTGCGCGCGTCGTCGAGCACGAGGTCAGCCTCGTCGGCCAGCAAGTCGAAATGGATGGCGCGGCGCAGCAGGAAGTCGTGGCGCAGTTTTTGCAGCGCAAAATACAATCCCCCTTCATCGAGCGCGCGCGGGCGCAGGTTGCTGGCGATGCGCCGCAGCGAGGTAATGGCCGTCACCAGCAAGCCGTCCATGCTGTGCAGCAGGGCTTGCAGGGGCGCGGTGGTGTCCGTGTGCTGGCGCACCAGGGTCAGGTCGACGCGCAAGGTGGCCAGCAATTGCCCCAGGTCATCATGCAGTTCGCGCGCGATATGCTTGCGTTCTTCTTCGCGGATGGTTTGCAGCGCGCTCGACAATTCACGCAATTGCGAAAAGGAGCGGGCCAGCTGTTCATGCATCTGCTGACGCGCCGTAATGTCGCGCACGATGATGGTAAAGACGCTGTGGCCGTCTTCCTGCATGGCCGAGAGCGATCCTTCGAGGGGAAACATGACGCCATCGCTGCGCCGTCCCGTCAAGGTGTAATCGGTGGCGCGCCGGCCCGTCAGGCGCAGTTCCTGGCTGATATCGCCAAACGGCGGCTCGCCATCGTGCTGGCCCAGGCCGCCGAGGGTGCGCAAGTCGCGCAGGATGTAGTGACCCAGGCGCATGCCGCGCATGCCGGCCGGCGTGTCGTCGAACAATCTGGCCGCTGCCGCGTTTGCATGCAGGATGATTTGCTGGCTGTCGATGCTGATGATGGCGTCGCTGGCGCTGTCGATGATGGCTTGTCCGCGCGCCTGCTGCTGCCGGCGGGCTTTCAGTGGCGGAAACAGGCACAGCAAAAGCGCTGCCGCCATACCCAGCGGCAAGATGCGCAGCAGTGCAGGACTGCCTCGGTCGGGCATGGGGCTTCTCCTTGCGAACGTGTACGAAGGCAGACAGGACAGCGATGGAGAGTTGGACTTTATCTAGCCTATGCCTGCTGGTGCGGCGCGGCTTGATGTGGCGCAGGAAGGGGAAAGGAAGAGATCAAGGCGCAGCACCGGCCTGGGCCGGGCGGCGGCGGAGTCTTACATTTGCTTGAACAGGTGCAGGAAACTGCGGCTCACTTCGAGCTTGTCGGATTTGCCTTTGATGAGTACCAGGTGACGGCCGCGGATGTCGCGCGTCACGCCTTCGATGGCATTCACGTTGACCAGGGTGGCGCGGTGGATTTGCCAGAACAGCGAAGGGTCGAGCTCTTCGGCCAGGTCGCGCACGGGCTTGCGGATCAGCGCCTCATACTTGGCCGTCTGCACGCACGTGTATTTCTCATCCGAACGGAAAAATAAAATTTCTTCCACGGGGATCATGCGCAAGTCCTGGCCGATGCTGGCCTGTATCCATTGCAAATACGTGGGCTTGGCCGTGATTTTTTCCGCCAGCTGCGACAGCATGGCCGTGACGCTGCTGTTGACGTCCAGCGCCGGCTTGTTCAAGTGCATTTTCAGGCGCTCCACCGTCACCAGCAGACGCTCATGCTCGGGCGGCTTGAGCACGTAGTCGACGGCGCCCCGCTCGAAGGCTTCGACGGCGTGACTGTCATAGGCAGTGACGAAGACGATATGCGTCTTGCTGCCTATTGCTTGCGCCGCCTCCATGCCCGTCTTGCCCGGCATGCGGATATCGAGGAAGGCAAAATCGGGTTTGAGTTGTTCCACCAGTTCGATCGCCTCGTCGCCATTCTTGGCTTCGCCGATGATTTCCAGTTCAGGCCATGCCTGGCCCAGGCGCAGGCGTAGCTGGTCGCGCATCAGTCTTTCGTCGTCGGCAATAATAGCGGTAGGCATAGGTCTCAAGTGTGAACAGGCGAAGATTGATTATTCAATGATTTAGCGTTTTTATCAACTACTCTGTCTTACTTGGACAATTGATATGGCACTTCGATCACGGCGCACACGCCGGACGGTTGATTTGGCGTAATGGTCAGGCTGCCCTCGTCGCCATGCAGCAGCTTCAGGCGTTCGCGTATGGTGGGCAAACCCAGTCCCGTGCCATCGCTGGGCACTACGCCAAAGCCCAGGCCGTCATCGGTGACGGTCACGCGCAGCTTGCTGTGCGCCACTTCGGCCACGATGCGCAGGGTGCCGCCTTCCGGTTTGACTTCCAGGCCGTGCTTGATGGCATTTTCCACCATCGATTGCAGCATCATGGGCGGGAAGGCGGCGCTGCGCAGGCCGTCGGGAATCTGGAAGTCGACGGTCAGGCGTTCTTCCATCCGCATTTTCAGCAGATTCAAGTACGCTTGCACCATGTCCGCCTCACGGCCCAGGTTGGTAATCAGGGCGTTGTCGCGCATTTGCGGCAGCACGGCGCGCAGATACTGGATCAGGCTGCGCTGCATCTTGGCCGCGCGCGGCGGATCGACCTGGATCAGGTGTTCGACGGAGGCCAGCGTATTGAACAGGAAGTGCGGCTCGACTTGCGCCTGCATCATCTGCATCTTCGCCTCGCTGAGCTGGCGCTGCATGGATTCGCGCTCGGCCGCCTCATTTGCGGTCACGGTTTCCGCTTCGGCCCGCTTCTTGCCGCCGACCAGGGCCTTCATGGCGAACAGGGCCAACACCAGCAAGGAGACAAAACTCTTGAACCATGTCGAGGCTTGCTGGTGGTAGCGCGACACTTTTTGCTCGGCGGCATCATCGACCGCTTCTTCGATGGCATTCGACAACTCTTCGCCGATTTGCGGCGGCAATTCGATATGGACTTCTTCCCCTGAAGCATTGGTGGTCACCGGATAGTTGGGCTTGGCGGGGGCGGCTGGTGGTTGCGGCGGTTCCGGCGGCACGGCACTGGCTTTTGCGTCCGCCTCGGCGGCATCGGCTGGATCGCTGGCCGCCTCGGCCGCGCTGCTGCGGCGATTCTTGCCACTGCGGGGATTGAAATGGATGCCCGTATCGTCGATCAGGATATTGGTTTCCCCCGAACCCTTGCTGCTGCGTTTATGCGACTTGATGACCACTTCTTCGTCCGGGCTGGACGAGAACAGCTCATCTTGCAAAATGGAGCCGGCGATTAGAGCCAGTGCAGCGAACAGGAAGAATTTCCACCAAGACAGTTGGGTGACCCAGGTTGTCGTCGCGTCGAATGCCCGTTGTAACCAAGCGAGGATGGTTTTCAACAATTGGGGCAGGCTGGAAATCGGAAGCATGAGGGGACACTTTCAAGTACTAGAGTTTAATCGACGCAGCGTGCAAGTTTAACCCCTTGTTGAGTAGCGTCAGAGTCTGATATTGCCACTGTGCCTAAAGACCACGAACTACGCCAGCCGATTGCGACAGGCTGCACAAAAAGGCGCTTGAAGTGAAGACAAGGCTTGCTGGGCGGTGAGCGCGGGAAAATAGCGCTTGCGGGCCGCGCGGCGCAGGGCTATAATTCGCCCCCTCGCTGAACGACGCATGCAAATGCCGAGTAAAGCAGGGTGAAAAAAGAAGGTTGACGAATGAGCCGAAACGCTTCATACTCTTCCTTCTTCGCAGCTGACAAACACAACGCTTTGTCGATAGCGCGAAAGTAGCACCGAATACAGTTCTTTAACAATTAACAGTCGATAAGTGTGGGCATTTGATGTCAGTGCAGCGTCAATCTTCGGATTGGCGTCTAACTTAAAATATCAAATGTTCACAAGAAATAATGAAATAGGATACTTCTTCGGAAGTAGCCTGTCAGTTTTTTGAGTGAGCGACCCGTCGCAAGACGGTGCCGGTAAAACGGCAAAGTAACAGAGATTAAACTGAAGAGTTTGATCCTGGCTCAGATTGAACGCTGGCGGCATGCCTTACACATGCA
>NZ_JBXAHC010000003.1:0-498266 GCF_058794735.1 Janthinobacterium sp. GW823-FHT06H09 | reverse complement strand
CGGGCGCATCCGCTCCCCAGAAACATTATTGAAGGCAACATTGGGCGAGTTCCCACATTTGACGGTGACATAGCCAAAAAAAACCGCCCGAAGGCGGCTTTCCCATGCGGTGCAAGCAAGGCGCTTAAATAAAATAGATCAGCGCGATGATGCCAATCACGAGCGCCACGCGGGTGACCTGGTAGGCCGTCTTGTTCCACGCCTTGAAGCGGCGGCGGTACTGGCCCATGGTCCAGGAAATCTGGAACAATTTACTCACGCCGCCCACCTGGTCGCCCAGCTCGTTGGGCGAGGCGGCGGCCGTCATCAGCGTGCGGCCCAGCCAGCGGTTCAAGCCTTGCGCCCAGCGGTAGCGCATCGGGCGCTCGATGTCGCAGAACAGGATGATGCGGTCGCTGTCGGCGTCGTTGCGGGCCCAGTGGATATACGTTTCATCGAACATCACGGCCTGGCCGTCGCGCCAGCTGTGGCGCTCGCCATCGACGTCGATGAAGCAGCGGTCGTCGTTCGGCGTCTGCAAGCCCAGGTGGTAGCGCAGCGAACCGGCGAACGGGTCGCGGTGCGGGTTGAGCTTGCCGCCTTGCGGCAATTCCGCGAACATGGCCGCCTTGATCGAGGGAATCGATTGCAGCAGCGCATAGGTTTGCGGGCACATCTGCTGTGCCGACGGGTGGTTCGCGTCATACCATTTCAGGTAGAAACGCTTCCAGCCATACTTGAAGAAGGAATTGAAGCCCACGTCATTGTTCTTTTCAGCCGCCTTGATCTTTTTCATTTCCTGCATGCGCAGCGCTTCATCGCGGATGATTTGCCAGTTCTGCTGCAGCGGCGCCAGTTCCGGGAATTGATCGACGGACAGATAGGGCGTGGCCGGCACCTTGGAAAAGGTGTGCATGAACAGGTTCAGCGGCGCCATGAACGAGGAGTGATCGAAGATCTGGCGGCGAAACGGCAGGCGCACCTTGCCCCGAAAATGAATATGTAAAACAGAAAACACAAAAATGCCCAGCAAGGCCCACTTCATACACAACCTCGTTTTGAAAGAATGGGGCAATTATAACCAGTTAATGCCCCGGCTACCCTGTGCCACGGTGAAGGAAAGATGAAGCGGCGCGCGCTGGCGCTCTGTCCTACAATGGCTTTATTTCATCACTGAAGGGGTAACAATGGAAATCTGGCACGCACCGCTCGACCTGGCCGCCCTCAACGCCGCCAGCGAGGGCACGGCCATGCGCCACCTGGGCATCGAATTCTCGGCCTTCGGCCCCGACTGGATCGAGGCGACCATGCCCGTCGACCACCGCACCATGCAGCCTTTTAAACTGCTGCATGGCGGCGCGTCCGTCCTGCTGGCAGAAACCCTGGGCAGCATGGCCGCGAATGCCTGCCTTGACAGCAGCAAGCAGGTCAGCGTGGGCCAGGAAATCAACGCCAACCACGTGCGCGGCGTGCGCGGCGGCCACGTGACGGGGCGCGCCACGCCCATCCACCGGGGCCGCACCAGCCAGGTCTGGGAAATCCGCATCAGCGACGATGACGGCAAACTGTGCTGCATCTCGCGCATCACCATGGCCGTTATCGACACTCCGGGCGCAGGCTGACGCGGCGGTTCTTGACTTGCATCAAGGCACTAAAAGCGAGCGCGTGGAATCATCCATAACGCTGTTCGCTTATAATTCAGTGTGCTGTTGTATTGTGCGGGGTTTCCAGCCGCGCAACTACATTGCCGAAATTAAAAGCTGACTGCCCAAAAAACGCCAGTTAGAGACCCATCCTGCGCCATGCGGGAAAGGCAACACGACGGCGAGCAGATCGCTGGTTCCAAGTAACTTCCAGTGGATTACTTGACGTAACCGGCAACAATCAACTTTATACAGGGCAATAACAACAATGATGTCATTCAATCGTTTGACGATAGGCGCGCGCCTGAGCGCAGGCTTCGGGCTGCTGGTCTTGCTGATGCTGGTGCTGGCCGCCTTCGCGCTGCTGCGCATCGGCGCCATCTCCGGCGCCATGGACGCGCAAGACAAAGTACAGCTGGAGAAACTGGACCCTCTGTATGTGGCGCGCGAAGCGCTCGACCAGACGGGCCTGGCCGCCCGCAACGCATATATCTTCCATGACCAGGCCGCCGCCGAAAAGGAGCTGGCCATCCTCGACACCCAGAAAGCGCTGTACCTGGAAGCGCTGGCGAAGCTGGCGCCGCAGTTCGCCGGCGATGCGCAATTCGAGAAGGTCAGCACGGGCCTGAAAACCATGGCGCAGGAATTGCTGCGTCCGCGCCAGTTCCGCGCCACGGGACAGATGGAGCAGTACGGCACCTTCCTCGTCGAGGAGTGCAGCCCCCTGCGGCGCCAGATCGTGTCCGACATCGATGCCGTCCTGAAAAACGTGCAGCGCGAATCGGAGCAGGCCAGCGTGGCCGCGCGCGCCATCTACGGCCAGTCGCTGCGCTGGATCGGCGTGCTGGCCGCGCTCAGCGTGCTCATTTGTATTGCGGTCGCCACCGTCATCACGCGGGGATTGCTGCGCCAGCTGGGCGGCGAACCGGCGTATGCGGCCTCGATTGCCGGACGCATCGCGCTCGGTGAGCTGGCCATCGACGTGCATACGCGCCACGGCGACGACAGCAGCCTGCTGTTCGCCATCAAGACCATGCGCGACAACCTGGCCGCCATCGTCGGCAAGGTACGCCACGGTACGGAAAGCATCGCCACGGCCTCCACCGAGATCGCCTCGGGCAACCGCGATTTGTCGCAGCGCACGGAGCAGCAGGCCGGTTCGCTCGAGGAGGTGGCGTCATCGATGGAAGAACTGATTTCCGCCGTGCGCCAGAATGCGGACAACGCCCAGCAGGCGAACCACCTGGCGCGCGAAGCGTCGAAGGTGTCGGAGCAGGGCGGCAAGGCCGTGGCCGAAGTGGTGCACACCATGGGTCTCATCAATGCCTCGTCGAACAAGATCGTCGACATCATCGGCGTGATCGACAGCATCGCCTTCCAGACGAATATCCTGGCCCTGAACGCGGCCGTGGAAGCGGCGCGCGCGGGCGAGCAGGGGCGCGGCTTTGCCGTGGTGGCAACGGAAGTGCGCAACCTGGCGCAGCGCTCGAGCGCCGCGGCGCGCGAAATCAAGGCCCTGATTGACGATTCCGTCAGCAAGGTGGGCACGGGCACGGTGCTCGTCGAGCAGGCGGGCGCCACCATGCATGAGGTGGTGGCCGGCATCGGCCGGGTGACGGGCATCATGGCCGAGATCAGCCATGCCACGCAGGAGCAGGGCGCCGGCATCGAGCAAGTCAACCGCGCCATCGTCGACATGGACCGCGTGACCCAGCAAAATGCAGCCCTGGTCGAGCAGGCGGCGGCCGCCGCGCACGAATTGCAGCAGCAGGCGGCGCAGCTGGAACAGGAAGTGGGCATTTTTAAATTGGCCCCGCCGGCGAACGGCCCTTTGCGCCTGGCGGCCTGACGCCGATGGCACGGCGGCACGGCGCGCCGGCAGCCATGCGCCAATAGTCGTATTCCGCGCTACAATGAGCGCTGGATCACCGCCAGGACTACTCATGCAAGTGCGCAGCAGCCATGATCTATCCAGCCCGGACGACGACAAGCCGGCGCCGCCCGTGCTGCAGCTGGCCCTTGCCGGTCTCGGCTGGGGCTTGCTCACCTGCATGCTGTGCTTTGCCATCCTGTTCCTCACGAAATGGCTGCTGCCGCCCGAATACTGGGGGGCGCACACGGGCCTGTCCAAGTTCAAGCGGGAAATGTCGCTGCCGCTGCTGGTGTTCTGGGTCGTCATTTATTCCCCCATCCTGGAAACGTTTCTCGGCCAGTTGCTGCCGCTGGAAATCCTCAAGCGCCTGGGCGCCACCCGGCAGCTGAGCATTTTTATCGGTGCCATCCTGTGGGCCATCGTGCATTACATCAGCGGCGGCTTGCTGCACGCGATTGTCGCGCTCGGTTCAGGCGCCATGTTCAGCTTTGTCTACCTGCGCTACCGCGCACTCACTGTGGCCGTGGCCTACGCGACAACGACCTTTTCCCGCGCCTGCAACAATATCGCCATCCTTGTCGCGGTGTTTTACGGCCTCGACGCGTAGACGCCTTTCTTTCTTCCTGAGCAAATACGGCAGCAGCGCCGCCAGCGCCACGGCCAGCAGCGCCAGGCCATTCAGCAACTGGCGGAAGGCGGCGTCATAGCTGGCGCGCAGCAGTGTTTCGTGGCCGCCCAGCAGCTGTGTTGCCTGTTGCATATCGCCAAGCGCGGCGCGGCTGGCGGCCGCCAATAGCGGTAGACCGGCGGGCAGTTGCCGCGCCAGCGCCGCGGCGATCAGGCCGGCCAGCAGGGCGCCAGCCAGGGCCAGCGCCACGCCGTCGGCGCTGATGCGCACGGTATTGAAGATGCCCGTCGCCATGCCGGCCCGCCCTGTGTCCACCACGCTCAAGGCCATGCCATCCATTAAGCCCCACGGCAAGCCGATGCCCGCGCCGATCAGCAGCAGGGGGCCGGCCAGCGCCGCAGTGCCGCCATGGCCCGGCACCTGCGCCAGCCAGGCCAGGCCCGCCGCGGCCAGCAGCAATCCCGCCGCGCACAAGGCACCTGCGCCGATCCAGCGCGACAGCAGCGCCGCCAGCACGGGCACGAGCAGCAATGGCGCGGCCAGGGCCACCATCAAACGGCCCGCCGCCAGCGCGGACATGCCGTCGATGCCGATGAAACGCCCCGGCAGCATGACGATGAGCACGATGAACAGGAAGGCGGGCGAGGCGGCCAGCACTTGCACGGCCACAAAGCGGCGCTGGCGGAACAGGGTCAAGTCCAGCATGGGCTGCGCCGTCCTGCGTTCGATCCTGATAAAAATGAAAAACAGCAGCACCGACGCGGCGACGGGCAGCAGCACGGCCCCGCTGCGCCAGCCGTGTTCGGGCGCCAGCAGCATGCCCAGGGTCAGCAGGCCCAGCGCGGCGCTGAAGCTGATGGCGCCGGGCCAGTCCACGCGGCCCTTGCCGCGCGGCGGATCGGCCGGCACGTTGCACCAGACCAGCAGCATGCCGATGGCGCCCAGCGCGGCCGTGGCGTAAAAGATGGCGGGCCAGCTGGCCAGCGCCAGCATGGCGCCCGCCGCCAGCGGACCGAAGGCCAGGCCCAGGCCGAACGTCGTGCCCAGCACGCTCATCACGCGGCTGCGCGCCGCGCCGTGGAACAATGGCGCCAGCGACGACATGGCAGCGGCGAACGCGGCCGCGCCGCCCAGGCCCTGCACGAAGCGCAGCGCGGCGATCCATGCCACCGAGGGCGCGACGGCGATGGCCAGCGTCGCCGCGCAAAACAGGGCCAGCCCCGCCAGCCACACGCGGCGCCGTCCCAGCACGTCCGTCAGGCTGCCCGCCACCATCATGGCGCTGCCATAGCTGAGGATATACGCATTGACGACCCAGTTCAGGGCGGCGGCGCTGCCGTGCAATTCGGCGCCGAGGGCGGGCAAGGCCACGGCCGGGCCCGTGAAGCACAAGGGAATGAGCAAACCCGTCAGGCAGGCGGCCAGCACTTGCAGCGGGAGAGAAAAGCGGGAGGAAGAGGGCATCGGTGTCGGAGATGAAAGAAAGAGGGACGAGTATGGCGCGCCCGCCATTGAAGAAAAATGGGCTAAACTGACGAACATATCGGACAAGAATGTCTTCAATGGAAAATCGTATGGATAGCCTGGGCGGCATCGCCATGTTCGTGCAGGTGGCCGACAGCGGCAGCTTTTCGGCCACGGGCCGGCTGCTGGGCCTGTCATCGTCGGCCGTGGGCAAGAGCGTGGCGCGCATGGAAGCGCGGCTCGGCGCGCGGCTGTTCCAGCGCAGCACGCGGCACCTGGCGCTGACGGCCGAAGGAGAAAAATTCCTGCAGCGCTGCAAGCGCATCCTGGCCGAGGTGGCTGCGGCCGAGCGCGAGCTGGGCGAATCGGGCGGCGCGCCGAGCGGCCGCCTGCGCATCAGCCTGCCACGCTACAGCGGCCTGTTCGAGCCGGCCATCGCTGCCTTCATGCAAGCGTATCCCGCCATCGAACTCGACCTCGATTTCTCCGACGCCATGGTCAACATCGTCAGCGACGGCTTTGACGCGGCCGTGCGCACGGGCGAACTGGCCGATTCGGGCTTGATGCGGCGCAAACTGTGCACGTTCCGCCGCCTGCTGGTGGCCTCGCCCGCCTACCTGGCGCGCCATGGCCGGCCCGCCGACGGCGCCGAACTGCTGCGGCACCAGCGCCTGCACTACCGTTTTCCCGCCACGGGCCGCCTGGAACAGTGGCCGCTGATGGACGAGTCTGCCCAGCCGGCACCCGGCATGGTGTGCAACAGCGTGGAAATGCGCGTCTTCCTGGCCGTGCAGGGGCAGGGCATCGCCTACCTGCCCGCATTCGCCGTGCAGCGCGAGCTGGCGGCGGGGCAGCTGGTTTCGCTGCTGGACGCGCGCACGCAGGCGCGCACGGCGTTCTGGCTGCTGTGGCCTGCCAGTCGCCACCTGCCGCCGCGCCTGCGCGTATTCATCGATTTCCTGGTGGAACAATTCGATCAGCGTACTTCGGGAGGCTGGCCTTGAGCGATGACAACACCGCCCTGCGGCGCCACGTGGCCGGCGCCACCGTGCGCCACGCCCACCCGTTCAGCATCGCGCCGTTGCCGCCGCAGGAAGCGCTGACGGCGGCCTTGCGCGACGACTGGGTGCGGCCCTTGTACATGGGTCTGCACCAGCCCCAGGCAAGCGCATGCGTGGCGCGGCTGGCACAGGCAGACGCCGCCCTCATCGCGCGTCTGCTGGGGCAATTCGACTGGCGCAGCCGCGCGGCGGGCGCCTACCTGGCCGCGCTAACCGGGCAGGGCGCCTTCACGGACCAGCTGGGCCGTCTGTTGCTGGCCAGCGAGGTCTGCTACGCGGGCAGCGCGTATTGCCTGGCGCTGGCCGTTTTCGACACGCCCGCCAGCCGCGACTACCTGCACCGCTATCTGGAACATTACCTGCTCCAGCCGCAGTTGTACTTTGATCAGAAGCAAGCCATGGCTGCCATCGCCTGGCTCGATGGCCAGCACGGCCGGAATGAGGCGGCGCGCCACGCGCCAGCCTGGGCCGTTTTCGCGGCCAGCCGGCCGGGTCTGGCGCTGGACGATGCGCTCGCGGCGTTTGCGGCCAGTATGGACCGCTTGCGCGCCCTGCAAGCTCTGAGGGCGCCCGCTAAGTAATCCTCAGGAAATTCTTGTGAAGTTTTGCAAGTCAGAAATCACAATAATTTCTTGGCGGTTAGTTACTTAGCATCGCTCCAGCCGCCGACGTCCCATCCCCACGCCGTACGGCCACTCCCTCCCCACATCCCGCTTTCATGACATTTGCGTGACAAATGGCAGTGTTTCCCCGCCTGATCTGTCACTGCAGAGTGCATGCCGAAGCTGCCTTTCGACGCGGCACGACTTTGTCTTCCATGCCGGCTTGCGCTGGCATATCCACGCGTGATTTTTTTTAAGTTTAACGACAGGAAACTGCAATATGACTAAGAAATTTGAATCCGCCGCCTTCGCGCCATCTTCCGAAGCGGCCGGCGTGTCCGCCATTGACGCCTATCTGAACAGCCTGGCGGCCCCGCAGCGTTTCGTGGGCACGGCGAACGCCGATGTACTCACCGGCACCACGGGCGCGGACGTGCTCGAAGGACTGGCGGGCGACGACACGTATTACGTCAACCATAGCGGCGACGTGGTCGTCGAGCTGGCCAACGGCGGCACCGATACCGTGTACACCAGCGTCAACTACACGGTGGCCGAGAACGTCGAGAACGTCCACCTGACCGCCGCAGGTCTGACGGTGACGGGCAGCGCCACGACCAACAACATCTTTTACGTCGATGTCCCTGGCGGGCACGTGATTGATGGCGGCAGCACGGGCAACGTGGTCAACTACGGCGGCGCAAGCGCGGGAGTGACGGCTGTCTTTGCGCCTGCGGACGGCCCACTAGTGGCGCGTCCTGGCGCTGACGTAGTGAGGAATGTGGCCAGCATCGTCGGCAGCAAGTTCAATGATGTGCTGACCGGCAACGAACTCAGGAATTTCCTTGCCGGCGGTTATGGAAATGACATTTTGCAGGGCGGCAAAGGCGACGATGGCCTGTTCGGCGCGATGGGTGACGATACCTACATTTTCGCCCGCGGCGACGGCGCCGATAACATCACCGAGATGGTGGAGGCGGGCAGCCGCAACGTCGTCTCCTTCCTGGCAGGCGTCAGCGCCGACCAGTTGTGGTTCCGCCAGGTGGGCGCGAACCTTGAAGTGAGCACCATCGGCACGGCCGACAGGATCACCATCAATGGCTGGTATAACGCCGGCTCGCCTCCTCGCATCGATGAATTCCGCACAGCCAACGGCCGCGTGCTGCTGGGAAGCGACGTGGAAAACCTGGTGCGGGCGATGGCCGTCCTGGTGCCGCCGCCGGCGGGCCAGCTGACCTTGCCGGCCGGCATCGCCGCCGCGCTGGCACCAGCGCTGGCGCAGAACTGGCGCACGGAAGGGCCGAACCAGCCGACCAACGGCACTTTCACCGGCACGGCGAACCCGGACATCATCAAGGGCACGGCGGGCGCCGACGTGATGGCCGGCCTGGGCGGCGACGATATCTATTACGTCAACCATGGCGGCGACGCTGTCGTCGAACAGGCGGGCGGCGGACGCGACACAGTCTACACCACCGTCAATCACACCCTGGCCGCCAACGTGGAAGAGGTGCATGTCAGCGCCGCCGGCCTGACGGTGACGGGCAACGGCAACGCGAACGTCTTCCACGTCGATGCCGCCGGCGGCAATGTGCTGCGCGGCGTCGGCGCGAACACTTCGGCCACCTATGCCGCGTCCAAGGCTGGCGTGACGGCCGCCATGATCGCCGTCAACGGTGACGCCACGGCGCGCCCGGGCAGCGATGTGCTGGTCAATATTTCCAACGTGACAGGCAGCGCCCATGACGACGTGCTGTCAGGCAACGAACTGGCCAACACCCTGTCCGGCGGCCTCGGCAACGATACCTTGCAAGGCGGCAAGGGGGACGACGTGCTGACCGGCGGCCTGGGCGACGATATCTATGTCTTTGCGCGCGGCGACGGCGCCGACGTCATCGCCGAGCCCTCGGCCGACGCCAATTACGACAGCATCGCCTTTTTGGCCGGCGTGAACATCGACCAGCTGTGGTTCCGCCAGGTGGGCGCGGATCTGGAAGTGAGCACCATCGGCACGATGGACAAGATCACCATCCGCAGCTGGAACGCGGCTGCGCCGAACATCGAGGAATTCCGCACGGCCGCCGGCCACGTCATGCGCGGCGCCGACGTGCAGCTGCTGGTGCAGGCGATGGCGAACCTGACGCCGCCGCCGCTGGGCCAGTTGACCCTGCCGGCCGCCACGGCCGCTGCCCTGGCGCCCGTGCTGGCCCAGGCCTGGCACTTCAACGGTCCCACGCAGCCCACGGGGCAGCACTTTGTCGGCACGGCGAACGCCGATGTCATCAACGGCACGGCCGGCGCCGACCTGCTCGAAGGCTTGGGCGGCGACGACACGTATTACGTCAACCACAGTGGCGACTTCATCGTCGAGCGGGGCAACGGCGGCAACGATACCGTCTACACCAGCGTCGATTACACGGTGGCCGACAATGTCGAATACGTGCGCCTCGCCTCTGCCGGCCTGAAGGTGACTGGCAGCGCCTATAACAACAACGTCTTTTATGTCGATACCCCCGGCGGCAATGTGCTCGATGGCGCCGGTGCCGGCAACTCGGTCACTTACAGCGGCGCCAGCACAGGCGTGACGGCCGTCTTCGCGCCCGTTGGCGGTCCCTTGACCGCGCGTCCCGGCGTAGACGTGCTGTCCAATTTCGGCATGCTGTTCGGCAGCAAGTTCGACGATGTGCTGATCGGCAATGAGCTCAAGAACGTTCTCTTTGGCGGCTTCGGCAATGATATCTTCCAAGGCGGCAAGGGCGGTGACACTCTGGCCGGCCTCGCGGGGGACGACACCTATATCTTCGCCCGCGGCGACGGCGCCGACATCATCGCTGAGACGGAGGAGGCGGGCAGCCATGACGTCGTGTCCTTCCTGGCCGGCGTCAGCGCCGAGCAGCTGTGGTTCCGCCGGGAGGGCGCCAACCTGGAAGTGAGCACCATCGGCACCACGGACAAGATCACCGTGAATAACTGGTTTGCCGATACGGCCGTGCGCATCGAGGAATTCCGCATGGCCGATGGCCGCGTCTTGTTGGGTAGCAATGTGCAAAACCTCGTGCAGGCGATGGCTAGCCTGACGCCGCCGCCGGCCGGCCAGCTGACCTTGCCTGCCGGCACGGCCGCCATCCTGGCGCCGGCGCTGGCGCAGAACTGGCGCGCCGCGCAGCAATTTGGCGCGGCCAGCCAGGGCGGATCCGCTGCCTGGCAAGCCGATCCGGCGCAGCTGGTGCAAGCGATGGCCGGTTTTGCCGTGCCCGCGGCCGCATCGGCGCCCTGGTCCGGCCACGGCAACCCGTCGACGCAGATCCAGCTGGCGGCAGCGCAATGACCGCTTACGTTGATCGCTTGAGCACGTAGTTCCACCCCCGCGCAGCCGGGCCGGCCTTGCACGTGCCGGCCCGGCTGCGCCATTGATTTCCGACATGATCCGATGACCGTACTTCCCTATCGCCACGCCACTTCGTCCACCGAACCCGCGCCCGACACGGGCCTGCTGTCGCTGCTGCTGATGGCCAGCCTGCACGGCATCGCCGCCGACGGCGCCCAGCTCAAGCACGCTTTCGGCCAGGCCGTGTTTACGCGCCAAACCGTCCTGCTGGCCGCGAAAGGGCTGGGCTTGACGGCCAAGCTGGTGCGCCAGGCGCCCGAACGGCTGGCGCAAGCGCCGCTGCCCGCCATCGCCATCGGTCACGACGGGCGTTTCTTTATTCTCGGCAAGGTCGACAGCAGCGACGGCGCCGTGAGCAAGGTGCTGATCCAGCATCCGGGCCAGCCGCCGCAGATCCTCGGCCGCGACGCTTTTCTCGCCATCTGGTCGGGCGAACTGATCTTTTTTACCAGCAAGGCCAGCTATGCGGGCGAGACGGCCCGCTTCGACTTCAGCTGGTTCATCCCCGCCATCGTCAAATACCGCAGGCTGCTGGGCGAAGTGCTGCTCATTTCCTTCGTGCTGCAGCTGATCGGCCTGGCCACGCCCCTGTTTTTCCAGGTGGTGATGGACAAGGTGCTGGTCAACGACGCCATGCAGACCCTGAACGTGGTGGCCATCGGCCTGGTCTGCGCCATCGTCTTCGAGGCGGCGCTGGGCCTCATCCGCACGTATGTTTTCGCGCGCACCAGCAGCAAGATCGACGTGGAACTGGGCGCGCGCCTGTTCCGCCACCTGCTGGCCCTGCCGATCGCGTATTTCCAGGCGCGCCGCGTGGGCGATTCCGTGGCCCGCATCCATGAACTGGAAAACATCCGCTCATTTCTTACCGGCAACGCGATGACCCTGGTGCTCGACCTGCTGTTTTCCTTCATCTTCATCGCCGCCATGCTGTGGTACAGCGCGGCGCTCAGCGTGGTCGTGCTCGCGTCTATCCCCGTCTACGCAGTCCTGTCGATGCTGCTCACGCCCGTGCTGCGGGGGCGCTTGAACGACAAGTTCAACCGCAGCGCGGAAAACCAGTCTTTTCTGGTTGAAACGATCAGCGGCGTCGACACGGTCAAGGCCATGGCCGTGGAACCGCGCTGGCAGCAGCAGTGGGAGAAACAGCTGGCCGGCTATGTGTCGGCCGGCCTGTCGGCGAACAATATCGGCATGCTGGCCAGCGGCAGCGTCACCCTGGTGAGTAAATTAGTGACGGCGGCCATCATGTGGTGGGGCGCCACGCTCGTCATCGACGGCAGGATGACGGTGGGCGAGCTGGTGGCCTTCAACATGCTGGCGGGGCAGGTGGCCTCGCCCATCCTGCGCCTGGCACAGCTGTGGAACGATTTCCAGCAAGTGGGCATCTCCATGAGCCGGCTGGGCGACATCCTCAACGCCCGTACGGAAGCGGGTAGCCAAAACGCGGGCAACCAGAAGGCGCGCCTGCCGCGCATCGCCGGCGCCATCGACTTTCAGCAGGTGGGTTTCCGCTACCGCCCCGACGCGGCCGAGGTGCTGCGCGAGGTGTCGATCGCCATCGCGCCCGGCGAGGTGATCGGCATCGTCGGGCGTTCCGGCTCCGGCAAGAGCACCCTGACGCGGCTGGCGCAGCGCCTGTACATCCCCGAGCGGGGCAAGGTGCTGATCGACGGGCAGGACATCGCCGTCATCGACACGGCGTCGCTGCGGCGCCAGATCGGCGTGGTGCTGCAGGAAAACATCCTGTTCAACCGCTCCGTGCGCGACAATATCGCGCTGAGCGACCCGGCGCTGCCCATCGAGGCGGTCATTGCCGTGGCGAAACTGGCGGGCGCCCACGATTTTATCTGCGAGCTGCCGGAAGGCTATGACACCATGGTGGGCGAGCACGGCACGGGATTGTCGGGCGGCCAGCGCCAGCGCATCGCCATCGCCCGCGCCCTGATCGGCGACCCGCGCATCCTGATTTTTGACGAAGCGACCAGCGCGCTCGACTACGAGTCGGAAAAGATCATCCAGGACAATATGCGCGGCATTTGCGCGGGACGCACCGTGCTCATCATCGCCCACCGCCTGTCGGCCGTGCGCGAAGCCAACCGTATCGTCGTCATGGAGCGGGGGCAGGTGGCGGAACTGGGCAGCCACGACGCGTTGCTGAAGCGGCCGGGCGGCATCTATGCCCATTTGTACAGCCTGCAGCAGGGTACGCACGGGAGCGCAACAGGGGACGCAACATGAGCGCCGGCCACCGTCTCGCCGCATATGGCGAATTGTTGCAATGCTATGGCCAGGTACTGCGGCACAGCTGGCGCAACCGCGCCACGCTGGGCGGCCCCGTGCTCAGCGAAGACGAGGCGGCCTTTTTGCCGGCCGCGCTGGCGCTGCAGGAGCGGCCCGTGTCGCCGTCGTTGCGCCTGACTGCCAGGGTGCTGATGCTGCTGGTCGGTTGCGTGGTGCTGTGGGCCGTTTTTGGCAAGGTCGACATCATCGTCCATGCGGCGGGCAAGATCATTCCATCCGGTAACACCAAGACCATCGCTTCCGTCGACGTGGCGGCCGTGCGCGCCCTGCAGGTGCGCGAGGGGCAGGCCGTGCAGGCGGGCCAGCTGCTGGTGGAACTCGACAGCCGGGGACCGGACGCCGAGCGCGACAAGGCGGCCGGCGACGCCGTGGCGGCCACCTTGCAAATGGCCCGCGCGCGCGCGCTGATCGCCGCCGTCGACACCCTGACGATGCCAAAGCTGGCGGCGCCGGACGCGATCCCTGCCCTCGAGCGCGCCGCCGCGCAGGCGCACGTGGATGGCCAGTACGCGAGCTTTCGCGCCCGGCTGGCGCACCTCGACGGCGAAATCGCCCGCTACGCGCAGGCGCTGCCATTGGCGGCCCAGCGGGCCGGCGATTACCGGGCGCTGCTGGCCACGCGCGACGTGGCCGAACACGCGTGGCTGGACAAGGAACAGGCGCGCATCGACCTGGCCGGCCAGCTGGCGTCGGCCCGCAGCGAACGGGCGGCCCTGGTGGCGCAAACGCGGAAAGACGCGTACGACGCGCTGGCGGAAGGGGCGCGAGTGGCGGCCGCCAGCGGCCAGGATGCGCGCCGCGCGGGCGCCCGCGGCAGCCTGCTGCGCCTGACTGCCCCCGTCGACGGCACGGTGCAGCAACTGAAGGTGCATACGGTGGGCGGCGTGGTGCCGGCCGCGCAGGCGCTGATGCAGATCGTGCCGCGCCAGGGCAGGCTGGAAATCGACGCCATGCTGGAAAACCGCGACGTGGGCTTCGTGCAGGCAGGGCAGGCGGTGGCCGTCAAGATCGACGCCTTCGACTACACCAAGTATGGCACCGTGCCCGCCGTCGTCAGCAGCGTCTCGCGCGACGCCATCGAGGATGAAAAAAAGGGGCCCGTCTACGCCGTCAGGATCACCTTGCGCCAGCCGTCCATCGTCATCGACGGCAGATTGGTGCCGCTGTCGGCCGGCATGGCCGTGCGGGCGGAAATCCGCACGGGCACGCGCAGGGTGGTCGAATACGTGCTCTCGCCGCTGGTGCGGCACCAGAAGGAGGCGCTGCATGAACGCTAGGCACGCCGCCATTTTCTTCGCCGCCGGTTTGTTCCTGGCCGCCGCGCCAGTCCGGGCGCAGATGCTGGACGCCGCGCCATGTCCATCTACCTATGAAGCTGCAGTCCCATTGACCCTGCCGGCGGCCGTCGACCTGGCCCTGTGCCGCAACGCGCAGGTGCACGGCGCCTGGGCCGGCATCCGGCTGCAGGCGGCCGGCGTGGGCGAGGCCAGGGCCGCCTACCTGCCCACCCTGAATGGGGGCTTGAGCCGGGTGCACGACCGCACGGCCTATCCGGGCGCCGGCACGCCTTCCGGCAGCCTGAACAGCAATACGGGTTCGCTGAGCCTGTCCTGGCGTTTGTTCGACTTCGGCGGGCGCGCGGCGGGCCAGCGTTCCGCGCAAGCCATGCTTGACGCGGCCCTGGCCAACCGCGACGCCGTGCTGCAAAAGACCCTGGCGGCGACGGTCAGCGCGTATTTCGAGGCGCAGACGGCGCGCGCCAGCGTGCGCATGCGGCAGCAATACCAGGCGCTGGCCAATGAAACGGTGCAGGCCACGCAGCGCCGCGCGCAGCGGGGCCTCGGCTCGCACAGCGACACCCTGCAGGCGGCCAGCGCCCTGGCCAAGGCGGCTCTGGGCGCCAGCCGCGCCGACGGCGAGTTCCACAAGGCGCGCGCGGTGCTCATTTACACCCTGGGCTTGCCGGCCGATGCGGGCGTGATCCTGGACGACGACGCGGACGGCGCGGTGGCGGGCCTGCGCGAGGGTTTGCAAGATGAGCTGCACGCCTGGCTGGCGCTGGCCCAGGCGCGCCATCCGGCCATCCTGGCGGCGCAGGCGCAGCTGGCGGCGGCGCGCGAACGGGTGGAGATTGCCCGCTCGGAGGGCCGCCCCAGCATCGACCTGACGGCCAATATCTACCAGAACGGCCGGCCCAACCAGGGCTTGTCGCCGGCTTCCACGCGCGAAACGCTGGTGGGCATCTCGCTCAACATACCCCTGTTCGACGGCTTTGCGCGCCACTACAAGGTGCGCGGCGCGCAGGCGCAGGCGGGGCAAAGGGAGGCCGAGGCTGAGGAAGTGCGGCAGCAGACCCTGATGGAACTGGTGAAAACGCATGCGGAGGCGAGCATGGCGCTGGCCAACCTGGCCGCGTCGCAAGCGTGGCTGGATGCGGCGCAGGACGCGCTGGCCAGCGTGCGGCGCAAGTTCGGCCTGGGCGCGGCCGATATCCTGGAAATGCTGAACACGCAGTCCGCGCTGCTCGAAGCGCAGCAGGAGCGCATCCGTTGCCAGGCGGAATGGCGATCGGCCCGGCTGCGGCTGCTGGCCAGCGCCGGCATGCTGGCGCGCGACGACGTCGCGCAAGGGGGAGGCAAATTGCGCGCCCCGGCGGCCCAATAATGACTATATTGGTGGCGGTCCTTCCCGCACAGGGAAGGCGTTCCTGTTTCGGACTAGGGAGACATCATGCACAGCGTACAAAAGATTACCCCATGTTTATGGTTCAACGGCAACGCCGAGGCGGCGGCCCGGTTTTATACGGAAATATTTCCCAATTCGAAGATCGGCCAGATCCTGCGCTATGGCGAGGAAGGCAAGGAAATCCACGGCCAGGAGCCGGGCAGCGTGCTGACGGTGGCCTTTGAACTCGATGGTCAGACGTTTACGGGCTTGAACGGCGGGCCGCAATTCCAGTTTTCCGAAGCGATCTCGTTCCAGGTCAATTGCGAAACCCAGGACGAGGTCGACCACTACTGGAACCTGCTGTCCCGGGGCGGGCCGCCGGAAGCGCAGCAATGCAGCTGGCTCAAGGACCAGTTCGGGGTATCGTGGCAAATCGTGCCCACCCTGATGATCAAGCTGCTGGGCGACCCCGATCCCGTCAAGGCCGGGCGCGTGATGAAGGCCATGATGGGCATGAAAAAGATCGACATCGAGCAGATCAAGCGCGCGTACGCGGGCTAGCCCGCCACGCGGGGCAGGGGGCGCACGCCAGCGGCGCACCCTGTCCAAGATGGCCGGCATTTGCTATAGTTCCGGCCATCTTTCCATTGCCAGATTGACCCTGCCCATGACTATCAGCACCAGCAACACCATCGCCCCGCGCACCTTCGGCACACCGCTGTCTTCCACCGCCATCAAAGTCATGTTGCTGGGTTCCGGCGAACTGGGCAAGGAAGTGATCATTGCGCTGCAGCGCCTGGGTGTGGAAGTGATCGCCGTCGACCGCTATCCGAACGCGCCGGGCCATCCCGTGGCGCACCGCTCGCACGTGATCGACATGAGCGACGGCGTGGCGCTGGCCGCCCTGATAGCCCTGGAAAAGCCGGATTTGATCGTGCCGGAAATCGAAGCCATCGCCACCGACACCCTGGCGGCGCTGGAAGCGGCGGGGCAGATCACGTGCATCCCGAACGCGCGCGCGGCCGTGCTGACGATGAACCGCGAAGGCATCCGCACCCTGGCGGCCGAAACCCTGGGCGTGGTCACGTCGCCATACCGCTTCGCCAGCAGCCTGCAGGAGTTGCAGGCCGCTTGCCAGGAGATCGGTTTCCCGTGCGTGGTGAAACCCGTGATGTCGTCGTCGGGCAAGGGCCAGTCCAAACTCGATGGCGCCGCTGACGTGGACGCGGCATGGGCCTATGCGGCCAGCGGCAGCCGGGTCGATACGGGCCGCGTCATCGTCGAAGGTTTCATCGACTTCGACTACGAAATCACCCTGCTGACGGTGCGCGCCGTCGGTGCTTCGGGCCAGGTCGAGACGCAGTTCTGCGAGCCGATCGGCCACTTGCAGGTGCACGGCGACTACGTGGAATCGTGGCAGCCGGCGCGCATGGCGCCATTGGCCCTCGAGCGTTCGCGCGAGATCGCCCGCAAGGTGACGGACAACCTGGGCGGCCTGGGCCTGTTCGGCGTGGAGCTGTTCGTCAAGGACGACATGGTGTGGTTCTCGGAAGTGAGCCCCCGTCCGCACGACACGGGCATGGTCACGATGGCCAGCCAGGTGCAGAGCGAATTCGAGCTGCACGCGAAAGCCATCCTCGGTTTGCCCGTCAACGTGGCGCTGCGTTCGCCCGGTGCCTCGGCCGTCATCTACGGCCAGCTGGAAGCGAAAGGCATCGCCTTCGAAGGCGTGGCCGACGCCTTGAAGGTGCCGGGCGCCGATTTGCGCCTGTTCGGCAAGCCGGAATCGTTCGCCCGCCGCCGCATGGGCGTGGCGCTGGCCACGGCCGACGATATCGATACGGCCCGCCAGCGCGCCGTGCTGGCCGCGTCCAAAGTCAAGCCGGTGGCCCGCTGATGGCCCTGGCGGCGCACGCCAGCCTGCCGCTGGCCGACGCCGGCGGCGACGACATCAAGCGCAAGCTGCGCGGCCACATCGCGCGGCGCAACCTGGCCGGCGCCGCCAACGACTGCAAGTGGAACGAACTGCTGGCCTTCATGCGCGGGCGGACCGACTGGGTGCCGTCGTACCGCTACGGTTCCGTGTCCGGCTACGTGTCGCGCTGGGACACGGAGTGGGATTACCACCCGCCGTTTCCGTTCATGGGCGTGGAATGGTTCGACATCAGCCTGTACTCGGAAGAACACGTGGCCATGCTGCTGCCGAAGAAAATCATCGACCATGGCGTGTGGATCGTGCCGGAGCTCCAACGCATCGGCTTCGATTTCGAGGTGCGGGACCGGGTGGCGCGCATCTGGGGCTATCTGCCCCGTTCCTACCATGACTTCCCGCCTGCCGACTAATTCAATGAGTATTGATATGCCTGACAACGATATTCCACAAGTACCGCAACCGGACGACGCCGTCGTCGGCAAGGAAGCGGGCGCGCAGATGCTGGCCGCGGCCTGCGCCGCGCGCGACGCCTTTTATGCCACCCTGGGCACCGTAGACACCGACGTGCTGGCGCCGCTGGTCAACCCAGCCTTCATGGGAGGCCCCCGCTGGCCATCGCTGCGCCAGGCCTGGCGCGTGATCCGCCGCGCCGATACCATCATCATCGCCAGCGACGGCTTGAGCGATCCGTTCGAGGATGACGACGACGTGTTCGTGCCGCGTGGCCACCTGCTGGAAGTGTGCATCGAGGCGCCGCTGTCCGCCTTCGACGGCCAGCCAGTGCAGGCATCGTGGCTGTTCGACCTGATTTACCAGGTCAGCCAGAACGTGGCCGACCACGGTTCCATCGACTTGCTGGTGCAGCGCCACGGCAGCGTGTCGATGGTGCTGGACGTGCAGGATGCGCCGGCGGGCCTCGAAGACGAGGACGAACAGGTGGGCGTGCTGCTGGCCCAGGGCGCAAGCAGCATCGCGCCATCGTTCGATACGCCATATGGCGAAGTGATGCTGCTCGCTGTCACCGCGCTGCAGCCGGCCGAACTGGCGTTCATCAGCGAGGCCGCCGACAAGGCGCAATCGCGGCGCGACCTGGCTGCCACGCTGGCCGCCTCGCCGACGGGGCATTGGAGCGTGGCCCAGCGGCCGGCCGTCATTCCCCGCTAGGTTCTTCGACCGGCGGCACGGCCGGTTCCTCGGTTTTCCGTGCTTCCTTCGCTTCAACGACGGCCGGCGCCGGCGGCGGCTCGCGCCACTTGCCCGCCGCCTTCAGCTTGTTCTTCAGCCCCGGCAAGGGGAAGCCCAGCGCATAGGCTTTTTGCGCATGCGCGCTGGCCTTCTCGTATTCCTTCTTTTTCACATACATCAAGCCCAGGTTGTACTGGATGGTGGCCTGCTCGGGCGCCAGGCGGCTGGCCGCATCCAGCTGTTCCAGCGCCATCGCATCCTGGCCCGTGGCCAGCAGGTAGTTGCCAAACACCATGCGCGCCGTCACGTCGTGCGGCGCGAAGGCGATCGCCCGTTCGAAGTAGCAACTGACCGTGTAGCGGGCGCCCACCGGCTGCGCGCTTTTCAGCCGCAATCCCAGCTTGGCCATCGACGCCAGCGCCCGGTGGTGGTTCGGGAAGTGCTCCAGGGTGTAGCTGATGTCGGCGCCCAGGCTGCCCGTCATGCCTTGCGTGAGCGTTTCCACGGCACGCGAAAAATGGAATTTCTCAATCACGGACAGACCGTCGCGGTCTTCCGCGCTCGTGTAGTCGCCGCCCGGCGTACGCTTGACGTAGGGCGGACATTCGGCCGCCGCCATGCCGCAGCAGGCGGCCAGGGTGCAGGCAAGTATCGGGTGCTTCATGCTGTTCTCCTGTGGCTGACCTGGTCCAGCACATCGGCCAGGGCGTTGCTGCGGGCTTGCCGCGATTGCAGGGCGATGGCCGTGGGGCTGGCCAGCGGCGCGCGGCCCTGGCGGGCCAGTTCCAGGAAGCGCAGCAGCGCGTGCGCGCAGTCGCCGCTTGAGGCCAGTTGGCCGATGGTGTCGATGCCGCAGTGGTGCAGTTTGGCCGCGCTGTCGCCCGCCAGGTCGGTCAGCGCCAGGATGGGGCGGCGGCAGCGCAGGTATTCATACAGCTTGGCGGGAATCTGCGCGTTGCAGTTGGCCGCCTGCAGCAGCAGCAAGCCGTCGGCGGCCAGCATTTCCTGCAGCGCCGCGCCGTGCGGCTGCAACGGTTCCAGGCTGACCAGGTCCTGGACGCCGTATTTCGCCAGCAGGCTGGCCAGCCACGCATCGTGGCCCGTCGCGCGCAGCACCAGCTGGAAATTGCGTGCATGCAGTACGCCGTCGTGGCGCAGCCGGGCCAGGGCTTCGAACAACTGCTGCGGGTCGCGCTCCGACGGGTAGATCACGCCGCTGTGCAGCAGCAAAAAGCGGCTGCGGTGGCCCGTGTGCGCAGGGCTGTCCGGGTAACCGTCTTCATCGTAGCCATTTTCGATCAGATGGAAACGCTCGCGCCCCAGCTGCGCCAGGCGCCGCCGGTGCGCATCGATGGCGCCCGGCGTGGTGCAGACGATGGCCGCGCCGCGCGCCGCGATGCGCTGTTCGATCCACGCATGCATGCGGTGCAGGCGCGGCTCGGGCGGATACGGCGCCAGCGGGTCGCTGTCATCGAGCATGGGGTCGCGCTGGTCGGCGACCCACGGCAGGCCGCTGAGTTTTTGCAGGGTCAGCGCGATCAGGTGCGCCGTGGCGATCGGATACGTCGACCAGATGGCGTCGGGGCGGTATTCGCGGATCATGCGCAGGCCGGCCGGCACTGCGCTCAGCCACCAGGAACTCCAGCGGTCGGGCAGGGCCAGGCAGCGCGGATAGCGTCCGGCGATGGCCAGATGGCGCGCCGCATCGAGCGCCAGGGTGCGCCGCACGGTGGCGTGCTCTCCGATCCGCGCCAGCTGCGCATCGCCAAGCTGCGCATACGCGACAGGACTGGGGCTGAGCACCAGCGGCTGCCAGCCGCAGTCGGGCAAATGGCGCGCGAAGCCCAGGGTGCGCAAGATGCCGCTGCCGCCGGCCAGTGGCGGAAAATGGTAGGCGACCATCAGCACCCGTTTTGGTCGGGCCGCGTTCGGTCGGGCCGCGCTCGGCGTGGTCGCTACCATGACTGCAGCCACCGTGCGCACAGCTGTTCCACTGCGCCGCGCCAAGCGGCGCTGGCGAACGTGTGGTTGGCACCCTCGACCTGCGCTTGCGTCCATTGCACGCGCGCGGTGACGCCGCGCCATGCCGGGTCGCCAGCGACCAGCGCTTGCCACTCGCGCGCGCCGAGGTCGTCGCCGCTGAGAATCAAGAGCACCTTGCCCTGGAATTCGGTCAGCGCCCGCAGCAGGGCCGGCGCTGGCACATCGTCTTCCTCCGTTGCCGGTGTCTGCGTGGCGGCCGCCACCTGCCGCAGCGACGCCAGGCTGGCGCCCAGCTGCAGTCCGCCGCCCGCCAGCTTGCGCCAGAACGCGCCTTGCAGCAGGCGCGGCAAATAATAGTGGCGCAAGGTGGCGCGCGCCAGGCCGGCGCCGCTGCGCACCCAGGGGTTGAGCAGCACCAGGGCCTTGACGCGCGCGTCGCGCGGCGCATGGCAGGCGGCCGCCGTGGCACCGTCGCACAAGCCCCACAGCGCCACTTCGCGCAACGATGGCACGGCATCGAAGAATTGCGCCAGCGCGCCGGCGATGTCGGGGCCGGCCGCGCGGTAGTCGCGCGCGCTGCCCTCGCTGTCGCCCATGCCGCGCAGGTCGAAACGCAGCACGGGCCAGCCTTGCGCGGCCAGGGCGCGGGCCAGCAGGACGAACTGGCGGTGGCTGCCGACCCGGTACTGCGGCCCGCCCGTGACGATCAAGACGCCGCGCGGGCCGGGCGCGGCGGGCAGGCTGAGGATGCCGACCATGTGCGCGTGCGCCTCGTCGTCACCGGGGCCGCCAGCCGCGCTGCGAAAGCGCAGCGCCAGCTCGCGCACGCTGTGCCCTGCGAGGTGCTGCTGGCTGCTGTCGCGCTTCATGGCGGCTGCCTTTCCTCGTCGAGCCAGTCGCGGCAGAGTAGCCGCGTGGCGTGCAGCAGTTGCGGACACGCCAGCAGCTCGCCGCTGTGCCAGAACGGCCCGTCGCCGAAGCTGGCCACGTGCACGGCGGCGCCGTGTTCGCGCCATTCGCGCGCCAGCGGCGGCAAGGGCGGGGCGCTGTGTTCCGGCGCCTGGTAATCGAGCCAGTAGACGGGCACCGACGGCTGCAGGGCGGAAGCGCTGACACCATCGATGGCGTGCGCCAGTTCTGGCGCCAGCAGGTAGCCCGCCACTTCCACAGGCTTGCCATTCGCCAGCGCGGCGCGCGCATGACCGGGCGCTTCCCGTGCGCCGCCGGCCAGCATGCCCGACGCCAGGCGCAGGCGCAGGAAGCGGTCGATGACGCGCCGTCCATCGAGTTCCGGTTGCCACAGCAGCAGACGGGCCAGCGGCAGCGGCGCGCGGCTGGCGAAATCGAGGGCCAGCAGGGCGCCCAGGCGCAAGCCCCAGACGCTCAACGGGCCGTCGACGCGCTGCGCCAGCCACGCGCAAGCCAGGTGCAGGTCGTTGTGCCAAATGTCCCAGCGCGCCTCACCAAAGTCGCCGCTGCTGTCGCCGCAGCCGAACAGATCGATCTGCAGCACGCTGTAGCCGGCGGCGGCAAAGGCGCGCGCCTGCGCGGCGGCCACGTGGCGGCTTTTATTGAGTTCCTCGGCGAACGGGTGGACATACACGATGCCGCCGCGCGCGCTGCGGCCCGGCGACGGCAGGTGCAGCAGGCAGTAGCGCTGGCCGCCGCTGGCGGGCAGGAAGAAGGGCAGCAGCGGCAGGGGGGCGATGGCGGCGCTGTTCATGGTCGCAGCTTGGCAAACACGAAATCGTGCAGGGTGCCGACGGTGGCGAAGTGGCGCGCGTGGATGTCGTCGTCGGCGACGAGGATGCCGAAATGGTCTTCCAGCGCGGCGATCACGCTGATCACGGCCATCGAATCGAGTTCCGGCACGCTGCCCAGCAGCGGCGTGTGGGCTTCCAGCGCGCGACCGTTCAAGCTCAAGGTGGTGTCGAGGATGCGTTTTACTGCTTCAAGATGCGGCATGTCAGCTCCAGGGAAGGGTAGTGCGGCAGGGACGACGTATCGAAGGCAAGGCAGGGAATGTCGTCGGGGCGGCGCGACAGGTGCAGATACGGCGGCAGGCTGGCGGCCATCCATTGCCAGCGCCCGCAGCGGAGAAAAGTGGCCGTGCCCAGCGCGTGCGTGCCCAGGCGTGCATGGGCGCCCAGCGAGGCGCGGTTGAAGCGCGAGATGCGGCTGCACGACCAGCGCACGCCCTGCGCGTACAGCACGGCGTTGGCCTCTTCCCACAGGCGCGCGAAGACCAGGCCGCCGCGCTGCTCGGGATGCACCCACACGTCCAGGTCCCATGACGATTGCTGCGACGCCAGCGCATAGCGGGCGCGCACCTCGTCTTCCTGGCAGCCGTGGCGCAGCAGCCAGATCCAGCCAACCATGCCGGACTTGTCCCGCGCCACCAGGCATTGCGCGCCCTGCCGGTAGCGTTCGGCCAGCACGCCGGGGCGGCGTGCGGGACCGGGCGGCAAGTCCGCTTCCGCCAGGCAAGGCGTCACCGTGATCGACCGGCCGCGCCCGCGGCACAGCGAGCCGGGCGCCACTGCTTGCGCCACGAATTGATAGCGGTACAGCGCGCAGCGCCCGCCCGGCACGCTTTCCAGCAGCCGCGCCACGGCCAGCCACGCGCTGTCGCGCCAGCCCAGCTGGCGCAGGCTGGCGGCAAGTCCTTGCAAGCGGGAAAAATGGAGGAAATGGGCGAGGCTGGCCATGGCGATCAACGATGGGGCGGCTATGCAGCCAACGCTGTCCATTAGAGCGCAGCGGCCAGTGATCGATGTTGCGCGGCCTCAAGCATTGCGCCAGATAGGCCGCCGCCGGTCGGGAGAGGTGCTTACTTGATAAAAATCAACACTGCAGCCCCCGTTTGTCCCAATCATAGGGGAATGCATGGCAATCATGACAACCCGGGATGAAACGATGGCGACATTGATACACGATCTGATCTTCGAAACGGCGCAGCGCGCGCCCCACGCGCCGGCCCTGTCGTGGCAGGGCGAGCAATTGAGCTATGACGCGCTGGCGCAGTCCGTGCGCGATGGTGCAAGCAGCTTGCTGACCCTGGGCTTGCAGCGTGGCGCGCGCGTGGCCGTGTACCTGGAAAAACGCCCGGAAAACGTCAGCGCCATGTTTGGCGCGGCGGCGGCCGGCGGCGTGTTCGTGCCCGTCAACCCGCTGCTCAAGCCGGACCAGGTCGCGTACATCCTGGCCGACTGCAACGTGGCCATCCTCGTCACCTCGCGCGAACGCCTGGCGCAGCTGGGCCCCGCGCTGGCCGCCTGCCCGGACTTGCAGACGGTGCTGCTGACGGGCGAAGGGGCGGCGGAGTCCAGCCTGGGCAAGGTCCGCGTGCTGCCGTGGAGCGCAGTGCCCGCCAATGTGCCCGCTGCGCCCAGGCCGCACGCGGCGATCGACATGGACATGGCCGCCATTCTTTATACCTCGGGCAGCACGGGGCGGCCGAAAGGCGTGGTGCTGTCGCACCGCAACATGCTGGCGGGCGCGCTCAGCGTGTCGGGCTATCTGCGCAATACGCCGGAAGACCGGATTTTATGCGTGCTGCCGCTCAGCTTTGATTACGGCCTGAGCCAGCTGACGACCGCGTTTGCCAGCGGCGCCTGCGCCGTGCTGATGAATTATCTGCTGCTGCGCGATATCGTCGAGGCCGTCGAGCAGGAAGCCATCACGGGCCTGGCCGCCGTGCCGCCCCTGTGGGTGCAGCTGTCGCAGCTGAGCTGGCCCTTGTCCACGCCCTTGCGCTACATCACCAATTCAGGCGGCGTGATGCAGCGCTCCACCTTGGACAAGCTGCGCCAGTCGTTGCCGCGCACGCAGGTCTACCTGATGTATGGCTTGACGGAAGCGTTCCGCTCCACCTATCTGGCGCCGGAACAGCTGGAGCGGCACCCCGATTCCATCGGACAAGCAATTCCCAACGCGGAAGTGCTGGTGCTGCGCCCGGACGGCAGCGTCTGCGACGCCGACGAACCGGGCGAACTCGTGCATCGTGGCGCGCTGGTGGCGCTCGGCTACTGGAACGATGCGGCGCGCACGGCCGAGCGCTTCAAGCCGCTGCCGCCGCAGGCCAGCGGCCTGGTGCTGCCGGAACTGGCCGTCTGGTCGGGCGACACCGTGCGCCGCGATGCGGAGGGCTTTCTGTATTTCGTGGGGCGCAGCGATGACATGATCAAGACGTCGGGTTACCGGGTCAGCCCGGCCGAGATCGAGGAAGTCGTGTATGCGAGCGGATTGGTGGGCGAGGCCGCCGCGCTGGGCTTGCCCCATGCCGTGTTGGGCCAGGCCATCGCTTTGCTTGTCACGCCCGCACCCGGTGTGGAATTGCTGCGCGACAAGGTGCTGGCCGCCTGCCGCGCCCGCCTGCCCAGCTATATGGTGCCGCAGTGGGTGGAAATCCGCGACGGCGTGCTGCCGCGCAACCCGAACGGCAAGATCGACCGTCCCTTGCTGGCCAGGGAACTGGCGCAGGCGTATGCGGTCCACTCAGGAGATGCGACATGAAGGACTTGATTCGCTCGAACAGTACGGAATTACCGTTGCACGCGGCCTTGGGCCAGCAGTTCGCCGTGGAAAACGACATGCTGCAGGTTGGCGGCGTGCCCTTGCGCCGGCTGGCCCAGCGGGTGGGCAGCACGCCGTTCTACGCGTATGACCGCGTGCACATCACGCGCCGCGTGGCCGAGTTGCGCGCTGCCTTGCCCGCCGGCGTGCATGTGCATTATGCGATGAAGGCCAATCCCATGCCGGCCGTGGTGCAGTGGCTGGCGGGCCTGGTCGACGGCATCGACGTGGCCTCGGGCGGCGAACTGGCGACGGCGCTCGATACGCCCATGCCTGCCGAACGCATCAGTTTTGCGGGGCCGGGCAAGAGCGAGGGCGAGCTGGCGCGGGCCGTGGCCGCCGGCGTACTGATCAACTTGGAATCGGGCGCCCAGCTGGAAAGGACGGCGCTGGCCAGCGAACGGCTGGGCGTGACGGCCAGGGTGGCCGTGCGCGTGAATCCCGATTTCGCCTTGCGCCGCACGGGCATGCGCATGGGCGGCGGCGCGCAGCCGTTTGGCGTCGATGCGGCCCGCGTGCCGGCGCTGCTGGGGCGCATCGGCCAGCTGGGCCTGGATTTCCACGGCTTTCACCTGTATGCGGGGTCGCAAAGCTTGTCGGCGCCGGCCTTGGCCGACGCGCAGGCCATGAGCGTGCAACTGGCCCTGCAACTGGCCGACAGCGCGCCGTCGCCCTTGCGCACGCTGAATATCGGCGGCGGCTTTGGCGTGCCGTATTTTCCCGGCGACCAGGCGCTCGACCTGGCGCCCGTCGCGGACGGCTTGCAGCGGCAGCTCGATCTGCTGGCCCAGGCGGCGCCCAGCGTGCGCCTGAACCTGGAGCTGGGCCGCTATCTGGTGGCCGAGGCGGGCGTGTATGTGTGCAAGGTGCTTGAACGCAAGGTGTCGCATGGCCAGGTCTTTCTCGTCACGGACGGCGGCTTGCACCATCACTTGGCCGCTTCCGGCAATTTTGGCCAGCTGATCCGCAAGAATTACCCGGTCGCCATCGGCAACCGGCTGCACGGCGGGCCGCGCGAAGTGGCGTCCGTCGTGGGACCGCTGTGCACGCCGCTGGACTTGCTGGCCGACCAGATGGAGATGGCGCGCGCCGAGGAAGGCGACCTGGTGGTGGTGTTCCAGTCGGGCGCGTACGGCTTGACGGCCAGCCCGACGGCGTTTCTCGGTCATCCGCTGCCGGCCGAGGTGCTCGTATGAGCGGCCTGTGCGGCTGGCTGGCTGCGGCGGGCGGCGCAGCGGGCCCGGCCACCGCCGATGCCGATGGCGCCGCGTCCACCGCGCTGGCCGGCATGGCCGCGCCCCTGTCGCGCTTCGACAATGCGCCGCAGGCCGCCAGCCTCAGCGAAGTGGGCGGCGTGGCCGTGGCCGCCATCGACGGCAGCCGCCACGTGTATCAGCAGGATGGCTTGCAAGTGGCGATCTGGGGCCGGCCCATGCTCGACGGTTCGGCCGATGACGTGGCGTGCCGCCTCGCGTCCCTGTGGCTGAGCCGGGGCGTGGCCGCCTGCGCCAGCCTGTCCGGACCATTCTCGCTGGCCATCCTCGACGCCTTTTCCGGCTCGGCCCTGCTGGCCGTGGACCGCGCCGGCATGCATCCGCTCAGCTATGCAAGCAATGCGCAGGGTCTGTTCTTTGCTTCCTCGCTCGATGCCTTGCTGGCCCATCCGTCCGTGCGGGGCGCGCTCGATCCGCAAGCGCTGTATCATTATTTGTACTTCCACATGGTGCCCGGCCCGGCCACGGCCTATCTTGGCCAGCAGCGATTGTTGCCCGGCGAATACCTGCATGTACGGGGCGGCAAGCAATGCAAGGGCAGCTACTGGCAACTGGCCTTCCACGAGCCGGCATCGTGGCGCAGGCGAGCCACCTTCGCCAGCAACAAGCAGGAATTCCTGCGCCTGTTGCGCCTGGCCGTGGAAAGCAGCCTGGGCAACGATAGCGCCAGCACGGGCGCCTTTCTCAGCGGCGGCACGGACAGTTCCACCGTGGCCGCCATCATGAGGCAGGTGACGGGCCGGCCCGCGCGCACCTATTCCATCGGTTTCGACGCGCCCGGCTATGACGAAATGGCGTATGCGCGCCTGGCCGCCAGCCATGCGGGCAGCATCCACCACGAACGCTACGTGACGCCAGCCGACGTGCTGGCCGCGATTCCCGCCATGGCGGCCATCTTCGACCAGCCTTTCGGCAACGCCTCGGCCATTCCCGCTTACTATTGCGCGCAGATGGCGCGCGACGATGGCGTGATCCGCCTGCTGGGCGGCGACGGCGGCGATGAATTGTTTGGCGGTAACGAGCGCTATGCGTACCAGGCCTTGCTGTCGCAGTACGAGCGCTTGCCCGTCATGCTGCGCCAGGCCATCCTCGAGCCGCTGCTCTTCCGCCAGCAAAGGGGCAAGCCTTGGCGGCTGGGCGACAAGGCGCGCCGCTACATCGAGCAGGCGAGCCTGCCGCTGCCGGCCAGGCTCGACGGCTACAACCTGCTGCTGCGCCATGGCTACCGCACGGTGCTGGAAGCGGGCTTCATCGACACCATCGACCCCGGCATGGCGCCCGGCTGCGTGAATGGCGCGTATTGGGAGCGGCAAGGCCAGGGCTTGAGCCAGATCAATGAGCTGCTGGCCCTGGACATGCGCTTTACCCTGGCCGACAACGACCTGTTCAAGGTGCGCAAGGCGTGCGAGCTGGCCGGCGTGGAAGCGGCGTTTCCCTTCCTGCACGATGCGATGGTGGCGTTTGCGTCGCGCCTGGCGCCGCGGGACAAGCTCGACGGCAGGCGGCTGCGGCCCTTCTTCAAGCGGGCGCTGGCGGAAATCCTGCCGCCGGCCATCGTGCGCAAGCAAAAGCACGGCTTCGGCTTGCCTTTCGGCCTGTGGCTGCACAGCCACAGGCCGCTGCGCGACTTCGCCTTCGACAACCTGGCGCAGCTGCGCGGACGCGGCATCGTGCGGCCCGCTTTCATCGACGACCTGCAGTGCCGGCTGCTGGCGGAACACCCGGCCTATCACGGCACCATGGTGTGGCTGCTGCTGATGCTGGAACAGTGGTTCAGCCAGCATCCGGGCGCGCTGGGTGCGCTTGCCGGCGGTTTTGCCGCAAGCGCCACAGAAACGCCAGGCATCCTCGATCCCACGGCGTAAAGCGGGGCAGCTGCAGCAAGTCAAGATTCGTGCCGGGGCGCGCCACGCCCCAGTCCGTCGCCACGGCCGCCTGGAAACCCAGCTTTTGCACCATCGCCACGTGCGGCGCGCCATAGTCGCGCCCGGCTTTGCCGTTCGGATACGCAAACACGGTGACGGGCGCTTGTATCAAGTCTTCCAGCCGGTGCTTGCCATCGGCGATGTCGCGCTGCGCGGCCTGGTCCGGCAAGGTGGACAGAATCGGGTGGCTGGCCGTGTGCGCGCCCAGCCCCATGCCGGCCGCCTGCAGTTGGTGCAGCTGCGCCGTGCTCAGCATGGCTGGCGGCCCGGCCGTGGCGCCCGCCTGGCGGCGGATCTGCAGGGCCAGTTGCTGGCGCCGCTCGAACGGCAGGTATTTGAGCTGGCCCAGCAAGGCGGCGATGGCCGCCTGCCGCTGCGCCAGGCTGCCGACGGGCAGGCAGTCCAGGCCGAGTTCCCGCAAATCCAGCTGGGGGCCGGCCGCCTGGCGCACGGCCTCGATCACTGTGTCGTTCCACATCTGCCCGCCATCGAGGTAGTCCGTGGCGATAAAAAACGTGGCATGCAAGCCGTGGCGCAGCAGCAATGGCAGCGCGACTTGCGCATTGTCCGCATAGCCGTCGTCGAAGGTGATGCAGGCGGCGCGCGGCGGCAAGTTGCCATCTTGCAGGCGCTGCACGGCCTCGCTGAGTGGCAGCGGCGCATAAAAACGTTTTACAAGGCGCAGCTGGCGCTCGAACAGCGCCGCATCGACTTCGCCGGGAAACAGCGGGTCGGGCCGCGCCAGCACGCGGTGGTAGATCAGGATGGACAGGGTGGCCGTCATGGCTGCTCCGCGATGGCGGACGGGGCCTTGACCCTGGCCTGGCGCGATGTCGGGGCCGGCGCGCGCAATTCGCGCTCGACGACGATGCGCGTGGCGATCAGGGCGGCCATCAGGTAGTACGGCATGTCGAAATACAGCAGGCTGAGGAAGGCGCCTCCCACGGCAAAACCGATCAGGCTGGCCTGGCTCATGGTGGCCAGGCCGTGTGCCCAGCGCAATTCCGGCTGGCCACGCGTGCGGCGGATGATGACGGCCGCCGTGCGCCAGGTAGCGACGCCCAGCGCCAGATAAATGAGCAGGCCGACGAAGCCGTGTTCGCCCAGTGCCTGGAAATAGATGCTGTGCGCCGCATGCACGTCCATGGGGTTCGGTGCATAGCGGGCAAAGATGGCGGCGTCGGAGACGTCGAAGCCGCCGCCGGGAAAGCGGTCGCGCGCCAGGTTCCAGGCCATGCGCCAGGCATTCAGGCGGCCCATGGCGGATACATCGTCCTGGTAGGTATTGATGGTGTCCATGCGTTCTGCCCAGCGCTCGGGCATGAAGGCCAGCAGCAGCGGCGTGACCGCACCGAGCAGCGCGCCCAGGACCAGCTTGCGGTCGCTTTTCAGCCACATGAACAGGCCCATGGCCGCGATGGCGAGCAGCCCGCCGCGCGAATACGAGCCCAGCGCGGCCAGGGCCGACAGCAGCATGGCGCCGGACAATCCATGGCGCACCCAGCGTTTCTCCGTGTTTTGCTGCAGGTAATACATGAGGGGGATGGTGATGATCAGGGCCAGGGCCAACGCGTTGTTATCGCCAATAAACGTTTCTTCCGGCCCCCACACCCGTTCCGTGCCGCCGCTGCGGATGGTGAAGATGCCGCCTTTCACGCCATAAAAGCCGATCGAACCCACCAGCACCCAGACCAGGCGCACGATGTCGCGCCGCGTGCGTATCACCATCATGATCACAAAGCTCATCAGCATGATCTTCATGACCTTGTTCCACTGCACCCACGATGACTCGGGCAGCAGGGCAAACGGCGCCGTGACGTTCATCCACGCGACGAACAGCAGCAGCAGCACGCTGACGGGCGTGAGCGGCAGGTTTTTCGGCTCGCGCGTCATCGCAAGGCTGATCAGGGTGGCGATGGCGATGATGAAGGCGAACGGCATGTGGGTGGCAAAGCCCCAGCCCTGCGTGTGCGGGTTCATCACGCTGACCCAGACCCACATCAGGCCGCCGATGGCCGGCGTCTTCAGGATGAAGGGCAGGGAGCCCAGGATGATGATGGTAATCAGTATGTCGCGCATGAAAGGGGGCGCTCCTGGTTGTGCCCGGGTTGGCAAGGTCTTGATGCCTGTCAACGGGCTGGCGGACAGGCTCAGTACACTGGATCAACACTGCTGTAGTACATAGTTTTGTCATGGTAAGACCAAGGAGGCATGTCCTTGTTGACCGTTCTCATGGCGACCTACAATGGCGCCGGCACCTTGCCCCAGGTATTGCGCGCCTACATGGGCTTGCGACCGCCCGTGGGCGGCTGGCGCCTCATCATCGCCGACAATGGCAGCACGGACGCCACGGCCAAGGTGATCGCCGCCTTCCGCGGCCGCTTGCCCCTGAGTTCCGTCCACGTGGCGCGGCGCGGCCGCAGTCCCGCCCTGAATGGCGCCGTCGAGTATGCCTTGCGCCTGGGCGGCGATGGCAGTGAGCTGTTCGTCTTTGGCGACGACGACGCCATGCCCGCGCACGACTGGCTGTGCCGCTTGCAGGCCTGCGCGCGCGCCCACCCCGGCTATGCCCTGTTCGGCGGCGCCATCGTGCCCGCCTGGCGCGAGCAGCCGGCGGACTGGCTGCTGCGCCTGACCCCGGTCGGTTTGACGTGGGGCATCACCAGCCCCGATTTGCGCGATGCCCCCATCTATCCGGGCCTTGTGTGGGGCGCCAACATGGCGATCCGCCGCCGCGTCTTCGAGGCGGGCGCCCGTTATGACGAAAGCATCGGCCCGCAGGGTGCGAATTACGCCATGGGCAGCGAAACCCGGCTCAACCTGGAGATGCATGCGGCCGGCAATCCGTCCTGGTTCTGTCCGCAGGCGCGGGTGGCGCACATCATCCGCGCCCCGCAAGTGCGGCGCGCCTGGATACTGCGCCGCGCCATGCTGTTCGGCCGGGGCCAGTGCCGGCTGGCGACCCTGGCGCCCAGCGTGGAATTGCTGGGCGTGCCGCGCTGGATGCTGGGCAGATACGTGCGCGATACGCTCGGCGCCGTGCGGGCCTGGCTGCGGCGCGACCACGCCGACCTGTTCCTGCGCCAATGGGAACGGGCCTGGCTGCGCGGTTTCTTCCATGAAGCGTGGCGGGGACGGCGCAAACGCTTGCCGCGCATCGTCATCAGCAGTTATTCGGGCGAGCTGGGCGGCATGGAGCTGCGCATGGCGCAAGAAGCGAGCATGCTGGCCGCGAACGGCTATGACAGCGTGCTGGCGCTGCGGCGCTTTCCCGGTTTTACTGCCTGGGTGCAAGGCTTGCGTGCGCAGCATCTGCAGGTGCGCGTGTATGAACCGCCGCTGTTTCTCGAACACTGGGCCTGGCGCCGCTGGAATTGGCTGCGCGCCAGGGTCACGGGCGCGTGGCGGCTGCGGCGGCTGCGGCCGGATCTGGTCCATGTGGCGTTTTGCTGGACCAGTTACGGCGCGTCCATCCTGTGGCTGGCGCGGCAATGCCGGCTGCCGGCCGTGATAAGCGTGCACAATGCGTTTCCGTTGGAAGCCTTCAGCGCCTGGCAGCGGCCCCGGCTGCAGGAAGCATTCCGCACCGTCAAAGGCGTATATGCCGTGTCGCCGTCGGCCATGCGGCATTTCCTCGACCTGTACCGCGACATGCTGAGCCCGGAAACGCGGCTGGCCGTCATTCCCAATGGCGTCGATACGGACACGTTCATCGTCTCGCCCGAGCGGCGGATGCTGGCGCGCAAGCAGCTGGGGCTGCCGCCGGACGCGCTCGTGCTCGGCTGCGTGGCGCGATTGTCTGCGCAAAAGCGTCCGCAAGCGCTGCTGGACCTGTTCGCCAGGCTGGCGCCGCAGTTTCCCAACGTATATTTAGTGCTGGTCGGCACGGGGCCGCTGGAAGCGATGCTGCGGCTGCAGGCGCAGCAGACGGGCTTGCAGGACAGAGTCGTGTTTGCCGGTTTCCGGCAGCGCGTCGAGCTGCTGATGCCGGCCTTCGACCTGCATGTACTGCTGAGTAAGAACGAGGGCTTCGGCATCGCCACCATCGAGGCCATGGCCTGCGGCGTGCCGGCCGTGGGGACGGACGTGCCGGGCACGCACGATATCCTGCACGATAGCGCAGGCGGACTATTGCTGCCGCTTGAAGACGAGCACGCCGCCTGCGCGGCCGTGGCGCAGCTGCTGATGGACGCGCCCCGGCGCTCCCGCATGGGGCGGCTGGCGCGCGAGGAAACCGTGCAGCGCTATTCGATGCCGCGGCTGGAACGCCAGCTGCGCGCATTTTACGCCGGCCTGGTGTAGGCGCGGGCGGCCCGCATGAGCGCCACCCGCCATTCGTTTTTCTTTTCGTTTGCCGAAAAATACACGGTGCTGCTGCTGGGCATCATCGCCACCATGGTGCTGTCGCGTCTGCTGACGCCGGCCGAGGTCGGTGTGTATTCGCTGGGCGCCGTGCTGGTGGCCTTGGCGCAAGTGGTGCGCGACTTTGGCGTGGGGCAATACCTGATCCAGGAAAAACAGCTCGATGCCGTCAAACTGCGGGCCGCGCTGGCCACCAGCCTGCTCGTCGCCTGGCTGCTGGCGGCCCTGGTGCTGCTGGCCAGCGCGCCGCTCGCGCATTTCTATGGCGAACCACGGCTGACCCTGGTGCTGCGGCTGCTGTCGGTCAATTTCCTGTTGATTCCGTTCAGCGCCTTGACCTTGCCGATGCTGCGTCGCCAGCTGCGCTTTCGCGCCATTTACGCCATCAATGCGGCCAATAGCGTCGTCAACCTGCTGGTGGCCGTGCTGCTGGCGCTGCAGGGCTACAGTTATATGAGCATGGTGTGGGCGGCGCTGGCCGGTTCCTGCGCTTCGCTGCTGGTGAGCCTGCTGGTACGGCCCCGCGAACTGCCGTGGCTGCCGGGACGGCGCGGCATGGGCGATATCGCCCGCTTTGGCGCGTATGCGACGGGGGGCGGCCTCGTCGACGAGGCGGGCGTGGCGGCGCCGGACCTCATCATCGGCAAGCTGATCGGCATTGAAAGCCTGGCCCTGTTCGGCAAGGCGCAAAGCGTGCTCAATATCTTTAACCAGGCCATCACCAGCGCGATTTCGCCCGTCTTGTTTCCCCTGTTCGCGGCGCGTGCACGGGAAGGGGGCGGCCAAGGCGGGCAGGGCGGAGCGGAACGCGTGTATTTGCGTACGATCAGCTACATGACGGCGCTGGCGTGGCCGTTCTTTCTCTTCCTCGCCTGCATGGCTTTGCCCCTGGTCAAGGTGTTGTACGGCACGCAATGGATCGGATGTGTGCCCTTGATCCGCATCATGTGCCTGTCCTCGGCCGTGTATAGCATGTTCAGCATGGCCCGCTACCTGTTCGTGGCGACGGGCCAGCTGCATGCGCAGGTGCGGCTCGATGCCTGGGCTGGCGCCATCAAAGTGGCGCTGCTGCTGGCCGCGGCACCGTTCGGCCTGGTGGCGGTGGCCTGGGCCGTGGTGCTCAGCAACGTGCTGCGCAGCTGGCTCAATTACGGCTGCCTGCGGCGCTTGAGCGCACTCGACTGGCGCATCCTGACGCGGGCCTTGCGCAAGAGCCTGCTGCTCTGCGGCTTTAGCACCGTCGCGCCCGTCGCTTCGCTGCTGTGGCTGCCTGCCGATACGCCGGCGTTGCTGGCGCTGGCAGGCACGGCGCTGGTCACCTTGCTGTGCTGGCTGGCCGGTCTGTTCCTGTTGAAGCATGAGCTCGCTGGCGAATTTCTGTTATTGCAACGCAAGCTGGCTGGCCGTTGGCTGGCCGTCAAATGCACGAAAGGATGACCATGCGTGTCGGTATCTTGTCCTACCCGATGCTGTTCCAGCGCGACGGCGGCTTGCAGATTCAGGTACGCGAAACCATTGCCGCGCTGAACCGGTTGCCCAAGCAGCCGGCGCGGCCCCTGGAGGTGCAGCTGGTGGACGCCAACCATGAGCGGCTGGCCGATTTCGACGTGTTGCACGTGTTTTCGGCGAGCAATGGCACTTACCGCATCATGGAAATGGCCAGTGAGCAAGGCGTGCCCGTGGTGCTGTCGCCGCTAATGGCGCCCAGCTGGAACCGCGCCAGCGCCTGGCGTGCGCGGCTGGCCGACCGCCTGGCAGGGCGCCTGACGGAATGGATGGTGCAAACGAGCTATGCGCAAACGCGGCGCGCCTTGCAGCTGGCCGATGTGGTGATCGCCCTGGGCCAGGCCGAGCGCGACGCCATCGTGCAAGGCTTTGGCTTGGGGGGCGACGCCATCCACGTCTTGCCGAACGGCATCAACCCGCATTTCTTCACGGCCAATGGCGACCTGTTCCTGCGCGAGACGGGCATCGCCGGGCCGTTCGCGCTGATGGTGGGCAGCATTTCGCCGTATAAAAACCAGCTGGGCCTGGCCCAGGCGCTGGCCGGCGCCGGCTTGCCGCTGGTGCTGATCGGCGCCGCGCCGCGCGAACAGCAGGCGTATCTGCAGCAATTGCTGGACTTGCCGCACGTCAGCTGGCTCGGCGCGCTCGACCACGCCGACCCGCTGCTGGCCAGCGCCTACCATGCGGCGGCCGTGGCGGCCTTGCCCAGCCAGGGCGAAGTGTTTCCCTTGAGCGTGCTCGAAGCGCTGGCGGCAGGTACGCCCGTCGTCATGACGGCGCAAAGCGCGCTCGATTTGCCCGATTCCGCGTTTGCGCTGCGCAAGGTGCGCTGGGACGACGGCGCCGCGCAGCGCCAGGCCATCCTCGAACTGCTGGCGCAGCCGCCCGAGCGCGCGCGCGTGCAGGCGCTGGTGGAGCGTTTTACGTGGGAGCGGGTGGCGGCGCAGATCGTCGATTGTTACTACCAGGCGCAGTCGCTGCCTGCCAGGAGGCAACATGCTGTTTAACTCCTTCGCCTTTCTGTTCGGCTATCTGCCCATCGTGCTGGCGGGCTATTTTTTGCTGGACCGCTGGAACCGTGCAAGCGGGGGGCTGGCACTCGGCTGGCGCCCGTTGGCGCCAGCCGCTTGGCTGGCGCTGGCATCGCTGTTCTTTTATGCCTGGTGGGACGTGCGCTACCTGCCGCTGCTGCTGGCGTCGATCTGCATCAATTACGGCGCCGGCCGCCTGATCGGCGCACACGCGGGCGCGGCCCGCAAGCGCGTGCTGGTGGCGGCGCTGGCGCTGAACCTGGGGTTGCTCGCGTACTATAAATATGCGAATTTCTTCATCGACAGCGTGACCGCCGTCGCCGTGGCCACAGGCGCCGACGCCGCCGGCCTGCCGTGGCACGGTCTCGACATCATCCTGCCGATCGGCATCTCGTTCTTTACCTTCACGCAGATCGCCTTCCTCGTCGATTGCTACCGGGGCGAGGTGCGCGAATACCGTTTCATCCATTACGTGCTGTTCGTCAGTTACTTTCCCCACCTGATCGCCGGCCCCGTGCTGCACCACCGCGACATGATGCCGCAGTTCGCCGATCCGGCCAATGCCCATCCGCGCGCCGCCAATTTCGCCGTCGGCCTGTCGATTTTCACCATCGGGCTGGCAAAGAAGGTGCTGATCGCCGACAACCTGTCGCCGCTGGCCATCCCCGTCTTCGCGGCGGGCGCCCAGCCGACCCTGATCGAGGCGTGGATCGGCGTGCTGGCCTACACCTTCCAGCTGTATTTCGACTTTTCCGGCTATTCCGACATGGCCATCGGCCTGTCGCGCCTGTTCGGCGTGAAATTGCCGCTGAACTTCAACTCGCCGTACAAGGCGGCCAACATCGCCGACTTCTGGCGCCGCTGGCACATGACTTTGTCGCGTTTCCTGCGCGACTATTTATACATTCCGCTGGGCGGCAGCCGGCGCGGCGAAGTCATGCGCTACCGCAACCTGATGCTGACCATGCTGCTGGGCGGCCTGTGGCATGGCGCCGGCTGGACCTTCGTCATCTGGGGCGGCTTGCATGGGCTGTATCTGGTGCTGCAGCAGGCGTGGCAGCGGCTCTTCGGCGCGGCACCGGGGTACTGCTGGCTGCGCTGGTGGCCCGGCGTCCTGACTTTTCTTGCCGTCATGCTGGCCTGGATCTTCTTCCGCGCGCCCGACGTGGCCACGGCCTGGGATATAAGCGGCGCGCTGGTGGGCGCGAATGGCGTGAGCCTGCCGCGCGGCCTGGCCAGCCACGCCTCCAGCCTGGCGCAATGGGGCTGGCAGCCCGCATTCGACGGCATCCGCTGGATCGAACTGGCCGGTCCCGGCTTGCCCGTACTGCTGGGCGCGATGCTGCTGGCTTTCAAGGCGCCGAACACGCAGGAAATATTCTTTCTCTATGAGCCTGCCATTGAAAGAATCTTTCAGCCTGCGGGGCGCTGGGCGTTCAGCTGGCGGCCCACGTCCCGCTGGAGCGTGGGCTTGGCCGCGCTGTTCGTCGCCTGCATCTTCGGCATGAACCGCGTCACCGAATTTCTTTACTTCCAGTTCTGAGCATGGACACCGCCGCCCGCCGCTACGTCATCGGTTTTTTCGCCTGCGTCTTCCTGGTGCTCGGCTCCGTCTCGCTCCTGAACTACCAGGTCGACCCCTACCTGCTGCACCAGTGGGACAGTCCCTTGGTGCAGCGCCCGCGCCAGCTGAACGAAAAGCTCGGCGCCTGGGCCAAGACCTATGCCGTGGCGCGCTACCGGCCGGCCATCATCTACATCGGCAATTCGCGCACGGAACTGGGCTTGCCCACAGGCGTGCGCGCCCTGTTTGACGGCAAGAGCATCTTCAACAGCGCGGTGTCCGGCGCCTCGATCGGCGACGCCATCCGTCTGGCCGAGCATGCGGCCAGGGTCAGCCGCGTCGAGACCATGGTGTGGGGCATCGACGCGCCCACGTTTTCCCTGGACATGGGAGCGGCGCGCGTGGAGGACAGCCTGACCGGTGCCCGGCACGGCTTTTTCGCCCGGCGCGCCCTCGTCAACCTGAAGCGCGGCCTGACCCTGGACATGACGGAGGACAGCGTGCGCATCCTCACCGGCAATGCCGGCGATGTCTGCCGCTCGAACCTGGCCTTGTATGGGCAGCGCGACGAGACCTGCACCATCAAGGGGATAAGGCATTGGCTGGGAACGGCAGACGCCATACCCGTGCGGCTGCAGGAATTCAGCGATGGCCTGGGGCCGACGCCACCCTCGACACCAGCGTTTGATGCCAGCATCGGCAAGCTGTGCCGGGGCGGCCTGCGCCTGCGCATGTACATCAACCCCACGCACGCATTGACCTTGTACGCGCTGCACTGGCGCGGCAAGTGGGATGCCATGCAGGCCTGGCAGCGTGGCCTGGTGCGGATCGTCGAGCGCCACCGCCGGCAGGGCTGCGACGTGCGCCTGGTTGATTTTTCCGGTTTTAACAGCATCACGACGGAACCGACCCCGCTCGTCAGCGGCAAGCCCGACATGCATTATTACTGGGAAGTGTCGCATTACCGGGACAATGTGGGCCGCTTGATCCTGGCGCGCCTGTTTGGCGGCGGCACGCCGGCGCCCGCCGATTTCGGCGTGGAGCTGACGCCCGCCAACGTCGACGCCCACCAGGCCGCCATGCGCGCCGCGCGCGACCGCTATCGCGTGGAACACGCGCGCGAGGCGGCCTATACGCAGCAGGTGCTGGACGGACCGCTGATCCGGCGCTGATGCAGGGCGCCACGTACGCCATTTCTCCACTTTCGATGCTGACCATGGATACCACCGCCCGCCGCTACCTCGCCACCTTCTTTGCCTGTGCGCTGGCCGCGCTGGCCCTCGTTTCCGCCGTGAACTATCACGTCGATCCCTACTTGCTGCATCAATGGGACAGCCCGCTGCTGCAGCGATTGCGGCCGACGACGGAAAAACTCAGCGTGTGGGGCAAGACGTATGCCGTGGCGCGCTACCGGCCCGCCGTCGTCTACATCGGCAATTCGCGCACGGAAATGGGTTTGCCGGTGAACAGCATGCGTACTTTGTTCGATGGCAAGAGCGTTTTCAACAGCGCCGTCTCGGGCGCCTCGATCGGCGAGGCCATCCGCCTGGCCGAGCACGCGGCCAGGGTCAGCCAGGTCGACACCATGGTATGGGGCATCGACGCGCCTTCGTTTTCGCTGGAACTGGGCTCGGCTGGCGTGGAGCCGGGCTTGACGGACGGCGGCCCCGCGTTTTTCGCGCGGCGTGCCTTGCTCAACATCAAGCGCGGCCTGACTGTGGACATGACCCAGGACACGTGGCGCATCCTCAGCGGCACCTATGACGGCGTGTGCCTGTCCAGCCTGGCCTTGCTGGGCCAGCGCGACCATGCTTGCATCACGGCCCGCAACCATGGCTGGGCCGGCACGGCGCGCGCCTTCAAGCCGCGCCTGCAGGAGTTTGGCGACGGCCTGGGGCCGACGGCGCCCGCGCTGCAGGCCTTCGAGGCCAGCGTCGGCAAGCTGTGCCGTGGCGGCACGCGCTTGCGCCTGTACATCAATCCCACGCACGCGCTCACGCTCGACGCCCTGTACTGGCGCGGCAAGTGGGACGCCATGGAAGCCTGGCAGCGCGACCTGGCGCAGATGGCCGGGCGCTACCGGCGCCTGGGCTGCGACGTGCGCCTGGTTGATTTTTCCGGTTTCAACAGCATCACCAGCGAACCGATCCCGCAGGTGACGGGCGCGCGCGAGATGCGCTATTACTGGGAAGCGTCGCACTACCGCGACAATGTGGGCCGTTTCATCCTCGCGCGCCTGTTTGGCGGCGAGGTGCCGCCGCCGGCGGACTTCGGCGTCGAACTGACGGAAAGCAGCATCGCGGCCCACCAGGCGGCCACGCGGGCCGCGCGCGAGCGCTATCACGCGCAGCACACGGAAGAAACGGCCTATCTGCGCCACGTGCTGACCTTGCCCCGCGAACCCAAATAGGACGTCGTTGGAACCAGACGTACGCCGCGGGGCAGGGGGCTTGCGCTATGATGATGTTTTGCCATCCAGCAAGTTCCAGGACACACCATGAAAATCGCCTTCTTTGCCAGCCAGCCCTACGACCGCCGTTTCTTTGATGAAGCCTTGCCGTCCCAGCCCGACGCGGCCGGCATCGAACTGGTCTACCACAGCGCCTTGCTGAGCCAGGAAACCGCGATCCTGGCGCAAGGCGCGCAGGCCGTCTGCGTCTTCGTCAACGACGTGCTCGACGCGCCAGTGCTGGAAGCGCTGCACGGCTACGGCGTGCGCGCCATCCTGCTGCGCTGCGCCGGCTACAACAACCTCGACCTGGAAGCGGCCCGGCGCCTGGGCCTGTTCGTTGCCCGCGTGCCCGCCTACTCGCCGGAAGCCGTGGCCGAATACACCTTGGCCCTGGTGCAGACGCTGAACCGCCACACGCACCGCGCGTATGCTCGCGTGCGGGAAGGCAATTTCTCGCTCGACGGCTTGCTGGGCGCCACCTTGCACGGCAAGACCGTGGGCATCGTCGGCACGGGCAAGATCGGCCTGGCCACGGCGCGCATTTTCAAGGGCTTCGGCTGCACGGTGCTGGGCCACGACCCGTATCCGGCGCCCGCGTTCGCGCAACTGGGCATGATGGTGGAATTGCCGCAGCTGCTGGCCGAGTCCGACATCGTCTCGCTGCATTGCCCGTTGATGGAGAGCACGCGCCACATGATCAGCGAAGCAACGTTGCCGCTGATGAAGAAGGGCGCCATGCTGGTGAACACCTCGCGCGGCGGCCTGATCGACACGGGCGCCGTCATCGAAGCGCTCAAATCGCGCCAGCTGGGCTCATTGGCCATCGACGTGTACGAGCAGGAAAGCAATCTGTTCTTCCAGGACCGCTCGTCCGACATCATCGACGACGACATTTTCCAGCGCCTGATGACCTTCCCGAATGTGCTGGTGACGGGCCACCAGGGCTTCTTCACCATCGAGGCGCTGCGCGAAATCGCCGCCATCACCTACCACAACCTGGCGTGCTTCCGCCAAGGCAATGCGTGCGAGAACAGCGTATTAACTGCTTGATGCCGGTTTCTTTGGCTTGGGCGGCGGCTTGGGTTTCGGCTGCGGCAAGGCGTCCGCCGTGCGCCGCGCCAGCTGGGACAACCAGTCGCGCTCGTCCCACAGCCCGCCATCGATGAGGAAATACGGCTTGGCTTGCGGGTAGGGCGGCGCTTCCTGCAGCGTGCCCATGGTGCTGATCCAGGCGCGGCCCGCGTCCGTCGGCTTGATGAAGAGCTGGTCGTCTGCGACGATGGCGAACATCTTGCCGTCGCAATACAGGCCGTACTCGCCAAACATTTTTTTTGCGCTGATACCGCCCGCGCCCGTCATCTGGTCGAGCAGGAAATCCACCGTGCCTTGCTGTGATGCCATGTTGTCCTCCGTATCAAGGAATAGTGTAACGCACTGGCCAGGACAGGGTGGTGCGGCTACACTACGGCCATTGATTTTTTCGCATGAATTATTCTTCCATGACACCCCACCATATTATTCACCGTGGCATCACCATCGCCACCCTGACGGCTGACCAGGCCGTCGAAACCCATTGCGCACCGGGCCATACGGCCATCCGTGAGCAGGCCGATGGGTGGTGGCTGTATTTTGTCGACGAGGACGGCAACGTTGACGGCTACGACAGCCCGTTCGCCAGCCACGCCGAAGCGTTGTGGGCGGCCAAGGCCGCAGCCGAGTTCAGCGCGCAATGAAGGCCAGCCCCTGGGCCTTCCTGGGCTTGCCGCAAGCGCCCGTGCCGGAAGCGGAGAGCGCGGAATACGGCGCCTGCCGCGCCGAACTCCACGGCAAGCGCCTGGTCTTGCGCGTGGCCAAAACCACGCCGACGAAAACCGGCCAGTTCGTCACCGTCTGGAAACGCCCCCATCCCGACGCCGACATCGCCCCGCTGGACGAAGCCGACCCCGTCGATGCCGTCATCATCGCCGTGGCCGATGCCGACGGCGACGGCGCGCGGCACGGCTTTTTCATCTTCCCGCGCAGCGTGCTGATCGAGCGCGGCGTGATGTCGCGCGCCGGCCAGGGCGGCAAACGCGCGCTGCGCGTGTATCCGCCCTGGTGCGCGCCGGAAGCGCCGCAGGCGCGACGCACGCAGCGGTGGCAGGGGGAGTGGTTTGTGGCGCAGGAGGATGTATCCGGGATTGCTTGCTTGCTGAAAGGCTGAACCAGACCTTAATATTATCTAGTCGAATATTGATATATACATGCCATCGTTGCAGATATATACTCAATGTAAGCGGCATGGAGTCCAATAAATGCCGGGGAATATGCTCTTTCTGAAAAATATAATATGAAGAAATTTAAAATATATGGTTTTTTCCTTGCTTTGGTATCGCTATGTGGCTGCTCTCCAGATCCCGGAAAAATTGCAGGGGAGTTGAATGCCTACGGAAACGAAGTCGCTGCTTCGTTCGAAGCAAAAATGAGTTATGACTCCTTGGTGCAGACCTTAGAAAAGCCCAGGCTCTCCTATGTGCTGAAATTTTCGACAGATGCCGTCGAATTCATGTCGGCGCCTGGCGCAGATGTCGACAGGGCGAAGTTCCTGGCAAACCTGGCGCGTACTGAGATTTGGCAGGCCAGGGTGTGCACTGAAAAAATAAAACAGTTAATGACAAAGCATAAAATGTTTCTTGTTTCATTTAATCTCACAAATACGTCAGGCGAGACACAGGCAATGGGTGTCTGTACGTCTAACTGAGCCTGCAATGTGTTTTCATCAATAATCAAAAAATGGAAGATTTGTGGAAAATGTAACGAAATTAAAGAGGTTAATTGAGGTTGCATTAGTTCTTATTCCACAAACCACGCCAGAGATATAAAAAAAGTGATCTGCCTGGTCGATGCCATTACTACGCCAGAAAAGTCGGAAGTATGGAAAAAGCTGGGGGACAGCTTACTTGAGGAAGCGGAAAATACCAGCACATCAGATGTGGACTCATACTCTTTCCTTGTGGTTGGTAGTGGATGCGTAGGGCTGTCGATAGGCTTAAAGCGTGAGGAAAATCAGAAGGCATCACAAGCGTGAGCCTGTAACATGCACGTGTGCTCCTTTCAAGAGAACGCGATCATATTTACCGTTTCAGACCTGCTGCGGTTAGCAAATGGACCATCAACGCAAGGCGGACAACATCACGCAGCAAGCGGATTTAGCGGAGAATTGGCGATATCACGCAGGAATGATATTAAACAGTCGCATGGCATCCGGCATTTCCGGTGCCGCTATAAGCTGGACAGGTCCGCCAACGGCCGTGAGATAGGACCTGACGCGATCAAATAGCACGACCGCCTTTTCGTTGGTGAAATGACGCGACGTATACAGGAAGCCATCGACCTGGAGCGGATTGCGATACACGGCCAGCGCCCATTGTTGCGGCAGCGTGTAACTTGAGGTGCCGGTCAGGCCAGCATGTCCGCCCATCTGCTTGAGCAAATGGCCGGTCAGGTCAAACAGTCGCAAACTACCAATGAATTGATGTACCCACCGGCGATCAATCTCGGATTTGGCGATAGGAAATGCGCCCTTCACAGGCACTGCATCGTGCAACAGGGACTCGGCAAGAGCAACATCAAAGCTCGGCCCCAGATAGCAAGTGTTGTATTCGGGATGGCCTTTCTTGCAGCCAGGTGCATCAAACCGGTTCCCTCCGCTGGAGCCAAAATAGGGTTCGCCAGTCGCATGTCCCGAGATACGGTACAGGCTGGGCACCGGCAACCCGACGACGGGAAGCGTCGCGCTCGTTGCCAGCACCTTCGGAGGTGGTTTCAGCCTGGTCGCGGCCACATCATGCCTCCCTGAACGCTGTCGCTGCGGCGATGACGTCGGCAAATTTTCCTTTCCGTAAAGCATTGAGCGGACTGCTGCCGTTGAGCGACATCCGCGCAGTGGTGAAGAATTGCCACTTGCTGGACCCAGCCAGCTGGCCCAGTTCCTTGTTCACTTTGCTGAGCTGGCGACGGTTCAAGGTGGGATCGGCGAAGAAGGCAGGGTACAGCTTCTTGCCGGAGACACTGTCCATGGAAAACATTCGCTGTTCCGTCACGGCCTTGCTGATCGCCTGCCGCGTCACGCCCATTTGCTCGGCCAGTGTTCTTGAATCGACCAATTCGCCTTTCTTTTCCAGGCTTGCATATCTTTGCATTTCCTGGCGGGAAAACTGATCGAGGAATGCCTGGTTTTCTGGCGGAATCGTGCTTATACCGGCTTGCATAGTATGTGTGCGCTGGAATCGCTGGATCAATTCCTGGAGATCTGCACTAGAAACCACAGGCACTCCCGGCAGCTGTCGCGGCACATACGCCGCATCCTTTTCACGCGCATGATGCGCTAGCTGTTTGGGGCGTCGTATCTTGACCAATACGTAGCCCTCGCCAAGGTCGATGCCTTTTGCGCCGATCTTTCGGAGCGAATCACCCAGGGCCTTGCTTGCGTCAGGCACTGTCATTCGATGCGCGCTCTTCGCTTTTGCCGGCTTTGAGACTTCCAACTTTGCCATGACACCCTCCAGTTACCATACCAGATTCTACTCCATAAGCTGATATTGACAACCAAAGCAACCTTATTCGGTGGCGTTTCGGCGTTAAGCCACCTTGCTCACTACATACCGGTACTTTCCCGACGCCTCCGCCGCGATTTCGTCGACTTCCTCGATGGCGATGTCGACCTGCGTGCCCAGCCTGGCCTGGAAAGCGGCGACGATGGCGCTGCGCGTGGCGTCGTCCAGGCGCGGCAGGCAGACGAGCAGCACGCGCGTGCGCAGCAGGCTTTCCTGGATGATCTTGAAACTGCGCACCTGCGGCAGTTCGCGCACGATGTAGACGAGGGCCAGGCCGTGCATGACGGTGCCGTCGACGGCCGTGAGGAAATCCGTGCTGCGCCCTTCGATTTTCTGCAGCAGGGGCAGGCCGCGGCCGCAGGTGCACGGCTGCGTGCCCAGCGCGCCCACGTCGCCCGTGGCGTAGCGGATGAAGGGGTAGTCCTGCGTGGCCAGGTGGGTGACGACGATGTCGCCGGTGGCCCCTGGAGGCAGCGGCCGGCCCTGGCCATCAACGATTTCCACGATGATGTCTTCGGCCGTGATGTGCATGCCGCCGTCCGGGCATTCGTGGGCGATGAAGCCCGCGTCGCGCCCGCCGTAGCCGTTGGCAACGGGGCAGCCGAAGGCGGCGGCGATCTGCGCGCGCTGCTCGTCGTACAGGCGTTCGGCCGTGACGAACGCCACTTTCACGCCCAAGCCGTCGAGCGGCAGGTCGCGCGCGCTCGCGTGGCTGGCGATGCGGCACAGAGCGGACGGATAGCCGAACAGCATGCGCGGGCGCCAGCGGCGCAATTGCTGCACGTAGCCATCGAGGCGCGCGGGCGACATGGCAAACGCGGGCAGCAGGGTGGTGCGCAGCAGCGCGTCGCGCACGCGGCGCAGGCGGTCCTGCGCATGCAGCTCGATGGGAGAGCCCCACAGCACGGCTTCGCGGTCGCCGATGTCGACGCCCCACCAGCGCGTGGCGCGCCACTTGGCGGCGATGTCGTGGCTGACCCTGCGCCTGCCGAGGAAGAATTGCAGCGGTTCGCCGCTGGAGCCGCCCGTGGCGAACGGGCGCAGGCCCACGGCGCGGGCGGACTTGAAGCTGTCGCGCGCGCTGGAGATATCCGCCTTGCGCAGCAGCGGCAGGCGCGATAGATCGGCCAGTTGCCGCACCTGCTCGGGGTCGAAACCGCTGCGGGCGAACAGGGCGCGGTAGTAGGGCACGTGCGCGCCCGCGTGGCGCAGCAGCGCGCGCAGGCGCGCCAACTGCCACTCTTGCAGCTGCTGGGCGCTCCACCATTGCGAGCGTTCCAGCCGGCGCAGCAGGCGCGCGCTGTGGTGGCCCTTGAGCCATTCATGCAGGGGAAACAGCCAGCGGGCGACGCAGCGTGTGTAGACGCCGGGGCGCGGCGCGGCGCGGATGCGGCGGTAATGGGCGGCCAGCCTGGGTGCAATGCCGGGCCATCCGAAGGCGGCGGCGTGCGCCAGGCCCGCCTCTGCCAGCGCGCGGGCGCGCGGCCGGTCGCGCAGCAGCGCCAGCATGGCCTGCGCCATGGCGGCCGGATCGCCGGGCGGCACCAGCAAGGCCGTCACGCCGTCCTGCAGCAGCGCGGGGATGCCGCCCACATTGGTGCTGACGACGGGCACGCCGCAGGCCAGCGCCTCGAGCACGGAATTGGGCATGTTGTCGGCCAGGCTGGGATTGAGGACGATGTCGCTGGCCTGGTACAGCGCCGGCATGGCCGCGTTGTCGACGGGGCCGGCGAAGCGTACGGCATCTTGCACGCCGAGCGATCTGGCCAGGCGCGCCAGCGCCGCGCGCTGCGGTCCGCCCCCGGCCAGCACCAGGCGCGCCGCGGGAAAAGCCTCGCGCACGATGGCGAAGGCGCGCACGGCGCTGGCATTGTCGTACAGCTGTTCCAGATGGCGCGCCACGAGGATGCACGGGCCGGCGTCGCCAGGCGCATGCAGCGCGGCCGGCGCAAAGCGCTGCAAGTCCACCGCGTTCGGCACGATGTGGGCCGTATGGCCGTACTGCTCGAAGACGCCGGCCAGGTAGGCCGACGGCACGACGATGGCGCTGGCGCGGCGCAGGCTGAACGCCACCAGGCGCGGCGAACGGGCGAAAAAGGCGGCCGCTTCGCCGCCCCGGTAATTGAGCAGGGCGGGTTTGCCTTTCCAGCTGGCGATCCACAGCGCGGGGGCGGCCTGCAGGTGCCATGACCAGCCGGAATTGGCCATGATGTGGAACAGGTCGACCGTATTGGCAGCGCGCCACAGGCGCCATAGCAGCAGTGGCAGGCGCAGCGCGGCGCGCAGGTAGCGGATGCGCGCCAGCCAGGGCGGCAGCACGGGGCCGTTGACGGCCAGCAGCTGCACTTGCGCGCCGTCCTCGCGCAGCAGCCGCGCCAGCTGCGCCGTTTGATTGGCCATGCCGCCGGCCGGCGGCGGCTGCGGGCCGACCAGCGCGATGCGCAGGCCCGTGAAGATCATGGCACGACTCCGGCCGCACCCGCCGCCACGCGCGCATACACGGGCGCATAGCGGCCCACGCTGGCGCTCCAGCTGCGCTCCGTCTCGACGAAGGCGCGCGCCTGGCGCCGGAGCAGCGGCCAGCTGGCCGGTGCCAGCAGCAGGTTCAATATTGTCTGCGCCAGCGCCCCGGCGTCGCCGGCGCGAAACAGCATGCCCGTCGCGCCATGCTCGATCAGTTCGCGGTGGCCGCCCACGTCGGACGCCACCACGAGGCGGCCCTGCGCCATCGCCTCGAGCGGTTTCAAGGGCGTCACCAGCTCCGTCAAACGCATCGGCAGGCGCGGATACACGCAGATGTCGACCAGCTGATAATAGCTTGCCACCTGCGCATGCGGCACTCTGCCCGCGAAGACCACGGCATGGTCTATGCCCAGCTGCGCCGCCAGCGCCCGCAGCGCCGCGTCCTGCGGCCCGCCGCCAGCCAGCAGCAGCCGCAATGCCGGCTGCGCCGCCAGCATGCGCGGCATGGCGCGCAGCAGCAGGGCCAGCCCCTCGTAGGCATAGAACGAGCCGATGAAGCCGATGACCAGATGGCCATGCAGGCGCAGTTTGTGCGCCAGCCAGAGATCGTCGGGCGCGGTGATGCTGAAGGCCCCGGCATCGACGGCGTTCGGGATCACCGTGATTTTATGCGCGGACACGCCGCGCGCGCACAGTTCGCGCCGCAGGCCCTCGCAGATCGTGGTGACGGCGTCGGCGCGGCGCAGCGCATAGGTTTCCAGCGCCCGCGTGAGCCGGTAGCGCAAGCCGCCGGGCCGGCTGCTGCCATGGTCGGCGGCCGCGTCTTCCCAGAAGGCGCGCACTTCGTACACGACGGGAATGCCCAGCGCGCGGCCCGCGTTGAGGGCGGCGATGGCGTTCAGCGCGGGCGAGTGCGCGTGCAGGATGTCGGGCTTGAGCCGTTGCGCCAGCCGGCGCAGTCGCACGGCCAGGCCGACGATGACGGCCACCTGCCGCAGCACGGGCAGGTGTGCCCACCAGCGGGCATCGGGCGCCGTGCGGTAGAAATGCCAGCCGTCGACCAGCTGCTGCGCGCCATCGGACGGCCCCTGCTTGGCACTGGTGAGCTGCATGGTGAACCAGCCCAGTTCGCGCTGCTGCCGCAGGATGGCCAGGGTGCGGAACGTGTAGCCGCTGTGCAGGGGCAGCGAGTGGTCGAGGATGTGCAGGATGCGCATGGATTCACTCCATGGCCATGGCCGGCGCGGGTACCGCCGCCTTGCGGCCGTCGACGGGCAGCACCTGGCGCAAAAAGGCTTCGAACATCAGCAGCGACCACAGGGGCGCGCTGTAGTCGCGCCGGCCGCTCGCGTGCTGCTCGAGCAGCAGGCGCACGTAGTCCATGTCGAACAGGCCGCACTGCGTCAGGGTGGCGCCGAGCAGCCGCTGCTGCAGGCGCTGGCGCAGCGGGCCGCGCAGCCAGTCGGCCAGCGGCACGGAAAAGCCCATCTTCTGGCGGTACAGCAGGGTGTCGGGAAGCAGCGGGCGCAGGGCTTTTTTCAGCAGGTACTTGCCTTCGCCGCGCCGCAGCTTGAATTGCGGCGGCAGGCCGGACATCCACGCCACCAGTTCATGGTCGAGCAGAGGCGAACGCACTTCCAGCGCATGCGCCATGCTGGCCCGGTCGACTTTCGTGAGGATGTCGCCGGGCAGATAGGTTTTCAGGTCCAGGTACTGCACCTGCGACAGCGGATCGTGCGCGGGACTGGCCAGCGCGTGGCGGCGCAGCACTTCGACGGCGCGGTAGCCGTGCAGGCTGCGCCGCAGCTCTGGGCTGAACAGGCGCGCGCGCATGGCGTCGCCCAGCAGGCTGACGCCGTGAAAATACGCGTCCGTCGTGTCGCGCGCCAGGCCTTCGAAGGTGGTCTTGGCGCGCAGGAAGCGCGGCGCCCAGTCGGCCTTCGGATACAGCCGCCCCAGGGTGCCGAACAGCGACTGGCGCAAGCCGGCCGGCAGCAGCGGGTCCATCGCCTTGCGCACTTTTTCCTCGCGCGTGTGCAGGCGGTAGCGCCGGTAGCCGGCCAGGCTTTCATCGCCGCCGTCGCCCGACAGGGCCACCGTGACCCGCTGGCGCGCCAGCTGGCACACCCTGTAGGTGGGCATGGCGGAACTGTCGGCGAATGGTTCGTCGTACAGATTGGCCAGCAGGTCGATCAGCTCGAAGTCGTCCTGCTCCACCTGGCGCGCGTGGTGCGCCGTGCCGTAGCGGCGCGCCACGAGGTCGGCGTAGCGCGCCTCGTTGTACGCGGGGTCGCCGAACGAGATGGAGCACGTGTTGACGGGCGTGCTGCTGGCCCCGGCCATCAGCGCCACGACGGCGCTCGAATCGACGCCGCCGGACAGGAATGCGCCCAGCGGCACTTCGGCCACCATGCGGATGCGCACAGCCTCGCGCAGGCGCGCCAGCAGTTCGTCGGCCGCCTGCGCCTCGCTGGCGGGCGGGTTCGGTGTGAACGGAATATCCCAATAGGATTGCGGCGCGGGCAGCGGCTGGCCGGCGCGGATGGAGAGGGTATGCCCGGGCGGCAGCTTGCGCGCGTGCTGGAAGATGCTGCGCGGCTCGGGTACGTAGCCATAGGCGAAATACTCTTCCACGGCCAGCGGGTCGAGTTCACGCGGCATGGCCGGATGCGCGAGCAGGGCTTTGAGTTCGGAGCCGAACAGCAGGGTGCCGTCCTGCGCCTCGCCGTAGTACAGCGGTTTGACGCCCAGGCGGTCGCGCGCCAGGAACAGCACATGGCGCCGGCGGTCCCACAGGGCGAAGGCGAACATGCCGCGCAGGCGCCGCACGCATTGCTCTCCCCATTGTTCCCAGGCGTGCACGATGACTTCCGTGTCGCTGCTGGTGCGGAAGGGGTGGCCGAACTGGCGCAATTCCGCCATCAGGGCGCGATAGTTATAGATTTCGCCATTGAAGACGATGGCGATGCTGCGGTCGGCGTTGAACAGCGGCTGCTGGCCGCTGGCCAGGTCGATCACGGACAGGCGCCGGTGCGCCAGGCCGAGGCCCGGCTCGCGGTGCAATCCTCCCTCGTCCGGCCCCCGGTGGCGCAGGCTGTGGTTCATGCGCGCCAGCAGCAGCACGTCGATGTCGCGCTGGCCCTGCAAATCAAAGATGCCGCTGATGCCGCACATGGAAGGCCTTTCAGGGATAAGTGGACAGGTGGGACGGCTGGCGCGCGCCCGTCAGGCGGTCGTACACGGCCAGGTAGGCGCCGGCCATGGCGGGCAGGCTGTGCTCGGCCAGCACCTGGCGCCGCCCGCGCGCGCCGTGGCGCGGGCCCAGCTCGGGCATGCTGTAGTAGTCGAGCATGGCGTCGGCCAGCATCTCGGGCGAACCTGGCGGCACCAGCGTGCCGCTCCAGCCCGACTGCACCAGTTCCGCATTGCCGCCCACCTGCGTGGCGACGACGGGCAGCCCCGTCGCCATCGCCTCGAGGATGGTGTTCGAGCTGCCTTCGGCCAGGGACGGCAGCACGAAGAGGTCCATCGCGCGCAGCAGTTGCGCCACGTCGTCGCGCGCGCCGGGCAGCCAGGCCAGATGGGCCACGCCGGCCTGCTGCAGCAGCTCCAGGCACGCTTGGCGGCACGGCCCGTCGCCGACGATGATCAGGCGCAGACGCGCGCGGGCGCCCGGCTGGGCCAGCAGGAGCAGGAAGGCCTGCACCAGCGAGGCGTGATCCTTGACGGCCGCCATGCGCCCCACGCTGCCGATGACGAAGGCGCCGTTGCACAGGAAACCGGGCGGGCCCACGGCGGCGGGAGGCCCCAGGCGCGGATGGAATTGCACGCTGTCGACGCCATTGCCGATGTGCGACACCTGCGCGGGCGCCGCGCCGATGGCGTCCACCAGCCAGTGGCCCAGGTCGGCGCTGACGGCGATGAAGTGCTGCACCAGCGGCAGCATCAATTTGCGCAGCAAGCGGTATTTGCGGCGGGTGCCATGCAGGTCGCTCATGTCGCGTCCGTGTTCGCCATGTACGCGCAGGCGCACGCCGGCCAGCCAGGCCAGCAGCTGCGCTTCGAGGCAGCCCAGGTTGCGCGTGTGCACCAGCGCCGGCTGCAGCTGTTTCAGCACGCGGTACAGGTGCAGATAGTGGCGCCAGTCCTTGCCTTCGCGCTTGTCCAGGCTGATCACGTCGACGCCCGGGGCAGTCAGGCGCTGGCGGAACGCGGTGGCGTTTTTCATGCAGACGATGGCGTGCCGGTAGCGCCCGGGCGGCAAATGGTTGATCAGGTTGACCAGGCCGTTTTCCAGCCCGCCCACGTCGAGCTGGTGGATCACGTGCACGATCAGGGGAGCGCCGCCGGCCGCTGCATCAGCCTGGCGCGTGCCGCCGGTATCGAAGTCAAGGGCCATGCGGCAGCTCCTGCAAGCGTTGTTCGATGACGGGCAAGGCCGCCCGCAGGAAGGCTTGCAGGCGCGCGCGCGGCGGCGGCGCCAGCTCGTCGTAGGCGGCAAAGACGATGATGTCGGCGCCATCCTGGCGCCTGCCCAGCAGCTTGGCTTGCGCCAGCAGCAGTTTCACCAGCACGGGCCTGGCCGTGACGAAGCCGCCCTGGCGGTAGACGCGCCATACCAGCAGGCGTTCGCCCCCTTGCGCCAGCACGCTTTCGCGCACGGCCAGCTCGCCGCCGGCCAGGTTGACGTCTTGCACGCGCTGCGCCAGCGGCATCCAGCGGGGGCCATACGGCAAGGCCTGGTGGGTCAGCAGTTCGGCATCGCGCGCCTGGCGCGCATACCAGTGCAATTGGAGGCCCACCGGCGCGCCGTCGCTGTCCCGGCGCGCGTACGTGGCGGCAAATCGCGCGGGCGCGCCCGCATATGGCGCTTGCCACGCCGCTACCGCGTCTTGCAGGCGATGCCAGCCGCTCGGATCGGCCAACAAGGCCAACACGGTGGAGGAGCCGGTTGCCGCCGGGCCGTCGTCGCGGTGGCTGGCCAGGGCCAGTGCCGGCCATACGGCCGCCAGCAGCAGGCAGGCGATGCCGGCGCGCACGACGGCGCGCGGGCTGGCCGCGCTCAGGCGTATGGGCTGAGCGGGCGGCACGGCGCGTGGCGGCGGCAATTCGCGCCAGCGCGCTGCCAGCCAGAACAGCAGCAGCGCCACCAGGCCGAAGAACAGCCAGCCATAGATCAGGTGGTCGACGCCCACGGCCAGGCGCATGTCGCTCAGGTGGCCCAGCATCACGATCAGGTAGGCGCGCACGCCATTGGCGAGGATGGGCACGAGCAGGGCGGCGGCCATGACGGCCAGGCGCCGCCGAGTGCTGTGACAGTTGACGTGCGCGAACAAGGCGCCCAGGGCCAGCGCGGCGATCAGGTAGCGCAAGCCGCTGCACGCTTCCACCACCGACCAGTTGCCGGTGGGCAGTGAAAAATTGCTGCCATCGCGAAACACGGGCACGCCCGACCATTGCAGCGCGGTGACGGTAAAGGCGGCCGTGAAGTCGATCAGCGGGTCGAGGAACACTTCGCCAAACGGCACGGCGAGAAACAGATAGGCGAGCGGAAACGCCAGCAGGCGCACGGCCGGCCAGCCGAGGATGGCCAGCACGCAGGCAGGCAACATGCCCGTGGCCGCATACTGTTCCACCACGGGCACGTTGGCGGCGTCGGCCAGCAGCCATGCCAGGCCCAGCGCGCCCAGCAGCAGCAAGCCCTGCCGCGACGGCTGGGGCGCCAGCGCGGCCAGGCGGGCGCGCTGGCGCCAGGCCAGCCAGCAACTGATGGGCACGATCAGGAAGCCGTGCGCGAAGGTTTGCGAGCGGGACCACAGTTCCACCATCGACCAGAAGGTGGGGTGATACAGCAGCACGACGGCGGCCAGCGACAGCAGCAGGGCCGCCAGCGCGGCCTGGCGCCCGTCCTGCGGCAAGACAGCCGCCTCGGGCGAACGGGCCACCTGGTCGAGCTGCAAGCTCATGTGGACGGCTCCCGCACCGGCTGCAAGGGCGTGGCGGCGCCGCTGACCGGCGCATCGGCCTCGGCAGGCAGACCCAGCATGGCGCCCAGTCCGCGCAGATTGCGTTCCCAGTCGTATTCCTGCAGGACCAGCTGGCGCGCCGCCGCGCCGATGGCCGCGCCGCTGCCTTCGGCCGTACCGTTCTGGACATTGCGCAGCACGCGCGCCGCATGGTGGATGAATTCGGCGTCGTCGCGCGCCAGCAGCAGTTCCAGGCCCGGCTGGGCGGCGATGCCTTCGAGCGCCTGCGGCGTGGCCAGCACGATCTTCCCCATCGCCATCGCTTCGAGCACCTTGTTCTGCACGCCGCGGGCGATGCGCAGCGGTGCCACGGCCAGCGCTGCGCCAGCCAGGTAGGGCCGGATATCGGGCACCTTGCCCGTCACCACCACGCCAGGCACCCTGGCCAGCGCCGTCACGGCGGGCACGGGCGCGCTGCCGACGATATAGAACTGCAGCTGGGGAAACTGGCGCCGCAGCGCGGGCCAGACGTGGCGCACGAACCATTGCACGGCGTCGACGTTCGGCCAGTAATCCATGGCGCCCGTAAACACCAGCGCCTGCACGCCCGGTGGATACACGCCGGGCTGGGCCGCCATGGGCGAGAAATACGCCGTATCGACGCCGTTGTTGAAATACCCCGTCTTGCGCCGCGCCATCGGGGCGCACTGGCGGAACAGGGCCGCCTCGGCCGGCGAGACGAAGCTGGCGGCCGTGAACTGCTGGGCGATATGGCGCTCGTACTGCAGCAGCAGCTGCGCTTCGCGCCGGTACAGCAGCGACATGGGCCAGGGCTTGCTGTCGCTGTACTGGCGCCATTTGTCGGAATCGACATCGACGAAATCGATCACGCGGTGCAGGCCGCGGCCCGCGCTGCCATCGATGTATTGCGCCATGGGTCCGGAGAAGGCCAGCGCGTGACGCACCTTGTCGCCCGATAACAAACCGTCGACCCATTGCAGCAGGCGTGCATCGCGGTAGTACTGCACGCTCATGGCTTGCCTCGACAGCAGCGCCTGCATGGCGCGCCAGCGGGCCGGGCCGCGCCGCAAGTCGATGAAGCGCGTGCTGGCGCACAGGGCGGCCACGGTTTTCGCATGCTGCCAGTCGTCATCATCGTCGATGAAGCAGCCCAGGTGCACGCGGAAATGCCGGCTCAGGTATTGCAGCATGTGCCACGAGCGTATCTTGTCGCCCTTGTTGGGCGGATACGGCAGACGGTGGGCGAGGAAGAGCAGTTCGCGCATGGTGAGTCTCCTTGCTTAGCCCAGTTGCCGCACGATGTGCGGTCCCAGCAGGTTGGCCAGCGGCAGCGGCAGGCGGCGCCAGGCGCGGATGAACAGCGCGTATTTCGGATTCAGCGGATTGACTAATGGCAAGGCCTTGGCGCGCACGAGCTGGTAGGCATAGGGCAGCGGCTGCGGCGTAAAGCCCCAGTTCTTCTTGAAGTCGAAGGCGCCCGTGCCCAGCTTGCTGCGGCCGAAATCGAACAGGCGGTAGCCGCGCGCGCAGGCGCGGCGCATCGCTTCCCAGTACATGAAGTCGTTGGCGCCCGTGCTGCGCGCCACGACGTTGCCGCCGCCGTAATAGGGCAGCACTTCGTCGCGGAAATAAAACACCAGCACGCTGGCCTGCGGCTGCTGGCCGTGATACACGGTGAGGATCTCGCAGGCGCCGCCAAAGACCGTGCGCAGCAGGGCAAAATGGCGGCGTGCGAAGACGGGCGTGCCCAGCCGGTGCACGCTGGCCGCGTAGATCGGGTAGAAACGGTCGATGTCATAGTCGATGGCGCTGTGCAGGCCGGCCGCGATGGCCTTGCGCACGACGGCGCGTTGCTTGCGGGGAATGGCTAGCAGATTCTGTTCGGCATCGGGACTTAGCGGCCGGCGGAAGGTGGCGTACAGGGGTTTCTGCAGCCAGGAAGTCGCCATGTCTTCCGGCGCTTCGCGCCAGCGGTATTCCAGGTGGCCCACGCCGAGGCGCCGGGCCAGCGCCAGCGCGGCGCTGTCGAGCGCCTGGCGTATGGCCGCGCCGCCGCCGGCGATGCCGCCGTAGACGCAAAACGGCAGCGAGACGAGGGAAGAACCGAACAGGCGGCTGCGCAAATGGGCCAGCGGCAGCACGCCGGCGATGCATCCTTCCTGTTCCGCGTACAGGAAATAGCTGTCGTGCTGAAAACCTTGCTCCATGATGGTTTGCCAGCCGGCCCGGTGAAAAAAGGTCGCCTCCGGGCACGTGTCGACAAAGGCATCCCAGCGCGCATGCTCGTGCCCCTGCAGCGAGCGCACGGCGATGGCGGTGCTGGACTGTGCCGGAACGGGAGCAAGGCTGGCCTCGTGCATCATGTGCTTTCCAGAAAAATACGGTCCATGCGGTCCCAGGCAAAGTCGCGGGTCAGGCGCCCCAGCCGTGCTTCCATGCGCCCCAGGTTCAGGTAGTGGCGAAAGCGCGTCCTGGCGCTGAGGCCTGGCGGGCGCGGCTGGCCGGGATCGAGTTCCCAAGGATGAAAATAGAATATGCCAGCTTGCCCGTCGCGCGAATTGATGCGTCGCAAAAGCCAGCGCGACAGTGCATACGGCATCAATCTGAAATAACCGCCGCCGCCGGCCGGCAGGTTGCGCCCGCGCAGGCGCACGGTGCTGACGGGCAATTCCAGCACGCCATGCGGGCCGCGCGGGCGCCAGCCGAAGCGGGGCGCATCGGGCATGCCGTAATGGTCGTGGCGGATCGGGTAGATGCTGGAACTGTAGCGGTACCCGGCTTCCTGCAGCACGTCGAAGGCCCACAGGTTGGCCGCGCCGATGGAAAAGCTGGGGGCCCGGTAGCCGCGCACGGCCAGGCCCGTTATTTGCTCCAGGATGGCCTTGCTGCGGCGCACATCGTCGGCGAACTGCGCGGCCGACTGCTCGCTGGCGCGCAGGTGCGCATAGCCGTGGCTGGCCACTTCGTGTCCGGCGTCGGCCACGCGGCGCAGCATGGCCGGATAGCGTTCGGCGATCCAGCCCAGGGTAAAAAAGGTGGCGTGGATGCGGCGGCTGTCCAGCAGCAGCAGGATGCGCTCGATGTTCGCCTCGACCCGGCATTCCAGGCGCGGCCAGTCGGCGCGGGCGATGTGCGGCGCAAAGGCGGATACCTGGAAATAGTCTTCCACGTCGATGGTCAGCGCATTCTTCAGCGCCGGCAGCAGCGCAGGCGCCGTCATGGTTGTCCCCGGCGCGCCGCCAGCCAAGGCGCGATGACGGCCGCGATGCGCGTGGCCGCGCGCCCATCCCACAGCGGCGGAATGCGGCCACGTTTGCCGCCCGTGTCCAGGATGGTGTTGGCCATCTCCAGAATGGCGGCCGGGTCCGTGCCGGCCAGGGTATTCGTGCCATCGGTCACGGTGACGGGGCGCTCCGTGTTGGCGCGCAGGGTCAGGCAGGGCACGCCCAGTGCCGTGCTTTCTTCCTGGATGCCGCCCGAATCCGTCAGCACCAGGCGCGCCTCCTGCATCAGGCCCAGCATTTCCAGGTAGCCCAGCGGCGGCAGGCGGACGATGGCGTGCCGCGCCAGCAGCGGTTCCAGGCCCGCCAGGCGCAGGCCGGCCAGGGTACGCGGGTGGATGGGAAACAGCAGCGGCAGGCGGGCTGACAGTTGCCCCAGCGCCTGCAGCAGCGCTGCGAGCTGGGCCGGATCATCGACGTTCGAGGGACGGTGCAAGGTCAACAGTCCATACGCGGGCGGGCAGGGGTGGCCGTGCGCGCGCAGGGTGGCGGCGGGCTTGGCTGCGCGCGGCAGCTGCTGCCGCAGGCTGTCGATCATGACATTGCCCGTGAAATGGATGCGTTCGGGGGCGATGCCTTCGCGCAGCAGGTTGGCGCGCGCGCTTTCTTCGCTGGTGAGCAGCAGATCGGACAATTGATCCGTCAGCACGCGGTTGATTTCCTCGGGCATGCGCCGGTCGCCGCTGCGCAGGCCTGCCTCGACATGGATCACGGGCGTGCCGCGCTTGGCCGCCACCAGCGCGCAGGCGAGGGTGGAATTGACGTCGCCCACCACCAGCACGGCATCGGGCGCCAGCGGCGGATGCGCGTCGAGCACGGCGTCGAAGCGGCGCATGATCTCTGCTGTCTGCTGCGCGTGGCTGCCGGAGCCGACGTCGAGGGCGATGTCGGGCGGGCGCAGGTACAGGTCCGTAAACAATTGCCCATTCATGGCCGTGTCGTAATGCTGGCCCGTATGCAGCAAGGTCACGCGGACGGCGGGCGCCTGTCGTGCCAGGGCGGCCAGGATGGGCGCCATCTTCATCAGATTCGGGCGCGCGGCCACCACGCACAGCAGGTGCGCCGGCGCGGCGGACGCAAGAGAAGGGGCGGACATTGCGGGCTCCTTAGAATTGCATGTTGAGGGTGGCGCTGACGCCGTTTTCGCGGTAGTCGCCTCCCCGGTTGCTGGCGTGCCGCGTATGCCGCACATCGATGCTGGCCGTCATGTTCGGCTGCAGGATACGGGTGTAACCCGCCGTCACGGTGATGTTGTTGTCGCGCCGGGGCACGGTCAGCGAGCGCACGCTGGCGTAGCCGGCATTGACATTCACGCTGGTGCGCGAACTGGCTTGCCAGCTCCAGCCCAGGTTGCCGCCGATCTGGCGCGTGCGGTCTTCGCTGCCGAATTCCACGCCGGGCAGCAAGCCGCTGTCGATGCCGCTGGCCGTTTGTGCCGTGCGGTCGACGGCCGTGATGCCGGCGATCATCGTGCTTTTCGCCGTGGCGCGCGCCATCGTCAGCTTCAGCTGCTTTTGCAGGAAATAGCGGTGGCTGAAGTAATTGATGGCGCCCCGTTCCGGCCCCAGGCTGTTGGCATAGCGCAGGAAGGCATCGATGCGCAGGCGACGGTCGCGCGCGTTGGGAAAGATGCCGCGCCACAATTGATCAAGCAACTGGCCCGCGTCGCGGTTTCCCAGGCGCGAAAACTGCGTCGGCATGGTGGTGATGTTTTCGCTGTAGTTCAGTTGCCAGTTGGTATGGCGCTGCAGGAAATTGGCGTCCAGGCTGTAGGTGGTGCCAAAAAAGCGCTTGCCCGTGCTGAAGGCGATGCTGGTGCGCGGCGACGGCGTCCACACGCCGCCCAGCGACCAGAAGCGGCCCTCAGGCGCCTTGCCGCTGGTAGAGATATAACCTTCCTTTTCCATGCCGCCGCTGGCCGTGGCCGACCATTTGCTGTTGAACGGATAGCGCAGGCCCACGCTGCTGCGCTGCATGCGTACGGGCGCCAGCTTGCTGTCCTGGGTGCGGCGTACGTCGTGGCTGGCGTTCCAGGTCCAGCCGTTGCCGCGCGGCTCGCCGCTGAGCAGCAATTCCATTTCATCGCTGTGTACGGACAGCAGGTCGCCGCCGCTATCGACCGTGTTGCGCGTGTAGCGCAGCTCGGCCGTGGCCAGGCCGCGGAAACGGTGGCGTAGGTAGGGGCTGATGCCCGTGGTGCGCACGGTGCTGGTATTGTCCGTGTCGGGCAGGTCGTCGATCAGCTGCGGGCCGAACGGCGAGATGTTGCGCCGGCTTACGCTGGCGTCCGCATCGATGAAGAACCAGTCCTTGACCAGTTCGGCGTCGGCCGAGGCGTGCAGTTCGTGGTTGTCCGTATCGGCGCGCTGTCCCGACAGGTATTTATGCCAGCTGTAGTCGAGGTGCACGCGCAGCCGGGGTCCCGTGCCGATGAGGGCGATGGCGGGCGCGATTTCCGTGATGAAGTCCGATTGCGCCTGGCCCGGCGGCGCGCGCAAGGCGTTGTCAGTATAGCTTTCGCGCAGGCGCAGCGACGGTTTCACCAGCCAGTCGACCGCGCCGGCTGGCAGGGGCAGCAGCAGGGATAGCAAGGGCAGCAGCAGCGGTGGCGGCAGCGAAACCCCGCGGCTAATCGTAATGGCCATAACCGTAGTAGTCGTTGCCGGGGAACGATTTGGTCTTGTTGTAGATCAAATGAATGTGTTCGCACGACTCGATCTGGCGCAGTGCCTCCTTGACGGCGTGCTGTGTCGTCGTTTCCGCCTCGACCACCATCACCACTTGTCCCATCTGGCCCACCAGCGCGTGCGCTTCGCTGGTGATCAGCAGGGGCGGCGAATCGAAGACGACGATGCGGTCGCCATAGCGGCTGGCGATTTCGGCCAGCAGCCGGCTCATGGCCCGGCTGGCCAGCAATTCCGTCGCGTGCTTGTTGCTGCGCCCGGCGGGCAGGATGCTCAGATTGGCCACATTGGTTTTCAGGATCACGTCGGCCATCGCCAGTTGCGGGTCGAGCAGCACGTCCATCAGCCCTGGTTCCGGCGGCAGGCCCAGCACTTTCAGCACGGACGGGCGCGCCACGTCGGCATCGACCAGCAGCACCGTGATATCCATTTCCATGGCGATGCTCATGGCCAGGTTGATGGCGCAGTAGGTCTTGCCTTCGCCGGGCATGGCGCTGGTAACGACGATCAGGTTGCCGTGGCGGATGGCCTCGGCGCCGCTGGCGCGCGCCTGGCGCAGCAGCGGGCGCTTGATGATGCGGAAATCCTCGGCCACCGAACTGCGCCCGCCATCGTGCGTGAGCATGCCTTGCTCGGCCAGCCGGTCCAGGTTCAGGGCCCGGTACTGGGGCGACCGGGCCGCCTGCGCGCCATCCACGCCATAGGGCACGCTGGCCTCGGCCACGCCGAGGATCGTGGGTTCCTGCTTGCCGCTGTCCTTGCTGCTCATCGTCGCTCCCTTGGTGGCTCTAGAATTTCAGCAGCGCGGCCGTCATGACCCCGCCATACAGCACAAACAGGCTGCCCAGGCAGGCGCCGAAGCCATAGCGGGCGCGGCGGCGGCGTACCTGCTGCAGTGGCGTCCAGTTCATCGATACCGTGCCCAGCACGTTCAAGCCCGTCGCGTCGCGCAGTTCCGAGGGGCTGAGGAAGGTGGGGCGCACCTGGCTGATCAGCAGGGCCGTGGCGACGCCGGCCACCAGCGCCGCGCCCAGCGCCGCACTGAACAGCAGCGGGCGGTTCGGGCCGACGGGCGCATATTGCACCGTGGGCGGGTCGATGATCTTGAAGGCCATCATTTCGGTGGTGGAACTGAGTTCGCCCGACAGCTTGGCCGCTTCGCGCCGGCCGATCAGCTTTTCATAGTTTTCCTTGTTGATGATGTAGTCGCGGTTGAGCTGCGCCAGCTGCGATTCCACCTCGGGTACGGCATTGCTCTGCGCCAGCAGCCGTTCGTTGCGCGCCGTATACTCCTGCACGCGGGCGCGGATGGCGGCCACCTTGGCGTCCGCGTCCGTCAGCGCCACCTTCAATTGCTGCAGCATGGGGCTGTAATTCTTGCCCGGATCGCCGGACGCCGTTTTCAGCTTGCTTTCCTCGATCTTGCGTTCTTCCAGCTGGGCAATGAGCCGCTTCGAAGCGATGATATCGGGGTGCAATTCCGTAAATTGCATGCGCAGGTTGTCGAGGTTCTTGTTGAGCGAGGCGATGCGTTCGTCGAGTTCGGGATTCGTGATGGACGCCGCGTTCGGCTCCATGTCGAGCACGGGCTCGTCGCCCTCGATCTGGCTCTGGATGGCCTTGCGCGCCTGTTCCGCCTCGACCAGTTCCAGCTTGGCATTGTTCAGGCTATCGGACGACATCAGCAACTGGCTGCCATAGTCGATGCCCTGGCGTGGCAGCAGCAGGTTGTTGCGGATCTTGAATTCCTTCACCAGGTTTTCCGCCGCGCTCAGCTTGTCCTCGTAATTCTTGATCTGCTCGTCGATGAATTGCACTGCCTTCTGCGAATCGCCTTTTTTGCCCTGGAAACTGCCTTCGACAAAGATGGTCAGCAAGCTTTGCACGACGTCGCGCACGAGCTTGGGATCGCGTCCGCTGTAGCTGATGGTGTAGATGTCATAGGCATTGGTGCCCGTGATCTTGATGCGGCTCATCAACTCGTCCAGCTGGGCCTCGTGCTCGCGTACGGTCTTCGAGTCCAGGTCGAGGTCGACCATGCGCATGACCCGCTCCACGTTCGGGCGGCTGAGCAGGGTGCGGCTCATGATGGCCACCTGCTGTTCCGTGTTCGGCACGCTGGTCATGCCGGCCATCAGCGGCTTGAGGATGGTTTGCGTATCGACAAACACGCGCGCCGACGTCTGGTAGTCATCGGGCAGGGTGATCACCTTGATGAAGCCGCCGATGGCCACCAGCCACGCCACCAGCACCGCATGCCAGCGGTACTTCCAGATGCCTTTCAAGCCGGAAAGCAGTTGCTGTATCAATTCTTCCATGTCGCTTCCTTCAGGTGACGGTGCTGCACGGCAGATGGGCTGGCGGCGCGGACAACGACGACGTCTTACAAAAAATACTTGCTTGTTGAGTAAGCAAGTATAGGGCGGCTGCGGAGCAAGATTTCCCAAGATGATTGCTTCTTGATACGCCTCAAGGTTCACTTGCCGGGTTTTAATAATCATAGGAAGTTCGCGGCCCAGGCTGGTTCTGCGGGGCTGCCCATGGACGCGCATCGACTCGAAGAGGCTCCGCATGAATCCATTTCGCCGTGTATTTCTCTGCAATACGCTGGTCCTGGCCGGCGCCGCCAGCCTGCTGGGCGCCTGCCGCACTCGCTATCCGCTGGCGCCTTCCGACGACAGCGCTCCCATGCACGATTACCTGATCGGTCCGGGCGACTCCGTCAACATCATCGTCTGGCGCAATCCGGAAGTGTCGCTGACGGTGGCCGTGCGGCCGGACGGCAAGATCACCACGCCGCTGGTCGAGGATCTGGCCGCCAGCGGCAAGACGTCAACCCAGCTGGCGCGCGACATCGAGCAAGCCTTGAGCAAGTTCATCCAGCAGCCCGTGGTGACGGTCATTGTCACCAATTTCTCGGGGCCATATAGCGAGCAGATCCGGGTGATCGGCGAGGCGGCCAAGCCGCAGGCGCTGCCGTACCGGCAGGGCATGTCGCTGATGGACGTGCTCATCGCCGTGGGGGGCATCACCGACTTCGCGGCCGGCAACAAAGCCAGCATCATCCGCATGCGCGAAGGCAACCAGCAGCAGCTGGCCGTGCGGCTCGACGATTTGCTGAAGGAGGGCGATATTTCCGCCAATGTCATGATGCGGCCGGGCGACGTTTTACTGATCCCGGAGAGTTTTTTTTAGCAGCGGCCTCGGCAGTGTCAAAACAGCACTTATATTTGTCATTTTGTACTTTTCGGCAAATTTCAGCGTGTTATTTTGCTATCTAAAGACAGATTTCTTCTGTTTTTTTAGCTAAAGGTGGGAACTTCTCCCGTTTTTGTCTTGTCACAAGGCATTGGCTTCAGTCCGTCTCGACGGCTGCCGATGAACGTGAGGACAAGATGAGCTTTGAAGATGAACCCATTATTTCTTTCGACACGCCTGGTACTTTCAGCGACCTGGTGGTAGGCGAGGGGCAGATCGACCCGGCCATGGAGCACGAGCTCGACCTGCAGCGCTTTCATATCCGCATGGCCAATTCGCGTGGCCGGCGCGAAGCGGCCAGCTTGCTGATCCGCAAGATGTACGGCTGGCGCGGCTATGCCGTCGATCCCGGCACGGCCCATGCGCTCAATAAAATCACACTGTTTGCGGAAACGGCCGGCACCACCGTCGGCACCATGACCTTGTGCCTGGACAATGACGAGACGGGCTTGCCCGCCGATGAAAACTTCCGCGACAAGCTCGACGTCCTGCGCGAGCAGGGCCGGCGCCTGTGCGAACCGTCGCGCCTGGCCATCGACAAGGGGGTGAGCAAGCGCGTGTTTGCGGCGCTGATTCATATTTCTTATATCTATGCCCACAATATTCACGGCTTTACGGATTACGTGATCGAAGTCAACCCGCGCCACGTGGTGTTTTACAAGCGCATGCTGGGTTTCCAGGACTTCGGCGGCGAGCGCGAGTGCACGCGCGTGGGGGCGCCGGCCGTGCTGCTACGGCTGGACCTCGATTACATGGGGGCCCAGATCCGCAAATACGGTGGCCTGATGGAACAGCATGGGGGTGAACGGTCGTTTTACCCCTTTTTTTTTCCGACATGGGATGAGCCCGGCATTACGGACCGGCTGAGGCAGGGGCGCAACTGATTATTCATTTATTTTTCAGCAAGATCGCCTGCATGTAGCCGCCTGGAATCGCGTAAGTGATGCCGCTCGGCGCGCTGATGGCCGCCTCCTTGAGGCCCTTGACGTACACCATGTTGACGATGCCGTAGACGAGACCGGTCTCGGGATCGAACAAGGGGCTGCCGCTGCTGCCCGGATACGCCGTCGCGTCCAGCTGGAACACGGTGTAAGGCGCTTTTTGCAGCTGCGCCAGGCGCCGGACGTCGAGGCGCTGCGCGTTTTCGCTGGGCATGACCACGGGTGTCAGCGATGACACGGTGGCGCGGTGGGTCACGTGGTGCAAGCCCAGCAAGGTGCCGAGCGGAAACCCCGTAAAGGCCATGGCCTGGCCTTCGCGCACCGTGGCCGCGTCGCCCAGCGCCAGGGCAGGCAGGGGCGCGCCCGCCAGGCGCAGCAAGGCCAGGTCGTGTTCCGTGTCCAGCGCCTGGACCTTGGCGGGGCGAAATTGCGCTGCCTCGCCCTGGCCCGTGAGTATGCCGATGACTTCGTTCGGATTGGCGTCGAGCAGTTTCTGGATCACATGGGCGCAAGTGAGCACGCTCAAGCCGTCGCCGGCGACGAAGCCCGTGCCGATGAAATTCATCGGCGGCGTGCGCGTCTTTTGCAGGCTGCCCACGCCGACGATCGATGGTTTGATGCGCGCGATGGTTTGCGCCAGCGGAGCATCGGCGCGGCAAGGCGCGCTGGCCAGGGCAAGGCAAAACAGGAGGGCGGAAAAGCATGTCAACGGCAGGGCTTTCATGGCGGCGCACTTTCAACGTGAGGAGGTGGCACGGGCTGCAGCAGCGCGCACAGCAGCATCAGATAGCACAGCAGGGCGATGCGCGGCACGTCGAGCAGGCTGTCGAACAGGCCGACGACGAGAAAACCCAGCAGGGCGGCGGCGCAAGCGAGCGCGCCGGAATCGCCGCGCGCGGCCTGGCTCAGCAGGCGCGTGCCAGCCAGAACCAGCAGGGCCAGCATGGACATGACGCCGCACCAGCCTGTTTCGATCAGCAGATGCAAGGCCATGCTCTTGATATGCCACGGCAAATGATGGTGGTCGCTGCTGAAAAACCAGTAATTATTGGCTTGCGTAAAGCTCCCGTTGGCGATCAATTCCTCGCCGCCCGGGGCGCGCAAGCTCAGATTGTCGACTTCGAGCACGGACGAGTCAGCCGCCCCGCTGGCCGCCAGTTCCAGCTGCACGGGCGGGCGCAGCAGCCAGGCACCGGCGCCCAGCCAGGCGCTGTCGAACGGTACTTCATAGTGTTGCCAACCGCCGGGCTGCGTGCCAGGCGGCACAGGCCGCAGGCGCAGCGGAACGTTCACGCAGCCCTGGGCGTACAGCAATTGCCGCTGGCACAGGCGCACCTGCAGCACCGGCATGGGGCCCGTTCGGCGCACGTCGAGCGCCAGGGTGTAGCGCGTGGCGGGCTGCACGGGCAGGCGTTGCAGCAGCCGCAGCAGCTCGCCATAACCGGCGCTGTAGCCGGGGCTGGCCAGGCGCACATACCGGTTTCCCCCTTCCTCGGCATACGCGATGCTGGCCGGCACTTCGCGCTGGGGATTGTGCCAGTAATAAGTAGCGGGAAAGCTGCCGCTACCCGTGCCGAACAGACGGCTGGCCAGGTCGGGCGGCTGCATGGCCAGCGCTTGCCGCCAATGGCGCAAGCGGCCTTGCATGTCGAAGGCCGTGGTGGCGAAACGTTCGGTGGCGTAATAGCTGGCCGACACGGGGATGGCCAGCAGCAGCAGGATGCCGGCCGCGCCCGCGATGCTCAGGCTGGCCCGGTCCAGCCGCCACAGCGGCGGGCGCAAGCGTCCGTTGCACAGCATCAGCATGGCCAGCAGGACGACGAGGGCGGCCGGCAGCAGGGCGGGCGGACCGGCCCAATGCCAGCCTATCCACGCCAGATTGCACGCCAGCATGGTCCACGCCATCATCGCCAGGCCCAGTCTGACAGGCCCTTTAGGGGCGCCAGCGCCGGGCCACAGCACGGCCGCCAGCAGCACGGCCGCCAGCAGGAACAGGAAATACGGGCCTTTCAGCCAGCCGGCCGTGTTCTGGCCGGCCGGCTCCGGCCACCAGGCGGCCAGCAAGCCCTGCAGGCACAGCGCGCACAGCAGGCTGGCCGGCGCCAGACGCCACGGCAAGGGCCGCGCCGCCAGCACGAAGCTGGCCGCGAGCAGGACGACGGCGGCGAGCAAGCCCCGGTAGCCGGCCAGGCTGAACATGTACACGAGCAGGACAGTGCCAAGGCCGGCCAGCAGCAGCCGCAGCAGCACACCGCGCACGGGCGGGCGGCCAGGCGGGCGCCGCGCCGCGCCGGGCGCCGCCCGCAGGGTTTGCCAGAATCCCAGCAGCATGGCCGCCGCCAGCGCCGCGTACAGGCCGCGTGAAAACGTGGTGAACGCCGCGTGCAAGGCCAGGGCCAGCAGCAGCAAAGTCAGTGCCGCCTGCCAGCGGCTGCGGGCGCGCGCCAGCCACAGTGCGGCAAACGGCAGGCTCAGCGCCAGGTAGCCGTCGAGCGCGGCGCCGCCCGTGTGCATGGCGGAAAACGGCGCCGTGATGCGGTAGTCGCTCGACAGGTTCGTCAGGCCGGGAAACACGGCCCGTTCCCATAGCGCGAACAGCGACACCATGGCCAGTCCGGCCAGCATGCCCGGCAGCGCGTAGCGGCGCAGGGCGGAAGCATTCCCGTCGCGCAGCAGCAGCGGCAGCAGCAGCATGCTCCAGGCCCAGGCCTTGCCCAGCCGCAGGCTGTTGTAGGGACTCAAGTAATTATCCCAGGCGTTCAGGTCAAGGGGCGCCAGCGGCAGGACGCCGCGCAGCAGCGCCGCCAGCCAGGCCAGGCTGCACAGCAGCAAACAGGCACGGGCGGCGGGCGGGAGCGTGGCCGCGGCGCTCTGGACGGGGCCGCCCAGGCGCCAGTAGCCGCAGGCCACCGTCAGCAACAGCAGCACGTCGATTTCTTCGAGGAAGAACCAGCCCGTCCACGGCGCCAGGTCCAGCACGGGCAGCAGGGCGGGCACGCAGAACAGCCAGCAGGCGGGGCGCCAGCACAGCAGCAGGAAATACGCGGGCAGCAGCGCTGCAAACAGCAGGCCGGGCCAGCCGTGACCCAGCGGATAATGGCGCAAGGCCAGCGCGCAGGCCACGCCCGCCAGCAGGGCCAGCGGACGCGCTGCCAGGCCGGCCACGGCAGCTTGCACAGCCATGGCCTACAGCTGGGTCAGCAAGGCCTGTGCCTCGGCCCGCTGCGGAAAGTCCTTGTTTGCGGCAAGCAATTGTTCCAGTTGCTTGCGCGCACCGCCCTTGTCCCCTGATTTCGCCAGGGCCGCGCCCAGGTGGTACTGCACTTCGGGCGACTTCGGCGCCAGCCCCGCCGCCTGGCGCAGCAGGGCCGTGGCGCGCTTGACGTCGCCTTGCTGCAGCACGATCCAGCCCAGGGTGTCGAGCACGGCGGGATTGTCGGGCGCCAGCTTGAGCGCCTGCTCGGCCATCGCTTGCGCGCGCGGATCTTTTTCCTGCTGATACGCCCAGGCCAGGTCGTTCAGCGCCACGACATTGCCCGTGTCCTTGGCGACGACATACTGGAAGTGCTCGATGGCAGCGCGGTATTGTTTGGCCGCCAGGTAAGTACCCGCCAGGTACGTGCGCGTCGGCAAGTCTTCCGGATGTGCCTTGAGCCAGGTGGCCATGCGCGCATCGGCTTCGCGCGTCTGGCCCGACGCCTGCAAGGCGCGGTACAGCTGCACCTGCAAGGGGCCGATGGGGCTGATGTCGAAGGCGTGCTGGTACAGCTTGACGGCTTGCTGCGGCAGCTTTTGCTCCATCAGCACGTCGCCTTCGAGCTTGTAGCCGGCCGCCAGCTTCGGCTGCTGTTCCTGTACTTGCCGCGCCACGGCCAGCGCCTCGCGCTGGCGGTTCAGGTTCAACAGCAGGGCCACTTCGACCACGCGCGCTTCGAGCAGGGCCGGGTCAAGCGCCTGCGCCCGCTTGACGGCTTGCAGCGCGTTATGATGGTCGCCCAGCGCCAGGTGCAGGCTGGCGATGCGCATCTGCAAGGGTGCGGATGTCGTTTGCAGGCTGGCCAGCTTGTTGTAGCTGTCGAGCGCGGCCGGCGCCTGGCCGGCGCTGTACTCGACCTGGGCGCGCAGGGCCAGCGCATCGGCGTCGCCCGGATGGCCCGTCTGCAAGGTGCGCGCCAGTTCCAGCGCCTTCTCGGGCGCGCCCGTCTTCAGGTAAAAATTACTTAATAGCAGGGCCGGCGCGACGGCGTCGGGATTGTCGCGGTGGGCCCGTTCGAGCCAGCGCCGCGCCTCGTCCGTCTTGCCCTCCGATGCGGCCAGCTTGGCCAGCGCCGCGCACAGGTCGGCATTTTTCGGCGCCTTCGCCAGCGCCTTCTCGAAGCGCTGTTTCGCCTGCTCCGGCTTTTTCTCGGCCAGGTCGATCTGCGCCAGGTTGTTCAGGGCGGGCAAGTACACGGGGTCCATGCTCAATGCTTGCTCGAAACTGGCGCGCGCGGCGGGCAGATCGCGCAGGGCCAGGTAGACGCCGCCTTTCAGGTTCAGCAGCAGGGGATTCGTGCCTTTCTGCTGCTGTTCCATCATCTTGACGCTGGCCAGGGCCTTGTCGTTCTGCTTGTTGCGCAGCAAGGTCATCACCAGCATGGTGCCCGCCTGCGGCGTGCTCTTGTCGAGCATGCTGGCGCGTTCCAGTTCATTGATGGCGCGGCTGTTCTCGCCCATGCCCAGGCGGCTGATGCCCAAGGCCGCATGCAGTCTGGCCGTGTCCGGCGCCAGGGTGCTGGCTTTTTCGAAATATGCCGTCGCCTTGTCGTACTGGCGCGCGCGCAAGTGGGCTTCGCCGGCCAGCGACAGCAATTCCACGTCGTCGGGGAAGGCGGTCAGCATCGGTTGCAGCAAGCCGATGGCGGCGTCGGTCTTGCCGCGCATCAGTTCGATCGAGGCCATCATCTTGACGGCGTACAGGTGCTGGGGATACACGGCCAGGAAGCGGCGCAGATAGCTTTCCGCCAGTTGCGGCGAACCGAGCGCCAGTTGCACGGCGCCGGCCAGCAGGATGGACGGCATGTGATCGGGCGCCGCCTTGAGCACCAGCTGCAAGCCCTGCAAGGCCGCCTTGTTCTTGCCCTGGCGAAAATCGAGCAAGGCCTGCGCCTGCAGCAGGCCCAGGCTGTTGGGCGCCGTCTTGCGCGCCGTGGCCAGTTGGGCCGCCGCTTCCAGATAGCGGTTGTCGACGATGTCGAGGTTGGCCAGGTCGATGTGCGCCTGGGTATTGTCCGGTTTGATCTTGAGGATCTGCATATAGGCTTGCCGCGCCGCGCCGTTCTTGCCTTGCAGGCGCAGCAGGTCGCCCTGCAGGCGCAAGGCGTCCAGGTTGGCGGGCGCGCTTTTCAGGGCTTGCGCCAGCAGCAGCTCGGCCGCCGGTACCTGCTGCTCCAGCGCCGACAGCCGCGCCAGTCCCAGCAAGGCCTCGACCTGGTCGGGATGGGCTTCGAGCAGGCGCGCAAACAGGGCGCGCGCCTCGTCCTGACGGCCCAGGGCCAGCAGGGCGTCGCCGCGCAGGGCCAGCACGCTGGCGGGCTGCGCCGCATCGTCGGGGATCTCGGCCAGCACCTTGTCGAACTGGCCCAGCATCAGCCAGGTCTTGCCCAGCAGTGGCATCACTTGCTGCGGCGCCAGGCCCAGCGATTTTGCCTTGCGCAATTCTTTCTCGGCCGACAGCGCTTCACCCGTGTCGATATAGATGCTGCCCAGCAGCAAGCGCGCGGCCGCATTGTCCGGTTCCTTTTGCAGCAGGTTTTTCAACTGGATGATGGCGGCCCGCGCTTCGCCTTTCTGCCGGTACTGCTGCGCGTCGGCCAGCAGGCTTTCGCTGCTCTGCGTGCCGTGGCAAGCCGTCAGCAGGGGCAGCAGCAGGACACAGCACAGCGCGGCGGCCGGCAGGCCAGGGAAAGGGCGGGACAGGGAAAGGGCCATGGAAATCTCCGGTAGCGGCGTGCGTGGACGATTAGCCGATTCGCGATGGGCGATGGGCATGGCCTAGCTTAAAAAGATGGCAGCCGGTCTCCTTGATTGCGCTCAACAAGCCGCCGATTGTCCGCGCGCATGCTTGCCGCCGTCCCGGTTTTCTTGTTCTCGCTCAAGAATGGACAAACCGGCAACCGTAGAATTTCCCGGACGGTGATGCGCAGGCCGCAACCATTCGGAGCACATGCATATGGACAGCAATGTGAATAGCAATATCAATAGCAAGGCGGGCGTGGTGGCGGTGGTGGGTCTCGGCTACGTGGGCTTGCAGCTGGCCGTGGCGTTTGGCACACGCCAGCGCACGATCGGCTTTGACTTGTCGGCGCGCAAGGTGGAAAGCTACCGGCGCCACATCGACCCGACGGGCGAAGTCAGCCATGAACAGTTGCTGGCCGCGCAATGGCTGAGCGTGGGCTGCGACCCGGCCGAGCTGCAACTGGCCGATTTCATCGTCGTGGCCGTGCCCACGCCCGTCGACAGCGCGCACAATCCCGACTTTTCGGCCCTGGCCGGCGCCAGCGCGGCCGTCGGGCGCCACATGCGGCGCGGCGCCATCGTCATCTACGAATCGACCGTGTATCCGGGCGCCACCGAGGACATCTGCATTCCCATCCTGGAACAGCATTCGGGCTTGCGCTGGAAGGACGACTTTCATGTGGGCTTTTCGCCCGAGCGCATCAACCCCGGCGACAGGGATCACACCCTGCACAGCATCCGCAAAGTGGTCTCGGGCGATGACGCCACGACACTGGACAAGGTGGCCGCCCTGTACGAAGGCGTGGTCGGGGCGGGCGTGCACCGGGCCTCGAGCATCAAGGTGGCCGAGGCGGCCAAGGTGATCGAAAACACGCAGCGCGACCTGAACATCGCGCTGATGAACGAGCTGGCCATCATCTTCGACCGCATCGGCATCGACACCCTGGAAGTGCTGCAGGCGGCCGGCACGAAATGGAATTTTTTACCATTTCGTCCGGGACTCGTGGGCGGCCACTGCATCGGCGTCGACCCATACTATTTGACGCACAAGGCGGAAATGCTCGGCTACCACCCGCACGTGATCCTGGCCGGGCGCCGCATCAACGACGGCATGGCCAAGTTCGTGGCGGAAAAGACCATCAAGGAAATGGTGCGCGCCGGCTTCAAATTGAAAGGGGCGCACGTCAACGTGCTGGGCCTGACCTTCAAGGAAAACTGCCCGGACCTGCGCAACTCGAAAGTGGTCGACATGATCCATGAACTGCAATCATACGGCGTGCAGGTGCACGTGCACGACCCGGTCGCCGATGGCCGCGAAGCGCTGGAAGAATACGGTTTGACCTTGGAAAGCTGGGAACAGCTGCCGCGGGCCGAGGCCATCATCAGCGCCGTCTCGCACCAGGCGCTGCTGGCCCGCCCGCTGGCCGACCTCCAGGCCAAGGTGCTGGAAAATGGCTGCTTCATCGACATCAAATCGCATTTCGACCCCCGTCCGCTGGAGGACGGCGGCCTGCACGTGTGGCGGCTGTGATGGCGGCCGATGCCTTCGATCGGGCCGCAAACGCGGCGCAAGGCGCCACCGCTGGCGGCCCGGCTGCCGGCGCGTACGCGCAAGCCTGCGCGCAACTGGTGCAAACGCCGCGCCGCTGGCTGGTGACGGGCGTGGCCGGCTTCATCGGTTCGCACCTGCTGGAAACCCTGCTGCAACTGGGACAGGAAGTGCGCGGCCTCGACAACTTCATGACGGGCCATCGCCACAACCTGGAACAGGTGCGCGCCAGCGTGGGCGAGCAGGCGTGGCGCCGCTTCACCTTCATGGAAGGCGATATCCGCGACCTGCAGGCGTGCGCGCGCGCGTGCGGCGTGCCGGTACAGGCCGCCAGCGGTGGTAATGGCGATGGCGAGGCGGACGGCGGGACAGATGCGGCCGATGGTGCCAGCGGCGCTGGCGGCAGCCTGGCCGGGCGCGGCCTGGCTGATACGGGCGGCGCTGTCGACTACGTGCTGCACCAGGCGGCGCTCGGTTCCGTCTCGCGTTCGCTGGAAGACCCGCTGCTGTGCCACGCCGTCAATGTCAGCGGCTTCCTGAACATGCTGGCCGCCGCCCGCGAGGCGGGCGTGCGGCGCTTCGTGTATGCCGCATCCAGCGCCACGTATGGCGACCATCCGGCCTTGCCGAAAGTGGAACAGCACATCGGCGCGCCCCTGTCGCCGTATGCCCTGAGCAAATACGTCAACGAACTGTACGCGCAGGTGTACGCGCGCTGTTACACCGTGCAGACGGTGGGCTTGCGCTACTTCAATGTCTTCGGTCCGCGCCAGGACCCGCTGGGCGCCTACGCGGCCGTCATTCCCCGCTGGATCGCCGCCATGCTGGATAATCAGGCCGTGCGCATCCATGGCGATGGCGCCACCAGCCGCGACTTCTGCTTCGTGCACAATGCCGTGCAAGCCAATATCCTCGCCGCCACGCGCACCGACCCGGCCGCCGTCAACCAGGTCTACAACGTGGCTGTCAACGCCCGCACCAGCCTGACCCAATTGCACGCCACCATGCAGCAGATGCTGCTTGCCGTCCGCCCGCAGCACGTACCGCAGGCGCCGCACTACGGCGAGTTTCGCGCCGGCGACGTGCGCCATTCGCAGGCGGACATCGCCAAGGCGGGCCGCCTGCTCGGCTATGTGCCCACGCACACTCTGGCGCAAGGCTTGCGGCAGACCATCGCCTGGTATGTGGCGCAGGCAGGCCGGGCCGGCGTTGCCTGAGTTGGCTGAGTTGCGTATGGCGGTTGATGCGTGTGAGCGGCTGCGTGCGATTCGCGTGTGAGCTGCGCATGAGTTGCGCATGAGGTACAGGCGGGCCGCGCCTGATGCGCATGCACGCACGTACAGGCACGCGAAGTCTGCGTCAATGTGGAATCATACCCGCGTCAGTGCCGCGCATGCCGGCAGAAAGTTTGCGCAAGTCCTGCATGCAACGTCTGCCTTTCAGCGTTGCACGGGCGGCGCTGTCGGCGTTGTTGCTGACGCCGTCGGCGCGGGCGGCTCCGGCACGCCATCGGCCTTGCTGCGCAAAACCCGGGGCGTGCCGCGGAAATCGGCCGTATGCAGGGTCACGGGGCGGCGCCAGATGCGGGCGATGTACGCCAGCACCTGTTCCGCCCGCTCCAGGTCGAGGCCGCGCCCATCGCGCTGGTGATCGTGGCGCAGCACCAGGCTGCCGTCGTCGTTGAGCAGGGTGACGGCGATGCACGGCGCGCCATAGTTGTATTTGGGCGCCAGGATGGCTTCGCAGATGGCCGCCAAGTCGCGGCTGGCCAGGCGCGTTTCGCCATCGCGGTGGCTTTCATGCACGAACAGGCCCAGGCGGTCAGCCAGTTCGCCGTCCAGATAATTGCGTATGAAACTGCAGTCGTCGTCGTCACGGCAAATCTGGCGCGCCCGTGCCAGTCCTTCACGCTCGATGATGTGTTCCCACATGCAAAAGCCCAAATGATAGGGATTGACGGCCAGCGCCTGCTGGTGCTCGCCCGCGTAAGGGCGCACGACGTCCGAATGGGACTTGATGGCGGACAGGTACAAGGCCGGCGGCAGGAAGTCGGCTTCGCGCAGCAGCCGCGCATGCCAGTACGAGGCCCAGCCTTCGTTCATGATCTGGCAGGCGTACACGGGATAAAAATAAAACGACTCTTCGCGCACGGCCAGGAAAATGTCGCGTTCCCAGTCCGCCAGTTCCGGCCCATGTTGTGCGATAAACCAGAGTAAATCGTATTCGGGCTGCGGCGGCAGGAGCGGGCGCTGCGCCAGCCTTGCCCGGGCCGCCTCATGTGCCGCCAGCGCGGCCGCTTCGCCGGGCAAGCGCCGGTAGCGTTGTGCAAAAGGATCTTCCGCGTCGGGTCTGGCTTGCGTGCCGGCCACGCCGGCTGGCGCCGCTGCCGCCGCATACGGCGGCCGGTGCAGTTCGGCGTGCACGTCCACGTGCTGCTCGAGCGCCAGTGCCGCGTCGAGCACGGCTTCCACCTGCTCTTGCCCATGGCGTTGCAGCGCCAGTTCGAGACGCTGCGCCCGCGCCGCGCTTTGTTCCAGGATGTGCTGGCCCGCCATGGCGCCGAAACGCAGGAACAGGGCATTGCGGCTGGCAAAGTCGGCGTGGCCCAGCACGTGCGCCGTGACGAGGGTGTTTTCCGCCACGGAATTGTGTTCGGCCATGTAGGCATGGCAAGGGTCGCCGGGAAACATGACTTCGAACATATGCGAGTTGCCCATCTTTTGATGCACGAGCTGGTGGATGTAGCGCACGCCGAACGACCAGTGGCGCATGCGCACGGGCAAGCCATAGATGGCGATCTCGGCCATGAAGCTGTCCGGCACCAGCTCGAACTCGACGGGGACAAATTCCAGCCCCAGTTTCCGCGCCAGCGCTTCGATGCGCGGCGCGTAGGCGTCCAGGCCGGCCAGGTTTGCCGTGCCGCCATGGTGCTGAGCGTCATGCCGCGTCATGCCGCGTCCTCCGTCTCGGCCGCTTCGTGCTGGAAAAAGGTGCGGATGGCCGCCCAGATATCGTCATTCCTGCTCAGGATGCTGCTGTGCAAGGGCAAGCCCCGGCGTTCCTGCTCGGCGCACAGGCTGTGCATTTCCGTTTCCAGGCTGCGCGGTACGCCGGGCACGGTTTCCACATAGCCCATGTAGTTGAGCAGGGCGGCCAGTTCACCGAGGGCCAGGCTGGCCGCCGCCCGGTCTTCGCTGAAATTCTCGCCATCGGAGGCATAGAACAGATAGGCGTTGTAGCGGCCCGGCGCATAGTGTTCCTGCAGCAGTTCGCGGCTCAGGCGAAAGGCGGTGGATGCCATGGTGCCGCCCATGCCGTTGACCTGGAAGAACTCGGCTTCGGAAAACTCCCAGGCCCGCGTCGTATGGGCAATAAAACGTGTTTCCACGCGCGCATACCTGCGGCGCAAGCCCTGCAAGGCAAAGAAAAAGAAGGATTTGGCCAGTTTGCGTTCGGCCTGCGCCATACTGGCCGACACGTCCAGTACGAAAAACACGACGGCGTTCGTGCTGGGCCGGGGCTGTGGCAGGACCTGGCGGTAACGCAAGTCCTCATTGGTGAAGGGCACGGGCTGCGTTTGCAGCGCGCGCCGCTTGATCGCTTCCTTGACGGTGCGCCGGCGGTCCAGGCGCGACCGGGCGCCATGACGGTCCAGTCCGCTACGCACGAGCTGTACTTCGTCCATCGGCCCTACGTGGCGGGGCTTCAGGTGCGGCAGCTCGAAGGCGTCCCACAGCCAGTCGAGAATGTCGTCGATGGGAAACTCCAGCAGCAGGCGTACGGCTCCCTCGCCATCGCCGCCTTCGCCTTGCGTTCCAGCCCCGCCCGTGGCGGCAGGGTCGGCCGCGCGCAGGATATCGCCGGGCTGGCCGTCTCCCTGGCCCGCGCCCATGCTGTTGCGCGCGGGCGCCAGACGGAAACGCGCATGTTCGAGCAGACGCATGGGTACTTGTACCGTGCGCTGCTGCGGCCCGCCGATCAGGTCAGGCGTGGCGATCAGCTCGGGCAGGTGCGCCTGCACGGCGTCGCGCACTTTCTGGTTGTGGCGCAGCCAGTCGCGCGCGCCGCGCGAGAACAGCCCGTACCAGGGCTGGGCCAGGTCGGGCGCGGCGACTGCCGCAGGACCATCCTGCTTGCCTTTGCCTGGCGAGGTCGTGGCGGACATGGCTATTCCTGCGCCAGCAAGGTGGTCACGTAGTTGAGCGCTTCGCGCGCGCTGTGGGCGTCGTAGCCGTATTCGTCGACCAGGCGCTGCTCGACGGCGGAAATCCTAGCCCGCACGTCGTCATCGGGGCGCTTGGCTGAACCCACCAGGCGCAGCACGTCGCGCCGCTGCTCGAACAGATATTGCTGGATGGCGTCGTGCAGTTGCGCATGGCTGCCCAGGCCGAACGCCTCGCCCCGCTTGAAGGCGCTCATGGCCTTGCGCACCACTTCTTGGCGGAACGACTGCTTGCCCGAGTCGCTGATGTGGATTTTTTCTTCCACGGCGCGCAGGAAGCGTTCGTCGGGACGGCGTTCTTCGCTGGTGATGGGGTCGCGGATCTGGCGGTTGTCGAGCATGGCTTCGACTTCATCGAGATATTTGTTCAGCAAGTCTTGCGCCTCTTGCTCGAACGACACGAACAGGGCCTTGTGCACGTCGGCCTTGACCCAGCGGTTATAAAAGTCCTTGCGCGTGAGCACCAGGTAATCGACCCACTTGCGCTTGCGCCGCGGTTCGATGCGCGCATCGCTTTCGATGCCGTCTTTCAGGGCCAGCAGCACGTCCATGGTGGACAGGCTGTTGCGCTGGGCGGAAATGATGGCGTGCGACAGGGCATTGATGACGAAACGGGGCGACACGCCCGCCAAGCCTTCGTCGGGCGCCTTGTCGCGTTCGCGCAGACGGCGGATGTCGGCATGCTGCAAGTCGTCGACGTCTTCGTCGGCGTACACGCGCAGTTTCTTGACCAGTTCCGCTTCCTTGTCGTCGCCCTCGGGCAAGCGGCTCAGGATGGCGAACACGGCCGCCGCATGCAGCACGTGCGGATCGAGGTGCACGTCGCGGAAGGCGGGCGCTGCCGCCTGGATCAACTTGCGGTAAATGCGCGCTTCTTCGCGGTAATTGAGCGTGTACGGCACTTGCACGATGACCATGCGGTCGAGCAGGGCCTCGTTTTCGCTTTCTTGCATGAACTTGCGAAATTCCGCCAGATTCGTGTGCGCGACGATGGTTTCATCGAGGTAAATCAGGGGAAAGCGCGACACCTTGACATTCTTTTCCTGCGTCAGGGTCAGCAGCAGGTAGAGAAATTCGCGCTTGACCTTGAGGATTTCGATCATTTCCAGCATGCCGCGGCTGGCCGCATACACGGCGCCCGACCAGGACCAGGCGCGCGGATCGCCTTCGTCGCCGTACTGCGCCACTTTCGACAGGTCGACGGAGCCCACGAGGTCGGCCAGGTCGGCCGTGGTGGGATCGTGCGGCGCATACGTGCCGATGCCGCAGCGACCCGCCTCGGACAGGTGGATGCGCTCGACGGGCATGCGCAGGAAGTCGCCCCCGTACTGTTCTTCCAGGCGGGCGCGGCAATGGGGACACAGTTCGCCGTGCAGTTCGGCATCATAGCTGGCGCGAAAGTCGGCGCGCATGCTGTGCGGCACCAGATGCAGCGGCGATTCGTGCACGGGACAGCCGGCGATGCCATATAGCGCGCCTTCACTGCTGTGGCTGTATTCTTCCAGCCCCCGCTTGAGCAGGATCACCATGGTCGACTTGCCGCCCGATGGCGGGCCCAGCAGCAACAGCATGCGCCGGCCCACTTCGGAGCCGGCGGCGGCGGCCTTGAAGTAGGCGGCGACCCGGTCGATCGCCTCGTCGATGCCGAACAGCTCGTCGTCGAACAGGCGGCAGCGGAAGCGCCCGCTGTCGTCGGTCTGGCCGTTCCAGCGCATCATGTCCCACAGATACTGGTGCGCGCTGCGCGTCAGCAGGCCCGCGCGGCCGGGCAGGATTTGCTCGATGAAGTCGGCAAAACTGCCACGCCACGGACTGATGCGGTGTTTTTCCGCCCAGGCCGCCATGCCGTGCACAAAACCCGCATGCTGGCCTTGCTCGCCAGCAGGCGCGTCGTCATCGGATTGGTGTGGCCTACCAGGAATCGTCATTATTTCCCCATCCATACCGTTGCTGCCGTGTGCAGGCCCAGTTCCAGCCTGCCAGTCAAGTATACGACGCTGCCTCTGCCCGCACGACTGATCTCGCTCAACCTTGACGAGGGAACTATTTTTATCCTCGCCGCGCCCATTGAGACAGGGCAGCCATGCGTCAGCGCGGTTCAATCCAGATCAATACTGGCCTGCGCGGCACGTCCACACTGGTCTTGCGACGACCCACGAGGAGAACATAATGATAGGTAACGAGAATGGTTTCAGCGCCCCGCCTGGCGGCAGCGGCAGGGGACAAAGCGCGGACGACGAAGAGGCCGTCGGCCAGTTTGCCGCCCCCGGCGAAGACGACAATACGATCGAGAGCGCGTCCGTCTCGGAGATACCCGACGCCCTGAGCGGCGTCAGCATGGAATTGCTGGAAATCAAGCGCAGCATCGAAGACGGCATGCGCCAAAGCATTTCGCAGGCGGGCGGCGTGCGCGCGGCCGATGCCTTCAGCGACGGCGGCAATATCCAGGGCGTGTCCATCGGCCTGGGCGAGGGCGCCAGCGACAGCTCGTCCGGCGAGCCGGGCTTGCCTGCCCTGACCCTGTACGTGGCCGAACCCACCTCCGTCGACCGCGCCAAGGCCGCCATCGTGGGGGCCATGGGCGTGCGCGCCGTGGCCAGCGACAAGGTGCCCGTCAACATCGTCGTCACGGGCGTGATCGATGCGCAACCGCACCGTTTCCGCTTGCGTCCGGCGCCGGGCGGCGTGTCGGTCGGGCATTTCCGCATCACGGCCGGCACCATCGGCTGCCTGGCCGTGGGCCGCAGCGCGCCGCGCAGCGGCCGCTTGATGATCCTGAGCAATAATCACGTGCTGGCCAATTCCAACGGCGGCGTGTTCAACGATTGCATCGTGCAGCCTGGTCCCATCGACGGGGGACGTTGTCCGCAAGACCAGGTGGCCGTGCTCGAGCGTTTCGTGCCCATCAATTTCAGCGGCGGCGTCAATTACGTCGATTGCGCCACCGGCTGGGCCTGGCCTGACCGCGTGCGGCCCGAACTGGTCTACCTGAGCGGAGGCGTGCCCGCCTACTTCCGTATCAGCAATGCGCTGGTGGCCCCCGCGTTGGGCATGATGGTCGGCAAGTCCGGCCGCACGACGCAATTGACGCAGGGGCGCATCACGGGCCTGGGCGCCACCATCAACGTCAATTACGGCGGCGGCAGGATCGCGCTGTTCCAGGACCAGATCGCCATCACGGGCGTGAGCGGGGCGTTCAGCGCGGGCGGCGATTCGGGTTCGTCCATCTGGACCTGGAACCAGCAGCGCAATCCCGTCGGCCTGCTGTTTGCGGGCGGCAACAACATCACGTTTGCCAACCAGATGCGGCGCGTGGTGGCGGCGCTCGACATCAATTTGTACACCTGAGCACGCTGCCAGGTGCCGCCTTGCATAACGCTGCTTTTTGCACGATGATGATTGTATGAGAGGCCGCAGCCATGCATGGTTGTGCCCGGCGAACGGCGCTGCAGCGCCGGATGGCCGGGTGTATCATGGAATGCCTCAGGAGGGTTGTCATGTCAAACAGTAAATTCGTACCATCGCCATATGCCGTCTTCGAAGACGCTGCCATGCCGTACTTACCGGATGAAATTCCTGGACAGGGCATGGGGCAGTACACCCCGGCCGCGCCCCACGGCCGATTGGAAGCGGCAAAGCGGCGCAACGAGCGGGCGCTGATGGCCATCGACGGCGTGGAAGGCGTCAGCGTGGGACACACGGCCGTGGGCAAGGACGCGCTCGTCGTGTATTTGCGCGACTCGTCCGTCAAGCGGCGCGTGCCGTCGCAGGTCGAGGGCTATCCGGTGGAAACGAGCATCACTGGCCAGATCGATATCCAGCGCTGGTAGGCAGGCCTGGCCGCGGATCGTTGCGGCGGAAGGCCTGTTGCCAGGCCTTCCGGGTTCCTTTCAGCCGGCCCTACTTGCTCAGGCGGCTGATCGCTTCGGCCACGCCCGCGCCATAGGCGGGGTCGCACAGCGTGCAATTGCCGATGTGGCGTTGCTTGACTTGCTCCGAAGCGCCCGAGATGGCGCGCGCCGTGTTGTCGAACAGCGCCTGCTGCTGTGCCGGCGTCATCAGCTGGAACAGGGCGCGCGGCTGCGAATAGTAATCCTCGTCGACCCTGTGGTTCCAGTGGTCGGCCGCGCCTTCGATGCTCAATGGCGGTTCGCGGAAGTCCGGCTGCTCGGCCCATTCCTGCTCGCTGTTCGGCTCATAGCCCAACGTTCCTCCCTGGTTGCCGTCGACGCGCATCTGGCCGTCGCGGTGGTAGCTGTGGAACGGGCATTTCGGCGCGTTGACAGGGATATGGCTGTGGTTGACGCCGAGGCGGTAGCGCTGCGCGTCGCCATACGAAAACAGCCGGCCTTGCAGCATCTTGTCCGGCGAAAAGCTGATGCCGGGCACCACGTTGGCCGGGTTGAAGGCCGATTGTTCCACTTCCGCGAAATGGTTGTCGGCATTGCGGTTCAGTTCCAGCACGCCCACCTCGATCAGCGGATAGTCGCCGTGCGGCCATACTTTCGACAGGTCGAACGGGTTGAGGTGATATGTGCCCGCCTCTTTTTCCGGCATGATCTGCACGTACAGGGTCCAGCGCGGGAAATCCTTGTTTTCGATGCTTTCATACAGGTCGCGGTGCGAGCTTTCGCGGTCCTTGCCCACCAGTGCCTCGGCTTGCGCGTCGGTCAGGTTTTGTATGCCTTGCTGGGTTTTAAAGGTGAACTTGACCCAGAAACGCTCGTTTTGCGCATTCAGGAAGCTGAAGGTATGGCTGCCGAAGCCATGCATGTGGCGGAAACTGCGCGGCAAGCCCCGGTCGCTCATCACCACCGTGACCTGGTGCAGCGCTTCGGGCAGCGAAGTCCAGAAATCCCAGTTGCTGTCGGCGCTGCGCAAGCCGGTGCGCGGGTCGCGCTTGATGGCGTGGTTTAGATCGGGGAATTTCAGCGGGTCGCGCATGAAAAACACGGGTGTATTGTTGCCGACCAGATCCCAGTTGCCTTCTTCCGTATAAAACTTCAGGGCGAAGCCGCGGATATCGCGTTCCGCATCGGCAGCACCCCGTTCGCCGGCCACCGTGGAAAAGCGCGCAAACATCGGCGTTTGCTTGCCCACTGCGCCAAAAATCTTGGCCCGCGTGTAGCGCGTGATGTCGTGCGTGACGGTAAACGTGCCGTGCGCGCCCGATCCCTTGGCATGCATGCGGCGCTCGGGAATCACTTCACGGTCGAAGTGGGCCAGCTTTTCCAGGAACCAGACATCTTGCAACAGGGCGGGGCCGCGTGGGCCGGCCGTCTGGATGTTCTGGTTGTCGACGACAGGCGCGCCAAAGGCGGTGGTCAGCTTTTTCATTGGACTCTTTCTTTCATGGCTAGGCAGAGCAATGGACGCACCGGCGCTACTCAAACACTGGCTGGGCTGAATGCACACTCACCGGGGCTGGTCCAGAGTAAAATTTCTAAAATGCAAACCAGTGTAAACTTTTTGGTACGGGATGGCTTGCCACGCCGTCCGAGCAAGCTCAGCCGGCGTACTTGCATCATAAGCGCTCCATCGCTGCCGCTCCCGCACGCTTGCAAGTTGCCAGTATATAAAGGCAGGCGACGATCACGCCACTGGCCTTTTGCCCAGTTCTTAAAACTTGTTCCAGTTGTTATGCCGGTGCTCCGTCGCTTCCTTCATCAGGTGGCCCGCGCGCAGGGCGTCGTCGGCCTGCAGCGTCATGGCCAGTTCCTGGAGGGCGGGCGGGTATTCGTGGTGGGCCGCTTCTTCCAGCAATTCACGGCCCTTGGCCAGGTCGCGCGGCACGCCGCGGCCTTCGCGGTAGGCGTTGTACAGCAGGAACATGGCGTGTGGATTGCCCAGTTCGCTGGACTTGGCCAGCCAGTGCGCCGCTATGACGGGATCTTGCGGCACGCCTTCGCCATTCGCCGCCAGCAGGCCCAGCATGAGGGCCGCCTTCGCATGGCCTTGCTGCGCCGCTTGCCGGTACCACAGCCAGGCCTGGGCCTGCGTGGCCGCGCGCAACATCTGGCCCAGCTCGAACGCCGCTTCCGTGTCGCCGGCGCGGGCCGCCTGTTCGAACAGACTCAGCGCCTCGGCGCGGCGCTCAGGGCGTGGCTGGTAAATCAGCGCCAGTTCGCGCTCGGCGACGGGCATGTCCTTGCCGGCCCAGCTGCGTACCTTGCGTTCGGCCTGGTGGTCGCCCGCCTGGCGCGCGAGCATGGCCACGGCTTCGATTTCCGCCGCCGTGGGTGGTGGCGACGACTGGCAGGCGGCCAGGACGGTAGCCAGCACGACGGCGGGAAGGGAGAGTGCGTGTTTCATCTGGATGAACTTTCATCAAAACAGGCCGGAACTGACGCAGTCCCGGCCCATGGACCTTATTTGCTCAGGTCGATGCGGTACTTGGCGAAACCGCTGGCATCGAGCCCGCCTTCGGCCGCCACGCTGGCGATGCCGCTGCCTTGCGCCAGCGCCAGGTGGCCCGGCGCCGAGCGCAGGATCACGGGGCCGGCCGTGGCCGTCTTGACGAAGCTCCAGCTGCGCGCGCTGCCATTGGCCGCCAGGGTCACCTTGCCGCCCTTGGTGCTGAGCGACGCCAGGTAGTTGCTGACCACGGCCTGGTTCGCATCGGGCGACTTGATGATGGTCTTGCTGCCGTCGATGCCCGGCACGGCGCCGCCGCCGCCGGCGCGGTAATCGTTGGTGGCGACGATGAAATCATCGCCATCGGCGACCGGCGCGCCCTTGTACGTGAGGTTGACGATACGGCTGCCGACCTTTTTCGTTACGTCGATCTGGTACGTGAGGGCATTGTTTTCCGCGTAGAACACGTCGTAGTTGTAAATCGTGCCATACGACGGCACCAGGTCCTGCTCCGCCGTGGCGCTCGGATCGATCTGCGCGAATTGCTTGGCCGACGTTTCCAGCCACGCCTTCAAGTCCGCGCCCTTGATTTTCACGGCTTGCAAGTTATTATTGCTATACAAATACAGGTCGCCCGGATTGCGCACCTGCAAACCGATCGGCGCGGCCGGCGTCGCGCCCGCGGCCACGTCCGTGAAGTCCGACGGCCCGTTGCGGCCCGCCTTGAATGGCGCGCTGCACGAGATGACGGGGATATTCTTGTAGCTGGACAAGGTCGCATCCGTGCTGGTGGCGATGAAGTTTTTCACGTAATCGAGCTGTGCCTGGTTCACCAGCTGGATGGCGCTCACGTCGCCCACCAGCGCGAAATAGGCGGACATCTCGAAATCCGTGCTGATGCCCAGCGGCTGCTTGGCGTAGGCGATGGTGGCCGCGTGCTCGGTGGCTACCAGCGGCGCGATGGCCGGGTCGGCTTTCACGAGGGTCGTGCCGTCCGTGTACTTGAAGCCGCGCGATTCCACCGTCGTCCTGGCCGGCTGCACCACCCACTTGCCGCCCTGATAGACCATCGTCAGCTTGATGATACCAAGGCGGCGGCCCCAGCTTTGCGCCATGACGGTGGGCACGCCGTTCACAAAGCCGTTGACGGCGTCGATCTTTGCGCTGGCGGGGAAGGCGGCGAACGAGGCGTCCAGCGCGGCCGCGCCCGTCTCTTTGCCTTTCGGGAAGATCAAGTGCGAGTGGCCGATCATCAGCGCGTCGATGCCCGTGCTGGTCAAGTGATAGCTGCCGTTTTCCATCTTCGGGCTGTAGGTGCTGGTGTCCAGGCCGCCATGGGACAGGGCCACGACGAGGTCGGCTCCCTTGTTGCGCAATTCCGGCACATATTGCTTGGCCGCTTCCTGCACGCCCGTCACGCTGACTTTGCCGGCGAGCACTTTCTGGTCCCATTCGAGGATTTGCGGCGGTACAAAGCTCAGCACGCCCACATTGATTTTCACGGTCAGCTTGCTGCCGTCGGGCGCCGTGGCGGCGAAATCGCGGGGCAGCAGGGCGTAGGGCTGGAAGATGGGCTTGCCGCTGCTCACGCCGACGACATTGCTCAGCACGGAAGGGAAGGCGGGCGCGCCGCAAGTGCCCGTCGGCTTGGCCACGCCGGGGATGCCGAAATCCGTGTTGGTGATCTGGCTCAGGTAGGGCAAGCCATAGTTGAATTCATGGTTGCCCATGCCGCCCGCGTCGTATTTCAGCGCGTTCATGGCCTTGTGCACGGCCAGCGTGCCGCTGCACGGCACGGGCGCGGCCACGGCCTGCAGGTCGGCCAGCAAGGTGCCCTGGATGACGTCGCCATCGTCGAGCAGCACATTGTTCGGATTTTCCGCGCGCGCCGCCTGGATCAGGGTCGACGTGCGCTCCAGGCCCAGGCTCGTGTCTTCGGCCAGCGCGTAATAGTTGTAGCTCAAGACGTTCGAGTGGATATCGGTCGTTTCCAGCAATGCCACGGTGACCGTCGTGCCCTCGGGAATGGCTGGCGCCGTATTCGAACTGCCGTTGCAACCGACGAGACCCGCACTTGCCAGCGCCGCCAGCATGACCCAATTTGTTTTCATTACCGCCCTCGGAAAGATTCAAAGGACGCGACTGTAACGCCGCCATATGACGCGGCGATGACAGCCGTGCAAGGCGCATGGATGCAGGGCTGCGCGCGATGGCGCGCCTGCCTGTCAATGTGCCGGCAGTTTTTTCAGCACTTCGTTGCTGAAGTAAGGCTCGTCTTCCACCCAGAAAATATAGTCGAGGCCCAGGTAGTTGCGGGCAAAATCGAGCAAGTCTTCGACTGAATTCTTTTTCCCGCTACGGGGATTGATTTGGCGCAGGTTGCCGTCCTGTACGGCCATGCCCTTGACCAGGTTCGCCGGATAGTCCTTGATAAAACCGTAACTCTGGCCCATATGGCTTTTCCGATACGGCATCAGGTCAGGACCGCCGACGCCCATCCGCAGCGCTTGCGCTTGCGCAAACAGGCCGCGCATATAGCCCTTGTCGGTCCACGGCAGCCATTCACCGGGCAGGAAATTCAGATACACCATGGCGGTGGTGTGGGGAAAAGCCGCGGCCAGTACCTGCATGTTGTCCTTGATGGCGTCGACATAGTGTTGCGGCTTGAAATCATCGGGGAACGTCGTATTTCCCTTGCCGTCTTCCACGCCAATGTCGATCGAACTTTCGCTGAAATTGATGCCCTCGATTTCCCCGTCAAATTCCTTGCCCAACGCCTGGATCAAGCGTTGATAGCGCTCGCGTACCGGCGCTTCCCACATTTTTGGCGACCAGCCATATTCATTATCGGTGACCGCTTTATGCGGGTCGCGTTCCGGTGCGGAAAGCATGCTTTGCTTGATGATGCCGCCCTGGTAGCGAGGATCGCTGAGCAAATATGCCGGCACATTGTGGCGCGGCGTGAATGATTTTTCCTGCAATTGTATCCACAGCTTTTTCCCGATCGAGTCGAGATAGCTGATGTCGTGGCGGATCGGCGCAAAATCGTAACGGTCCTGTTCCGGCTCCAGGCTGCGCCAGGTGTACACGATTTGAGCACCGCTGAAGCGCGGATCGCTTAATGCCTTATCCGCGCGGATGTTTTCCCCGTGCGGTTCACGGTGATTGAAGTAAATATAGTGCTTGATCGGGTGCTTTATTTCCGCGGCAATCGCACTGCCCATCATCAAAATAACTAATGCAAAAAACGTTGTATGGCTGCGTAAGATCATCGATTCCTTGGGCCCTGTGAGAATTTAGCTGTTCAGTCGCCAGGCGCTTGCTTCGATAGCAGAGCCGGTGCGATTCCACTATAGCACCTTGAGGAGGTGGCCTGGACTGCGCGGCGTGTTCAGGATGGCAGGTGACGATTATCATCTCAATGCAAGTAAGTTGCATTATAATTCGCAAATGCAATTTAACTGCATTTGCATCCGCCGTCACGCACCCACCAATTCGAAGGATTCCCCATGCCCCAGCGCAAACTCCCTGTCACCGTCCTGTCCGGCTTTCTCGGCGCCGGCAAGACCACCTTGCTCAACCACATACTGCGCAATCGCGAAGGCAAGCGCGTGGCCGTCATCGTCAACGACATGAGCGAAGTCAATATCGACGCGTCGCTCGTCAAGGACAGTGCCGAGGCCGCCGGCGCGGCACTGTCGCGCACGGAAGAAAAACTCGTGGAAATGTCGAATGGCTGCATCTGCTGCACCCTGCGTGACGATCTGTTGCTGGAAGTGCGGCGCCTGGCGTTTGAAGACCGCTTCGATTACCTGTTGATCGAATCGACGGGCGTGGGCGAGCCGATGCCCGTGGCCGCCACCTTCGACTTCGAGGACGAGCACGGTGACAGCCTGAACGACGTGGCCCGCATCGACTGCATGGTCACCGTCGTCGACTGCGCCAACCTGCTGGCGGATTTTCACAGCGAAGACAGCCTGGAGCAGCGGGGAGAAACGGCGGGCGAGGGCGACGACCGCCAGCTGGCCAACCTGCTCACGGAACAGATCGAGTTTGCCAATGTCATCGTCCTCAACAAGGTCGACATGGTGGCGGCGGACGAGCGTCGGCGCGTGCTGGCCATTTTAAAAGCCCTCAATCCCGGCGCGCGCGTCATCGAAACCAACCAGTCCATCGTGCCGCTCGACGCCATCCTGGGCACGCACTTGTTCGACCTGGAGCAGGCGGCCGCCATGCCGGGCTGGGCGCAGGAGTTGGCGGGCAGCCACACGCCGGAGACGGAAACCTACGGCATCGGCAGCTTCGTCTACCGGGCGAAGGAACCGTTCCACGCACAGCGCTTGCACGATTTCATCTCGCAGCCGATACCGGGCGTGGTGCGCAGCAAGGGATATTTCTGGCTGGCCAGCCGCCCCGAATGGGTGGCCAGCCTGTCCGGCGCGGGCAAGCTGATGAATATCGAACCCGTGGGCCTGTGGTGGGCGTCCGTGCCGAAGGAGCGCTGGCCAATGGATGCGGCCTCGCTGGCGGAAGTCAAGGCGGGCTGGAACGAAACGTATGGCGACCGCTACCAGGAACTCGTCTTCATCGGCCAGGACATGGACCAGGCGGCCATCGAGGCGGACTTGAAGAAATGTCAACTCAACACCACGGAAACGCGCCAGGGCATGGCCGCCTGGCGCAAGCTGCCCGACCCGTTTCCCCAATGGCAACGGATGGAAGAACTCGAAGACTAACTTGAACAGGAACACACTATGACAGAACTGATCCCCGTCACCATCATCACGGGTTTTCTCGGCAGCGGGAAAACCACCTTGCTCAAGCGCATATTGCAGGGCGATCACGGCATGCGCATCGCCGTGATCGAAAATGAATTCGCCGCCGAAAGCATCGACCATGGCTTGCTGGTGCAGGACAGCGACGAGCAGATCGTGGAAATGAACAATGGCTGCATTTGCTGCAGCGTGCGGGGCGACCTGATCCGCATCCTGGGCGAATTGCAAGCCAGGCGCGCGGCGGGAAGCATCACGTTTGATCACGTCATCATCGAAACGACGGGCCTGGCCGCGCCGGGCCCCGTGGCGCAAACCTTCTTTGCGGAGCCAACCGTCAGCAAGTGCTACATGCTGGACGCCATTTTGACGGTGGTCGATGCGCGCCATGCGCAGCAGCAATTGACGGCGCACAAGGAAGCGCAGGAGCAAGTGGGCTTTGCCGACCGCATCCTGCTGTCGAAGACGGACCTGGTCAGCAAGGACGACCTGGCCGCGCTGCGCCAGCGCCTGGTCGCCATCAATGGCCGCGCCAGCATACAGAAAGTGCGCTTCGGCAATGTTCCGCTGCGCGACATCCTGAACATCCGCGGTTTCAATCTGAACGCCATCGTCGAACTGGAGCCGGATTTCCTCGGCGAACTGGGTCACCGCCATGGGGACGGCGTGCAATCGTTCGTCTACCACCAGGCCCAGCCCCTCGATCTGATGCAGGTGGAAAACTTTCTCGATGCCGTGGTGCAGCTGTTCGGCGCCCAGCTGATGCGCTACAAGGGCATTTTGTATGTTGCCGACTTGCCATGCCGCGCCGTGTTCCAGGGCGTGCACATGCTGATGGGCTCGGAATTGGGCGCACCGTGGCGCGACGATGAGCCGCGCGCCAGCAAGATCATCTTCATCGGCCGCGACTTGCCGCAGGAGATGCTGATCCGGGGCCTCAACCGCTGCGTGGTCAAGGCGGGTAGTCCCGTCGGGGTGACCGCATGAGCGTGGAAGCGGGCTTGCCTGCCCTGGCGCTGATCTTTCTGCTTGGCATGCGGCATGGCCTGGAACCGGACCACCTGGCCGCCGTCGACGGTCTCACCTTGCGCAGCCAGGCGGCCCACCCGCGCTGGATGCCGTGGATGGGGGCGCTGTTTGCCCTCGGCCATGGCGTCTGCGTGCTGGCCATCGTGGCCGTTGCCGCCCTGGCATCCAGGCAATTCACTCCTTCGGAAAGCGTGTTGGGCTGGCTGGAATGGCTGCCCATCGTCTTGCTGCTGGTGATAGCCGCCCTGAATGCGCGCAGCTTGCTGGCTGGCGCGCAACTGGCCGAGGTGCGCGGCCGGCTGCTGCCAGGCTGGCTGCGGCGCGCGTCCGGGCCGCTGGGCGCCATCCTCGTCGGCATGCTGTTCGCGCTCGTGTTCGATACTGCCTTGCAGGCGGCGGCCTGGGGCTACGCGGCCGTGGCGCTGGGCGGCATGGGGCCGGCCTTGCTGACGGGGACGGTGTTTGCCGTCGGCATGGGCGTGACGGATACCTTCGATGGCTGGGTCACGGCAAAGGTCATGCGCACCGGCAAGCTTGATGTCGTGCGGGCGTTCCGGCGCCGCCTGGGCTGGCCCATCGTCGCCATCTGCGTGGCGATGGCAGCTTACATGGCCGCCGGCAAGCTTGATCCGGCCTGGTCGCTGCCGGAAAGCTGGACGGCGGCGCTGGGCGCGGCCATGGTCTTGCTGATGGCGGCCCTGTACGGCTGGACCTTGCTGGGCTTGCGCCGCGTGCGTGCGTAAGGGAAGGGCGTGGGTATAATGGGAAAAAACTGCCGAGTCCTCCCATGCCCGCACCCGATATCGTCATCCGCCTGCTGACGCCAGCCGACACCACCGCCTTTTGCGCGCTGCGCCTGCGCGCCATCCTCGATTCGCCCAGCTCGTTTTCGGCGTCACGCGAGGATGAGCTGGCGCGCACGCCGGAAGAACACGTGCAGCGCATCGCCGGCGGCACCCTGCAGCGCGGCTTTGGCGCCTTCGATGGCGATCGTCTCGTGGGTTTTGCCGGCTTGCGGCGCGAATCGCTGCGCCAGTTGTCGCACAAGGCCGTGCTATGGGGCGTGTTCGTCGATGTGACGCAGCGGGGCCATGGCGTGGCGCGGCGTCTGGTGAACGCCTGCATCGAACTGGCCGAGACGGACCCTGCCATCATGCAAGTGCACTTGAGCGTGAATGCGGAAAACAATGCCGCCCTGCGGCTGTATGAGTCCTTGGGATTTATCGCGTATGGCACGGAGCCGCGCTCGATGCGTGTGGGCGACCTGTTTTATGACGAGCATCACCTGGCCTTGCTGCTCAAGTGATGTCAGAAGAGTCTTACTTGCAGCGCGGGCACAGGCCCTTGATCAGGTAATCGACTTCGCCGCCGCTGAAACCTTCCGGCAAGAGCACGGGCGGCGGCAGCTTGACTTCGTTGAAGCAGGTGACGTTCGCGCATTTGGTGCACTGAAAGTGCGCGTGCTCGTGCGCCTGGTGGCCGGCACCGGCGCTGAAGCGCCACACCTGGTCGGCGCCCGCGATGCGGTGCACCAGTTCATTTTCCGTCAGCCATTCCAGCACCCGGTACAGGGTGACGGAATCGATATCGCTGTCCTGCGACAGCGCTTGCTGGATTTCATGGTGGGTCAGCGAACGGCTTTGCGCCATTAAAAAGTCGAGCACCTTCACGCGCGTCTTGGTGACGCGGGCGTTGGTGTTGCGGATCAGCGATTCAGCGTGCGGTGTAGAAGATGATGTCAACATGATAAGCCTGCTTGCGGGGGATCGGCTGACGGCGTCATCGCCGTGCCCGTTGCCACCCTATGGGCCGTATCTTAGCATGCGTGCCGCACCGGATGGAACGGCGTCATGGTTTGAACGTCCAATAGCGGCCGGCGGTCGTATCGACGGGCTCGAGAAAGCGCTGGTCGGCGCGCGCATGGTTGCGTATCAGATAAAACATGTCGGACAGGGCCGAGCGTTTTTCCGCAAAGTAGGAGTGCTTCATGAAGCTCGTGTCGACCCCGGTGGCGTCGATGGTTTCCACGCCCGCCACGATCAGCATGCCGGCGCCGCTGTCGCCCGCGCGCGCGTAGCCGTGCACGGCTTTCGAGGCGGCCAGCGCCAGGTCTTGCGAAGAGGCATATAAAGTGACGGGGTTGCGCGCGCCGGCCAGTTTGGGCGCGATATCCTGTTTGAAGATGGCGGCGTCGATGTCGGGCGCGGACAGGATGATTTCCGTGATCTTTTGCGCCAGCTGCGGTTGCGCGGCCAGCAAGTCGGCCACGGCGCGCGCCAGGCCCCGGCTGCCCATGCTGTGGCCTACCAGATAGACTTGCGCCGCCTCCGTGCTGGCGAGAAAGTCGCCCAGGAAGGCCGTGATGTGGGGCGTGCTCCATTCGATATTGTTTTCATCGATGGTGTAGCTGGCCACTTCACCGCGCGACGGCCAGCTGTAGAACACGGGCGCGCCGTCGAAACCGAGGTCGTAGGCCATTTGTCCCGTGCGCCGCGCCGCATCCTCGAAACTCACGTTGTAGCCGTGTACGAAGATAAAGGCGCTCTTGCCGGCCGACGCGCGGATCTGGGTTTTCAGTGCGGCAAAGAAGTTGTCGTGGTCCTGCACGTCGGCCGACAGCACCACCACGTGCTTGGCCGGGTCGTCGCGAAATTCCAGGCGCCACAGCGACGGCGATTCCAGCTGGCCCATGCGGTGGTCGCGCGGGATGCTGATGTCGCAGCTGCCATAGCTGAGCGGGCCATTGCCTCCCATGACGTTGCGTTCGCCGCTGAAGCGCTGGGCCGGCGGCTTGCCCACGTCGCGCTGGCGGTCCGTGGCGAAATACACTTTGACGACCGCGTAGTTCGACACGACGGCGCTTTTGTCGGCGGGGGCGGGCGCCGTTTGCGCCGCAGGCGCTGCCGGCGGCAGGGCTACGGGCGGACGCAGCGCATCGAGCAAGCCTTGCGCGGCGAACAGGGTTTCCATGTCATCGGGTACTTTCGCCGTGGAGAGGGCAGCCGACAGGGCCAGTTGCAGCTGGGTATTGGCGGGTTCGGCCTCCAGCGCGACGATGGCGGCCAGGATGGCGGCGGCGCTGTCGAACTTGGCGATGGCCAGCTTCAGGCGTTGATAGTGGCTGGCGACGGCTTCCGGCGCGTGGCCCGGCGCGCCATGTTCGATGGCCGCCACGACGGCGGAAGTAATCAAGTCCATGCGCTACCTGCCTCTCTGATCAGTATGAATTAAATATCAACTCATATTGCCATAAAAGCACGCGGAAAGCGACTTGTCCAGCACCGCGCGCACGCGGTGCGCGGCAGGTCAATGTTGCTTGTCGTCGCTGAACTGCTGCGCCAAGGATTGCAGGGGGGCCACCGTCAGGCCGCCGCGGCTCACATGCTCGGGGATGGCCACGCGCACCGGCTTGCTGTGCATGTTGGCGGACGACAGCACGTTCGTGGTGGTCTCTGGCGCCGCGTTCCACACGGGATCGACAATGCCTTCGAACACGTGTTTCAATTGCTCGCCCCAGGTGTCGCGGATCATGCGGAAATACTGGTTCTTTTCATCGATGGTGACGAAGCGCGTGACGGCCAGGCTGCCCGTCTCGTAGACGAGCAGATCGAGCGGCAAGCCGACGGAAATGTTCGAGCGCAGGGTCGAATCCATGGAGATCAGCGCACACTTGGCCGCTTCGTCCAGGCGCGTGAACGGGTTGATGACCCGGTCGATGATGGGCTTGCCATATTTGGCTTCGCCGATCTGGAAATACGTGTTTTCATCGTGCGATTCGATGAAATTGCCGGCCGAATACACCTGGAACAATCGGCAGCGCTCGGCGCCTATCTGGCCGCCCACAATGATGCTGACATTGAAATCGATGCCGCAGTCGGCCAGGGCCTTCGCTTCGCGCAGGTGCACGGTGCGCACGGCTTCGCCCACGATGCGCGCCGCGTCGTACATGCTGGCCACGTTCCAGATGCTGCGTCCGTCCGCATCCACGTGTTCGGAGACGATCTGGCGGATCGCCTGCGAGATCGACAAATTACCGGCCGTCATCAGGACCAGCATGCGGTCGCCCGGGTTCTCGAACACGCTCATCTTGCGGAAGGTGCCCACCTGGTCCACGCCGGCGTTGGTGCGGGAGTCGGACAGGAAGACCAGGCCTTCGTTCAGGCGCATGCCTATGCAATAAGTCATCGTCGTAAATCAAATCCAAAGGGGGAGCATTCTACACCAGCCGGGGCTTGAGTATCGGCCGCAAGCCCCGGCCAGCCTCATTCCTGCCTATTTACACGGGCACGATCTGTACATCCACGTGCAGCGTTTCCGTGCCGCCGCCCTGGCGCACGCCCCGCACGGGCGCCGCCGAATCGTAGTCGCGCCCGATGGCCAGGCGGCAATACGCATCCGTCATCAGCCGCGCGTGGGTCACGTCGATGCTGACCCAGCCTGCGAAATCCGTGTCTTCCGTCCAGGCGTCGACCCAGGCGTGGCTGGCCGCGTGGCCCGTCGTGCCCGGGTCGATGTAGCCGGACACATAGCGGGCCGGGATGCCCCAGGCGTGGCAGCAGGCGAGGAACAGGTGCGCGTGGTCCTGGCACACGCCGCGTCCCAGGGCCAGGGCGTCGCCGGCCGTGGTGGTGACCATGGTGGCGCCGCTTTCATAGGCCACCTTGCCGACGATGTGCTCGGCCAGGCGCAGCAAATGGCCCGTGCCGGCCGTCACGCGGCGGTCCGGCAGGCTGGCGGCCGTCAGTTCCACAATGGCGGGGTTGGCCTGCGTCAGCGGCGTCGGCATGGTAAACAACAGCGGCGACAGGGTATCGACCAGGTTCAGCCGCCCCTTGTGCGGGTAGATGGTTTCCACCAAGCCCTGGGCGACCAGGCTCAGCGATTGATGGCTGCCGTTAATGGTCAGCATGTGCGACAGATTGCCGTAGGCATCCGTATAGGCGTGGCACTGGCCCGGCGTCGTGATTTGCCAGGACAGGGCCCGCTGCTGCGGCTCGATACGCGGCGTCAGGTGCAGCTGCTGGATGGTATAGGCCAGCGGTGCACTGTAGGCGTAGCGGGTTTCGTGGCGGATGGTGAGCTGCATCAGGCCGCCAGGGGAACGAGGAAGTCGCGGCTGACCCGGTTGCCCAGCTCATAGATGTTTTCCAGAAACTCAGTCAGGGTATGGTGCAAGCCCGCCTTCATGATGTCGTCGATATGGCCGAATTTCAGTTCCGCATGCAGCTTGCCGGCGAACCGCTCCGTATCGGCCGACACGTCGTTGCGGATATGTTTCAGATTTTCCACCACGTCATCCATGCAGGCAAGGAGCGACCTGGGCATGTCGCCGCGCAGCATCAGCAATTCCGCCACGCGCGCCGGCGTGATCACGTCGCGGTAGACCTTGCGGTAGATCTCGAAGCCGGACACGGAGCGCAGCAGGGCGGCCCAGTAGTAAAAGTCGCGCTGGGTGATGTCCTTGGAGGTGTCGCGCGCGCCATGGAACTTCACGTCGAGGATGCGCGCCGTGTTGTCGGCCCGCTCGAGGAAGGTGCCCAGGCGAATGAAGTGGATGGCTTCGTCCTTGAGCATGGTGCCCAGGGTCACGCCGCGCGACAGATGCGAGCGGTATTTGACCCATTCGAAGAAGGCGCTGGGGTCCGTTTCCAGCAGATTGCTTTTCAGGCGCTTCTGCATGTCGAGCCAGGTGGCGTTCTGGATTTCCCACACTTCCGTCGTCAACGTCCCCCGCACGGCGCGGGCGTTTTCGCGCGCACCCGTCAGGCAGGCCAGGATGGACGAGGGGTTGTTCGGGTCGCGCACCATGAAGTCGAGCACGTCGCGCGTATGGAAGCGGCCATATTGGTGGTCGTACGCGCTTTGCAGCTCGGAAATGCCCAGGGTGGCGCGCCAGCCTTGCTCCGCGTCCTGCTCGGACTGGGGCAGCATGGACGTTTGCATGTTGACGTCGAGCATGCGCGCCGTATTTTCCGCCCGCTCCGTGTAGCGGGCCATCCAGAACAAATGATCGGCAGTGCGGCTCAGCATGTTTTCTCTCCTGCAAAAGCTGCTTTTTCTTCTGATAATGTGGCTTCCAGTACCCAGGTATCCTTGGTGCCGCCTCCCTGCGAAGAATTGACCACCAGCGAGCCTTCGCCGAGCGCCACGCGGGTCAAGCCGCCCGGTACCATGGAAATCGTCTTGCCGGACAGCACGAACGGACGCAAATCGATGTGGCGCGGCGCGATGCCGGCCTCGACATACGTGGGGCAGGCGGACAGGGCCAAGGTCGGCTGGGCGATGTAGCCGTCCGGATTGGCCAGCAGGCGCTGGCGGAAATCCTCGATCTGCGCCAGGCTCGACGCGGGCCCCACCAGCATGCCGTAGCCGCCCGCGCCATGCACTTCCTTGACGACGAGTTTCGGCAAGTTGGCCAGCACGTAGGACAGGTCGGCCGCCTTGCGGCACTGGTACGTGGGCACGTTGTTGAGGATCGGTTCCTGCGACAGGTAGAATTTGATCATGTCGGGCACGAAGGGGTAGATCGACTTGTCGTCGGCCACGCCCGTGCCGATGGCGTTGGCCAGGGTGACCCGTCCCGCGCGGTAGACGGACAGCAGGCCCGGCACGCCCAGCGAGGAATCGGAGCGGAAGGCCAGCGGGTCGAGGAAATCGTCGTCGACGCGGCGATAAATGACGTCGACGCGCTTGGGCCCGCGCGTGGTGCGCATGTAGACGGAATTGTCGTTGACAAACAAATCCTTGCCTTCGACCAGTTCCACGCCCATCTGCTGGGCCAGGAAAGCGTGCTCGAAGTAGGCGGAGTTGTACATGCCGGGCGTCATGACGACGACCGTCGGGTCATCGACGCCCATGGGCGCGACGGAGCGCAGGTTGTCGAGCAGCATGTCCGGGTAATGGTCGACGGGCGCGATGCGGTTGCGCGCGAACAGTTCCGGGAACAGCCGCATCATCATCTTGCGGTCTTCCAGCATGTAGGATACGCCGGACGGCACCCGCAGATTGTCTTCCAGTACATAGAATTCGCCCTGGCCCGCGCGCACGATGTCGACGCCGGCGATGTGCGCATAGATGTCGGAAGCGACGGCAATGCCCTGCATTTCCGGGCGGTACTGGGCATTCTTGTAGATTTGCTCGGCGGGAATGATGCCCGCCTTGATGATGTTTTGTTCATGATAGATATCATGGATGAACATGTTCAAGGCTTGCACGCGCTGGATCAGGCCCGTCTGCATCTGCGCCCATTCGGCAGCGGGGATGATGCGGGGGATGGTGTCGAACGGAATCAGGCGTTCCGTGCCGGCATCGTCGCCGTAGACGGCGAACGTGATGCCGACGCGGCGGAACGTCAGGTCGGCTTCGGCCCGCTTGCGGGCGATGGTCTCGGGCGATTGCTGTTCCAGCCAGTTGTTGAATTCACGATAGTGTTCACGTACCTTGCTGTCCGTACCCACGTCATCTGCAGTCATTTCATTGAAAAAATTTGCCATGTTGTGATTTCCCTTGAGCCGTGTCTGACTATAGCTCAGCAGGAAGCGTGCCAATGGCGCACGCCCGAAAGTATGTAAAAAATGACCACTTTTGTGGCGTAAAACCGTCATCCGCACCGCTTTGGTGCGCTACGGCAGCGATTTTGCCGGCAGATGGGGCGCAGGGCAGGTGAGGTCAGGCGCCTGGCGTGACGAAGGGCCGGCAATCGATCGGCAGGTCGATGGTAAACGTGGTGCCCGTTTCCGGCGCACTGTCGACCAGCGCGCTGCCGCCGTGGCTTTCCGCCACGTTTTGCACGAAGGGCAGGCCGATGCCCCAGCCGGGCGCGTTGCCTTCGTGCTCGCGGCGCAGGTATTCGAAGATGCGCTGCGTCTGGTCTTGCGCGATATTGCTGCCCGTGTTGTGCACGCTCAAGATCATGCGTTCGCGCAAACTGTCGATATGAATATGGATGGGACCGTCGTCGCCATACTTGACGGCATTGACGACGAGGTTTTCCAGGGCACGGCGCAGCGAATTTTCGCACCACCAGCCCGTCACGGAGGTGCCGCTGACCATGCATTTGCCCGGATGGCCGATATTGACGCTGTCGGCAACCTGCCGTGCCAGCGGCAGTACGTCGAGGCGCCGCAGGACGAGGGGCAGCTTTTGTCCCCGGTGGTAGCTGAGCGTATCGAGCAATTCCTGGATCATGTCGTCGAGGCGCTTGCCGTGCTCGATAATTTTCAGCGCCAGCGCCGCCACGTCCGGCTGTTGCGCGCGCCGCTGCAGCAGCTGTGCACTGTTGAGCATGACGGACAGGGGATTGCGCATGTCGTGCGACAGCCCGGCGGCGATGCGGCGCTGAAAACTTTCGTGCATGGCGGTAAATTCCAGGATGGCTTCGCGGATGCCCGTATCGATCGAGGCATTGATCACCTTCCAGTCCTTTCGCCGCAGCGGCACGCCCGCCTCCAGCGCGGCGGCGGCGAAGCAGTCGCGGAAAATCTGGTATTCCTGAATTACCTGTTCCGGGCCATAGCTGGTCATGCGCGCCCGTTCGTTGCCATGCACGGCAGGCGCGTTGGTGTTGCTGGTGGCGTCGTCGCGCGGGTAGCCTGGCGTGAGCGCTTCGGCCAGGTTGTCGAAGAAGGCGGGCAAGGTGTTGATGAGGATGGGCGTGAGCAAGGCATCGGCGCCGCGTACCTTGGCGCGCACCTCGTGCTCCCACTGCGTCAGCACGGCATCGCGCATGCTGAAGATGCGCCGCGTGCGGGCGGGCATGTCCAGCGCAAGCATTTTCTGGTCAGAGGCATAGGTCATCGCGGCTCCCCATCGACATCCCGGCATCCGCGCGATGCAAGGCGGGAGCTAAAGTATCCTCCAAATCGGCGCGCAGGTGGCGTTCAATTTGACGCGTGGGCGCCTGTCATGACGGCGCTCAAATGGCTGAGGGCCGCATCCCATTGCTCCAGCGAAAAGTTTTGCGGGTCGTCATGACCGTTCGCAAAGCCCGTATCGAGCACGGCGTGGAAGGCGGGAATCAGCCACGTGCCCTTGCGCACGCTGGCGGCGATATACAGCAGGGCCAGGCGGTCGTATTGGGCCGGCGTAAAGCCGGGATCGGGCGCCAGGCCGTCGTTGCCCTTGCCGCCGCCGGGCACGGAGTTGCGCGGCTGCACCAGTTCCACGTGCAGGAACAGACCCGTCAGCGACGGCTTGTCCTTTTCCAGCTTGCTGGCATAGCTGGCCGTGCCAAAGTCGCGCACGGCCAATGAATCGCCGAGGCGGTTCACGTAGACATGGCCTTTCGGACCGCCGCCCAGCGCCGGATTGCGCAAGCTGAAGTCGTTGAAATCCCAGCTGGCGTCGTTGATGTGATCGGGAATAGTTTCTAACAAGAAATTCGGGTAGCTGGTGTCGTGGATGACGAAATAGCGGGCCATGGGCGCGGCCAGCCGGCCCACGGCGCGCGACAGCGGTGCATCGACGGCGCCGCCCGCGTCCGCCTCGGCGATGCCTTGTTCCGCCAGCCAGGCGCGCAGGGCGATGGGGACGATGCCCGTGCGCTGGCCGACGTGGGCGGCAAGAAAGGCCGGCAGCGGCGCGCTGTCGCCCAGACGCGCATACAGTTTCACGGGGCGCAGCAGACAGGTGGCTTGCGCCCGCGCATCGCCCTTGAAGCCGCTTTTCCAGGCGGCATACGGGCATCCGGCCTGCTTTTGGGCAGCGGCGGGCAGGGACAGGCACAGCAATAACAGGAGGGCAGGGAGTTTCATGCGGGCATTGTCGCCCAAATCCGGCCGTTGGCACAGGCGCGCACGCGAAGCTGCCCGGGGAAGGGGCAGCTTCGCGTCGGTCCGCTTAAAACGCCACGCTGCCCGACACGACGAAGGTGCGCGGCGCGGCCAGCACGAGGCTGCCCGCATCGAACGAGGAGACGGCCGAGGCCCAGTAGCTGCGGTCGGCCACGTTGTCGATGCGCGCGCGCAAGGTCACGTCATGGCCCGCCACCTGCGTCAGGTAGCGCGCGCCGATGTCGACGCGGGTCCAGGACGGCAACTGTTTGCTGTTGGCCAGATCCGCATACTGCGTCGAGGTGTAGACGGTGCGGGCATTCAGGCTCAAGCCTGGCGCGCCGGGCACGTCCCATTCGCCGCCCACGCTGACCTGTGTTTTTGGCGCGCCGATGGCGTTCTTGCCATTGTTGGCCGGCTTGTCGGTCTTGCGCTGTTCCGTATCGAGCCAGGTCAGGCCGCCCAGCAGGCGCACGCCCGCCATCGGCGTGCCGAAGACGGACAGTTCCAGGCCCTGGTTGCGCTGTTCGCCCGACAAGGTGGCGCGCGAGCCGACCACGGCCGGCAAGGGCTTGGCGGTCGAGAACAGCGCGGCGCTCATGCCCAGCCTGCCGCCGTCGTACTTGATGCCGATTTCCTTCTGCTTCGACTTGTAGGGCGCGAAGACTTCGCCATGGTTGCTGACCAGCTGGTTCTCCTTGCCATCGAAGTAGGTGCCGCTGGCAACGGGACCCTTGACCAGCGCTTCGATGTAGTTGGCGTAGACCGACACGTTCTTGCCGGCCTTGTAGACGATGCCGGCCACGGGCGTCGTGGCGCTCTTGTCATAGCTGGAATATTGCACGGCCGTGCCGTAGGCATATGCCGCATCGCGGATCTGCTGGCGGCGCAGGCCCACGGTCAGCAGCAGCCGGTCGTCGAGGAAGGCCATGGTATCGGCCACGGCGTAGCTGTTGAGGATAGTTTTTTGTGTCAGCCGTGGGTCGTTCATCACGCCGCCCGAGTTCGCGGGCAGGGTGGGCGGCATGGCCACGTCCAGCGGATGGTAGATATTCGTCGGCAAGCCCGCATAATCGCTGATCGCATACGCATTCTTCGCCTCGTTCCAGTGACCGGACCAGCTGGCCACCAAGGTGTGGCGGACGGCGCCGGTATGGAGCTTGCCGCGCACGCCCAGTTCGCCCGTGCGGATTTCCTGCTTGCGGGCATTGTCGAAGCGGTACACGCTGGCATCGCCATTGAGCGCGCTCAACGTCGGTTGGGCCAGGCTGTTCGCTTCCTTCGTCGAGCGGCTGCCGAACGCGGCCCAGGCTACGACATCCTTGGCGAGGTCGACTTCGGCGCGCGCCGTGCCGAACACGTCATGCTCCTTCGAATAGCTCCACGGCTGGGCAAAGTTCTTCGACGCATCGGGTGCGCCTGGCAAGGCCGTCAGGCTGCCCGTGTTGATGGAAGGGCGCGGCGCCGTCAAATCGAAATTCTGGTAGCCGGCGTCGGCCGACAGGCGGTAGCCGCGGCCCCGGTAGTCGAGGCCGACCGAGAACATGCCCACGTCGTGGTCTTCGCGCTGGATGCCGGTTTCGCCCTGGCGCTTGGCGGCATTCACGCGCACGCCGAATTCCTGCTGCTCGCCGAAGCGGCGCGCCACGTCGATGGCCGCGTAGGCGTGGCCGCCCGATTCCACGCCCACGGTCAATTCCGTCAGCGGCGTGTTGCCGGCGCGCTTGGGCATCAGGTTGATGGCGCCGCCGATGCCGCTGCCGCCCGGCGCCGCGCCGTTGAGGAAGGCGCTGGCGCCGCGGAACACTTCCACGCGCTCGAGTAATTCCGGCGAGACATATTGGCGGGGCAGAACGCCGTACAGACCGTTGTAAGCCACGTCGTCCGAATCGAGGGCGAAGCCGCGGATCACATACACTTCCTGGAAGTTGCCGTAACCGCGAGACATGCGCACGGCGCCATCGCTTTGCAGCAAGTCGCCCACGCTGCGCGCTTGCTGGTCGGCAATGAATTGCTGTGTATAACTGGTGCTGCCGAATGGCGAGTCCATCATGTCCACGGCACCGAGGATGCCCATGCGCCCGCCGCGCGCCACCTGGCCGCCCGCATACGCTTTCGACAGTCCTTGCGCCGACGCGTCGGCCGAGGCATTCACGACCACGGTCGGCATGGTTGGCGCGTCGCCGGCCGCTGCTGCGGTGCTGGTTTGCGCGTGGGCGGCGGCGCTGGCCAGCAGGAAGGCGGCCAGGGCGAACGGGGTAGGGACGAGGTGGAAGGTGCGCATGGAGTTATCTGGATATTAATGAGAATGATTATCATTATATTCCAGCGTGGCACGGCGCGTGGGAAAGTGTGAGCAAGCGATGAAAAAGTCGTTATTTGTGCAACATCCGATGCCCCAAGGTGCCGGAATCTGGCGAGAAAAGGCGCGCCAGGCGATACCTTGTGGATTTATTAATGCCTATGGTCAAGTTTCGCTAAAATAAGCCATCGCGCCCGGCGCCCACAGGAAACCGCATGCCATTGCACCGCCATCTACAGTCCGCTTCCATGCGCCTACGGGGCGGCTTGAGCTTCAAAGGCGCGGCCGTCGCCCTGATCCTGGCCATGCATGCGCTGGGCCTGTACTTCCTCCTGCTGCCGGCGCGGCAGCTCAAGCAATATACGGAAGTGGCCTTCATGACCTTGCTGCCGCCCCGGCCCGCGCCGCCGGCGCCGCCGATGGCCATGCCGCCACCCATGCTGATTCCCGTGCCGCGCGCGCGGGCTCAGGTTCCGTCCGTCGTGCCTGACATGCCGCCCGTGACAGCAGAAGCCATCACCATGCCCGCCGAGGAATTGTCCGCCGCGCCCCCGAACGCGCCAGCTGGCCCCGATTTGCGCACCCGCGCCAGGCTGGCTGCGGGCGCCGCCGACAAGGCTTTGCGCGGCGAACTCAAGCAACAACAGCCTTGGCTGGCCGCGGCCGACCTCACAGGCGACAGCGCGTTCCAGAAACAGGTCGCCTCCGCCTGGCGCGGCGGCCCCGTCATCCGCGTAGAGGAATACCTGACGGCCGACGGGCGTCCTGCCACGCGCGTCGTCAACCCCGGCGGTGCCACGTGCTTTGGCATGGATGCGAACCCGGGCGCGGGCGCCGATCCGTTCAAGACGGGCGGCAAGATCAAACGCGTGCCTTGCCCTGGTTGAGCCGGATTGAATGCTATGTAGGTCAGATTAGCGTAGCGTAATCTGACAGGCTGCGTGGCGGCGCTTGTCGGCTTACGCCCGTTGGGCTAAGCCGACCTACGATGGAATCGGGTGGCTCCACGCAGGAAAAGACCGCGCGGCGTGCAGTTGTAGGTCAGATTAGCGCAGCGTAATCTGACAGGCTGCGTGGCGGCGCCTTGTCGGCTTACGCCCGTTGGGCTAAGCCGACCTGCGGCGGAATCGGGCAGCCCGACGCAGGCAAAGACCGCGCGGCGTGCAGTTGTAGGTCAGATTAGCGCAGCGTAATCTGACAGGTTGCGTGGCGGCACCTTGTCGGCTTACGCCCGTTGGGCTAAGCCGACCTACGATGGAATCGGGTGGCTCCACGCAGGCAAAGACCACTCAGCGTGCAGTTGTAGGTCTGATTAGCGCAGCGTAATCTGACAGGCTGCGTGGCAGCGCTTGTCGGCTTACGCCCGTTGGGCTAAGCCGACCTACGGCCGAATCGGACAGCCCGACGCAGGCAAAGACCGCGCGGCGTGCAGGGTTTTAGGGGGCGTATTAGGGTATGCCATCCCCGGCTGGGTCTCAAATATGCTAAGTTGCGTCTGCATATCTTGTCGACACGACCCAGGACGCCCATGCCACCCGAACTCCTCATCCTCGCCCCCAGTCCCTCGGCTGCCGTCAACGCGCAGCTGGAACAGCAATATACCTGCCACCATGCCTGGCAAGTGCCGGCGGATGAACGCCACGCCTGGCTGGCCGAGCGGGCGCCGGCCATCCGCGCCGTCGTCACGACGGGCGCGCTGGGCTTGAACGCGGCCGACATGGGCCTGCTGCCCGCATTGGAAATCGTTGCCGTCAATGGCGTGGGCCTCGATGGCGTGGCGCTCGACGTGGCGCGCGAGCGCGGCATTGCCGTTACCACCACGTCGAACGTGCTGACGGACGACGTGGCCGACATGGCGCTGGCCTTGCTGCTGGCCAGCGCGCGGCATGTCGTGGCACTCGACCGTTTCGTGCGCGATGGGGGCTGGGAACGCCGCGAGGCCATCGTCCCCGCATCTACCTTGCGCGGCAAGACGGCCGGCATCTTCGGTTTCGGCCAGATCGGGCAAGCCATCGCGCTGCGCCTGGCCGCCTTCGGCATCCATGTGCGCTACTTCCAGCCGCGCGCCATTGCCGGCACCGACGTGCCGCGCGCGGAGTCCTTGCTGGCCCTGGCGCAGGAAAGCGATTATTTGATCGTCTGCGCGCCGGGCACGCCGGCCACGCGCAAGATCGTCGACCGCACCGTGCTGGACGCGCTGGGGCCGCAAGGCACCCTGATCAATATCGCCCGTGGCGCCCTGATCGACGAAGACGCCCTGATCGCCGCCTTGCAGGATGGCCACCTGGGCGCGGCCGGCCTCGACGTGTTTGCGGACGAACCGCGCGTGCCAGACGTCTTGTGCGCCTTGCCCAACGTCGTGCTCACGCCGCACGTGGGCAGCCTGACCGTGGAAACACGCCATGCGATGGGTCAACTGGTCGTCGATAACCTGGCCGCCCACTTCGCCGGCTTGCCCTTGTTGACGCCAGTAAAGTTATAAATACCCACCCGGGACGTACCGTTTTAATCAAGCATGAATGAAAGAGTCGCTATGGAATTAAGTAAATCGCTGTTGCGCACGCGGGGCGGGCTGGACAGCGGCAAGGTGGGCATGATCGAGCTGTTCTTCGATCTCGTGTTCGTGTTTGCCGTGACGCAGCTGTCGCACGGCTTGCTGGCGCACCTGAGCGCCATGGGCTGGCTGCAGACGGGCTTGCTGCTGATGGCCGTCTGGTGGGTGTGGATCTTCACCTCGTGGATCACCAACTGGCTCGACCCCGAGCGCATTCCCGTGCGCATCAGCCTGTTTGCGCTGATGCTGGGCGGGCTCATCATGTCGGCCTCGATACCGGAAGCGTTCGGCACGCGGGGCTTGGGCTTTGCGGGCGCCTATGTCGCCATGCAGGTGGGCCGTCCCCTGTTCGCCTGGTGGGCCGTGCGCCATGAAGCGCTGGCGCGCCGCCGCAATTTCCAGCGCATCGCCTTGTGGGCCGTGCTCTCCGGCATCTTCTGGATCGCCGGCGGCATCGCGTCGCCCGAGCAGCGCATCTTCTGGTGGGCCGCGGCCCTGCTGATCGACCTGGCCGGACCATGGATGCTGTTCGGCATGCCGGGCCTGGGCCGCTCGACGACGGCCGACTGGGACGTCGATGGCAGCCACATGGCCGAACGCTGCGGCCTGTTCGTCATCATCGCCCTGGGCGAATCCTTGCTGGTGACGGGCGCCACGTTCGCGGGCCTGGAATGGACGGCCGGCAACTGGCTGAGCTTCTTGTCTGCTCTGGTCGGCAGCATCGCCATGTGGTGGATTTATTTCGACACGGGCGCCGAAGCGGGCCACCACCGCATCGCCCACTCGAAGGACCCGGGCCGCATCGCCCGCAAGGCTTACACGTATATCCACGTGCTGATCGTGGGCGGCGTGATCGTCAGTGCCGTGGCCGATGAACTGGCCCTCGTGCATCCGGATGAAGCAAGCTTCGCCGGCATCAGCGCCTTGCTGGGCGGCCCGATCCTGTATCTGCTGGGCAATGCGCTATTCAAATGGGTCAGCAGCGACCGCACCGCGCCGCCGCTGTCGCATCTGCTGGGCATTTTGATCATTCTGGCGCTGATCCCGATGGCCTACGGCCGCCTGTATTCGCCCTTGATCCTGGCCTGCATCACGAGCTGCGTGCTGGTACTGGTGGCCGTGTGGGAACATATGGCGCTGCGCCGCCCGCCGCCGGAGATTGATCCTTGACGTCTGTTTGACCTCAACCGGCCGGCGCGATGTCGTCCGGATCGCTGCGCGCATCGAGTTGCAGCTGCAAGAACGCCAGGTCCAGCCAGGCGCCGAACTTGGTGCCCACCTGGCGCATCAAACCCACTTCCTCGAAGCCCAGCTGCTTGTGCAGGGCGATCGAGCCGGCATTGCCCGCCTCGATGCCCGCCACCATCACATGCTTGCCCAGGCCGCGCGCCCGCATAATCAGTTCCCCCATCAAGGCCTTGCCGACCCCGGCGCCACGGCTGTCGGCGCGCACATACACGGAATGCTCGACCGTATGGCGGAAACCCTCGAACGGGCGCCAGTCGCCGAACGAGGCGTAGCCAGCCACCTTTTCCTCTGCATCGATGGCGACGAGCACGGGATAGCCGGCCCGCTCGCGGTCGGCCAGCCAGGCGGCGCGGTTGGCCGCATCGACTGTCCGTTCATTCCAGATGGCCAGGGTATGGCTGACGGCATCGTTGTAGATGGCCGTGATGGCCTCGATATCGCCCGCGTGGGCATCGCGTATGTGCATGTTGATCTCCTTGCTAGTCGTCTACTATAATGGACAAATAATAGAGTGCCGCCCACGCCTTGTCCAATAAAATCCGAATGGAACCCGATATATGTCCACTAAACCAGACGAATTGAACCAGCGCATCGGGGCCCGGGTGCGCCTCGAGCGGGAAAGCCTGGGCTGGTCGCTGACGGACCTGGCGGCCCGCTCGGGCGTGTCGCGCGCGATGGTGCACAAGGTGGAGCGCGGCGATTGCAGCCCCACGGCCACCTTGCTGGCGCGCCTGTCGGGCGCCTTCGGCCTCAGCATGTCCGAACTGATCGCCCGCGCGGAAATGCGCGAGGGACGCTTGCTGCGCAAGCTTGAGCAGCCCGTGTGGGTCGACCCGCAGAGCGGCTATGTGCGGCGCCACGTGTCGCCCGCGTCCGACATGCCGCTCGACCTCGTGCACATTACCTTGCCGCCGGGCGCCGTGGTGGCCATGCCGGCCGCCGCCTACGTGGCGCGGCGCCAGCTGATCTGGGCGCTCAGCGGCAGCCTCGTCTTCATCGAAGGGGAGACCCGCCACGTGCTGGACGAGGGCGACTGCCTGGAACTGGGTCCGCCGGCCGACTGCGTGTTTAGGAATGAAACGACTACGGCCTGCACCTACGCCGTGGCGGTATTGAAAGGCGCTTGACCTTAAGCCAGCGCCGCCGCGCGCAGCTGGGCGATGAAGGCGCGCGCGGCGGGCGCCTGTTCGTGGCGGCGGAAGGCCACGGCGATTTCCGAGCTGATCTGCGGCGCTGCCAGTTCGCGGAACACCACGCCGGGCAATTGCACGCTGGCCATCACGGAGTGGGGCACGATGGCGCAGCCCACGCCCAGCGACACTTCCGTCAGCACGGCCACCAGGCTGCCCGGGCGCGACACCACCTGCGCCGCAAAGCCGCCGCGCCGGCTCACCTCCAATGTTCCCAATTCCTGTTCTGGCACGATGAACGCCTGCTGCGCCAGCGCGGCCGGTGAAGCCGCGTTGACCCCGGCGAGCGGGCTGTCGGCCTGCACGGCCAGCACGAAGCGGTCGCGCAGCAACACCACGCTGTCCAGTCCGTCCGGCAAGTGCAGGGGCGGGCGCACGAAGGCCAGGTCGACTCTGCCCTGGTCCAGCAAGCCGGGCAGGGCATCCATCGCGTATTCGCGCGCGCCGATGCGGATGCCGGGGTGGCTGGCGCGAAACTGCGCAAACTGTCCCTGCAGCACGCCTGAGTATGCGGCCGAAGCCACGTAGCCGATTTCCAGCCGTCCCAGTTCGCCCCGTCCCGCCCGGCGCGCCACGTCCTGCGCCTGCGCCAGCTGCTCCAGCGCGCGCGCCGCTTCCAGCACGAACAGTTCTCCGGCCGCCGTCAAGGACACGGCGCGCTTGCTGCGCTGGAACAGGCGCGTGCCCAGCAGCTGCTCCGTTTCCTGCACCTGCTTGGTCAGCGCGGGCGGCGAAATGCCGAGTTCCGCCGCCGCCCGCGCGAAGTGCAGGCTGTGCGCCACGGCCAGCACGCAGCGGAAATGCCGCAATTCCATGTCTTTGTCTGTATTCACCATGGGTAAATTATAAGGCGCTTGTCTTATAACAGGAAATAACAGCAGCCTGCTTAAAATACAGGCATGAAGAATACCAACTGGACCCTCTATACCTGCTCGGGCGTGTGCGCGCTGATCATGCTCGACACCAACGTCGTCGCCGTCTCGCTGCCGTCGATCGCCCGCTCGCTCAACGCCAGCTTCGTCGACGTGGAATGGGTGGTCAGCGCCTACATGCTGGCGTTTGCCTCGTTCCTGTTGCCGGCCGGCAGCATCGCCGACCGCCTGGGACGGCGCAAAGTGATGCTGTATGGCCTGGCCGTGTTCGCGCTGGCCTCGCTGCTGTGCGGCCTGGCGTGGACGCCGTTCGTGCTCAACGTGGCGCGCGCCGTCAAGGGACTCGGTGCCGCGCTGCTGCTCACGTCCGCGCTGGCCGTCATCGGCCACACCTTTCATGCGGAAAAGGAGAGGGCGCGCGCCTGGTCCGTGTGGGGCGCGGCCATGGGCGTGGCCATGACGGTGGCGCCGCTCTTGGGCGGCCTCGTTACGAGCGTCATCAACTGGCGCTGGATTTTCTACCTGAACCTGCCCGTCGTCGCCATATTGATGTGGCTGGTAGGCAGGCACGTGGACGAATCGAAGGACGCTTCCAACGCCAGTTTTGATCCATTGGGCGCACTGCTGTTTTCCGCCGGCCTGTTCTGCATCATATGGGGCTTGATCGACGCCAGCGTGGCGGGCTGGTCCAGCCATGCCACCATGCTGCGCTTTGCGGCCGGCGCGGCGCTGCTGGTAGTGTTCGTGCTGGTGGAACGGCGCCAGCGCGCGCCCATGGTCGATTTATCGCTGTTTGGCCGGCGCGTGTTCGTCGGCGCCGTGCTGGGCATGTTCGGCTACGCCATCGCCGCGCAAGTGATGATGACCTTCTTGCCGCTGTACCTGCAGAACGCCTTCGGCTTTTCCGCCGTGCTGGCCGGCTGCGCCATGCTGCCGTTCGCCGTCGCCATGGTGGTGTTGTCAAGGCTGGCGCCGCGCGCCATGCGGGTGCTGGACGACCGCGGCATATTGGTGACGGGCTTGCTGATCGTCGCCGTGGGCAACGTCGCCACGGCGCTGGCCGCCGCCAGCCTGCAGTACGGCTGGGTGGCAGCCGGCATGGTCGTCACGGGCGCGGGCGCAGGATTACTCAACGGCACGACCCAGAAGGCCATCCTCGCCTGCATCCCCCGCGAACGCACGGGCATGGGTTCCGGCATCAGCACCACCACGCGCTTCGTCGGCATCGTGCTGGCCGTGGGCGCGCTGGGCGCCGTGCTGGCCATGCGCACGGCCGCCTCGTTCGAGCAACTGGCGTGGCTGCATGGCTTGAAAGCCTCGCCCGAGATGATCGGGCGCATCGTCGCCGGCAACGCGGCCGACGCCTTCGGCCAGCTGCCGCCCGCGCTGCAAGCCGTGGCGCAGGAAGCGGCGCGCCACGCTTTCATCGACGGCTTTGCCAGCGTGCTGTATCTGGCTGGCGGGCTGGCGGCCGTGGTGGCGGCGCTGGTGTTCGTGCTGGCGCGGCCGCTGGAAAAAGTGTAACTGTTCAGCAAGATGCGCGTGCGCCGCCCGCACTTGTAATATGATGCCATCGAGAAATACATGGCAATCATATAACTACCGCAGGGAGTAGCATGCGCAGAAAACGCATTATCGTGACCAGCGTGCTGGTCGCCGTCATCGGCGTGGCCGCCCCCCTGAGCCTGGCCTTCTATTTGTCGTCCGTGCGCGCCGAGCAGGGCGAGCAGGAACGCCTGCGCCTGCTGGCCGGCTACGCGCTCGAGCGCGCCCACCGCTCCATCGCGTCGGCCGGGCTCGCCTTGCGCAGCGCCGATGCGCTGCACCTGGCGCCGTGTTCGGACGCGCATATCCAGCAGTTGCGCCGCATCACCGTCACCACGCGCAGCATCGACGATATCGGCTACGTGGAAAATGGCTTGCTCAAATGCACGTCCACGGGCATCGAAGAAGCGCGCATCGCCGTCACGCCTGCCGGTTTCACCCTGGCCAACGGCATGGGCATCGATTTCAACCTGCGGCCCGTCGTCAGCGGCGGCAAGCGCATGGTGGGGCTGTCCCACCGCGCCTACAAGGTGCTGATCGATCCCGTACGCTTTTCCGACGTCATCGTCGACAGCGATATCCAGATGGCCGTGGCCATCGGCAAGCAGGGCGTGCTCGACACCCTCCATCATCCCGACCCGGCCGTGGTGCAGGCCCTGCTCGCCGGCCAGCCAGCGGCGGACGGCCACATCCATGCGACGCTGTACCGCGATGGCTTGACGGCCGTCATGATCGAGCCGCGCAGCAAGCTCAACGACAGGCTGCGGCGCGAACAGCTGCTGCTCTTGCCGCTGGGCCTGCTGATGGCCGCCTTCATCGTCGGCATCGTCATCTGGCTGTCGCGCCGCCGGCTGTCCTTGCGCGGCGAACTGGAAACGGCGGTCGAGCGGCGCGAATTCTTTGTTCATTATCAACCGATCATCGCGCTCGACACGGGCGTGTGCGTGGGCGCCGAGGCGCTGATACGCTGGCGCCGTCCCGACGGCAGCATGATACGACCCGACCTGTTCATCCCCGTGGCCGAGGAAAGCGACCTGATCCTGCCCATCACGGACCAGGTGATCGCCTGCGTCATCGCCGACATGCGCGCCGCGCTGCTGGCCGACCGCGAACTGCACATCGCCATCAACCTGTGCGCCAGCGACATCGAAACGGGCAGGGTGCTCGACGTGCTCGAACGGGCGCTGGCCGGCACGGGCATCGAGGCGCAGCAAATCTGGCTGGAGGCGACGGAACGGGGCTTCATCAACGTGGAAGCGGCCCGCGCCACCATCGAAAAAGCCAGGGCACGGGGCCACGCCGTGGCCATCGACGACTTCGGCACCGGTTATTCCAGCCTGTCGAGCCTGCAAAACCTGCCCCTTGACGCCTTGAAAATCGACAAATCCTTTGTCGACACCATCGGCACGGACGCGGCCACCAGCAGCGTCACGCCGCACATCATCGCCATGGCGCGCACTCTGAACATGCTGATCGTGGCCGAAGGCATCGAAACGCAGCAACAAGCCGATTATTTGCTGGAACGCAAGGTCGAATTCGGCCAGGGCTGGCTGTTTGCCAAAGCGCTGCCGGCCTTGGACTTCCTCGCCTTTTACGCAAGCCGCCGCTTGCCATCGCCCCCATGAAACAGCCACGCTTTCCCTATCCCTTGCAGCCGCTGCGCGTCCCGGGCGGCTGGCACATCACCGTCAACACCCTGTTCGAGGTGGAGCCGGGGCCCGACACCATGCAATGGTTCAGCAGCGCGCTGCTGCTGTGGGGCAGCTGCCGCGACAGCGGTTACTGCTTCAATTCGCACTTCGAGCCGGAAGACGATCCGCAGGGTGAGTTCGTGCTGGAAATGGGCAAGGTGGCATACGACCGCCACGGCAAGATCGTCCAGGGCAGCGACGCCTTCCTCGGTGAATTTCGCACGCGCAGCAAGGCGCAATTCATCGCCCGGGTCGAGCAATTCATGCAGGACCCGGCAGCCTAGGTTTTACTGCTTGCGCGGCAAGACCACGTCCTGTCCGCCTTGCGTGAGCACGGCGCCGGCGATCTTGCCCGCCGCATCGCGCGTAAAGGCCAGGTCCGCCTCGATGGCGCGGAAGAAAAACGCGTCTTTCGCGCTGGCAAACAAGGGGGCTGAGCCGACGCCCGTGCCTGCCGCTTCCAGGCCATGCTTGCCCAAGGTCACCGTCAACGTGAAATCCTTGTCCAATGGATACTCGCCCACGTACTCGGCCAGCGCGGCGCGCGGCAATTCGATGGCGGCCGGCGGCTTTTTCAGCGGCGGCAAGGGCGTGCCGGGCAGCAGGGCGGATAAGCCCAGCGCGTCGATATCGCGCGCCGCGTTCGTCAACACCACCACGCCCCGCTTGCCGTCCGTCGTGAACGCCGCATAGCTGGTGTAGCCGCCCGTCTGGCCGCTGTGCCAGGCGTAGCTTTGACCCTGCCGCTGCTCCAGCAGCCACGCCAGGCCGATTTTCGTCTCGCTGTCCGGTGCCAGCTGCCGCTGCGGCTTGAGCGCCAGCGCATACGGGCGCAGCGGCTTGAACATGTACGCTTGCAGGTAGGCAACCATGTCGCGCGCGCTCGAATACACGCCGCCGGCCGGCGCCACCACGTTCAAATCCCAGGCGGGTGTCGGCTCGCCCGACAGCAAATGACCGGGCGCCAGGCGCGCCAGCATGCCGTGCGTGGGCGTGTTCGACGTCGAGCGCATGCCCAGCGGCACGGCGATGCGCTTTTGCAGCAGCGCTTCATAGCTGGTACCGGCCTGTGCGGCCAGGGCCGTGCCCAGCACGGCATAGCCGATGTTCGAGTAGTCAAATTTGGTGCCCGGCGCGCGGGGCAGATGGTAGGCGGCGAGAAACTGCCGCTGCTTCGCTTCCGTGTAGTCCGCATACGGATTGGCGGGGTCCTTGGGCGCGAAATTGTCGGGCAGGCGCGGCAGCGAGGAATAATGCGTGGCCAGGTCCAGCAGGCTGATCTGCTTGCCGTCGAAGGCCGGCATGGTGTACCCAGGCAATACTGCCGCCACCGGCTCGTCGAGTTTGACCTTGCCTTCGACGACGGCGTCGGCCAGCAGCAAGGCCGTCATGGTCTTGGTGACGGAACCGATCTGGTAGACAGTGTCGGCGCCCGGCTTGGTGTTCTTGCCTGCATGCACGCTGCCAAAGCCGTAGACGGCGCTGGTCTTGCCGTCGATTACGGCGATGACAATGCTGGGGAGCATGCCCGTGCGCGTGAGTTCCTCGGCGCGCTGGCGCACGGCGTCGTCCAGGACGGGCTCGGCCAGGGCGGCGCCGCCGAGCAGGCAAAGGGGGAGAAGGGCGAAAGTGGGTGTCATGGGAACCTTGTCCAGGGTGGGCCGAATGCACGCCGGCAACTGGATAAGATGGCTGGCATGCCCTGGGAAGCATACGGCGCCAACATGAAGGGCGCCTGAGTTTTATGCCACTTTTGCCGCTTTGCTAAGGTTTGCGCTTGCCCGGCATGGCCTGGCCGTTCTGGTGCAGGACGACGCCCGTGATGGCACCCTGGGCGTCGCGCTGGAACACCAGTTGCGCTTCGACCACCTTGTAAAAGAAAGTGTCCTTCGCGCTCGCGTACACGGGCGCTTCGGGCTGGCCCGTGGCGCCCACCAGCAAGCCGTCGGGACCCTGGCGCACGCTGAGGACAAACGTGGGCGCCAGCGCATACTGGCCCGCATATTGCGCCAGTTCGGACGGGGCGATGGCGATTTCCTTCGGCGCCGGGGCATTCGGCGGCGGCAGGCTGCCGGGCAGCAGCACGCCCACGCCCAGGGCGTCGACGTCGCGCGCCGTGCTGCTCAGCACCACCACGCCCCGCTTGCCGTCCAGGGTGTAGCCGGCAAAGCTGGCATAGCCGCCCGTCTGCCCGTTATGCCAGGCGAAAGGCTGGCCCTTGACCTGGTCGAGCATCCACGCCAGGCCGATCTTTTTCACGCCGTCGCCTTCACCTTCGCCGGCCAATACCCGGTGCGGCTGCACGGCCAGCTGCTGCGCGGGACTGCTCGCCCGCATGTACGATTGCATGTAGGCAATCATGTCGCGCGCGCTGGAACGCACGGCGCCAGCCCCCGCGATGGCCTGGAAATCCCAGTTCGCGGCCGGCTTGCCATCGGCCAGGTGGCCGGGCGCCAGCCGCGCGCGCAGGGCGGGCGTCGTCACTGCCGAGCTGCTGGCCATGCCCAGCGGACGGAAAATGCGCGCTTGCAGCAGTTCTTCGTTAGACATGTTGGCTTGCGTGGCCAGGGCAGTGCCCAGCAAGCCATACGCGAGATTCGAGTATTCATACGCGGCGCCCGGCGCGCGCGCCAGCGCATGGCCGGCCAAAAAGGTGCGCAGCTGCGCCTCGCCATAGCCGGCGTAGGGATTGCGCATGTCCGCCGGCGCCAGGTTGGCGGGCAGGCGGGGCAAGCCGGAAAAGTGCGTGGCCAGCTGGCCCACGGTAATTTTCTGGCCCGCCAGCGCGGGGATGGCGTAGGCGGGCAGCAGTTCGGCCACCGGCTGCTCCAGTTGCGCCTTGCCCGCCACGACGGCGTCGGCCAGCAGCAAGCCCGTCATGGTTTTCGTCACGGAGCCGATTTCATACACGGTGTCGGCATCGGGCACGCCCTGGTCGCCGGGCCGCGCGCGGCCAAAGCCGTACACGGCGCTGTCCTTGCCGTCGATCACGGCGATGACCAGGCTCGCATGCTTGCCGTCACGCACCAATGTTTCCGCCCGTTCCCGCATGGCCGCGTCGAGGGTGGGCGCGGCCACGGCGGCGCCGGACAGGGACAGGAGGGGCAGCAGCAGGGTGCGTAAGCGTGGAGGCATCGTCGATTCCGTCAGGAAAGTGATTGGTGGGAATACAGCATAACAGCATCACTGGCAAGATAGCCGTTTTGGCAAGATGGTGCGGCGATCATGGCCGCCAGCTGCGCGCGCATGTCGGCGGCCATACCGAGCAGCAATTCGCCGCGCCGGCGTGCATCGGCGCGTTTCTTCGATGGCACCCCGGCCAGATCCGGCATGCGGTAAGCCGCGCAGGGCAAGTGATAATTGCCGTCGCGCATGCGCAAGGCATGCAATTCCTGCCACGCCTGGTCGTAATCGGCGGCGATATGGCGCCGCCGGCGTGCATTCAGGGCGATGCGGTTGTCGTTGCTGATCAAGAACAGGTTGGTACAGGCAAAAAAATCGCCAAAGTCGCGCAAGGCCGTCACCATCAGGTTTTTCGGACGACAACCGTGCAGCGCCCGTGTGGCGTCCTTGACGGCCAGCTTGCCCGCTTCCGAGCGCAAGCCTTGCAGCGCGCCCAGCTGCAGCGAGACGCCATCGGCGCGCGGCACGAACAAAAAACTGGCCAGGTACAGGGGCAGGTCGTCGCGCGTCAGGCGCAGGCACAGTTCGCCCTCGCGGTAGCTGTCGTGGATGGCCGTCAGCTGCAAACGGTATTGCGCCCCATCTTTGCCGTCGAACGCGGCCAGCACCACGGGTTCGCGCGCGGCCCGTTCGACCAGCGCACGCGCACCCGCTTGCCACAGGAAGCGGTAATGTCCTTCCAGCAAGGCCAGGCGATCCGCGCAACCGAGCCGGCGCGAGGCGTATGGGCGGTAAATCTTGAAGCGCAGGCAGGGATGCAGCTGCGCCAGCGAGTTCAAGCCCGGCATGCTGCCGAGGAAGGCGTGCCAACGCGTGCGCTGGCGGGGAAAGAAGAGGGCGCCCAAGGCCGCTTTCAGGCGGTGGCCGCTGGCGGAATATAGTGGCACTGCGGGTGGCGTGGCGGGCGGCACGGCGGCGCCGTGGTGCAAGGTCAAAGCGATGTCATTCATGATTCTGCCGGAAAATGGCAGGCGCTGCACAATGAGAGCCTTGCCAATTTGAATGCTACGCGGGCCAGGTGAATTTCATATTAAGAAGCTATTCCCACGGTATCTAGAGGATGGAAACTAAACATTTGCCTTTTGGCAACGTGGCCGGTTATGCTCGCGGCACTGTAACCCGATGAAATGATTGCACCCCATGAAACTCCGCCATTTGCTTGCCATCCCCATGCTGCTCGCCGCGCAGGCCACCCACGCCCAGGACCGCACGGCCGATCTTCTGGCGCCGCTGGCACAATGCATCAACCGCAGCGAGTTCCAGTTCAAAACGCAGGACCGCTTGCCGGCCAGCGCGACCACGCGCGTCGTCAAGATGGCGGCGGGGGAGCGCCGGGTCTCGACGGCCGATGGCTACCGGCTGATGCTGTTCCGCAAGAGCAGCTTGCCCCTCGCGAATCTGAAGATCGAACGCAGCGCCGCAGGCCAGTTTGCCGCCGACCGCGAGACCATCGTGGCGCAAATGCAGGAGATGTCGGCCAGCAGCAAGCCGCCGCATCAGGTGCCGCTGAAAACGGACGCGCGCCAGGGCGTGGAAGTGCTAGGATTGAATAACGCCAGCATCGCGGAGACACCGGGCATTATCAGTTTCTATACGCTGCTGCATGCCGCCAGCGGCACGGTCGCCAGCGCCTACGTGTTGAACCAGCCGGCCGACCCGCGCGACTTTGCCACGGACGCCCAATACCAGGCCTTGCGCGACCAATTCATTGCTTCGCTTGCCAACTGCATGGCCGATCCTGCGCAGTAAGACAAGCGCACAGGAAGGAGACGTGAACCATGAAAAAAGCCGCAACAAGTACGCCGCCCGCCGGGGAAGCGGCAGGCACGGAATCGCCCGCCAGCCAGATCGACGCGAAAATCGCCTCGCTGGCGGACTGGCGCGGCAAGACCCTGGCCGCCGTGCGCGCACTGATCCACCAGGCGGACCCGGACGTGGTCGAAGAAGTCAAATGGCGCGGCGTGCCCGTCTGGTCGCATGCGGGCATGATTTGCACGGGCGAAACGTATAAACTGGCCGTGAAACTCACCTTCGCCAAGGGCGCCGCCTTGCCCGATCCGGCCGGCCTGTTCAATTCCAGCCTGGACGGCAACACGCGCCGGGCCATCGACATCCACGAAGGCGAGCATCTCGATGCCGCGGCGTTCAAGGCGCTGATACGCGCCGCCGTGGCCGCAAATACGGCGCCAAAACCAAAACGGACGAATACTTGAGACATTATCTGTATATCTGGCACGACCCGGCCGAGCGCATGCTGGTCGCTTCCGGCATCGAATTCAACGATGTCATCCCCGCGCTCCTGCATGCGGACGGCATCGTGCTGCGCAAGGGCAGCGCCGGGACGCCCAGGAAACCTGCCGGCTACCAGACCCTGGCGCGGCAGCAATTGCCAGCGCTGGCGCATGAAGATATCCATGCCTGGGGCAGCCACGCCTGGGCCGATTGGCAGGGCGCGCCGCCGGCCCCCGGCGATGCGGACGTGGCCGCGATGCTTGACCATCGTGGCGCGCTCACGCCGCCTGCCGCCTTGCGCAGCCGCTTTCTCGCCTTTGCCCACGACGACGGCTGGTACCTGAAACTGTTGTATGCGGCATGGGACGACGCGGCGGCCTTGCTTGCCGGCGCCATCGCGCCAACCTTGGGCGCGCTCGACATGGACGCGCTGCAACAGGGAAGCGAAGGCTACTGGCTGCAGGACGGCGCGGTCCAGGCCGAGCTGAAAACCCACGATATCGACAGCGTGCTGAACCGCCGTTTGTAGCCCATGAAAACGCCACAAGAAAAGAAACACCTCAGTTACGCCAAAGACCGCCGCAATACTTATGGCGAAAACAGTAAATCCTCGCGCAAGGCGATTCACGCCGCCAAGGCACGGGCGAATCGCATGGAGAGACATAGGCAAGAGCAACTATTGGCGTCCACCCTGAAAGCGGACGACGCCGAGCAGTTGGCAGCGGTCGAGAATCGCGTGCGTGCCACGCCGCCCAGGCGATGGCGCAAGTTTCCCGATACGGCGCTCGGCCTGGTGCTGGCGCGCCGCCGGCCTGCTTGATACTCTCGGCACGGCTTGGTCTCGGCGGCATCCAGGAAAAGATGTAAAAAGTGGCGCGCAGCGCGGCTTTGCCGCAGCAGCGGCACCAGGGCAGCCTGGATGGCGTCCTCGAGCGCATCCTGGCGGACGTCGACGCCACGGTGTCCGCGATGGCTGTCCAGTGCGACGGTGCCCGTTTGAAATTGCAGCTCCCGGCGGCGGAAGATGTCTCATTGCTCAGTTGCCAGCGCCAGCAGCGTCGCGTTGATCGGTGTCAAGGTGAAATGCTGTGCGTACTCGTCCCGTCGGCCGTCATCTGGCAGGCGAAATACTGGGGCAAGCCTTGAGCGCTGGCCAGGCCCGTTCCGCGACCGTCATAGAGATCCCATACCATGTAGACAAGCTCAAACAGCGCGTTTCTCCTGGCTATCCATGAGCAGTGCCAGCCTTGCCGCCATGCCGGCATTGTCGCGCAGCAAGGCGTCGCGTTCCAGCGCCAGCGCTTCGGCGCGCTGCTGCGCTGCCTGGGTATTTTCCGCCAGCATGTCGAGCTGTCTGTCCTGTGCAGCCAGCGCCACCTTGGCGTCGTTCAGCGCCAGCAAGGCCGTGTCCAGCTTGGCCAGCAGGGCGTCGGCCGAGGCGGCCGCCTGCAAATATTGAAATTCAAACTGGTCGCGCTCGGGACGCACGGTGGCCAGCGCATCGCGGTCGGCGGCCGCTTCATCAGCCAGGCGCGTGTGTTCGGCCTGCAGCTGCGCCAAACGCATGTCCTGCTGCACCAGGGTCGCCTGCTGGCCTTGCAGGCGCTGCTGCAGCTGCGCGTTATCCTGCTCCAGACGGCTGATCCGTTGCTGCGCCTGCGCCCGTTCCTCGCTGCGCTGGGTCGCGGCCGCTTCCTGGTAATGGTCGAACTGCGAGCGCACCTGCGCCAGCTGGCGGTTCAGGGCGGCGATTTCCTCGCCGCGGTCGGCCAGGCGCTGCGTCAGGCCCGCATTGTCGCTGTGCAGGGTGGCCAGGGTGACGGCGCGGAAATGGTGTTCTTCCTTCAGTTGCGCCAGCGCATGCTGGGTGGCGCGCAATTCCTGGGTGAGGGCGGCGCGCGCCTCCGTCAGTTTCAACCGTTCGCTTTCCGTCTTCTTCAGTGTTTCCAGCGCGGCGTCCAGTTCGGCGCGGTGTTGCTGCATGCCCGTTTCCAGTTGCTGCGCCACGTCGCGCTGCTGCTTTTCATAGACGCCGCGCATCGCTTCCATCAGTTCGGCCGGCAAGCCTGACTCCGTTTTCACGGCGCCCGTGCCCTGAAACTCTTCCTTCCAGCGCTTGAGCAAGGGTGCGATGGTGCTCTTGCTGCCCGTGCTGCCCAGCGCTTCGCGCACATTGTCGACCGTGGGATTGCGCCCATCGGCAGCGACGATTTGGGCTGCTTTCATAACATCAGAGTACAAAATGCCGGTGCGGGCCATGAAATCACCTATGAACGAAATTTAGTAACGTATTACATGATACGTAATATCGCGTAATATTACGATATAAATTTTCATCGTTTTTCAAAAATATAAAACACGATAAGATCGCTTATCGCGTGTTATGGGGGTGTTTGGCATGCTATTCTGTGACCCTCCCAGTACAAAACCCCGATTTCGCCGCCGCCATGCCCGATTTACCGCTCTCTAAACGCCGTGTTGCCGTGCCAAAAAACGTCGCCTTGGCTGCTGTACCGTTACACGGCGCCCTGGTCGATGCCGAGCTGGCCGCGCGCCACAAGGCGTTTCTCGCCGCCGCCACGTCCGACAACACGCGCCGCACCTACCGTTCCGCCATCCGCCACTTCCAGGCTTGGGGCGGGGCGCTGCCTGCCGACGAGTCCACCCTCATCCGCTACCTGATGGCGTATGCGGACAGCCTGAACGCACGCACCCTGGCCCTGCGCCTGACGGCCCTGTCGCAATGGCATGTGTACCAGGGCTTTGCCGACCCCGCGTCCACACCCACCGTGCGCAAGACCCTGGCCGGCATCGCGCGCCTGCATGGCAAGCCGAAAAAGAAGGCGAGGGCGCTGCCGCTGGAAGACCTGGAACTGATCGTCGCCAGGCTGGCCGCCCTGGGCACCAACAAGGCCTTGCGCGACAGCGTCTTGCTGCAGCTGGGTTTTTTTGGCGCTTTCCGCCGCAGCGAACTGGTGAGTTTGAAGCTGGAAGACATCCGCTGGGAGCCGCAAGGCCTGGTGATCACCTTGCCCCGCTCGAAAACGGATCAACTGGGGGAAGGCATCGTCAAGGCGATCCCGTTCGGCGACGGCGTCTGCTGCCCGGCCACGGCCCTGCGCGCCTGGCTGGGCGTGGCGGGCATCGCCGCCGGGCCGCTCTTGCGCACCGTCAACCAGTGGGGCCATGTGGGAGGAAAAGGATTGCACGCGAGCAGCATCAACACGATATTGGAAGGCTGCGCCCGGCTGGCCGGGCTCGATTACGTGCCGGAACTATCGAGCCACAGCCTGCGCCGCGGCATGGCCACCAGCGCGCACCGCGCCGGCGCCGATTTCCAGGCCATCAAGCGCCAGGGCGGCTGGCGCCACGACGGCACCGTGCATGGCTATATAGAAGAGGCGGGCCGCTTTGAAGAAAATGCTGCGGGGAGTTTGTTGAAGGGGAAGAAGGCGCCAGCGGGCTGAGGCTGCCCGACAACAGCTCGCAGCGGACCGCCATTTATTCCGTCGCACATGTTCATGCCAGCTCAACTGATGGCATACCCCAGCAAATACAGTAGCGTGGTAAGGACTGTCAGCAGCAAGAGTCTGCGCAATTTTCTAGATGCGGTAACGCCGGGCCGTGCGCTAAGCCATCCCGTCACCGTAAAAATGAATGATGGGCCAAGAAGATAGGCCACCAGCGCGGCAATGACCCACCAGGACACGGAACACGGCCCTATCTCGTAGCAAGCTCCGGAGTCGCGGTGCAACAGCTTGAAATGAAACCTGAACGCCATGTGACTGCCGGCATACATTGCAGCCCAGGTTGTTAGCAGTCCGACAATGAGAAATCCGACCGACAAGCCTATGCGTTTCACTCGACCTCCCAAGACAGGGTGCGCCTCGCGTTGCTCACGTCCGCGGTGCCGATCGAGGTGTGGGGAACATGAACGCTTGATACGCGAATTCTTTTGCCCGCCAGCGAGGAGGAAAGCATCTTGATTCCTGTCTTGTGACAAGCTTGAAAATCATGGGTGTTGCTGCTTGTAGAGCAAGCAGGTCAATACTGCCATGACAAGCAAGGAAAATAGCGCACTGGTGAACAATATCCTTGTCACGTGAGGCTTTCCTGTCACTATGCCCAAGAGCACGCCCCATGTTATTGGCAAGGTCGCATAGATGACGGTTGACATGACTTTCAGCAAACTGGAGCATGATTCGCGACAAACGTTGGTCTTTGCAAGGACCTCAAACGCATGAGGCAGCATATCGAAGACAATGCCCGCCAGGAATCCGAGAGCAATAAAAGCAATCCTTTTAAGCATCCTTGCCCTCGATGCTGGCGGCGTCGCAGGCGTTCTTCCAGGTAGGCGTTCCGTACAAGCATATGCTGTATCAGTCGAACGACTGCTAGGGCGGCGATACAGGCCGCTCCGCCCGGACAAACTTCAGAAACGTGGTTCATCTGTTACCGCTGCAAGCTGTTCGTGTAACGGTAGTGTATCGTGTATTTATGTGTAAAACGTAGCTGCCGGACCGTCTGCAAATCTGGCTTGGCGCGAGTCCTCCCGCAAAGTCAGGACTTTTGCGGCAAAACCAGGCCGCTTTGAAACGCCAGCTTGATGTCGCTTTCGTGCGAGTAGGCGGAAGATTCCCACACTTCGTTCGCTTGCAGCTGGGTGTATGTCTGAAAGATATTGCGACGCCACGGGGATGGTCTGGAAGCAACGTATCCAGTGAAAAACCGCTGCGCCTGTTCTTGGGTCCCAAAGCACAACAGGAATGACAAAGGGGTAGGCGATGGATCGCAAATGGCGGGAAAACCGCCCCCATGCGACGCAAGATGTTCAAGCGCCCGCGGACGATCGGCAAACAAGGAGAAAAGCGGCAGGGCGCGTTCGACAAACAACTGGCCCATCTGCTCAATCGAGGAGCGCGCCGTCAAACCCGCCACTTGCCAGATCATGGAGCTGGCATCTTTTTCGGACCGAAGCAAGCCGCCGAATAGCACGGCGCCATTGCAAGCGGTTCCGCCCCTGTTCTCCGCAAGCCACTTCTTCAGGGCTTTGCTGGCGATGGAGAGGGCCACCTGCATGCGCACATCGCTGCGGGAATTATAGCGCTCGGGCTCGAACGACACCTCGAAAACGGTGTCCTTATCGGCAGCCACCTTCTTCCAAACGGTTCCTGCCTTGTTGGGCTTAAAGCCATGGGGCGCGAGAAATTTCCCCACTTCCTGGCAAGCGTGAAGAAACTGGGCTTTTGGATCGCCATGACGGTTGACGGGATCGGCCGACCACGCTTGCCATTGGCTGTAGCGCTGGTCGAGGATGGGTTTCAGTTGATCGAATTTCTCCCAGGTATTCTCGACGTGATAGACGCTCGGATACTCAAAGCCGTGCGCGGCGGCGTGACGGTTGAACACGTCGCAATAGTCTTGCAGAAAACTGCCATGCTGTCGGGCAAATGCCGACTTTGCGTCGTAATAGTCAACGGCGAAAGCATTGCCCTGATCGTTGAGATCTTCTTCCCATAGTTTGCCATCGCAAGCATCGATCAGAAATTGTAGTCCGGTAATTTCCCGACTGACCAGGCGCCTTAACTCCCCGGCGGAATCCGTGCGGTGGAAATTGCTCGCCATGTCCTGGTGAACCAGCCAGGCCAGGAACATGCCGATATGGATACCGCCATGCTCTTCCGGCAAATCATCGGGATATTTTCCACCAGAATGCCAATCAATCCTGTCATATGCCATTGTGTAACCCCATGAGAATATCGAAATGGCAATTGTTTATTACTGCAGCGCAATTGCCAAGGTGTCTGCCAACACCCTGAGTTTCGAGGTGCCGGCCTATCCATTCTACCGGGCGATTCCACCAGGCGATTTCCAATAGCCTTATCAGGCGCCCGCTTGTTCCCGGGGACGGATGATCATGCAGGTGGCCGTCGCGTGCGCGTACACTTTGCCGGCTTCGTCGCGGATCGTGCCTTCCGAAATGACCAGGTTGCGGCCTGCATTGATGACTTTGCCTTCCGCATAGACCGGCACGTTGAAGGGCAGGGGGCGGCACATCTTGATGTTCAGGTCCGTCGTGCCGTAGCTTTCGCCGGCCGGCAAGACCGTGTGCGTGGCGCAGCCCGTGACCGTGTCGAGCACGGTGGCGGCGAAACCGCCGTGCACGCCGCCCATGGGATTCGTGTGGTTTTCATTCGCCGTGGCCGTGAAGATCACGCGGCCGTGCTCGATCGTGTGCGCATCCATGGGCATGGTCTTGGAAATGCCGGGCCGGGGGAACAAGCCTTGCGCGAACGCTTGCATCAGTTGCAAGCCGGTCATGTCGTTGGGGTGCATGGTAACTCCTGTAGGGTGATGGTCAGGTTAAATGTCTTGCTTGAAACGCAGGCGCGAGGCGTGCAGCAGGAAGCGGGCGACGATGGCCAGCTCTTCCTCGCTGAAGCCTAGCTTCAGTTGTTCATTCAGGCTGTCGAGCAGTGGCAGGGCATGGGCCAGTACCTCGCCGCCCTTGGCCGACATGTGCAGGGTGCCGGCGCGCGCGTCGAGCGCCGACTGGCCGCGCACGATCAGGCCGTTTTCTTCCATGCGCGCCACCAGGCCCGTTACGGCCGAGTTTTTCAGCTGCAATGCCCGCCCCAGATCCTTCAATTGGCAGCCTTCCTCGCCCTTCAGGGCAAACAGGGCGACCACTTGCGTGCCGGAAAAGCCTAGTTCGCTGGTGAAAACGGCATCGGCCGAGCGGAACAGGTTCTGGCGCGCCAGGTTGAGCAGATTGAACAGGCGCGGCGAACGCTCGCCCAGCGGGCAGGCGGCGGCATCGGAAAGGTCTGGCTGGAGGGAGGTATTGGTACGCATGCGAAGTATACTACTACGTATGCGTAATAAATCAAGCGACTATTTTCAGTCGCGCTGGTGGCGCCCCACGTAGCGGGCGCGTGGCCGTATCAGTGCCGCGCTGGCGGCTTGCTCGGCGGCATGTGCTATCCAGCCGGCCGAGCGGGCCAGCGCAAACACCACCATGCCCGCGCCCTCAGGCCAGCCGAACGCCAGTTCCATGGCGGCCAGCGCCAGGTCGGCATTCGGGCGGGCATCGAGCAGTTCGCTTGCCGTGGCGCAGACGCACAGAATGGCGGACAGATGGGGGTGTCCGGGCGACAGCGCCGACAAGCGGTCCAGCAGATACGCGGCGCGCGGGTCGCCGTCTGGATACAGCGGATGGCCAAAGCCGGCAAATTCCGGTGCGATGGTCTTGTAATACTGGCTGATGGCGGCCCTGGCGTCCGGTGCGGCCAGCGCCTGCGTCAACATGCGCCTGGCCGCCGCGCTGCCGCCGCCGTGCTTGTCTCCGGACAAGGCACCCAACCCGGCCATCAGCGCGGCGGGCAGGCTGGCGCCCGTCGAAGCGACGCAGCGTACGGCAAAGGTCGACGCGTTCAATTCATGGTCGGCCAGCAGCACGAGGGCCGCGCGCAGCAGTTCCGTTCGCTCCGCATCGGCTTGCCACGCCTGGGCCAGCTGCAGGTGCAGCGGCAGGGCGGACGGCGGCGTCCTGAGCAGGGCGGCGGCCAGGATGCGCATCAGGGCGGGGCCGGATGGCAGCGAGTGCGGAATGTCCGCCGTCGTCAGCATGGCCATGGCGAACATGGCGCGCGCCAGCGGCGTCGCATTCGGAGTACTGGCCAGCCCTGGCGGCAGGACCGGCGCGTCCTGCTGAAAATAGTCGCTCGCGTTGTCGTCCCACAGCAGGCCGGCAGTCGCTTCCAGCGTCGCGGACTCGGCCAATGCCGTCGCATCGCAGCCCCGGTACAGCAGTCGTCCATCGAGAATGTGGGAAATGCGCGTCTCCAGCACGGGCAAGCCCCAGTGCATGGCGGCCACGGCCGTCTGGCCACCGCGTTTGGCGTCGTTCTTGCGAGCCGCCAGGCGCAACACGTCTTCGTGCGGATAGCGCTTGCGGCGCGATGCCCCATTGCTGACGGAAGCGAGCAAGCCCCGGCTCACATAGGAATACAGGGTGGGCAGGCTGACGTTCAAGAGGCGCGCAGCCTCGGCAGCGGACAGATCGTTGTTCATGGCGGCCATTGTAGCGGCTGTCGCTTTACATTGATTGATGCAATCAAGATTGACGGGCCGGGCGGCACGTCACTAGACTCATGCCTTTCCAGGAGTCTCCATGAGCATATTTACCATTCGCAGCCTGCGCCCCGGCGATGCCGCGCCCTTGCTGGCCTTCGAGCAAGCCAACCGGGCCTGGTTCGAGCGCCATATCGACCGGCGCGCCGATGATTTTTACAGCCTCGACGGCATTCATGCCCACGTCGCGCAATTCCTGGACCAGCACGCACAGGGCCGCATGCACCCCTGCATCATCACGGATGAACACGGACAATTGATCGGCCGCGCCAACCTCAAGGATATCGACGGGCTGACGCAAACGGCCGAAGTCGGCTACCGCATCGGGGAATTACAGGCTGGCAAGGGCCTGGCCACGGCCGCGCTGCGCCATCTGATTGATCTGGCGCAAAACGAATGGCAGCTGGCCAGCCTGTGCGCCTACGCCATCGACGGCAATGCGGCGTCGATCCGCGTGCTGGAGCGCTGCGGTTTCGTGCAGGGAATGGCCGTGCCCGATATCGCCATCGTGGAAGGCAAGGTTGTCGATGGCCATGCCTATGCGCTGCAGTTGCGCTCGGCTGGGGTAGACTCTGCCAGGTAATAAATAAGCAACGTTGACAGATATGAATCATGAGGACCCAAAACGCGCAGAACGCATTGGCATCGTCGGCGCGTCGCTCGCCTACCACCGTGCCAGCAAGGGCCACAAGTCACCGTGGTCGAGGCAGGCGGCATCGCGTCCGGCGTGACGGGGACCTGATTTGCCTGGCTAGCACCACAGTTGCGGCAAACGCCGGAACAGGCTGTCCACGAGCCGGAGCAGGGCGCCATCGACGCCGTTGCCGCAACCCACGCCTTGCTGGCAGCGGCCGGGGCGCTCGGCGCCACGGTCCGCACGCATACCGTTAATGCGACAGCACCGAATCGCGCGACCTGTGCCCGAGGTAAGGCAGCAAGCTGATTAATCCAAGCACTGCCAGCGCGACGCCGACCCACAGTGGGGAGCGCAAGCCGTAGCCGGCGGCAATGCCGAGGCCTCCGAGCCATGAGCCGGCGCCCAGGCCGATGTTGATGACGGAGGTATGGACGGTGTTGACCAGGGGCCCGGGATGGGCGGTTTTCATCACGCGGGCGATGATGGCGGGATTCATCGACATGCCCACGAGGCCTGTGATGACCAGCAAGGCGACGCTGATGGCCTTGTCGTGCGCAAAGACCGCGAACAGTGCCAGGCTGATGCTCAGGATGACCATGCCCCAGACCATGATGGGCGTGGTGTAGCGGTCCGCATAACGGCCGACCACGCCATTGCCTACCACGTTCGCGATGCCATAGACGCCCAGCAGCCAGGGGATCGAAGACGCTGGAAAGCCGGTAATTTCCGTCAGGATGGCCGCGAAGTAACTGAACGCCGCGAAAATCGCGCCGATGATGAGGCCGCTGCTGGCATACGCTGCCCACAGATGGCGGTTGCGGAACTCCCCCAGTTCCTTGCCGAGGCTGACGATTTCGGACGGCTTGGCGCGCGGCACCAGCACGGTGATCAGCGCCAGGCACAAGAGCGCCAGCAGTACCACCAGCCAGAAGCTGGCGCGCCATCCCAGGTGCTGGTCGATGAGCGTGGCGACCGGCACGCCGACCACCGAAGCGAGCATGAGGCCGCCGATCACGACGGCGGCGGCGCGTCCGCGCGCGTTGGGGTTGACGATGTCGGCACAAATGGCCAGGGACAAGCCAAAGCAGGTGGAGGCCGCCACGCCCGTGACCACGCGTGCGATGGCCAGCATGTCATAGCTGGTGGCCGAGGCGGCGACGGATTGGGCAAGGATATAAAAGCCCAGCAGCCACAGCAGTCCCTTCTTGTTCGGCACGCGCAGTTTGAGCAAGGCAATGGTGCTCAGCGGCCCGCCGACGACCATGCCCATGGCATAGAGCGAGATCAGGTAGCCGATCCGTGTCACCGGTTCGTCCATGGCCAGGGCCAGCGACGGCATCATGCCCGCCACCATGAATTCGGATGTCGTTAACGAAAAGATCGTCAACCCCAGAATGTAAACAACCAGCGGCATAGCAATATCCTTCGAGATTAATAACTAAAACACTCGCCAGGCGGGCGCGCGCCTAGGCCGCATGGGGCTCGGGCGCGCGCCACATCCTGGTCAGGTGTTGCAAGACGTAAAGACGCTATCCGGAATGTCGCCGACTAGCAGGTTGGGGAAGTCGCGTACCGAAAGGTGCTGCGGGTCATTGCCGGTGACCATGCGCAGCAGGCGGTTGCCGCCGGTCTCCAGGTAAAAGACCGATGGCGGCTTGCCCGCACGCTCGACTACCCAGGCGTCCGCCTCCTGGCCCAGCACAGTGTGGCGGCCGTCGTGACGCGCGCCGCCGTCCAGCAGCACGGCTTGCGGCAGGAACAAGTCATGGAACGGCGTGACCTCGTCGGCCAGCGCCGTGCCCTGCAGTTGCTCGCCAGTTGCCTCCGCCTGCCTTGCGTAGGCCACTTTCTGCTTGCGGCTTTGTTCGCGCCTGGCATCGCCGATTTCCGACATCCACAGCAGGTGCCCATGTTCCTTTTCCGACCAGGGATTGAACAGGCCATCGATGCGGCAGATGTTGCGTGCATAGTCGAACCAGCAATAGCCGGATGTGACCTGGTCGTCCTCCTGCATCGGTGTCCAGTAGGAAATATAGGCGCTGCTCCATTGCAGCGGCAGCAGCGGCGGGGCGAGGTGTGTCGGCATGGCAGCTCCCTAGCGGCCCAGCGCGTAGCCGAGGCTGGCCATCAGCGCTTCCTGCAGCGACGGCAAGTCCTTGCGGCGCGCGTCGAAGCTGGCGGTCAGCTCCTCATTGCTCAGTCCGATACGCTCGCCCACACTTTCAAACCACAGGCGGCTGCTGTTGGCGTGGTCCTTGAACAATTGCATCAGGGGCACGGCGCGCGCGTTGAAGCTGTCCAGGGCGGCCGCCGCGCCGGCTTCGGTATGGAGGATCTTGACCAGCAGCAGGGCTGCCACCACCGCCATGGTGGTGCCATGGCCGATGGAAAAATGCCCCGATTGCAGCGCATCGCCGAGCAGCACGAACTTGCCGTCGCAGGCCCGGTCGCGGCTGAGAGTCATGAAGTTGCGCCAGCCCTGGCCCGGTTGGCTCTGCAACCCGTGCTCACCGAGTTCGGCCTTGAAGGTTTGGGCGATATACGCGGCGGCGTCGCGTTCGGACAGCGCCTCCAGCCCCGCCTTGGCGTAGGTTTCTTCGCTGCATTCGACGATAAAGGTGCTCATCGTGTCCGAGTATTTATAGGCATGGCCGATGAAAATCCCTTGGTCATTGCTGCGGAACACCAGGTTCATCTGGTCGAACAGCTGGGTGGTGCCGTACCAGATGTATTTGTTGCGGCCGAAATCGATGTGCGGCGCCAGCGCGGGCGGCAAGTCCAGCGATTTGTAATTGACGCCATTCGACACCACCACCAGGTCGTACTCGGCTTCCAGCTGCGCCTTGTCCGCCGGCGGCGTTTCATAGCGGATGGCGATGCCGGCCGCCACGCACTTGGCGCGCAAGGCCTGCACCAGGGCCTGGCGTCCCACGCCGCACAGGGTCACGCCGGTGCTCATCAGGTTGGGCTGGTCGTGATGCACGAGCTTGAATTCTTCCAGGAACTGGGGATTGAGCCGTTCCGGCTGCTCCAGGTAGGAGAGCGGATTGGCAGGATGGCGCGGCGGCCGTCCCGGCAGCACCACGCCCCAGCCCAGCACTTCTTCCGGGGTATTTTTTTCCGTAATGCTGATATTCCAGCCGGGTTGGGCCTGTTTCATCTGACTGGCAAAGATCAGTCCTGCGGGTCCTGCGCCGATAACGAGAATGTTCATTAATTTACCCTTCCAAGTTTGTACCAAACGTTTTGTTTCTTCTGGATTTGCTGCAGTTCATCGTAAGGAACCGATGTGAAGTACAGTTTCTCCGCCATGTCTGGCGGATAAACACGGGGGAATTTCTTGTGCATGTAGCGCGTGTAGCGCGTCTGCAGGAAGAAAATCAGATTCGGATTGCTCAGCGCTTCATAGTTGGCGATGGCCATGTCCTGCATGGCGTCGGCCTGCACCTTGCGCTGCTGCGTGAATTCGGACAGGGCGGGGCCCAGGGCATTGCCATGCTTTTCCAGCAGGGAAACGAAGACGTGGACGTCTTCCAGCGCCATGTTCATGCCTTGTCCGAGGAAGGGGGCGGTGGCATGCGCCGCATCGCCGATCAGCAGGATATTGGCCTTGTAATGGAAGGTGCTGGAGCGGACATTGATGAGGTCGTTACTGGGCAGCGTCATGAACTGGTCCAGCATCTCCTTGCGGTGCTCCGGCGGCAGGCTGCCGAAGTAGCGGCTGAAGAAGTCGGCCATGGCTTCGCGGTTCAGCGTGCCCAGGCTCGGTGTGCCGGTGTAGGGCAGGCACAGGGCAAAGCTGATGCTGCCGTCCGGAATGGTGGCCGCGCGACCGGCAAACAGCCCCTTGGAATCCATGCCGAAGAAGTACAGCAAATCCTTCCTGAAACCCAAGTCCGCCGCGTTCGGCAACACCAAGGTTTTGTAGCCATGGCGGAAGTAACTCTGCCTGAATTCAAAGCGGCGCACGCCGCTTTGCATGGCGCGCCGTACCGCGGAATGGGCGCCGTCTGCGCCAATGATCAGGTCGCCATCCAACTGCCGTACGGCGCCGTCCGGGGCCTGAATCAGTACGCTCTTTCTTTCCAGGTCGACATCCAGGCATTTATGCTCAAAGTAATACTTCACCTCGTGCTTGACGGCATGCCGGTTCAGCAGGCGCTGGAAGGCCGTGCGATCCAGCGACAGGGGAAACAGGCCTTCGAGCGGGGTCAGCTCGCGTATGCGGTGCCGGCCGCCCACGCTGAACGCCATGCCGACGATGGGCTCGCCGCACTGGTCGAGCTCCTGTTTATTGATGCCGGCTCCCAGGACGGCCTTGATGCCGCGCACGGTCATGCTCACGCCGATGGCGCGCGAGTTGACCGGGTCGGCGTTTGCGGCATTCTCCAGCAGCGGATCGCCGCGTTTTTCGACAACGTGGACATCGTGTCCCCGTTGCGCCAGATAAATGGCGCTGAGGCTACCTGCCAGGCCTCCGCCGACGATAATGATTTTATGCATTTCAGGCCTCTCTTGACATCTTTCCCCGAGATAAATCGGTAAGTTGCTGATTGAAAAACTCCAACATTTCTATCGGCGCCATGCCGATGACATCGCTCTCAAGGCTGCGCGCGTACTGCGCCAGCGCCAGGCATTTCTGCGCCAGCATGTCGCAGCCCAGGCTGTAGTCGCTGCTGACCCGGCTGCCGACCGGCTCGGGCACGGGCGGTCCCGCGTGGCGGCCGGGCAAGCCGGACGGCATGTTCATCAGGGCCGCCGACAGGGGGCGCAACAGGCCGGTCATGATGTCGATCGAGGCGTTCATCAGGCGCGAGCGGCGCAGGCTGCCCAGCGGCTGCTGCGCGAAATGGTGCGCCATCAGCAGGAAGGTCAGTTCGTAGCACCCCTGATACAGCCGCATCAGCGCGCGCGCCTTCGGGTCGGTCACCACGCTGCAGTCCGCGCGCGCTTCCAGCACGGGATTCTTCAGCGCCGGCAGGGCTGGCTCGAACGGCTTGTCGCAGGCTGAAAACTTGCCGGCGACGGCACGCAGGCGGTGGAAATGGGACGAGGCGAAATGTGGCGAATCGACAGCCACGCCTTCTCCCTGCTCGGTGACGAAGTCGATGGCGAACAGCGCGCTGTCGCGGTCGGACACCTCCAGCTGGTAGCCGGGATAGGCGCGGTTGGTCAGTTCTTTCAGGAACAGGTGGTGTTCGCCGCCGCGCTTGCCGCCGCCGCTCTCGAACAGGCCGGGCAGCTCGGCCACGGCCTGGCGGATCGCCGTATAGAAGGTCGCGATGGATTTGCCCGGCGTGGGAATATAGTCGGGCCATTCGAAACGCACGAAGCGGGCCAGCACGTGTTCGGAAAATGGCTCGAAGGCGAATTCCGTGTCCAGGCCGAAACGCTGGCGCGCCTGCTGGCCCAGCACCGGGGTGCCGCTATAAAACGGTTCGCCCAGCGCCATCAACACATTGTTGACTAATAAGTAGTGAATCATTTCTTCATGGGCGATTTCCAGCAGCGCGCCGCGCGTACCGCTGTTGCGGCGCCGGTCTTCGCCGCCGCAGGCCAGTTCCAGCTCGGCCGGCAGCCAGCGGCCGGCCCGCACCAGCGCCGCCCCCTGCGCGTAATTGGGAATCGAATACGCGGCATACAGGTATTGCAGCATCAGCGACAATTCCAGGTCGATGGCCTTCTTCAGCTCGTCGATCAGCTCCGCCTTGCAGCCGATGGCATGCTGTGCCGCCGGTTGCGGCAGCGCCGCCTTGGCCTTTGCCTCGACCTGCGTCAGGTATTTGAGGAACAGGCGCGACTTCGGCAGCGACAGTTCGCGGGTGCTGGGCATGTAATAGCTCTTGTCGCGGTTCTGCGGGTCGCACATCTGCCACATCAGGCGCGAATACGTTTCGCACTTGCACTGGTCCGCCAGGCTGAAGACCTTGTCCGACATGAAGGGGTACACGAGCTCGTAGTAGCTCATCACATGCCGGTAGAGGAAGGCGTAGTCGACCTGTTCGGCCGGTACGTCGTCGAGGTCCCAGTCGTCGGGCAGCACGCGCACGCCGAGGTACTGTTTGTCGTTGCCGGTCCCCAGCACGATCCTGGTCGCGCCCGGCTGGCGGCCCGTCAGGGTCAGCCCCGTGTAGCCATGCCCGAGCGGCGACGGCTGCTGCTCCACGGCCAGCAGCGCACCGTCCTCGGCCTGCGCCGAGAGGTCTGCGGGTGCCGCCAGCGCGCCGCGGAAGCGGCTTTGTACGGTGATCGTCTGCGGAAATTGCTCGTGCTTTTTCCGGTTCGGCGCTTCCAGGTACAGCTGGTTGCTGTCCGATTGCAGCACCCAGTCGGCTTCTTCCCACTGCGCCTGCGCGCTGCCCAGGCTGAGCGAACCCGAGGCGGCGGCATGTTGCAGCGGCACATCGAAGACGCCATGATGGCGCCAATAGTCGCGGTACAGCTGCTCGGGAATCCGGGCCAGCAAGGTGCCGGCGCCGTCATGCAGCAACAGCTCGCCCAGCGCCTGCTTGCCGCCCAGGGCATGCGTCGGATGCTGTTCCGAGACGGCGCCCGTGCCGCGCGTGGTGAACGGAATGGCGGTCGGCATGTTGAACGAGACGCGGTCCGCATGTACTTTTACCAGCACCGGCCCCAGGCTGCCCTGGCGCGGCTGCAGTAGGCGGCCGGCCGGATAGGTGGCCAGCTCGTCGCGCCGCCACAGGCCGATGCTGCCAGCCAGATCGTAGAAAACGGGCGAGTCGGGTTTTTGCGGCGTGGACATGTTGAACAGGCAATACTGCACCGTCAGTCCCAGCACCTCGTCGTCGGCCAGGGCTTGCTGCAAGGCATGCATGCTGGCCGGCAGCGGCAGGTCCGCATTGAACAGGAAATGCGGGTCCCCCTTTGCCACGGAAAACTGGAACAGCCTGGAGCGACCGAATTCATCATCCAGGAAATGCCCGCTGCGTTCCGTGATATGGCCGCTGCCGAGCCAGCGCACCGAATGCGCCTGCGCGATGTCGGCGGTGAACAAGGTGGGCGTGTTTGGCGTGGCCAGTTTGTCGCTCAAGGTGAACTGGCCGGCGTAGATCAGCGTGGTGTCCGGCTGGGCCGGGTTGTTGTCGATCCACCTGGCGCGGTTGAACGTCGTACGCAGATACTCGTTGTAGTGGCCCCACAGCGCCAGCTTGGCGCCCACCAGCGCGTCTTGCGTATCGACCTCGCCATCGCGCAGCTGGACGCCCGTGATCCGCGCGTTCTCCCACGAGAAATGATTGTTGCCGCAAAAGTTATAGCCCGCCGCCTGGCTGAAGATGCCGTCCGGATCGGGCTTGCCCTCCGCATTGAAACGGGGGGCAAGCTGTTTCAGGTGCGCATGGAATTCAGCCGGCGGCCGGCTCAGGTCGACAGCTTCGCCCGCCATCGATACCGCATTCGTGGCGATATCGATGTTGCCATGCGTATTGCGATTCCCGGTCGGCACATTGGCGCGGGCAAAACCCCGAAAATGCAGGCGGGGGAAGTCAAGTAGGCTCATGCGCGCTCGGTCGAGGTAGTGATGAAGGTATCGTTGGCGGCGGCGACGTCTTCCAGCTGATCTAGCCGTTGCAGCAACAGGCCGCTGGCTTGCTGGGCACTGATCAGGCTGCCTTCCATCCAGCCGCAATGCGCGGTATACGCATCCGAACAGGAAATGATGCCGTCCCGGTGCAGCAGGACGGCCGGGTGCTCGGCTTCCGGCTCCACGCAAAACTCGACGCCATGGGGCCAGAACTTGTGAAAGTGCGCCTTGATCTGCGGCAGCGGCTGACCGTCGAGCGGCAGCACTTCTTCCAGGTGGCTGCGGACACGCTCCAGGTACACGTCTTCACCGAGCTCGAGGCTGTCCCGCCAGTAGGCGGCGCTTTTGCTGTCGGTATAGAACAGCACATATTTGTCGCTTTTGAAGTAGATCTTGCGCAGGGGATTTGCCGCCATCAGCACCTTGTCGGTCAGCCCGAGCGCGTCCCACCAGGCCGTGTCGAACGTCAGGAAGCCCTTGAACAGGGGCAGCGAGTCGTACTGGAATGGACTCCAGGCGTGCGGGAAATCCAGGTTCAGGCGCGGCATGGCGGACGGCGGGATGGCCATCACCAGATGGCGTGTGCGGTGCATCTGCGTGTCGCCATGGTGGCTGAAGGCGAGCACATGGTCGGCGCCGGATTTTTCAACGGACAGCAGACGATGGTCGAGCCGGAATTCCACTCCGGCGGCCTGGGCCTGGTGCTGCAACTGGCACAGCAACGCGTGATAGCCGTCGGTCGCATAGCGCCACTGGTTGGCGGCGTTTTCCGTAAAATGCTGCGTTTCCGGGTGCTTCTTGATGATGTCGTAGGCCATGGCCGCCGACACCATCGGCAGCAGCAATGCGTCATAGCCGGTCGCCTTGATGATGTGGGTGGCCTTGGCGGCGCCCAGGTAATGGCTGACGAACGCGAGGAAGGAGTCATTCGGATGCTCTTTCAGCATCGGGCTCAGGTCATCCAGTGTTGCCTTCAGCTCTTCCAGCACGCTATCGTGGGAGATGACTTCGGTGAACGGGTAGACCGCATGCGGCAATCCGCTACCCTGCATGAGTTGCTGGAAATGCGGATGCAGCTGCGGCGAGTAGCGGGCGGCGCCCAGTTCGGCGATTTCCTCGCCATCTATTTTCCGCGACTGGATGCGGCCGCCGACGGTGGCGTTCAGGTCGAAGACCCGGATGCGCAGCTTCCTGCCGGCGGCGCCGTCGATCAGCCGATTGGCGCAAGTCAAGCCGCCTATGCCGGCGCCGATGATGCAAATGTCAGAATACGTGCTCATACGAAATTCCTTTTTAACGTTCATTAAAAAAGCTGCAAAATCGTTAGCAAAAGTTTCCCCAGCTCGTGTAGGCAAGAGAGGGGGAACGCTGGGTGTTACCGCACTTGGCGAGCGTTATCGGCTGGGAAATGAAGAGCCTGGCGAGAACTGGCGTTGCGTCTGGTATGGTCGATTCTTGGCAGCAGAGTTTCTGTTTCAAATCAAAGATGGCACCGACAATAGCCCGGGTATCGGGCTGTCAGTTTGATAAATATCAATGTAGTTGTCGTCTGCAAGGCGCGCGCTGATCAAGCGCGAATGTTGCTACGCTCATCGAAAACAGGAGGCACCATGTCCGAATTCATCGACTTATTGCAATGCTCCGCCATGGCTGCTTCGCTGCTGGTGGCGTGGCTGGTGGGTTCCCGCACGGCTGCGCGGCGCCTTGCCGGGTTCTAGATATCGCCATCGTGGAAGGCAAGGTTGTCGATGGCCATGCCTATGCGCTGGAGTTGCGGCGCCCGTGGTAGACTCGCTCTTGTGATAAATAAGCAAAGTTGTCAACTATGAATCAAAGTGCTCCAGAACGCGTCGTCGTCATCGGCGCCGGCATCGTCGGCGCGTCGCTCGCCTACCACCTGGCCAGCAAGGGCGCACAAGTCACCGTGGTCGAGGCGGGCGCCAGCGCGTCCGGCGTGACGGGCACCTCGTTTGCGTGGATTAACACCTCCTGCGCGGGGATTGATCCCATCGCGGCCCTGCGCGGCGGCGCCATCGCAGCCTACCGGAAGCTGGAATCGCAGGTGCCGGGCTTGACGATGCGCTGGCACGGCGCCTTGTCGTATGGCACGCAGGATGGGCGTGTGTCGCCCGAATCCATCTTGATTGACCGCTCGCGCATCGCCCAGCTTGAACCTCAGCTGCGGCAGCCGCCGGAACAGGCCGTCCACGAGCCGGAGGAGGGTGCGCTCGACGCCGTTGCCGCCACGCACGCCTTGCTGGCGGCGGCCCAGGCGCTCGGTGCAACGGTCCGCACGCACACGCCCGTGCTGGGTTTTACCGTACGGGACGCACAGGTGACGGGCGTGGAGACGGCCGCGGGCCTCATCGGGGCCGATATGGTCGTGCTGGCGGCGGGTACGGGCACGGCCAGCCTGGCCGCGCAGCTGGGAGTTGACTTGCCGATCCACGCCTCGCCCGCCATCTTCCTGCGCTACCAGTCGCCGCCCGGCCTCGTGCGCGGCATCATTTCCAATCATGCAATGGAAGTGCGGCAAGCCGAGGACGGGACCCTGCTGGCAGCGGAAGATTATCTGGACGACGCGCCGGAAAACCAGCCCGCCGCCATCGCGCTACGCACGGCCAGCGCGATCCGGGAAGAACTGGAGGGAGCGGAGGCCATCGTGCCGGCATTCGCCTGCGTCGGCCTGCGCCCCATGCCCGCAGACGGCGTACCCGTCATCGGCTACTTGCCGCAAGTGAGCGGCGTGTACGTGTGCGCCATGCATCCGGGCGTGGTGCTGGCGGCCATCGTGGGCCAGCTGGCCAGCGGGGAGATTGTCACTGGCGAGCCAGCGCCGGCCCTGGAGGCTTGCCGGCCCGCGCGTTTTCAGGCGCGCTGATTCCTAGGGCACAGGCGCCACGAACACAGGCAGCACGAACGGCGCCGGCTCCTGCGCATCGCCATCCTCCGACGGGGCCTGCATGAAATCCTCATTGCGCCAGTCGCCGTTGACCACGCGCTCGGCGATCAGCGCCAGATCCTGCGTTTCGCGCAGTTCGCAGCGAAACGGCAGCCGCCCATGCGAGCGCGACACCAGGCTGAAGCGCAACTGGCGGCATTGCGCGTCGTGCCAGCAATAGAACAGCATATCCTCGCCAGCGAGGGCACTGCGGCGCGCCGCGATCACCTCGCCGATGAAGGCGACGATATCGGCCGCATGGATCTGCGGTGTTTCCTCGTCCGTGGGCGAAAAGCTCCACATATTGGTTCTGGCTTCGTGGTTGATGTCGTCGGAATCGACAAGCACCTCATCGTCTTGCGCCATTTCCAGCCATGCATTGACTGTCTTGTCATTCATCATGTCATTATGCATCCCATGTTTCAAAAGCCGTCCATACCGACCGCCATGCGCCATGCGGAAGTTTGGCCTGCATGGAAATGGAAAGCCCGCCCGTGCCCAAACAATCACCTGGCTGCCATAGCGCATTTTCCAGACTCAGTGCCCGTGCTCGTCCCACGTCGACATTTGTCATTGCATTTATGTCATAGCCGACTTCCAATATGGGATGCAGCACTTTTCCATTGGCGGTCAAATATAAAGTATTGACATGCACCTTGGGTTTGTCGAAACGTTCGTAAAACCTTGTTGCTGCGGATTTGAAGCCCTGGTCAATGGCGATGCTGATGGTCGCAGGACCATTGCACCCCAGAAGCGAAGCAAGCGCCCAATAGTCATGATCGGCAGTGACAAGCCTGGCCAAACAGCGCTCTATCCATGCCGCTTCATCAGTTCTGAATTCCTTCCAGTATGGAGACAATGAATTCTGAAGGTAGCCGACTTCATGCAATGCCCCGACCAGGTTAATTTGCTTGTCCACGCAATCGATATCTTGCAACAAATGGGTGGCGGCGGCGGCGACTGCATATTCGCCCTTGTCCGTGGCTTTATCTGCGAGTTTTTTCAGTTTGGTGCTAATACTCATTATTTTCCTGGCGCGGGCGATGCCGCGCGCGTTGTGCATTTAAGTTCAGATTGTGCCATAGCTCAGCCTGTAAACTCCCGCTCCTGGCGTGCCGGACCAGCTCTCAGGAACGGGCGACTATCGAGTATTCACAACCTCAACAATTCCGCATCGCTATGCATGCACTCACCCCCTAGGACCATCCGCCAACAACTCCGCCAGCCTGTTCGTCAGCCACAAACTCGTCTCGCTCAGCTTCTTCCCATGTATCGACAGCCGCCGCACCGGCAGCCTGGATAAAGCCAGCGCAGGGCAGGGCACTTCCTGCAAATAGCCCTTGTAATTGTCGTAATTGGCGATGTTCAGGGGCAAAATCGCCCAGCCCAGCTCGTCCGCGACCATTTCCGCTATGCTGTAAAAACTGTCGGAAAACCAGACGGCGGGGCTGAACGCATGTTCGCGGTTCAGCTCGGAATCCATGATCAGCTGGCGGTAGCGGGTCAGCTCGTTGCGGCTCACTTCCTGGCCGTGCGCCATCGGGTGGCCCTTGGCCACGAACACGCCTTGCGCCACGCTGCCGATGTGCTGCTGCTCCAGCACGGGAGAAATCGGGCCGCGGTCGAAGTGAAAAGCCACGTCGGCTTGCTGCTGCTCCACGTATTGCGCCACTTCCGACGCCGTGGCGTTGAGCATCACCAGTTCCAGCGCCGGGTAGCGCGCCGCCAGTTCCTTGACCAGGGTGCCGATGGCCAAGTAGGGCAGGGCTTCGTCCAGGGCCAGGATCAGCTGCGCTTCGGGCGCCTCGCTCAGCAGCTGGGCGCGCAGCTGCAAGCGCTCGGCCTGGCGCAGCAGTTCGCACGCTTCGAGGTGCATCACCTTGCCCGCCTCCGTCAGCACGGCGCTGCGGCGCGAACGGTCGAACAGTTCCACGCCGAATTCCGCTTCCAGCAGCCCGATCGAGGTGCTGACCACCGATTGCGCGCGGCCCAGCCGGCGCGCCGCGCCCGAGAAAGAACCGGCCGCGACGGCCGCTTCGAAGTAACGCATTTGTTCCAAAGTCCATTGCATCGTATCCACCTATCTGTTTTACAGATGGATTTTAACTTGAATGCCATTCAGGGGCGACATAAAATGCTTTTACTAATTCAATAACACGAGATCCGCCATGAAAAACGCCCAAGCCCATACCCCCGCCATCCGCTTCAGCTGGTGTCACGACGCCAGCGCCGAAGATGCGCTGTGCAAGCTCTATCTTGACAACGTCAGCGCCGACTATATCTCCCATTCGGAGCTGCAGGGCGAACGGGCCGATGCGCCCGGCAACTGGCGCGCGGACTTGCCTGAAGTGATACGCGGCGAAATCCGCGCCGCCCTGTCGCACGACTGGGCACATGGCGATTCGACCCTGCTGGCCGTCGCCACTGCCGGTGACGCCATCGTCGGCATGGCCCTCGTTTCCATCGATACGCGCCAGCGCGCCTCGAAATCGTTCGCCGCGCTTGACGACCTGGTCTTGCTGCCTTCCGTGCGCGGCAGCGGCATCGGCAGCTTGCTGGTGGAGTGGGTGGCCGACGAGCTGCGCAGCCACGGCATCGCCCGTTTGTTCCTTGAATGCGGCGCGCACAACTTGAAAGCACAACAATTCTTCCAGGGCCGCGGTTTCAAGCAAGTGTCCGTCGTCATGCTGCGCGAACTCGATACGCCGGCAGTGTCGGCCGCCGTGGATGACAAGGATGGCGACCGTGGCTGACGCCCGCCGCCCCCGACAAGCCCAGGCCCGTGGCAGCCTGGAACGTAAATATTTGCGCAGCACTCGTTTCATTCACACCGATAGTTGTTAAAAGTTACACTAAAATCCATGAGTTGTTTATGCATCCAATGAAAAAATGGCTGACGCTGGCCATCGTCTCCAGCGCCCTGTTCCTGATCGTGGTCGACATGACCGTGCTCTACACCGCCTTGCCCGCGCTGACGCGCGACTTGCAGGCCACTTCCTCGCAAAAACTGTGGATCATCAACGTGTACGCGCTGGTCGTTTCCGGTCTGTTGCCCGGCCTCGGCACCCTCGGTGACCGCTTGAGCCACAAACCCGTTTTCCTCGCCGGCCTGGCCGTGTTCGGCATCGCCTCGCTGTGCGCCGCGTTTTCGCCCGCCGCAGAATGGCTGATCTTTGCCCGCGTGCTGCTGGCCATCGGCGCCGCGCTGATGATGCCGGCCACCTTGTCCATCATCCGCCTGACCTTTACGGACAACCGCGAGCGTTCGTTCGCCATCGGCGTGTGGGCGGCGATTGCCTCCGGCGGCGCCGCGTTCGGCCCCGTGCTCGGTGGTTTCCTGTTGGAACATTACTGGTGGGGTTCCGTCTTCCTGATCAACGTGCCCATCGTGCTGCTGACCTTGGTATTGGCCACTGTCATCCTGCCGAAACGGGCCGGTAACCGCGACAAGCCATGGGACTTGAAAGGTTCCCTGCAAGTCATGATGGGTCTGCTTGGTGGCGTGTATGCGATCAAGGAATTGGGCAAGTCGCAGCCCTCGTATGCGCTGGCCGCCGCCTCGTTCGCCGTGGGCGCCTTCTTCATGCTGAAATTCGTCCGTCGCCAGAAGCGCCAAGCCCGGCCGCTGATCGACTTCGCCCTGTTCCGCGAACTGCCGTTTTCCAGCGCCGTGGCCGCCGCCATGGTGGCGTCCGCCGCCCTGATCGGCATGGAACTGGCGCTGAGCCAGCACATGCAGTTGGTGCGGGAATTGTCGCCGCTGGAAGCGGGTCTGCTGCTGTTGCCGCTGCCGCTGGCATCCGTGTTTGCCGGTCCGTTGACGGGTTTCATGCTGCCGCGTGCCGACAAGGCCAAGGTCTTGTGGGGTTCGCTGTTGCTGTCCGGTATAGGTATGGCATCGTATCTGGTGCTGCATGACGCCGCCGTCTCGGCGCAAGTGGCCAGCCTGGTGATCCTGGGCCTGGGCCTGGGCGCCGTCATGACGGCCGCATCGAGCGCCGTGATGCTCAACGTGGCTCCCCAGCAAGCCGGCATGGCCGCCTCGATCGAGGAAGTGTCATACGAGCTGGGCGCCGTGATCGGCGTGACGGTGCTGGGCACCATCATGTCGGCCGTCTACAGCGCCACCCTGGTGATCCCGGAAAGCGCGGGCCTGCTGCCGAACGCCCATGACACCTTGGACGCGGCGCTGCTGGCCGCCGAGCAATTGCCGGCCGAACTGGGCCTGCAAGTGTCGGAACTGGCCCGTTCGGCTTTCGACAAGGCATTTATTGTCGTGCTGGCAACGGCTTCCGCCATCCTGATGGCAGCCGCTGCCACCATCCGCCACCTGCATCTGCGGGCACGCCGCGCGATTTAATGAATCAGCGGCACCACCTGGTCGCGCAAGACCGTCCATTGGGCGTCCAGCACGGCCTGGTTGGGGTCGTGTCCGGCCCGTTTTACCAGGGTAAAACTCTTGACGGGCGCCGTGATGCTGTCGAAATACGTGCGCGCGATGGCGGGCGAGGTCAACAAGTCCGCTTCGCCCATGATGAAGAAGACGGGCAAGTCGAAGCGTGTGCCCAGCGCGGGCAGGTCGACCTTGGCGAACATGCCGTCGCCGCGCAGGCCGATGAACTGGAGGTACGAGTAGTCATCGGCCGCCTCGGCATCGGCCAGCGCTTGCGGCGTGGCGTAAAACGGCGCCGGCTGCCACCAGTGCTCGGGCGGCGCATCCGTTGCCAGTGCCTCATATTTGCGGTCGAAGCGGCGCAGGATGCCGAAGTTGCGCGGATCGGTCCATGGCGGCGGACCGAGCGCCGCCAGCTTGTCCAGCGTGGGCGCATCGTTCGCCGCTTGCGCCAGCGCAAGCACTTGCCGGTACATGCCGGCCTCGTTGTCGCGCGCATTGACCACCTGCGCCGTGCCGATATACGCGTGGAACAGGTCCGGGCGCGCCTTGACCATGTACACGCCCAGGATCGAACCCCAGGAACTGCCCATCAAAATGACCTTGTCCGTGCCCAGGGGCTGCCGCAGATAGGCCGCCACGGCAATGCCGTCGTCGCGCATCTGTTCCACCGTCAAGGACACGTCGTCCGTGGGCCGCTGTTTCGCATACGTCATGCCGGCGCCGCGCTGGTCCCACTGCACCAGGGTGTAATGGCGCTCCCAGCCGGCGTAGATGGCATCCGCGTAGGGACTCAGCGCGTTGCCGGGGCCGCCATGGATGAACAGGATCACGGGATTGCCGCAGGCGGCGGCCGTGACGGTGATCCATTGCTCGATGCCATTGATGGGCACGTAGCCTTGTTCGCGCACGGCTTGCGCGGGCGAAGCGCAGATGGTGCCAGCGGAAAAAGCGGTTTCGGCTGCCTCGACAACCCCCAGGCAGGACAGTAGTGAAAGTACTGAGCAGATTTTGCGCATATTATCCTGACCGAATGTTCCATAACGACGATGCATCGGGAAAACGTGCAACCCGAAAGCAGAAACTGGGGTCGGACCCTGAGGGGCCGACCCCAGACCTTGCCTTGGGGTTTAATACTTATAACGTGCAATCCTGCGCCGGCTTGCCGGCAATAAAGCGGGTGCTGGCCTGCTCGAAACAGGCGGGCGCCGTCCACAGGATGAAATGCGGGGCATTCTGCACGGTGGACAGGGCCACCTTGCCCGCCTTGCGCTGCGTCAAAGCCTGCACTTGCGCCTGCGCGCCAGCGTACGGCGTTTTCGGGTCCAGGGTTCCCTGCAGCACGAGGGTGGGCGGCATTTTCGCCGGCAGGGCGCCGAAATAGGCGTCGCGGGGGTAGGTGGGCAAGCCGCCGCCCAGCAGGATGCGGGGCAGGGGACTGGTCAACAGCAAGTCCGCCTCTTCGCGCTCGAGGTCGGCGGCTGTCCAGTCGGGGCGCAAGGAAGGCTGCAGATTGTTTTCCGAATTGCTGATGATGCTGACCAGCGGAATCGACAGCGGCGACTGGGGATAGCTGCCCAGGCTGGCCGCCGCGTCCGCCAATGTGGCACGCACGGCAGCCAGTTCCGTCTCGCCGCCCCGGTCCAGGTCGTGCAGCAGGTAGGGGATGCGGGCGCGGGCGGCCGGCACGTCGAGCATGCCGCCCAGGAAGTTTTTCAGGTTCTTGCCGGGAATCTTCGCCAGCAGGGCGAGATCGGCTTGCGCCTTGTCCAGCACGCGGCGGTACAAGGCTGCGGCCGGCTCGCCCAATGCCGCATGGCAAGCCGCATCCGCATCGCAACGGGCCAGCACCTGCAGGCCGACCTGGTTGACCACCTGCGAACGCTGGCTCAAGTCCCAACGCGCATCCGTTTGCGGCGGCACCAAGGAGTCGAAAATCACGCCTTTGACTGGCAGCGGCCCCAGCTGCAAGGTGCGCAAGACCAGCTGCGTGCCGTACGACACACTGTACACATACACGGGCGGCTGCTTGCGCTTGCTCTTGCCCCGTTCGCCCTCGATCAGCGCCTTCAAGTCGCGTGCGGCCGTGGTGATGGAAAACTGGCCCGCGTATTCCGGCATCAAGTTGATGCCCTTGAAGCAGCTGGCCCATTCCGCGCCGGTCAGGGCGCGGCCGCCGGGACTTTGTTCGGACTCTTCCACCTTGCACAGGCGCGACGAATGGCCCGTGCCACGATGGTCGGGGATCAGGAATTCAAAACCGGGAAAGCTGCGGCGCAGGGTGGGCAGCAGGCTGTAGAACGCAGCGCCCGATTCGCCGGGGCCGCCCGCCACCAGCCACAGCGTACCCTTGGCGGGCTTGCCGGCAGGCACATCGGCGGCAAACTTGCGCACGAAGACGTGCATGGCGTCCGCGTCGCCGACGGCGCGGCCCTGGGCATCGTAGCTGCCGGGCACGTTCAAGCCCGAGCACAGGCTGCCGGGGGCGGCCGTATCGGAGCAGGGCGTGAAGAACATCGGTTCGGCGTGCAGGGAGGTGCCAGCCAGCAGAGTGGCCAGCAGGGTCAAACGGGGCAGCAAGGTCATCGGCTACTTTGGCGAAGGTGGAGATCAGCCGCCAAAGTAGCGTTTTTTACAGCAATTGTCCAGATGGAAATATTTCTGTCCGGGACTATGTTTGCTTGTTATTGCGCAACAAGCGCAAGCCGTTCGCCACCACCAGCAGGCTGGCGCCCACGTCGGCAAACACGGCCATCCACAAAGTCGCCATGCCGGCCAGGGCCAGACCAAAGAACACGGCCTTGATGCCGATGGCAAAGCTGATGTTTTGCACGAGGATGCTGCGCGTGCGCTGGCTCAGGCTGATGAATTCGGGCAATTTCCCCAGTTCATCATCCATCAGGGCCACGTCCGCCGTTTCGATGGCCGTGTCGCTGCCGGCCGCGCCCATGGCAAAGCCGATGTCGGCCTGCGCCAAGGCCGGGGCGTCGTTGACGCCGTCGCCCAGCATGGCCACCACGCCAAACTGCTGCTGCAAGGCCTTGATTTCATCGAGCTTGTTTTCCGGCAGCAATTCCGCCTTGACCAGGCTCACGCCCACCTCGGCCGCGATGCGCTGCGCCGTCAGCAGATTGTCTCCCGTCAGCATGACGGTGGTCACGCCCAGCGCATTCAGGCGGGCAATGGCGGACGCCGCCGTCGGACGCAGCACGTCGGCCACGGCGATCACGCCCAGCGCACCGGCCGGGGTGGCCAGCACCATGGCCGTGTAGGCTTGCTGTTCCAGCCGCGCCAAAATCGCTTGCAGTGCCGGCGTCAGCACGTTCAACTCCGTCATCAGGCGCGCATTGCCCAAGTAATATGTCTGGCCATCGATATTGCCTTGCACGCCGCGTCCATGCAGGGCGGCAAACTGGGTGACGGGCAAGTGGCTGCCGGCGGGCGGACCCGCCTTGACGATGGCGGCGGCCAGCGGGTGGGCCGAGTTGGCGTCCAGGCTGGCGGCCAGCAGCAGGATGGTGTCGCGGTCGCTGCCCTCCAGGGCCACCACATCCGTGACGGCCGGTTTGCCCATGGTCAAGGTGCCCGTCTTGTCGACGGCGATGGCCTTGATCCGATAACCCGTTTCCAGGAATTGTCCGCCTTTCACTAAAATGCCGCGCCGCGCGGCCGCCGTCAGGCCGCTGACCACCGTGACGGGTGTGGAAATGACGAGTGCGCACGGGCAGGCGATCACCAGCATCACCAGCGCCTTATACACCCAGGCCATGAAGGGCTGGCCCAGCAGCAAGGGCGGCAGCACGGCCACGAGGATGGCGAAGACGACCACGGCAGGCGTGTAGTAGCGGGCGAAATTGTCGACAAAGCGCTGCGTGGGCGCCTGCTTGCCCTGGGTTTCCTCGATCACCTTGACGATCTTGGCCAGGGTGCTGTTGCCGCTGTTGGCCGTCACGGTGACGTCGAGCAAACCCCGTTCATTGATGGTGCCCGCATACACGACGTCGCCCACGGCCTTGTCCACCGGCATGCTTTCACCGGTGATCGGCGCCTGGTTGACGGACGATTCGCCGCTGGCCACGACGCCATCGAGGGCGATGCGCTCGCCCGGTTTCACGCGCATGGTCGCGCCGATGGCCACGGTGGCGACGGATACTTGCTGCCAGGCGCCGCTGGCGTCGGCAACGGTGGCCGTGTCGGGTGCCAGCTGCATCAGGCTGTGCACGGCGTTGCGCGCGCGGTTCAGGGACAGGCCTTCGATCAGCTCGGCGATGGCGAACAGGAAGATGGCCATGGCCGCTTCCGGCCACTGGCCGATGGCGATGGCGCCGAAAACCGCCAGGCTCATCAGGAAGTTGATGTTCAGGGTGAACGTCTTCAGGGCAATCCAGCCCTTCTTCAGGGTCGGCCAGCCGCCCGTGGCGATCGACAGCAAGGCCAGGGCGATGACGAGGGGCGAACTGTCTTCATGCGTGGTCCACGCCAGCGCTTCGGCGCCGGCAGCAGCCAGGCCGGAAACCACCAGCAAGCCTTTTTGCAGGCCGGACAGGCTGCCTTCGTCCGGGTCGCGCGCGACGGCAGCGTCCGCTTCCATGGGAATGGCCTGCATGCCGATGCCGTGCAGGGCTGCTTCCACCGTGGCCAGCGAGGGCAGGGTGTGGTGCACGTCGAGCACGCGGTTCATCAGGTTGAAATCGAGGCCCACCACGCCCGCCATGGTGGCCAGCTTGTTGCGGATCAAGCGTTCTTCCGTGGGGCAATCCATGTTGGCGATACGGTATTTGGCCGTGCTCGCGCCGGCGATGGCCGCGCTGGGCAGCGCTGGACCAGACGGAGCCGCAGGCGTGGACGAGCACGCATGCTGGCTGGAACAGCAGCTGGCCGCCTTGGGTGCATGCTGATGCTCATGGTCGTGCTTGTGCTCGTGGGTATGATCGTGGCTATCGTGCGGCATCGCATTCGTCCTTCCGGTTTCGTGTATGCTTCCATTAGAAACCCTGTAGCCGCTACAGGGTCAAGCGGAATTTGCACGAAAGAATGAAAAAGGGGATGCCATGCGTATCGGAGAACTGGCCAAACGGACAGATTGTGACGTGGAAACCGTGCGTTACTATGAAAAGGCGGGCTTGCTGCAGGAACCGGGGCGCAACAGCGCCGGCTACCGCGAATACCGCGAAGAACACCAGGAACGGCTGCAATTCATCCGCCATTGCCGCTCCTTGCAGATCGGCCTGACCGATATCCGCGCTTTGCTGGAATTTAAGAACAATCCGGCCGAAGGCTGCCAGAGCGTCAACGAATTGCTCGACCACCATATCCTGCGCATCGCCGAGCAGATGGCAAATTTGCAAACCCTGCAGCAGCAACTGGTGACCTTGCGCCACCAGTGCGACCAGCCGCAACCGTCGCAAGACTGCGCGATTCTGCAAAACCTGTCCGAGGCCGCCAGCGGCCACGACTGCGCCTGCCATACCGAACTCCCACAATCCCATTGATTCATGTTGAAACTGTTACCTGCAAGAACTTTATTCACCTTGTCCCTGCTGTCGCCGCTGAGCCATGCGGCAGATGTTCCCGCCGCCGCCGGCCACTACCTGACCCTGTACGCCGTGCCCGGCGTGCCGCAAGACGATGATCCGTACACCTGGAGCACGGTGGGCAGCAAGCAACTGACAAAGGGCGTGACCAAGGCGGACGGCCGAGCCTATCTCAAGGCAGAAGAGGGCGAAGAGACGTATGTCCTGGAAACGGTCAGCATGCGCTGGACGTTCACGGTGCCGGCTCGCTGCTGGCAAGAAGCGCCTGCCACCTTCCAGTCTTGCCTGAAACTCAAGCAAAGCGCCAGCCAATACGATATCAGACAGGATGCGGAAAAACTGGCCAGAGAGAAAGATCAACAGGCCAAGGCGGTAGCCTACGAGCTGGCGGTGCGGGCCAACGACGATGCGCTGGCCTGGCTGGGCAAATTGCCGCCGCAGTGGTCCGTACAGGAACACGCCAGACGCCTGCTGGCCATCGGCGACAAGATCGAGCGGCATATCGCCAGCGGCTTGCGGCAAGGCGGCCCCGATGCGCGCCAGTTTGTCTGCAAGGCGCCCACGGCCTACGGCGCGTTGCCGCAGCAGCAAGCCGTGCTGGCCTATCAGCTGCAGCCGCGGCCCGTGCCGCACGCCGGTGCCGCCTGGGACCAGCTGCTTGCGGCTGCCGCGCAGGGCAACTGGATGGCGCGCCTGGAAGTGTATGAGGCGTTGGCGGAGCGCAAGGTGAGCGAACTGAGCTATGTGGAGCAGGCGCGCCTGGTGCAATTGATGGAATGGCTGCAGCAACGCGAAATCGCCGGCCTGTACAGCTTTTTCAGCGCCCGTACCCTTGGCGACGATGCCACGCAAGACCGCGTGGCACGCCTGGCCGCCATGCAAGGCAGCGTTGCCGACCAGAGCGTCGTCGGGACGCTGCTGCAGGACGAGGACGATCCGGCACTGGCGGCGGCAGGCAAGCGGATGCTCGACTGCGCGGCAGCGGCCATGCGGTCGCCGCGCTAACGCGGCAGCGGCGGCGGGCCGCCGTCGCCCAGGCGGAAGGCGTCGACCACGCGCAATAAATCATGCGCCTGGTCCTGCATGCTTTGCGCGGCGGCGGCCGATTGCTCGACCAGGGCAGCATTGCGCTGGGTCAATTCGTCCATTTCCGTGATGGCATTGTTGACTTCCTCGATGCCCTTGCTCTGGCGCTGGCTGGCCGCCGTGATGTCGTTCATGATCTCCGTCACCTGCTGAACGGAGGCGACGATATCGCCCATGGTGCGCCCGGCGCTGTCGGCCAGCTCGCTGCCCGTTTCTATTCTGGCAACGGAATCCTCGATCAGCTGCTTGATTTCGCGCGCCGCCGTGGCCGAGCGCTGCGCCAGGCCCCGCACTTCCGTGGCGACGACGGCGAAGCCGCGCCCCTGTTCGCCCGCGCGCGCCGCTTCCACGGCCGCGTTCAAGGCGAGGATATTGGTCTGGAAGGCAATGCCGTCGATGACGGCGATGATGTCGACGATGCGCCCGGAACTGGCCTTGATCGACCCCATCGTCTCAACCACCTGGCCCACGACGCGGCCGCCTTCCAGCGCCACGTTCGAGGTCGACAGCACCATCTGGTTGGCCTGATGCGCATGGCTGGCGTTTTCCTTCACGGTATCGGTCAGCGCATGCATGGACGAGGCTGTTTCCTGCAAAGAATGCGCTTGCGACTCCGTACGGGCCGACAGGTCCGCATTGCCGAGGGCGATTTCGCTCGCTTCCACCGTGATGGTGGAGCCCGCCTGGCGTATCTCGCCCAATAAAGTGTTCCAGTTTTTCAAGACGGTAGCCAGCGCCCGCGACAGCTTGCCCACCTCATCGTCGCTCCGGGCGTCGATGTGCGTGGTCAGGTCGCCGGCCGCCAGGCTTTCAGCGGCGCGGCACGCCTCGTCGATGGGGCGCACGACGGAGCGCGCCACCCAGGTGGCAATCAGGGCCAGCAGGGCAAAGCCAACAGCCATGGTGCCCAGCGACAGCCAGCCGGCGCGCTGGCCCGCATTTTTTGTCTCTTGCAGCGCGTCGACCGTGCGGTGGTCGAGGTTGAGCAGCACCTGGCGCAGTTGCCCGCTCACTTGCTGGTAGTGCCCGGCGGCATTTTGCATCGCCGCCACGCCCGTATTTGGGTCCATCGAGGCCAGGTCCAGCGCCTGCGCCACGCTGGCACGGTAGCGCTCGACACCGGGCAGCGCCTGGCCCGCTTCCGTGGCGGCGCCCGAGAATTGCTTGAGTTCCTTCAAGCCTTGCGCGATGGCATTGAGCTGGCGATCCGTTTGCGCGCCGAACTGCTTGAACTGTTCGTCAGACAGGCTGGCGGCGATGGCGATCTTCGCATACACGTCGGCATGTACCTGACCCAGGGCAATGGCTTGCTGGTTGGCAAGCCGCTCGGCCGTCAAGGTGACGTCTTTCAAGTCGCGCATGCGGCTTTCGTTTTGCTGCATGGCGAAATAGGACAAGGCCCCCATGGCCAGCAGGCAAGCCAGCGCGACCACCGGGACGATCAACATCTTCTGTGCGATTTTCACATGAGGCCCATATCGTTGAGAAATTCGTCGAGAGATCGGTGTGCCATCCCGGCGCTGGCGGCGCGGCGGCAGGCTACAGGTAGATGCCGCCGCAGACGACGGTCTCGGCGAGTTTCTCGCAATACATCACCTTCGGCTCGATCTTCTTGGTTTCCGGATTCGTGAATTTGTATTCCTGCCAGAACGTGCCCTTGCTCTTGGCCAGGTCGACTCGTTCCTTCACAAAAGCCTTGCCATCAATATCCTTCAGCTCGATCAAGTTCTTGCCGACCATTTTCGGATTGGCGCCATGCGCAACCACCGTCCCGTCGAGTTTATAGACGACCAGGTACAGGTCGTGCAGGATGAATTGCGGCGACTTGGCCGTGATGTCGCCATACGCCTTGGCGTCGCCGGCGCTCTTGATGTAGGACACGCCTTTCTTGACCATGGCTTCCGCGTCGGCGCGCGTGGCGCCGCCTTCGGCAGCGCTGGCGATACAGGGCAGCATGCCGGCGGCAAGCATGACCGACAGGCAAATGGCAGGGGCGAACTTGGGCATGAGAATCTCCTTCACATTGCGGCAGGGGAAAGCCGGCGGGGAACCGGTGCGGTGAGGCGGCGCCTATCGAAGTGCCGACGTTTCATAGTAGCGCGATGCCAGCAGACATGCGCTGGTGCAACAGATTTTTTTTGAATGGGGCGTTTTTGCAACGATGCGTGCAGACGGCCGTAATCGCGTCCACAGAGGGAAAGTGAGAGCGCAGACTAGCGTATCGATAGTGTGGTGCGGGCGCCGCGTTACCAGCTGGCAGGGTCTTCCGCCGCCGCGCGCGCCAGGTCGTCGTGCCAATCTTGCTGCACCAGGCGGTAGATATCGGCAAAGAAGGCGCGCGGATCGGCCATTTCATCCCACAAGGCAGGCAGGGCATTCGTGCTTTCCGGGTCATGTTCGAGGATGGCCTGGAAATCATAGCCGGGGTCTTGCAGCGCCTGCGCCAGCACGGCCACCAGCGCATGGCGGTGGCGATAGCTGAGTTCCTTGTACTGCGACGTGATGTCGCGCCGTATCAGGGCCGCGCGCTGGAGCGGGTCGTTCATGTCCCAGCGGTCCAGTTCCACGCCCAAGGTTTCTTCACGATCATACACGTCGAAGGGGCCGAGAAAATGGTGAAGCGTAGGAATGTAGGGAGCATCGCTCCAGGGGCCGCGCAGCATGGGACTCTTTCGTTTGATTGCTAAATGATCACGCGCATTCGGGCAAGGTCCAGCTTTCGTCGCCCATGTCCGTCGGGTAGATGGCGCGGGTCTGGTTCTGGCCCCAGCGCGCATGGTCGAGGATGCCGTCTTCATGCATGTCCAGTACCCATTCCGTGCTTTCCAGCAAGGTGCCATCCTTGTGGTAGACGCGGAAGAAGGTGGAAGTGCTCAGCGCGCGCACGATGTTCTGCGGCACGCCGTTGCCGTAGTGGGGTACATAGGTATTGATCACGCACGTGCGCTGATCGTTCCATTCCTGGGCATACACGCTGGCATTGCGCGCCGCGCTGACTTTGATGAAGAGCCAGCCTGCCAGCAGGAGGATGAGCAGGAAGGCGGCGGCGATCAGGCCGGTTTTCTTGAGTAGCTGCATGAGGTCATGGCATGGCCAAAAACGAAGTTGCCGCATTGTATGTCAAGAGCAGATATGCTTGCCGTACGGCACGTACAGCAAGCATATCCCCGCTAATTGCCGGTAACTTGGCTATTGACTTGGCTATTTGCCCACCGCCGTGTGCAGGGTATTGGCCATGTCCAGATGATGTTGCAACGCTGGCAAGGTCTTCGCGGCAAAGGCCTTGATGTCGGGATCGCTCGCCTTCTGGCTGGCATCCGTGAACAGTTTCACCGCCTCCTTGTGCGCCGCCACGCCGATGGTGGCCGCATATTCCTTGTCAAACTGCGCGCCTTCCAGGCGGCTCAGCTTGTCGATCTGCGCCTGGTGCTTCTTGCCGGGCTGGTCGCTGACCTCGATTTGCTTGCTGCTGGCCAGCTGTTTCAGCTCATCCGCCGCTTTCGTGTGATCGGTGACCATGGCATCGGCGAATTTCTTCACTTCCGCATTGCTGCTCTTGCTTTGCGCCACTTTGCTGGCGGCAATTTCCGTGCTGCCAGCGTCGGCGGCCTTGCTGAGGAATTGCTTGTCGTACGCGCCCGGCGCCGCGGCGGCGATGCTGTTGATGGCGATGCCGCTCAATAGGGCAACGGCGGCGCCGATGGCCACGCTTTTGAAGGACGGGGCACGGGAGCTGGTGGTCGGGATAGGCATGGGAAATCCTTTCGAGTGTGGTTTTTTCTACAAGCTGATGACAATGTTAAGCCAGCAGCCTGCGCACACCCATAGGACAGTCGCGATCATGCCCGTAGGATTAGTCCTGTTCGTTAGCGCACAGTTCGACTTGCTTCAGGGCAAATAAGGCGGCAATGCCGGCATCGCGGCGCCACGCAGGCATGCCGATATCGAGCCATTCCGCCATCGCGTCCAGGTGCGACGGTTCCGAGACGCTGTGTTCGAGTTCGTCAAGCACCGTGTCGCGGTCGATATACAGGCTATCCAGCCACGCGTCGAATGAAGGCGCCAGTTCCATCAGGCCATGGGCGCGCTTGCCTGTCCAGTCCGGTAACTCCTGCACATACGCCAGCACGCGGCCGCCGCCTTCCTCAGTCAGATCCAGATAAACCATGGAATTGCCGCCATCGCGGGCGAACGGCAGGATGCGCACCGGCATGTCCGTATGCTTGCGCGCGGCGCGGATTTCGCCGACCAAGGTTTCGTCGCAGAAATCGCCTTCGTCGGCGCTGAAAAAGGTATTGAAACCCATTTTTTCCACGCCGCCATTGCCGTCCGGCACATCGCAGGTGTAATCAAACCAGGCGCCGTTGGCCACTTGCAAGAAAGCCAGGAAGGCGGGCGGCAACGGCGCTTCCAGCAGGGCTTCGATGGCGGCGAGCTGCTGCGCCGTGGGGGCGGGCTTGGCGCCCTCGAGCGCCAGGTGGCGGTATTGCGTGTAATAAGTCATTGATTATCCTTGTAGTTTCTTGCGGCCGCGACGCCATCCTCGCAGCCCGTCTCCACCTTGGCCAGCGCATCGACGAGTCCCGCGCGCAGCACGGCCATCGAGCGGGCCTTGTCGTCGATCTGGGCGATTTTCGTTTCCAGCATGGCCCGCTTGGTTTGCGCATCGAGCGCATTTTCCTGCCAGACGGCAATGACCTCGGCAATTTCCTTCAAGGTAAAGCCCAGCGCCTTGGCGTGGCCGATCAGCTCGATCCGGCGCAAGGCTTGCGCCGAATATTCCTTGTAGTTATTCGTCAAACCCGGCTGTGGCGCTTCATCCAGCAGCCCCTGGCGCTCGTAAAAGCGCACCGTATCCTTGCTGACACCCGTCAGGCGGGTGATTTCTCCGATACGCATCGATTCCCCTTGACCGTGGACTAAAGTCTACAGTTTACAGTAGAAACACTTTCAACTACACACCGCTGCCATGACCGCCATCAACTACACCAACCAGACCGTGCTGATCACGGGCGCTTCGTCCGGCATCGGCCGCGTCTTTGCGGAAACCCTGGCCGCGCGCGGCGCGCATTTGCTGCTGCTGGCCCGCTCCGGCGCCGTGCTCGAAACGCTGGCCGCCGACCTTGCCAAGCGCCACGGCATCCGCGCGCACGCGCTGGTGGCGGACCTGAGCCTGCCTGGCGCCGCCGCACAAGCCCATGCGCAGGCTTGCGCGCTGGGCATGCCGCCCGACGTACTGATCAATAACGCGGGTTTCGCCACGCACGGCCGCTTCGAAAGCATCGATCTTGCACGGCAAGTCGGCGAAGTGACCGTCAATTGCACGGCCCTGATGGAAATGACGCACTGCGCCTTGCCGCACATGCTGGCGCAAAAGCGGGGCGCCATCATCAACGTGGCGTCCACGGCGGCCCTGCAGCCCGATCCCTACATGGCGGTCTACGGCGCCAGCAAGGCTTTCGTGCTGTCGTTCTCGGAAGCGCTGTGGGCGGAAAACCGCAGCCGCGGCGTGCGCGTGCTGGGCTTGTGCCCGGGCGCCACGGAGACGGCTTTCTTCGACGTCGTGGCCGCGCCCGAAGCGGCCGTGGGCCAGCGCATGGCGCCGCAAGCCGTCGTCGACGAAGCGCTGCGCGCGCTGGACCGGGGCCGCAGCAGCCACGTGGCGGGCCGCCCGAACCGGCTGCTGGCCTGGCTGCCGCGATTGCTGCCGCGCCAGACCGTGCTGGGCATCGTGGAAGGCATGCTCAAGCCGAAGGCGGCCTAGGCATCAGAACACCATGGTGGCGAACATGGCCAGCACGGCCGTCGCCATGACGATGGTCGACAGCCAGCCCAGCGCCCGCAGGCGGCGCGAAATGGTCAAGGTGCCCATGATGGCGGGGCGCGAGGCCATCACCATCATCAGGGCCATGATGGGCACGGAAATGACACCGTTGATGACGGCGCTCCAGTACAGGGCCTTGATGGGGTCGAGCGGCGAAAAGCACAGGGCGGCGCCGATCACGGTGGCCGTGACGATGATGCCGTAAAACTTCTTGGCGGCCCGGGGCGCCAGTTCCAGGCTGTTTTTCCAGTGAAAGGCGCCGGCCATGGCGTAGGCGGCCGAGCCGGCCAGCACGGGAATGGCCAGCAAGCCCGTGCCGATGATGCCCAGGCTGAACAGGGCGAAGGCGAAGTCGCCCGCGATGGGGCGCAGGGCAGAAGCGGCCTGGGCGGACGTATCGATGTGCGTGATGCCTTGCGCGCCCAGGGTCACGGCCGTCGTCAGCATGATGAAGAAGGCCACCAGGTTGGAAAAGCCCATGCCGATGGCCGTGTCCATCTTGATGCGCTGGAATTGCCGTGGCGCCTGTTCCGGCGCGCGGCGCAAGGCTTGCGCGCTGGCATCGGCCTGCAAGTCTTCCACTTCCTGCGAGGCTTGCCAGAAAAACAGGTAAGGGCTGATCGTGGTGCCGAACACGGCCACGATCATGGTCACCGAGGCGGCCGACCAGGCGAACTGTGGCCAGACGGTGCGCAGCGCCACTTCGCCCCAGGGAATGTGCACGGTCAGCACGGTGGCCACATAGGCCAGCAAGCCCAGGGTCAGCCATTTCAGGATGCGCACGTACTGTTGATAGGGAATGAAGACTTGCAGCAGCAGCGACAGCAAACCGAAGCCGGCGGCGTACAGATGCGTGGGGCCGCCGATGATCAGGGTCAGGGCATCGCCCATGGCGGCCACGTCGGCGGCGATATTGATGACATTGGCCAGCAGCAGCAAGCCGACGATGGCGTACAGCAAGGATTTCGGATAGTGGCGGCGGATATTCGTTGCCAGCCCGTGGCCGCTGACCCGGCCGATCTTGGCGCTGATGACCTGGATGCCCAGCATCAGGGGGAACGTCAGGCAGACGGTCCACAGCATGCCGAAACCGAACTGGGCGCCCCCCTGCGAATACGTGGCGATGCCGCTGGGGTCGTCATCGGCCGCGCCTGTGATCAGGCCGGGGCCCAGCTTGCCCAGCCAGGTGTCGGATGGGTCGGCCTGGCCGCTGTCGGTCTGCATGCGTCGCTCCTGCGTGATGGAGCGAGCAGCGTATCACAGGCGGGCGGCGTGCAGAAGGGGCGCCGCCCGGGAAACTCGCGCCTCAGTAGCGCGCATCCTTGGGCTTGCCGCCCTTGGGCCAATCCTTGACCTTGTCGGGGAAGTCCGGACGGGGCATGTGCGTAAAATATTCGGCCACGTCGACGGCGTCCTGGTCGGACAGGTTGCCTTGGCCCAGGGGAAACTTCTGGCCATGGCCCATCACCATATTGGCCTTGACGAAGCCGGCCGCCGTGTAGGTGCGGGCCATGCCGGCGCCAATGTTGAAGGAACGCTCGCCCCACAGCGGCGGGAAGGCGACGACGCCGTTGGCGCCCTTGATGCCTTCGCCATTCGCGCCATGGCAAACGGCGCATTGCTCGGCATACACTTTTTTGCCATGCACGGGATCGGGCAGCAGAGCCCGGTCGATCTTCGCCACGCCGCGTCCCGCCACCTTGTCGCCCGCCTGCGTGGCGCCCTTCATCCAGTCGATGTAGGCGACCATCGCCTGCAGGTCGGGGCCGTCCACGGGCAGCGGCTTGCCGTGCATGGAGCGGCGGAAGCAGCCATTGATGCGCTCTCCCAGGCTGATGACCTTGCCGGCGCGCGGCGCTTCCGACGGGAAGAAGGCGGAAATGCCGAGGAAGGGCGAACCGCCGGCCACCGTGCCGCCATTCAGGTGGCAGCTGCTGCAATTGAGGTCGTTGCCCACATTTTGCGGCAGGCGGGCCCGCGTTTCCATCATCAGCTGCATGCCGTGGATCAATTGATTGGCGTTCGGATCGGCCGTCAGGGCGGCGAAGCGGGGCGTGACGAAGCCGCCCGCGTCCGGCGCCTTGAGCTTGAGCTCCTTGCGCACCTTGGCGATCTGCGCGGGCGTCACGGGTGCGCCCTGGTTGCCCCACTTGCCGCGCACAAAGGTGAGGATTTCCGCCAGTTCCGTGTCCGACAGGCGGTCATACGCGGGCATGCCGAACGAGCGGGGCGAGTGCTGCGTGACGGCCGACTGCCAGCCCGTCAGCGCGATATGGATGACGGTGGTGGCATCCTTCGACTGCACCGAGTCGTTCTGCGCCAGCGGCGGGAAGATGTTGTCCACGCCACGGCCGTCGCGGCGGTGGCAGGTGGCGCAAAACTGCAGGTAGCCCAGGCCGCCCCGCGTGTTGTACAGGGCATCGTTGCTGGCCGCCACGACGGGCGCCGTTTTCTTCGGCGGCGCGGCCACCCCATCCTTGGCCGGCAAGCCGTGCAGGTAGTGCGCCAGCGCGTCGAGGTCGGCATCCGTGAAGTATTGCGTGCTGTGCGTGATGACTTCCGTCATGCTGCCGGCCGCCGTGCCGAAACTGTTGCGGCCCGTTTTCAGCAATTGCACGATGTCGCCCGGCGTCCACAGATTGCGCAGGTTCACCGCATGCCAGCCATCGAAGGTAAAACCGGACAGGTAATGCTTGCCGCTGCCGCCATCCTGGCCCATGGTTTTTTCCTGGAAAGCCACGCCGCGCGGCGTGTGGCAGGAGCCGCAATGGCCGAGACCCTGGGCCAGATAGCTGCCCCGGTTCCACTGGGCCGACTTGGCGCTGTCGGGCTTGAACGGCGCGTCTTCGAGGAAGACGGCATTCCACAGCGACAAGCCCCAGCGCATGCTGAACGGCCATTTCATGTCCGTTTCGCGGTTTTGCTGCGCCACGGGCGCCACGCCGCGCTGCAGATAGGCGTACAGGGCCTGCATGTCGTCGGGCGTGATCTTCGCGTAGGAAGGGTAGGGCATGGCCGGGTACAGATTGTGGCCGTCCGCAGCCACGCCCTTGCGCATGGCGCGGTCGAACTGGGCAAACGTGTACGTGCCCAGGCCCGTCTTCGCGTCGGGCGTGATATTCGTGCTGTAGATGGTGCCGAACGGCGTTTTCAGTTCCAGGCCGCCGGCCATGGCGGCGCCGTTCGGGCTCGTGTGGCAGGCCACGCAGTCGCCAAGGCGGGCGACGTATTCGCCGCGCTTGATCAGCTCGGCCGAGGCTGCGGGCATCCTGGCGGGCGCGGCGGCGGGTGCCGCCCTGGCGTTGGCGCAGAACGCCAGCATGCCCAGGAGCATTGCCGCCAGCCAGGCAGTGATCGAAAAGGAAAAAGCGGGAGGGCGGCGCGAACCGCGGTGCAGGATGGAAATGGCGTTCATGGTGACCCTTTATTATTACGCGCAAGCTTACGCAGTCGTCACCACGGCGAACATTGGGAATTTCTTTCGAGCAACTAGGTAATCTTCCCTAGTGTTTTATAGCGGGAAATCGTGTAGCGGCGCCTGCAAGCTGGCCAGGATGCGTTCGCGCAGCCAGCGGTGCGCCGGGTCCAGGTGCATGCGTTCGTGCCAGACCATGGCCATTTCGTAGTCGGGCAGGGCGACGGGCGGCTCCCATGTGCGCAGCGCGCCCAGCGCATTCTTCAGCAGGCGCGACGGCAGCAGGGCCACCATGTCGGACGCTGTCAGCAAGGGCGGCACGATCAGGAAATGCGGCACGGACAGCACCACCTTGCGCGTGCGCCCCAGCTTTTCCAGTGCCGTATCGACGTTGCTGCGGAAACCGCCGCCGTTGGGCGAGACGACGATGAATTCCAGCGCGCAGAACTGGTCGAGGTTGGGCGGCGATTGCAGCAGCGGGTGGTCGTGGCGGCCCGCCAGCACGTAGTGTTCAGTGAACAGCGTGCGGTGGCGCAAGCCGGGCGGCGCTTCTTCCTGCGCCAGGAAACCCAGGTCGACCTGGCCCGTTTCCAGGTCGTGCGCCATGCGCGCCGGCACGGCTTCGAACACGGCCATGCGCGACAGGGGCGCCTGCGCGCGCAGGGCGGGCAGCATCGGCAGCAGGATCGCATATTCGGCGGCGTCGGCCGCCGCCAGGTTCCAGCGTACCTGGGCCGTGGCCGGATCGAAGGCCGCTTCGGGCTGCAAGACCTGTTCCAGCTGGGCCAGCACGGCTTGCAAGGGCGCCAGCAGGGCCAGCGCCCGCGCCGTGGGCAGCATGCCGCGCGGACCGGGCAAGAGCAGCGGATCGTCAAAGGCCGCGCGCAGCTTGCCCAGTTGCACGCTGACGGAGGGCTGGCTCAGGTACAGCCGCGCGGCCGCCCGCGTGACGTTGCGCTCGATCAGCAGGGCGTTGAGGGTCAGCAGCAGGTTCAGGTCCAGCTTGCGCAAATTGTCCATGACTATACCTTGTATATCAACTATTCATTTCCGCTATGATAGCGCAAGCCCTACAGTGGTTCCTGTGACTTTTACTCTTCACCTTTTACAGGAACTAACTGATGCAACTCCATGAATATACAAGCTTTGATGGATTAGGACTGGCCCAGCTGCTGCGCGAGGGCGCCGTTTCCGCTGCCGAATTGCACGACGCAGCCCTGCGCGCCTGCGCCGCCGTCAATCCGCAGATCAATGCCGTGGTCGAGCTGTGGCCGGCCGATGTATCGCAGGTGGACGGCACCGCGCCATTCGCCGGCGTGCCATTCCTGATCAAGGATGTGGCCGTCACGATGGCGGGCCAGCGCAGCGAAGCGGGCAGCCGCCTGGGTGCCGGCCATGTCGCCGCGCTGGACTCCCACCTGATGACGCAGTTCCGCGTCGCCGGCCTGGCGACGTTCGGCCGCACGAGCACGCCGGAAATGGCCTTTGCCACCACCACGGAACCTGTGCTCTACGGCGCCACGCGCAACCCGTGGAATGTCAGCCTGAGCGCGGGCGGCTCCAGCGGCGGCGCGGCGGCGGCCGTGGCGGCTGGCATCGTGCCGCTGGCGCACGCGACGGATGCGGCCGGCTCCATCCGCGTGCCAGCCGCCTCGACGGGCCTGTTCGGCTTCAAGCCCAGCCGTGGCAGGGTATCGAACGGCCCCGCCATGGACGAAATCTTCAGCGGCCTGGGCGTGCAGCTGGGCGTGAGCCGCAGCGTGCGCGACAGCGCCGCCTTGCTCGACTGCGTGCAGGCAATCATGCCGGGCGAACCGTATGTGACGAGCGCGCACAATTTCACCTGGCTGTCGCAGGTAAGCGTGGCGCCGGGCAAGCTGCGCATCGCCGTGCAGCGGACCGCCAGCAATGGCGCCCGGCCCGTGCCTGCCGTCAATGCCGCGCTGCAAGACACCGTGCGCCTGCTGGAAAACCTGGGCCACCACGTGGAAGAAGTGCAACCAGCGCTGGGCGTGTCGTGGCAAGCCTTCGTACACGCCAATGCCGGAATCTGGTGCGCCAACCTGGTGCCGTGGATAGACGGCCTGGCGCGGGAAAGCGGGCGCGCCGTGTCGCTCGATACGCTGGAACCGTCCACTTTGGCCTGCTACCGGTACGGGCAGACGGTGTCGGCCGTCGATTTCGTGGCCGCCCTCGACGTGCGCAACACCGTCACGCGCCAGGCCGGCGCCCTGTTTGGCCAGTACGACGTGCTGCTCACGCCCACCATGCCGGATATGCCTTGGCAACTGGGGCGCTACGGGGAAAAGGAGGAACAGCTCGATGGGCTGGGCTGGACGGCGCGTCTGTTCGAGCATTCGCCGTACACGCCGCTGGCCAACGTGGCGGGCTTGCCGGCCATGTCCGTGCCGCTGGGCATGTCCAATGATGGCTTGCCGATCGGCATGCAGTTCATGGCCGGGTATAGTCAGGATGGAACCTTGCTGCGCCTGGCGGGCCAGCTGGAGCGGGCGGCGCCATGGCTTCCAAGGCGGCCGCCTGTGTGGGCGGGCAAGGTGCAGGCACGCCTTGCGGACGGCTGAAACCGGCCACCATCGCGGCTTTGGCCAGCGACAAGAAGCCGGGGTCGGACCCGCCGGGTCCGACCCCAGTCCTTGTTCTTGGGTGAAAAGTATCAGGTGGGTATCGTAGTCAGCTGCGCCGCGCCCCGGCCTTCCATGCGAAAACGAAATCGTTCCCACAGCCGGTCGTGGAAGGGCAGCACGATCACGTTGCAGATGGGCTCGACCACGGCCAGCAAGCCGCCGAAGGCCATGGAACCCGTGGCCCAGTACATGACGCTGAAAGCGACGCCCATGTGCATGGCCGTCTGGCTCAGCTTTTCACCGGCCAGGGCGGCAAAGCCCAGGCGGCTGGCCGCATAGCGGCGGCGGATCGCGTGCCAGGCTTTTTCATGCCACGGCAGCAGGCCCACATTGATGATCGGTTCGATGATTGCGGCCAGGCCACCGAGTGCCAGCGAGCCCGTCAGCAAATAGGCAAGGCCGAAGGCGATCGACATGTGCGTGCACACCTGGCTGAATGTTTTGATGGCTGTGAACAAGGGACGCTCCTTTCTGTTGAATTCGCTTATCCTTGATTTAGATAGTAACGATTCTCATTTACAAAAGGAAGTGAAATATTTCAACCGGGTCGATAGATTTCATCTATTGATTTGGAAATATCAATTGCCCATACTGCGGGCGTATCCCGCTGCAGGCATCGCCGTCAGCGTATGGCCGTCGCCTGCGACCAGACGGCTTGCCAGCGTCCATCGCGCCACTCATAGCTATCCATATGCCAGTAGCGGGCGCGCGGTACGGCGTGGCCGCCAAAGACGATTTCCAGTTGCGCCGAGTAACGCAGGATGGCGGCCGTGCCGTACAGGCGCACGCTGATCGCTTCCGGTTCCCAGCTCAGATAGCGCATGTGGCCGGAGGCGATGGCGCCCAGGTAGTGTTCCCGTGACAGCATGCTGCCGATGGGCGTGATCAGCTGGAAGTCGTCGGCATGCAGGGCGCGCGCCGCCTGCGTATCGGCGGCCACGAGGGCGCGCAAACGGCTGCGTTCCGTATGGCGCAGCAGGTCCATCTGCTGTTCTTCAGTCGGTGCGGCATTGAAATCGTGCATGGCAGTCCTGTTCGGGTAGGTGATTGACATTTTGACGGTTTTTGTCCAAAAGTCATGTTGACACTATATGCTCAAAGTGTCAACATGACTGGATGACGACCGATACCCTGAAAAGCCAGCTCATCCTTGATGCCGCCCTGGCCGTGTTTTGCCGCTACGGCTACCGCAAGACGTCCATGCTCGACATCGCGCAGGCGGCCGGCATGTCGCGCGCGGCGCTGTATTTGCACTTCAAGAACAAGGAAGACGTGTTCCGCGCCGGCTCCGAACGGACCCATGCCACCGTGATGGCGCACGTGGCGGCGGCGATGGCCGAGCCCGCTCCCGTTCTTGCGCGCATCGAAACGGCCTTGCTGGCATTCCAGCAAGGCTTGATGGCGGAAATTTCCGCCAGCGCCCACGGACAGGAATTGTTCGACGCCAACATGACCCTGGCCGCCGACATCACCTTGACGGCGCGGGCAACCTTGGTGGCGGCGCTGGCCGGCGCGCTGGAACAGGCCGAAGCGGCGGGCGACATTGCGCTGCGCCGGGTGGACGCGACTGCCGCGCAAGTGGCCGCCTTGCTGGTGGCCGTCATGGATGGCATCAAGCACACGCAAGGGGGAGGGGAGGCGTTGCGCCAGGGCATTGCGCTGCAGATGCGCGTGCTGGGCGCGGCGCTGCTGCGCATGTGAGCGGCAAAGCCCGCATGCGCAGTCGGGCAATGCCGCTTACGGCAAGGTTTTCAGGACATTCTTCGTCGGCACGGAGAAGTTATAGCCGTCGTGGCGGTCCCAGTTGATTGACCACGTCATCACGCCGCGGAAGTCCGGATACGCCTGCAGAGGCTTGATGGTGCCGCAGTTGAGCAGGCGCGTCAGGCAATTCAGGGCGTTGCTGACGTCGGCATTCGTCGTGAAACCGGAGCCGGCCGAGCTGCGGCCCGATGGCACGCCGAAGCCCACCTGGTCCGGACGCAAGCCGGCGAAGGTGTTGCCGCCATAGTTAAAACCCTCGATCAGCATGCGCGCCGTGGCCACCAGCTGGTCGGCCGAGCCCGCCTTGATGGCACCCGTGGCGTACGGCGTGTAGATGTCGCCATTGTTGTAGTACTGCGGGTGCAGCACCGTCAGCTCGTTGCGCAAGGCATTGATGATGGGAATGTAGGCGCCCCAGATGCTGCCGTAGCTCGTGTAGCCCCCTTCCACGTACACCCATTCCGGCGCCATCGACAAATAAAAGCTGCTGCCGACCTTGGCTTTCAGGTTTTTCACGGCGATCGGCAGATAGGTCTGGATGGCCGCGCCTTGCGCCACGCCGTTTTCCAGGTCCAGGTCGATGCCGTCGAAGCCGTATTTGGTGATGATGGCGTACAGGCTGTTGGTGAAATTCGTCGCTTCGGCCGTGTTGCCGACGGAAACGGAACCGTTTTGCCCGCCCAGCGACAGGATGACTTTCTTGCCCTTGGCCCGCTTGGCGGCCACGTCGGCGATGAATTGCGCTTCTGTGCCCGCACCCGGATCGATGGTCAGGCTGACATTGCCGCCGCCCGCGTTGTCGCCGAACGAGACGACGATCACGTCCCAGTCGTCGCTGACCTGGCTGATCGGATAGGTGGCGCCGCTGGGGTTGGTGAAGTTGTGCCAGTAGCCAATCAGCGCGTGCTTGGCCAGGCCGGTAGGCGTCGGAGTTGGAGTTGGGGTTGGTGTCGGGGTAGGGGTTGGTGTCGGGGTAGGGGTTGGTGTCGGGGTAGGCGTTGGAGTCGGGGTAGGTGTTGGCGTCGGTGTCGGGGTGGGCGTAGGCGTCGGGGTAGGAGTCGGTGTCGGCGTACCGCAGTCTCCCACCACCGTCCAGGGCTGGCCGCTGCCGGCGCCGCCGCTGCTGGTCGACGGGTTATTGCCTTGCGTCCACCAGTTGGCCGTGTAATTGACGTTGTTATAACTGGCCTTGCCGCCGCCGTTGTAGGCGGTGCCGCTGTTCCATGGCGTGTAGCAGGCGACCGCTTCGGTGGCGCCGGCCAGCAGCTGGCTCGCGCCTGCGCTGGAGCCGTCGCCCCCGCCGCAAGCGGCCAACGTCCCGCCGAAGAGGGTAAGGATGAGGGTATTCATGACTGTCCGGTTCATTGCGTCTCCTTGTGTATTTTTTTCATGGCCGAGCCGGTTTATCACCGTCCGATTTTTGAGAGTGCAAGCATTGCAGGTGGTAGTCAACTGGTTTTATTGTTTGTGCAAGATCACAATACCAGTTGCGGACTTTCCCCTTCGGATGGGCGATGCGGGCCATACCAGTGCCTGTTTTCCGGTGTGCTGGTATGGTGCCAGGAATGGTGCCGGGAGCAGGGCGGGGAAGGGCGGATGACTCTCTCAGCGGCTGCGGTATTGTTTCCTGGCGCAAATCGGCATGCGGCACGCGACACGTCCAGCAGCGACAGAAAGCGGCGGCAATGCGCTAAAAGAAGCGCCGGGCGTAGATGCGAGCGGGTCATGCGGGTCTCCTGATTGCTTATCCAATGTTGAGACTTCTTATTCAACATAGTCGGCAAGCACCTGATTTCATTGAAATTACAAGGCCAGCAATCTACCGCTGGACAAGGCGATGGGCTGGCGCTCATGGCGCGTTTTTGTCTTTTTTTTAAGCGCGCCGTGTTCCTTTCGTTAAAGAAAGCCTGTAACTTCCTGCATGGCAGCGTGCCATGACGAAAGCGATAACGATGAAAAAGATATTGATACTGGGTGCAGGCGGACAGGTGGCGCAGTGGGTCATCCGCGCCTTTGCGAGCCGTAAAGACTTCGCCTTGACGCTGTTGCTGCGCAATCCCGGCAAGCAGCCAACGCCAGTCCCGGCCAACGGCAACGTGCTGGCCGGTGACGTGCTGGACCAGGCTTTGCTGCGGCAAACGATGCCTGGTCACGACGTGGTCTACGCCAATCTGGTGGGCGACGACATGGAAGCCCAGGCCAACAGCATCATTGCCGCCATGCGGGCCTCGGGCGTCGAACGCCTGATTTTCGTCCTGTCGATGGGCATCTACGATGAAGTTCCCGGCAAATTCGGCGAGTGGAACAACGCCATGCTGGCCGAAGACCTGAAACCATTCCGCCGCGCCGCCGACGCCATCGAAGCGTCGGGCCTGGCATACACCATCGTGCGTCCAGCCTGGATGACGAACGAAGACGAGGTCGACTACGAACTGACGACACGCCACGCGCCATTCAAAGGCACCGTGGTCTCGCGCCGGAGCGCGGCAGACCTGATCGCCAGCATCATCGAAACGCCAGACCTGCACCGGCACGCCAACCTGGGCGTGAACAAACCGAACACGGACGGGGACAAGCCGTATTTCATGTAGCTTGTGAGCCACCAGCGACAGCGGCGCGCAAAGGGCCAAAATCGCATTTGCGATTGTATAAGTTGCAAAACGGGGGATTTGACAAATCCGTCCATAACTTCGCATAATTTATATTATGTAAAATTGATGATGATAGGTTGGAGGTACTTCTGGTACTAATTATTGCACCAAAAAAATCGCTGTACCCCGCTCGTTGAGTGACGCTAACGCAGAACTTTTAGCGGGGTCTATAGAGGTACTTGCTCAGCAGCTAAATTAAGAGGTACAAATCCATGCACAAGTACCAAATCAGCCAAATGATTAAAATTAACACACAGCTTCCCAACTCGCCCGAAAATATCGTCTGTCCAAACAACAATTTGGCAGCTGCTATCAGACGCTGCTATCAGTCGACTCGTAGAAGAATCTCTGAGATTCTGTAGCTCAAGCGATAGTTCACGACTCATCGAAACAATTTGATCGCGAGTATATAAATCATCTATGGTTGATTGGTCAGCCAACTTACCTATAAACTTTTCAGCCTCTAGCAAACTAGAATATCTAGACGGCTCAGATAAAATCATATGCACTGCTAGCAGTAGTTCAACTGCATGCGCCATTTGAGCGACGAAATTATCTACTGAAAAGCTAAGCACGCATTGAGACGACTGACTACCATTCTCACGGACGGCCTCAAAATCTAGCTGAAGCACGTTCAACAATAGATGAAGGTTACTAAGCCTGGCAGATACAGCCTTGGTAAATCCAATGCTATCCGCAAACGAATCAGTCCAACTAACCGTGTGAGAAAAATTTAATGAAGAAATTTTCATCACGGGCATAGTAGCTATCTTTGTGGACTCAACTTTTGCCTGATGACCCTCCCCAAATATTGGGAGTACGCCATTATATTGAGCCTTTACTTCAATTAAATCTACCTGAGGCTCTTTATGTGCAGCGAAAGTTTTCATCTTGCTTCTAGAACCATACGCTACTACTCCTTCCACCCCCTCCTTCATCAGAAGATAATCATTGCGACTATTCAAAATTAATATACTGTTTAATGCATTTTCCGAACATCGCAACAAGCTAGCTGCTTCCGACGTAGTTCCCAATGCAATTGCCAAGTTAGCCTGAACTTTTGGTTCGTTATGATTCAAATCTCTTTCTGTTGGATAAGGAACGGCGAGCCAACGCTGGTAATCAAGCGCTGCCCGTGCCGGTCATAGCTTCATCTATTGGAATAATAGTGGCAGCGCGGTACCCTCGGAAATGACTTAACTTTATTGACTTTAAACGCATTTCTCTCCCCCATTCCTATAATTTAAAAACTTAGCCAAATTAGCGATCGTACACTGAGTAAACTAAACGATGAATCTACTTAGTTTTTTTAAAAAAGTCTCTTTTCCGCAACAAGTGACATATTTATAGAAATTCACATCATATTATGTTGCAGCAACTCAAAAATTAAGATACCGATCATTATTTATTAAAGTCGCCACGTTTGGCGCGCTCACAGAAACCATGATACCGAATTGCATCTTTAAAGCAACGCTCACATACACGTTGTCGCAAACAGTACCGAGCCTGTTGTATAGCCCATTTTGGAACACCAAGCATATACATAAAGTCGCCTAGAACACTGGTTCGGTTGACTGCCCGCCAGTTTGTTCGCCTGGAGTTACGAATAATCCAGTACTGATTGCGAAACTCATCCTCAATTTGCTCCAGTATCCGCAGTGTATTAGCGTCAAAATTTGCCATATCACTTCCCTCCTCCCCGCCTATCAAGGTGGAGTAACTTTCAGAACGGACAATCGCCCAGCGCTTGGGCAATCCGGGTGCAGTCGCCAGGTACACGACGCCGAGATTGTTGTTGCACCAGGTCTGCAGGCCGTCCATGCAATGACCTGATAGCGCCTGGAATGCGACTTGCGCAGCGCGCAGCATGTTTGTACAAGACGGCACCCGCCATACATCCACTTCAGGCACCACGATGCCCCTGGAGCGGAAGTAGCGTTTCTGGTCGAGCGCCCTGCACTGCGTTTCCTTGTCGCAATACTTTGTCGCGCTCATTGAAGAACAGGCTCTTGGCGCTTTGCATTTTCATGTGGCCGTCAAGTTCGCAGCGCAGCATGTTTTCTCTGTAGGTGACTGTGGAGTGTGGCCATGCGATCAGTACCGGCTGGAAGCCGCCCGCCCGATGCTGCTTAATTTTTTATACAACATATTGCGCAATATATTGTATTCTTGAGTCTCATCGGGGAGAAACATCAGAATGCGCTATCACTCATGTCTGCTTCAAGCGCTGTCGGCGCTGTCCGTCATTTGCGCATCGGGCGCTTTTGCCGAGGTGCCGGGCATCTCGCGAGACGAAAAAGGCGCGATCATCGCCTCCCTCGACAGTACCTTGAATACGAACTATGCGTTTCCGGACATCGCGCGAAAAATTGCGCCGGTGCTTCAGGAGCGTCTGAAAAAGGGAGATTATGACTCGGCGGCGACGAAGGCAGAGTTTGCGGGCAAGCTGACCGACGATCTCATCAAAGTCAGCGGCGACCTGCATTTCTTCGTGGGTGCCGACGCAAAATGGATCGCGGAAGTCAAGGCGAAGGCCAACCCGGCGCTCAAGGCCAAGGTACGAAAAGAAGAATTGAGCAGGCTGGAAGAGAGCAATTTCGGTTTCGACGAGGTCGCTCGCCTGAAGGGCAATATCGGTTATATACGGTTCAGCTATTTTGCCGATCCCGAGCTTGCCTATGATACGGCCGCGTCCGTTATGCGCTTCGTCGGCAATACGGATGCCGTCATCATCGATTTGCGCTATAACAATGGCGGACATCTGGAAATGGCGCAATTCCTGGCCAGCTATTTCTTCTCCAGCGAGAAAGACCAGCTGCTCTTCGACTACTATTACAATGAGGATGGCAAGCGTATCCAGCGCGGACAATGGGTGCTGCCGGGCCTGCCGGGCAAGCGCATGGTGGACAAGCCCGTCTATATCCTGACCGGCTCAACGTCGTTTTCCTCAGCAGAATGGTTTTCCTATGCGATGAAGAAGCTCGGGCGGGCAACGCTGATCGGGGAGCGGACCGCTGGCGGTGCGCATCCGGTTGCGCGCAAGCCGCTCAACGACGATTTTTTCGTGCAAGTGCCGATCGGCCAGATCCAGGACCCCGTGGACCATGGCGATTTTGAAGGTGTCGGCGTGCAACCTGATATCCCTAGCCCCTCTATTCGCGCCCTTCCTCTGGCGCACAAGCTGGCGCTTGAACATCTGGCCAAGACCGATGACGCCAGGCGAACCGAACTTGCCTGGCTGCTCCCGAGCCTGACGGCAGCGATCGAGCGCCCGCACGTCGATGCCGCGATGTTGGCGAAAGCCGCCGGAAAATACGAAGGCCGCCAGATCATCCTGGACAATGGCACGCTTTACTATCTCTGGCGCGAACGGTTCCGGGTCGCGCTTGAGCCGATCGGTCCCAACCTGTTTGCGGTGGAAGGCGTGTCGGATTTTCGATACCGCCTGACTACCTTGCGCGGGAAAGTGACGGAGCTGGAACGCGTGAACAAGGATGGCAGCATCCAGAGGTACAAGCGCCTTGACTAAAAAAACCCATCAACCGGCCCCGATCGATGACGCCGTGTTTCTCGGCCGCGCTGTCGAACGGCTGAGCGTCTTGATCGCCGAGCAATCCAAGACTGTCTTCGATACGATGGGGATCGTCATCCCGGTTCGTTCGTGTTCGCTGATGACTGTCCTGGCAACGCTCGGCACGGCCTCCGCTGCGGATCTGGCGCGCGAACTCGGACATTCGCACCAGCTGGTCATGCAAAAGATACCAAAGCTGCTCCGCCTAGGCCTCGTACGGTATCGGAACGATGACAATGATGCCCGGCGACGACTATTGGAGCCCACGGAGGAAGGCTTGTCGCAGCTCGCGAAATTCGAGCAGTGCACGGTGCTGATCCGGGCGGCCTATGCCGGCCTGTTTGCCGAGGTGGGGGACGTCAGGCAATTCGTGGACCGGGCCGCCGATGCGCTCAACGAGAAGCCGCTGGACAAGCGCATCCATTCCCCGGCGCGTTTGACCTGACGCACAAGCAGTTTTGTCTTCATTTTTTGCTGACTATCCCCATGCTTTCCATGATCCTGGCTGTATTATCCTTGCAGTCCAGCTCATCGGGTTTTGCCTCGATCAGCTGAATCAGCGACAAAAGATGGGCCTTGTTCTGCGCCAGCCGCACTTCCAGAGACTCGATATCGGCGATCTTCTTCTTAAGCGCCACCATCAGCTCATCATGTTTCCATGATGAAATATCCTCCGGCAAGACCTGCCTGATTTCGTCCAGGGAAAAGCCCGCCTGCTGGGCGTCGGTGATGATGGACAGTACCGCCACCGCTTCCAGCGGATAGTCGCGGTAGCCGTTCGATTGCCGGTCCACGGCTTTCAGCAAGCCCTTGGCTTCATAGAAGCGTATCGTGGACGCCGCCAGGCCGCTGCGCTTGGCCAGTTCGCCGATTTTCATCTTTTTTCCTGCTCCCTTATTGTGGTGTGTTATTCCGCAGGGCCGCGAGCAGAGCTTGCGCCACTTCCTTGCTCGATCCGGGGTTCTGGCCCGTGACGAGGCGGCCATCGGTCATGACGAAGCTGCCAAACGGTAGAAAACCCTTGTCATACAGCGCTCCCCTTCCCTCGAGCTCGCTTTGCAGCAGGTAGGGTACCTGATCCTTGATGCCGGCCAGCGATTCCTCCGTATTCGAAAAGCCCGTCACGCGGCGCCCTTGTATCAGCGGCTTGCCGTTGTCGTCCTGCAGGTCGAGCAAGCCGGCGGCGCCATGGCAGACGGAGGAAACGATGCCGCCGTTGCGGTAGATCGCCTCGGCAATGCGCTTGAGGTCCTGGTTGCCCTTGAAATCCCACATCGTGCCATGGCCGCCCGTGTAGAAAATAGCCCGGTAGCCAGCAGGATCGATGTCGGCCGCCGCTCGTGTCGACGCCAAAGCCGCCATGAAAGCGGGATCTTTCAAGTGGCTTTTTGCGGCGGCATCCATATACAGCCATCCCAGGCTGCGCTCATCGAGCGGCACGGCGCCGCCGTTCGGGCTGACGAAGTCGACGCCAAAGCCGGCGTCCTTCAGCGCGTCATACACGTGCGTCAGTTCCGTGAGCCAGAGCCCGGTATGGTCGTTTCTGCTCGGATACTGGGAATGATTGGTCATGACCACGAGTACCGTACCTGGTTCCCGTTTTGGCGCCGCCGGTTCCGCAGCAACGATCTGCATGAACAGCATGGGCATGAGCGCGAGGAAAAGCTGCTTGAAAACTGACATGGGATCGTCCTCCTGATGGTTGAGTGGCCTGCGCCATGTGATCCACTATAAGCTTAAAGCCAACTTGAATGTCAAGCGGCAGATGGGCGGTGACAGGATTTTGTTGTCTCAGGCTGCTGCGTTTCTTCCAGCCCGTGTTGCGAACGGTACACAGGCAAAAAAAGTGCGTTTTAGAGCTTGACCTTCAAGTTAGCTTAAAGCTTATCGTGAGGTCATCGCAACCCTGGAGATAAGCATGAAGCCTTTTACCCCACTGACGCTGCCCAATGGAAGCGTCATTCCGAACCGCCTCGCCAAAGCCGCCATGGAAGAGAACATGGCTGACAACGATCACGCGCCCTCACAGGAGCTGATCCGCCTTTACCAGTCATGGGCCGACGGTGGCGTTGGCCTGATGATCACGGGAAATGTGATGATTGACCGCCGCGCCATGACGGGACCGGGCGGCGTGGTACTCGATTCTGCGCAATTTGGCGCCCGCTTCGAGCAATGGTCGCGCACTGCCCGTTCACGCGGGGCGCAGATCTGGATGCAGATTAACCATCCCGGACGCCAGATGCCGGCCGCCATGGGACAGGAAACCATCGCGCCATCGGCCGTGGCCATGGATATGGGCAACTTCTCGAAGCAATTTTCCGCGCCGCGGGCAATGACGGAAGCCGACATTGCCGACGTGAAGCAGCGCTTCGTCAACAGCGCCAAGCTGGCGGAACAGTTCGGCTTTACGGGCGTGCAAATCCATGCGGCGCACGGCTACCTGCTCAGCCAGTTCCTCTCCCCTATTACAAATAAACGCACGGACCGCTGGGGCGGCTCGCTCGAGAACCGGGCGCGGCTGCTGGTGGACGTCGTCAACGGGGTGCGGCAAGCCGTGGGCAAAGGCTTTGCCGTCGCCGTGAAGCTCAACTCGGCGGATTTCCAGAAAGGCGGCTTCAGCTCGGAGGACGCCAGGCAAGTGGTTTCCATGCTCAACAGCCTGGGCGTGGACCTGATCGAATTGTCCGGCGGCAGTTACGAAGCCCCTGCCATGCATGGCCAGACCCGCGACGGCCGCACCTTGGCCCGCGAAGCGTATTTCCTGGAGTTTGCCAAGGACATCGCCACCGTGGCCACGATGCCCATCATGGTGACGGGCGGCATACGCCGCTACCCGGTGGTCGAGCAAGTGCTGGGCAGCGGCATCGCCATGGCGGGCATGGGAACGGCGCTGGCCATCGACCCGCACTTGCCGAAAGCATGGCGTGCCGATCAATCGGCCAGCCCCTTGCTCAGGGCCATTACTTGGAAAAACAAGGTGCTGTCGTCGATCGGCTACATGGCGATGGTGAAGTATCAGCTGCGGCGCCTGAGCCAGGGCAAGTCAACGAAGCCCAATGTGGCGCCCGCCCTGGCGCTGGCGATGCAGCAATGGGAAACCGCCATCAGGAACCGGCAGTATCGCCGCCGCATGAATAGCGGCGTGTGAATTGATTTCTTTAAATCCAACATAAAAGGTGCAAGCAATGAACATGAAAATTGCCGCGGCGGTATCCGCATTGATATGGAGTGCCGCCGCAGCCCCGTCGTGGGCTGACAATCCTGTTGAAAACAAGCCAGTCATCATCAATATCGCCGGCCATGACGTGCCGGTGGCGGCCGGTGGCCTGTATGACCGCTATCGCTCGAACCCGCCTCTATCGGTGATCGCGGCGGAAGCGCCGGAGCTCGACCTGAGCTGGTTCAAGGGAATCAAAAAAGAAAAAGTCGCCATCGGCTTTGACTCGTATTCACCGAATTTCTATTATAAAAACAGCAAAATCACGGCCGTCTTTACGGCCGACCTGGCAAGGCTGAAGGAACTGATGCCGGAAGACATACTGAAGCAGGTGCAGCCATTGCAAGTGTGGCCGGGCCGGGGCGCGGTGGCGTTGACGGCCTACGCCTATGAATACTGCGACAACGACAGCTACAATGAAATTTCCCTGGCGATCGTGACGAACAAGCCCGGCACGTCCAGTTTCGGCCCTTTCACCTTGCTGGGGCAATCGCTGTCGAAGGATTTCTGGGGTTATGTGCTCAAGCTGCCCGTGAACACGGAACTGGCCAGGGTGCGCGGTGTCGTAGGCTACAACCTGCCCAAGTGGCTGACCGGCATCGAGCGCAAGGAAACGGACGCCGCCGTCTCCTTTGAAGTCATGGATAGCGCAACGGGCAAGCTCGATTTTGTCTTCGCGGGGAAAAAACTGGACGGTCTGTCGCACCAGGCCGAGCTGGTGACGAACAGCTTCACCAATCAGGATGGCGCCGGCCAGCTCACTTATGGCTTTGCCGTTTCGCGCCAGCTCAGCCCTGCAACGAGCACGAGCGCGGAAGCGCTCGACCTGGCACTGGGCGACGGCAGCTTCTCCAGCTATCTCAAGTCATTGAAGCTGGGGAAGATGATGAAATATGAATATGTGCCGGAATTTCAAAATGCGCTGTATGCGCCGAAACCATTAACAGAGCTCGGTGCCGAAAAATGATTTTGAAATGGCGCCAGGCGGGCAGCAACGGGACGCTTACTCCTCCTGTAGCTGCAATTCCCAATACCCCACGTCGATCCACCGGTCGAATTTACGGCCGACCCGCTTGAACATGGCCGCCTTCTCGAATCCCAGGCGCTCATGCAAGGCGACGCTGGCGTCGTTGGGCTGTGCGATGCCGCCGATGACCACCTGCAGTTGTCGCCGGCGCAAGTCCTCGATGAGCGCGCTGTACAGCTGCCGGCCGATGCCCTGCCCCACGCATTCGTGCGCTAGGTACACCGTCGATTCGACGGAAAAACGATAGGCGCTGCGGGCGCGCCAAGGCGTCGCGTAGGCGTAGCCGAGTATCCTGCCGTCGCGCTCGAAGACATACCATGGCAACTGTGCCCCCACAGAGGCGATACGCTGGGCCATTTCGTCGGTGTCCACCACCCGTTCTTCGAAGGTGATGGTGGAGTTGCTGACGTAATGGTTGTAGATTTCTATGATCGCGGCGGCGTCGGCGGTGGTGGCAAGACGTATCATCAGGGCAATCCTGGTCGAAGGGTGGCAAAGACAGTTTATTTGCCCGGCGTCTCGTGTTCCATGGCCGCCGCGACAAGGGCGCGCGCATCGAGCGGCATGGATTCCTTGCGCTCGCTGTAGCGGCTGGTCAGGTAATCCGAGCGGTCGCGCACGATCAGGGTGAATTTATACAATTCTTCCATGACGTCGACCAGGCGGTCGTAGTACGGCGACGGTTTCATGCGGTCGTTGTCGTCGAACTCCTGGTAGGCCTTGGCGACGGACGACTGGTTCGGGATCGTCACCATGCGCATCCAGCGGCCCAGCACGCGCAAGCCGTTGACGGCATTGAACGATTGCGAGCCGCCCGACACTTGCATCACCGCCAGGGTGCGCCCTTGCGTGGGACGCACGCTGCCCATTTCCAGCGGCAGCCAGTCGATCTGCGACTTGAACACGCCCGTCACGGCGCCATGGCGTTCCGGGCTGCACCAGACCTGGCCTTCCGACCACAGCGACAAGGCGCGCAATTCCTGCACCTTGGGATGGTCGGGGCTGACGCTGTCGACCATGGGCAAGCCATGCGGGTCGAAAACCCGTGTCTCGGCGCCGAAATGCTGGAGAAGCCGCTCCGCCTCCAGGGTCAGCAAGCGGCTGAATGAACGTTCACGCAGCGAACCGTACAGCAGCAGGATGCGGGGCGGATGTGTGGCCACCGCCGGCGGCGCCAGTTTATCGAGGGTCGGCGTATCGAGGTGGGCTGCGCTGATGTTGGGCAAGTCATGCATGATGGTTTCCTTATTCAATAATTCCATGATAGTCGAATTATGGAATTAATGTAAACCTGTTTTGTTCCTGAAGCACCTGCCCTCCCTCCCGGCATATGTTGATGTAGATCAATCAATTTTTGAATCGTGTGCAGCAGAATATGATCATGCGCAAGCCGCTATTCAAGCGACGATGGTTCGGCCTGCACCCTGCACTACACGTACCCACTTCATAAGGAATACCATGATCCCCACTACCATGAAAGCCGCCGTTGTCGAGCAACTGGGCCAGCCGCTGGTGCTGCGCGACGTACCCGTGCCTGTGCCCGGTCCCGGCCAGATCCTCGTCAAGACGGAAGCATGCGGCGTCTGCCACACGGACTTGCATGCTGCGCGCGGCGACTGGCCCGTCAAGCCGACGCCGCCATTCATTCCCGGCCACGAAGGCATCGGTGTGGTGGTGGAGTTGGGCACGGGCGTGACCGAGGTGCGGCTGGGCGACCGGGTCGGCGTGCCCTGGCTCTATTCCGCTTGCGGCCATTGCGAACATTGCCTGGCAGCCTGGGAAACCGTGTGCGCCGAGGCGCAGTTCGGCGGTTACACGAAGAACGGCGGCTTCGCCGAATACATCCTGGCCGACCCGCGCTACGTCGCGCATATTCCGGCCGGTCTTTCTGCCGTGCAGGCGGCGCCCATCATCTGCGCCGGCGTAACGAGCTACAAGGGCATCAAGGAAACGGGCGCGCGGCCGGGCCAGTGGCTGGCCGTATCCGGCATCGGCGGACTGGGCCACCTGGCCATCGAATATGCGGTGGCGATGGGCTTGCGCGTGGCGGCCGTCGACATCGATGAAGGCAAGCTCGAGCACGCGCGCGCCCTCGGCGCCGAAGTGACGATCAATGCGCGCCAGGGCGACCCCGTGGCGGCCTTGCGCGAAGCGACGGGCGGCGGCGCCCACGGCGTACTCATCACGGCGCCGTCGATCGATGCCTTCCAGCAAGGCGTGGCGATGACGCGCAAGCGCGGCACCTGCGTATTGGTGGGCTTGCCGCCTGGCGACTTCCCGACGCCGCTGTTCGACGTCGTCGCCAACTGCGTAACGATACGCGGCTCTTTCGTGGGCACGCGCCAGGACATGGCCGAGGCGCTTGGCTTTGCCGCCACGGGCAAGGTCACGGCCGGCATCGAATTGCAGCCGCTGTCGGCCATCAACGAAGTCTTCAGCCGCCTGGAACATGGCAAGGTCGCCTCGCGCGTGGTGCTCGATTTCAGCAGCAGCTGAGCGCGACTCCCGCCGCGCGGCCGCTGTGTCCTATGGTGCGACGGCAAGCAATTGCCGTTGTTATCATGGCATTTCATAAAAGACACAACAAGGACACCGCGATGAAAAAAACCCTTTCCAGCCTGCTGGCCTGCGCCGCCCTCGCCTGGCCGCTTGCCGCCGGCGCGGCCGAGCAGGCTCCATCCGCGCTGCCCGGACATTATTACCTGCAAGGCGTGATGGAAACGGGTTCCGAGCTGCTGCTGAAAAAGGACGGCACCTTCGAATGGGTGCTCAGCTACGGCAATACCGACCAGCAAGCCAGCGGCGAATGGCGCGTTGCCGGCGACACGGTGACCCTGGTGACGGGCAACGGCGGCAAGGAGCCGCAGTTCCGCGTGTTCGAGGAAGCGGAAATGCGCATCCAGAAACCTGCCGAAGCGGGCCTGTGGGTGGCCATCGTCGGCTTCCCCAAAGTGGGGCCGATGGCCGGCGTGGAGGTAAAATTCGAGGCGCAAAGCGGCAAGACGGCCACGGCGGTGAGCGTGGCGAACGGCGACGCCATCGTCCGCATGCCGGCGTCGGAACGCTGGGTGCGCGCCGGCTTGCGCCGCCAGGGTTCAACAGCCGACTATCAATGGCTGGCCGTGCCGGCGGCGCGCGCGCAGGAACGCATCGCCGCGTTCGCCGTCACCGACGCGCAGTGGCTGCGGGGCCAGGCATTCCAGAAGCTGGCCTTGCGCGTCGTCGATGGCGGTCTGAAAGTCGACGATGCGGACAATGGCCTGTCCAGGGGCTTGTACGCCAAACCGGCATCGAAGCAGTAGCCCTCAATTTACCTCATTCCATTGCGCAAACACGCGGCAACTGGCCGGCAATATCGGCCAGGGCAGCGCTGTTTTACGCCCGCGCACGCCCGTGCGCCGTTGACACCCTGCACCGTCTGTCCTATAGTCGCCGGGTTAACGACAAATGAGAATGAGAATCATGTTCAGTTCTATCAAGAAATGGCTGGTCTGCTATCCGCTCGTGGCTGCCAGCCTCAGCCTGTTACTGGCCGGAGGCGCGCAGGCGCAGGCGGCAGATCCTGGCGCCGGCGCCAAGCAATTGTGGCAATTGATTGACTACGTTGCCGTCGATTACAGCGGCGCCGTCGAGCACGGCAAGGTGGTCAGCGAGGCGGAATACGCGGAAATGCTCGACTTTACCGACAACGCGACGACGCAGATCGCCGCCCTGCCCGCCCACGCGTCACAGGCGGCCATCGCCGCCGCCATCGCCGACCTGCGCAAAGCCGTCGTGGCCAAGGCCGATGGCGTGGAAGTCAAGCGCCTGGCGCACCACGCGAACGGCTTGCTGATTGCCGCCTACCCGATCCCCGTGGCGCCGAAAGTGCTGCCGAACCTGGCGCGCGGCGCGGCCCTGTATGCGGCCCAGTGCGCCTCTTGCCACGGCGTGGCCGGCGGCGGCGATGGTCCGCTGGCGGCCAGCCTGGAGCCGAAACCGATCGCCTTCACGGATGGCGAACGGGCCCAGTCGCGCAGCCTGATGGCCCTGTACCAGGTCATTTCGCAGGGCGTGGCGGGCACCTCGATGGCCAGTTTCGGCCAGCTGTCCGAAAACGAGCGCTGGGACCTGGCCTTCTATATCGGCGGCATGTCGCACGATGCGGCGGCAAGCGCGCGCGGCGAAAAACTGTGGCAGGACGATCCGCGCAGCAAAAAACTGTACGCGGACCTGGCCGCCGTGACGACCTTGACGCAGGAAGCCGTGGCCGCCAAGCTGGGCGCGGACGAGGCGCAAGCCTTGACGGCATACTTGCGCAGCCATCCTGACAAGGCCGAGGCGCACAAGCCTGCCGGCCTGGCCCTGTCGCGTATGCGTCTGGAAGAAAGCCTGGCCGCCATGCATGCGGGGGACCGCGCGGCCGCCACCCGCCTGGGCCTGTCCGCCTACCTGGACGGTTTCGAGCCGATCGAGCCGATGGTCGGCGCGCGCAACAAATCCCTGCTGCTGGCCGTGGAAAACGCCATGCTGGCCTACCGCTCCGCCGTTGCCAAGGGCACGGTGGCCGACGCCGAGGCGGCCGGCGACAAGCTGCAGCAACTGTTTACCCACGTGGAAGCGGAACTGGGCGATGCCAAGGCCGATCCGATGACGACTTTTGTCGGCGCCCTGACGATCCTGCTGCGCGAAGGCGTGGAAGCGCTGCTGATCGTCATCGGCATCATCGCCTTCCTGCGCAAGGCCAAGCGCAACGACGTGCTGCCTTACGTGCATGCGGGCTGGGCCAGCGCCCTGGTGGCGGGCGGCCTGACGTGGGTGGCGGCGACGTATCTGGTGACCATCAGCGGCGCCAGCCGTGAAGTGAGCGAGGGTCTCGGTTCCGTGTTCGCGGCCCTGGTCCTGCTCAGCGTGGGCTTGTGGATGCACCAGAAGAGCAGCGCCGGGCGCTGGCAGGAATATTTGCACGAGAAACTCACGGCGGCCATGACGCGGCGCTCGGCCTGGGGCCTGTTCGCCCTGGCCTTCATCGCCGTCTACCGCGAAGTGTTTGAAACCGTGCTGTTCTATTCCGCCCTGGCGGCGGACGGCAACGGCGGCGCCCTGCTGGGCGGCTTCCTGGTGGCCATCGTGCTGCTGGTCGTCATCGCCTGGGCCTTGCTGCGCACCAGCGCCCGCATGCCGATCGGCAAGTTCTTCTCATGGACGTCGGCCTTCGTGGCCGTGCTGGCCGTGATTTTGATGGGCAAAGGCGTGGCCGCGCTGCAGGAAGCAGGCTGGGTCGGCGTCACCCCCGTCGACTTCATGCGCATCGACTTGCTGGGCATCCTGCCGACGGCGGAAACCCTGCTGGCGCAGGCGGCCATCGTGGCCATCATCATCGCCGGCTATGGCTGGAACCGCGTCTCCGCAGGCAAGCGCAAGCTGGCCTGACCTTGCAATAGCCGGCATGGGCAAGCCGCCCGTGCCGGCACTTCCGCACTTTTTCCCCATTCACCTGTTGCCATGCCGCTCAAGGAGCGGCATGGCGCGCATCCACGTAGGCCCAGGCTTGCAGGCCCGACGCCAGGGTCACGCGCTCGCGCCGGTAGTCGGCCACCTCGTAACCATCCGCCTGCCGCAATTCCTCCAGCGAGACGGCCAGTACGGCGCCCGGCACGCTATCCGTCGGTTCGCCGCGCGAGGCGATCGGATGATGCGTCTTGCCGCTGGTCGCCACCACTTGCGCATCAGAGATGGCCAGCAGCGCCAGACGATAGCCGGGCAAGCGGTCGGGCCGGCTGTCGAGCAGACGCCCGAAGGTGGCCAGTTGCACCCCGGGCTGCTGCAAGGTGCCGTAGGAAAACAGGTGTTCCATCGTTGCCGTTGACATAGTTGCCATCTGTTTCTCCTGGTCGCATGTCGATAGCATGCATCGTAACGCCTTTTGCCGGCACAAGCCCTGCACGGTTTTGAAAACTGCGATATGATGACCATCATGCAGAACTCATCCAACAAATCATCTGACAAGCAACCTTCGGCGCAAAGCCGCAAGGAAGCCACCCATGAACGCATCGTCGAGGTGGCCACGCGCGCCATCCGCCGCAGCGGCTATGCGGGCACGGGCGTGGCCGATATCATGAAGGAAGCGGGCCTGACGCACGGCGGCTTTTATGCGCACTTCGCCTCGCGCGACGCCCTGCTGGCCGAAGCGGGCGACCGCGCGGGCGCCGAAGCGGTGGCGCTGGCGGCCAGGGTGGCGGCCGCCGCCCCGCCCGGCCAGGCGCTTCAGGCCATGCTGGCCGCCTACTTGTCGCCCGAACATATCGCCGCCATCGAGGTCGGCTGCCCCGTCTCGGCGCTGGGTTCGGAAATGCCGCGCCAGGCGCCCGAGGTGCGGCGCGCCGCCACCATCCACATCAAGGAAATGATCGACCTGTTCGCGCGCCAGCTGCCGAACTGGGGCCAGCCCGAAGCGCACGCGCAAGCCATGGCGACGGTGTGCGCCATGATCGGCACCACCATCCTGGCGCGCGCCGTCGACGAACCGGCGCTGTCGGACGCCCTGTGCGCGGCCACCCTGGCGCAGTTCCAGGACACAAACCAGCCGTAACACCCATGGCCCGGGTCCGTCCCGGGCTTTTTTTCAAACAACAATATGACGATCATCATATTCAACACTATCCACCACTGAAGGAACTGCCATGAACAATAACAAGATTGCCCTGGTCACCGGCGCCTCGTCCGGCATCGGCGCGGCCACGGCCCAACGCCTGGCGCAAGCGGGCTACACGGTCTACGGCACCAGCCGCCGCGGCGCGCAAGCCGATGCGGTCGGCTACACGATGCTGGCGCTCGACGTCACCAGCGACGCGTCCGTCGCTGCCGCCGTGGCCGAGCTGATGCGGCGCGAAGGCCGCATCGACCTGCTGGTGAATAACGCCGGTTTCGGCGTGGCCCCGGCGGGCGCCGAGGAAAGCAGCATGGCGCAGGCGCAAGCCATCTTCGTCACGAATTTCTATGGCGTGTTGCGCATGACCCTGGCCGTGCTGCCGCACATGCGGGCCCAGGGCGGCGGGCGCATCCTCAATATCGGTTCCGTCCTGGGCTTTTTGCCCATGCCCTACGGCGCGCTGTATTCGGCCACCAAGCACGCGATCGAGGGCTACACGGAATCGCTCGACCATGAAGTGCGCGGCTGGGGCATCCGCGCCAGCGTCATCGAGCCGGCCTATACGAAAACCACGTTCGAAGCCAATCTGCTGGCGCCCGATACGCCGCTGTCCGCCTACCGGCAAGTGAGCGCGGACGTCACGCGCCGGCTGCAAGCGCTGATGGCCGGCGCCGACGACCCTGGCGTCGTGGCCGACACGGTCCTGGCGGCGGCCCAGGCAAGCCAGCCGACATTGCGCTACACGGCCGGGCCGCTGGCGGCGCGCTTGCGCCTGATGCGCCGTTTCCTGCCCGCCGCGCTGATGGACGCCGGCTTGCGCAAGGACCTGCGCCTGGCCTGAACGCCAGCATTTTTTCCCGCATTCAGAGAGAACATCATGCAAGCATTGCAACTTAAAAAATACGGCGGCCTCGATCACGTGGCGTTTGCCGACCTGCCCCGCCCCACGCCCGGCCCCGGCGAACTGCTGGTGCGGGTGCACGCCGTCGGCCTGAACCCCATCGATAACCTGATTCCCAGGGGCGACTTCAAGCCGATATTAAAACTGCGCTTGCCGGCCACCCTGGGCAGCGACCTGGCCGGCGTGGTGGTGGAAGTCGGCAGCGGCGTCACGCGCTTCAAGGTCGGCGACGCCGTGTATGCGAGCATTTTCGACACGCCGCACGGCAGCCTGGCCGAATTTGCCGTCGTAGCGGAACAGGCGGCCGCGCTGAAACCGGTGAACCTCGATTTCGTGCAGGCGGCGTCGATTCCGATGGCGGGCTTGACGGCGTGGCAAGCCATGCACGAGCGCATGCAGCTGCGGCCGGGTCAGAAAGTGTTCATCCCGGCCGGTTCCGGCGGCATCGGCACGTTCGCCATCCAGCTGGCCCGGCACTTGGGCGCCCGCGTGGGCACGACCACCAGCACGGCGAACGTGGAACTGGTGCGCAGCCTGGGGGCCGATGAGGTGGTCGACTATAAACAACAGCCGTTCGAGGACGTGCTGCGCGATTACGACGCCGTGCTGGGCACGGTGCGCGGCGACGGGCTGGAAAAAGCCTTGCGCATCGTCAAGCCCGGCAGCCGCGTCGTCTCGCTGGTCGGCCCGCCGGATGCGGCCTTTGCCCGCGCGCGCGGCATGCACGCGGTGCTGAAACTGGTGTTCGGTTTACTCAGCCGCAAGATCATCAGCCTGGCACGGCGGCGCGGCGCCAGCTATGCCTTCCACTTCGTGCGTCCCGACGGCGGCCAGCTGGCGCAGATCGCCGCCCTGCTTGAGGCGGGCACCATCCGCCCCGTCATCGACCAGGTGTTTCCTTTTCTTCAAGCCAAACAGGCGCTGGCCTACCTGGCGCAGGGACGCGCACGGGGCAAGGTGGTAGTACAGCTGACCGTGCCTTAAACGAGCTGCGCCGCAACGGCGTCGGGCGCCGTGACTATGTGTGAGTTTTTTGTTGGCAATTTCCTCCATACTCGTTGTCAACCCCATGCCTATTGATACCGGTCAACCTCCATAAAGGTAGCTCATGCGCTTTTCCCCGGAATGCTGCTGGCTCGCTATCGCTCTCGTGGCCGGCATAGTCCATGCCGCCGAACCTGGCGTCACCGATACGCACATCCGGCTGGGCATGGTCAATGCGCAAACGGGCGCGGCCTCGGGCCTGGGGCGGGCCATGCTCGATGGCGCGACGGCCGTGTTCCAGGAAGCGAACCGCAGCGGCGGCATCCACGGCCGCAGCATCGAGCTGGTGGTGGCCGACGATGGCTACGATCCGGACCGCGCCATCAGCGAAACGCTCAGGCTGGTCGAGGAAATACAGGTATTCGCCCTGTTCGGCAACGTGGGCACGCCCACCACCAACGCCGTCATCCCGATTGTGCAGGAAATGAAGGTGCCGCTGGTGGGCGCGTTTACGGGCGCGATGACCTTGCGCCGCCCCGTGGTGCATGAAATCATCAACTTTCGCGCCAGTTACGACGATGAGTCCGATGCCCTGGTGCAGTACTTCGCCAGCCGGGGCATCAAGCGCTTTGGCGTGCTGTACCAGGACGACGGTTTCGGCAATGCCGTGCTCGACGGCACCGTGCGCGCGCTGCAGCGGCGCGGCATGGAACTCGTTGCCAAGGGATCGTTCCAGCGCGGCACGACGGCCGTCAAGGCGGGGCTGGCGGCCCTGATCGGCCACGACCTGCAAGCGGTGATCATGGCCGGCCCCTACACGCCGGTGGCCGCATTCGTGCGCGAAGCGGGCCAGGCCGGGCTGAAGGCGGCCTTGTCCACGGTATCGTTTGTCGGTACCGACAGCCTGCTGCAGCTGCTGGGCACGGAAGGCAACAACATTGTGATTTCGCAAGTGGTGCCCCTGCCGGAAGACCGCCAGTTGCCGATCGCCGCCGACTGCGCCGCCCTGCTGGCCCGGCACGTGCCGTCGGCCAGGCTGTCTTTCGTCAGTTTCGAAGGCTGCATCTCGGCCACCCTGATGGTGGCGGCGCTGCGCCGCACAGGCGCCGACCTCACGCGCGAGCGCCTGATCCAGAGTTTCGAAACGTTCGACCGGCTCGATCTGGGCGGCATGCTGGTAACGCTGCGGCCGGACAATCACCAGGCGTCGACGGCCGTTTTCCTGACCCGTATCGCCGACGGCAGGATCGTTCCGGCGGACCTGGCGCCTGGCGCCAAGTGATGCGCGCCCATTTTTGCGGCCCGCCCTGGAGCCTGACATGAAAATCAGGACCAAGCTGATCATCAGTACCACCGTCCTGCTGGCCGGCGTGGCGGCCATGGCGGCGGCCGGCCTGCTGCTGGTGAAAGGCATCGAAACCCATGTCCACGGCTTGACCGACGAGACGGTGCCGCTGTACACGGACGTGTTGCGCCTGCGTTATACCGTGCAGGACATGGCGTCGGACTTTTTCGAGCTGGGCAAGGCGGAAGACCTGGCGCAGCTGGAGCAGGTATCGAACAAGATCGGCGCCAATATCGAGGCCGCCGAGAACATCAGCGACGATTTGCGGCGCCATGGCGAATCGCAGGCGCCCCGCTACCACGCGGCCTTCGAACGGGAATTCCAACGCATGCGCGTCGCCGTGCGCAAGCGCCTGGAAAACGAGGCCTATTACAAGGCGCAGGCGACGGAGATGCGGCAAGTGCTGGCGCAGATCAAGGCCGCCGCCAAGGGCGCGCGCAGCAAGATCCGCGTGGTCGACAGCCAGGCCCAGGCCACGGCCGCCGAGGTGCAGCTGCAAAGCCAGCGCCTGAACCAGAATGCCCGCTACCTGACCGACCTGCGCAAGAGCATCCACGACATGCAGATTGCGCTGGCCGAAACGGAAGCCGTGAAGAACCGCTTCCGCATCGCCCCCCTGCGCGAGCGGCTGACGGCGGCCGTCGCGCACCTGGCGGGAACCAGCGAGCGCGACATCAGCCCCGCCCAGCAGACGCTGCGGGCGACCCTGCTGGCCACGGCGCGCCAGATGCTCGATCCCGCCGCAGGCTTGCTGGCCCTGCGCGCCGGCCTGCTGGCCGAAGGCGGCGCCGGCGCGGCGCAGCAGGACAAATATCTTGCCCTAAAGGAACAAATCAGCGCCGCCCTGGCCACGGCCCACCTGCGCCTGGCCGAGGAGCTCGATCCCATCGAACTGCAGCTGGCCATCGGACGCGACCGGCTGGCCGAGGCCGGCCGCTACATGCGCACCTCGGCCCGCATCGAGGATGCCAGCGGCGAAATCAACCTGGCCGTCGACGCCATCAGCATCGACGTGGGCGAAGTCATGCTGGCCACGGCCGCCGCCGACGTCACGCGCCTGGGCCAGGATATCGCCCGGCGCATCAGCGCCCTGCACCGCGACATGGCCACCATGCAGGCCTTACAGCAAAGCATAGGCCAGCTGGGCTTGCTGGCCGAAACGAGGGTCGTCAACACTTACCTGGACGCGGTGGAGCGCTCGGGACGGCGGCTGGTGCAGGCCAAGGGCAGCGTGCTGGACAGCCAGACGGCGCTGGGCGAGGTCATCGACCATGTGCGCGCCTTCGAGCGCGAACAGGCCGCCTATTCCGCGCAGCAAGTGGCGCGCATCACGGGGCAGCAGCAGGAGGCGGTGGCCAAGGTGCGCGACGGCGTGCGGCATGCCTTCGTGCTGATCCTCGGCATCGCGCTGGTGCTGCTGTTGGCCTGCGTGATCATCACGGGCCTGATCAGCGCATCGATCGCCAGGCCGCTGGCGCGTTTGTCCTACGCGATTGCGCATATCCGCGACGGCAAGGCCCTGTCGGTGCGCGTGGCGCAGCACGGCAGCGATGAACTGGGGCAGCTGATCACGGGCTTCAACGGCATGCTCGAGCACGTCGAACAGCGCGACCTGGCGCTGACGCAGGCCAAGGCCGAGGCCGACGCCGCCAACCGCGCCAAATCCGAATTCCTGGCCAAGATGAGCCACGAGATCCGCACGCCGATGAATGGCGTGCTGGGCATGACGGAATTGCTGCAACGCACGGAACTGAGTCCCAAGCAGCAGCGTTTCGTGCACACGGTGCACCGTTCGGGCGAAAGTCTGCTCAGCATCATCGACGACATCCTCGACTTTTCCAAGATCGAGGCGGGCAAGCTGGTGCTCGAACACATCCCTTTCGACCTGCGCCAGGTGATCGACGATGTGGTGGCGCTGTTTGCCAACGGCATCCAGCGCAAGGCCATCGAATTTACCTGCCGCGTTGCCTCCGACGTGCCGCAGCACGTCCGTGGCGATCCCGTGCGCCTGCGCCAGATCCTCACCAACCTGCTCAATAACGCCACCAAGTTCACGGAACGGGGCGAAATTTCCGTCGATGTCAGCTGTCCCGCTGCCGGCCAGATCCGCCTGGAAGTGCGCGACACGGGCATCGGCATGGCACCGGAAGCGGCGGCGGCCGTCTTCCAGCCGTTCCGCCAGGCCGACAGCACCACCTCGCGCAAATACGGCGGCACGGGCCTGGGCCTGGCCATCATCAAGCAGCTGGCGGAAATGATGGGCGGCAACATTGTGCTCCAGTCCGTGGCGGGACAGGGTTCCAGCTTCGCCGTGACCGTCGTCGTCGGCGAGGTGGCGCCCGAGGACGCGCCGGCGGCGCCGCCACCGCGCGTGTCGCTCGATGCCTTGAACGTGCTGATCGTGGACGACAACGCCACCAACCGCAGTATCCTGCTGCAGCACGCGATCGAGTGGCAGATGGCCGCCGCCAGCGCCGCCGACGGCGCCGAGGCGCTGGACCGGCTGCAAGGCGCGCTGCGTAGCGGGCGCCCGTTCGACCTGGCGATCATCGACATGCGCATGCCCGTCATGGATGGCGCCGAGCTGGTGCGGGCGATCAAGGGCGACGCACGCATGGCGGCGCTGAAAATCATCATGCTCAGTTCGATCGACGCCTCGGCCGATCTGCGCCAGGTGACGGCGCTGGGCGTGGAATACTGCCTGACCAAGCCCGTGCGGGCGCTGGAATTGCGCCACTGCATCGAGGCCGTCGGCGGCTTCGGCACCCTGGCGCCAGCGACGGCTGCGATACCTGCCACGTCGGCCCCGCCCGCCGCGCCGGATACGGCTGGCGCAGCTCCGGGCCAGGCCCCGCTGCGCATGCTGCTGGTGGAAGACAACGCGATCAACCAGGAAATCGCCCTGGCCATGCTGGAAGACACGGGCTACGAGGCCACGCCGGCCGACAACGGGCGGCGCGCGCTGGCCCTGTGGGAACGCTACCCGTTCGATGTGATCCTGATGGATTGCCAGATGCCGGAAATGGACGGCTTCGAAGCGACCCGGCGCTTGCGCCGCATGGAAACCCAGCAAGGCCGCAGCCGCACGCCCATCATTGCCCTGACGGCCAACGCCATCCTGGGCGACCGCGAACTGTGCCTGGAGGCGGGCATGGACGACTACCTCGCCAAGCCGTACACGCGCGCCGCCCTGCTGGCCGTGCTGGCCCGCTGGCGCCCGGCGTCCGCCGCACCAAAGGCAACGGAGACGCCGCCAGTGACGGCGCAGGCTGTCCAGGCGGCGCCGGCCGAATCGGCCTCCATCCTCGACGCGGCCGCCCTGCAAAACCTGCGCGCCATGCGCCGTCCCGGCCGTCCCGACGTGCTCGGCCGCATCATCGATTTGTTTTACAGCGACGCCCCGCGCCTGCTGGGCCAGCTGGAAGTGGCCGCCGGGGCCAGCGACGCCGCGGCGCTGCAGCTGGCGGCGCACACGCTCAAGTCGAGCTGCGCCAACGTGGGCGCGCTGGGCTTGTCGGCCACCTGCCGTGAAATCGAACAATATGCGCGCGGCAATGACGTCGGCAGCGCGCTGCAGCATATCCGCGGCATCCAGCAAGAACTCGACCGTGTCCTCGCCGCCCTGGCCATTGAAAAGGAAACCCCATGAATACCGCACAGCCCCCGCAAGCACTGGTCCTGGTGGTCGATGACGACACCATGACGCGCATCCTCGTGACGGAAGCGCTGGAGCCGGAAGGCTTCCGCATCGAGGAAGCGGCCAGCGGCCTGGAAGCGCTGGCCGCCTTCCAGCGCGGCGTGCCCGACCTGATCCTGCTCGACGTCGCCATGCCCGGCATGAGCGGCTTCGAATGCTGCGCCCAGCTGCGCCGGCTGCCCGGCGGCGCGCACGTGCCCATCGTCGTACTGACCGGCAACGACGACGATGACTCCATCAAGCAGGCGCTGGAAGCGGGCGCCAGCGATTTCATCTCCAAGCCGATGCAATGGCGGCTGCTGGCGCACCGCCTGCGCTACCTGCTGCGGGCCAGCAGCGCATTAACCGAGCTGAGCCGAATCCAGGAAAGCCTCAGCCACGCGCAGGCGCTGGCCCGCCTCGGCAACTGGGAATACCGGGGCACCGGCGGCGACGGCTACTGGTCGCCGGAACTGCTGCGCATCCTGGGCCTGGAGGCCGATTCCGGCCCCACCAGCTTCGACCGTTTGCTGCAATGCCTGCCCGAAGACCAGCGGCCCCTGCTGCTCGATGCCTTCATGGAACTGCATGCCAACGGCACCAGCTACAGCCTGGAGCACAAGGTGCGGCAGCCCGATGGCGGCGAGTGCATCGTCTTTCACCAGGCCGAAGCCGTGCGCGAAGGCCATCAGGTGCTGCTGATGCGCGGTACCGTGCAGGACATCACGGAACGCAAGCTGCAGCAAAGGCGCATTGAATACCTGGCCAACCACGATGCGCTGACGGACTTGCCCAACCGCCAGTTGCTGAACGACCGCATCGGCCAGGCCATCGCCCACGCGCGCCGCACCCGTTTGCACCTGGCGACCCTGATGCTGGACCTCGACCGTTTCAAGTTCGTCAACGACAGCTATGGCCACCCCGTGGGCGATGCGCTGCTGCAGGAAGTGGCCCGCCGGCTCAAGCTGGCCGTGCGCGAAGGCGACACCGTGGCCCGCCAGGGCGGCGACGAATTCGTCGTCCTGCTGACGGACCTGCCCGACATCGGGACGGCCGAAGAGATCGTGAAAAAAGTGCTCGAGCTGTTCGCCGATCCGGTCGTGCTGGGCGAACATACCTTGCACGTCAGCACCAGTATCGGCGCCAGCGTCTTTCCCTCCGACGGCGACAGCGCCGACATGCTGCTCAAGACGGCCGACGCGGCCCTGTACAGCGCCAAGGACAAGGGCCGCGACGGCTACCAGTTCTACAACCACAAGATGGGCGTGCTGGTGGAAGAGCGGGCCGAAATCGAACACGCGCTGCACCAGGCGCTGGCGCTGAACGAGCTGGAATTGCATTACCAGCCCAAGGTCGACCTCACCAGCGGCAAGATCTACGGCATGGAAGCGCTGCTGCGCTGGCGCCGCGACGGCATCGGGCTGGTGCCGCCGGACCGCTTCATTCCCCTGGCCGAGGAAACGGGCATGATCGTGCCCATCGGCGAATGGGTGCTGCGCACGGCCTGCGCGCAACTGGGCGTCTGGCATGCCTACGGCTTTACGCACCTGACGATGGCCGTCAACGTGTCGGCACGCCAGTTCCGCCAGGTCGACATGCCGGAACTGGTGCGCGCAGTGCTGGACGACAGCGGCCTGCCGGCGCATTGCCTGGAACTGGAGCTGACGGAGAGCGTGCTGATGCAGAACCGCGACCTCGTGGTGCGGGCGCTGGAGCAGCTGAAGGAAATCGGCGTCACCCTGTCGCTGGACGACTTCGGCACCGGCTATTCCAGCCTGTCCTATCTGAAGCAATTCCCCATCGACGTGGTCAAGATCGACCAATCGTTCATCCGCGACGTGACCGACAGCGTGGATGGCGCGTCGCTGACCCGCTCCATCATCGCCATGGCCAAGTCCCTGCACCTGACCACGGTGGCCGAAGGCGTCGAAACGGAGGGTCAATTGGGTTTTCTCAATACCAACCGCTGCGACGCCATGCAAGGCTATTACTTCAGCCGCCCCCTGCCCGGCGCCGAGATGGATCTGATGCTGCATGCAGGCACCCATTTGCCGCCCGAGAGCTGCCATGCCGTGGCGCCCCAGCGCGTGCTGCTGCTGGTCGATGATGAGGAGCATATCCTGTCCGCCCTGCGCCGCTCGCTGCGCAAGGAAGGCTACCAGATACTCAGCACCACCAATCCCCAGGAAGCGCTGGAACTGGTCGCCTCGCATGCGGTGGGCGTGATCCTCACGGATGCGCGCATGCCGGGCATGTCGGGCAACGAACTATTGCGCCGCATCAAGGGCGTCTATCCCGAGATCGTGCGCGTGATGCTGTCCGGCTACCCTGAGCTGCATTCGGTCACGGCGGCCATCAACGAAGGCTCGGTGTACAAATTCATCACCAAGCCGTGGGACGAAACCCTGCTGAAAGACCACTTGCTGGAAGCCTTCCAGCGTTTCGAATCGGGCGTGCAGCGGCCACCACGGGGGCCCCATGGCATCGAGATCAGCAACCGCGCCGCCTAGCGCGCCGCCAGGAGCCATCATGCAGGAGCAGCTGTTCTTCGAAGGCTTGCGCGCCCTGGCCGAAGCGGCCTTTCCCAAGCATTGCGCCTGCTGCGGGCGCGTCTTCGCCACGGCGCACGAGTTCATCTTGCAGACGCAGGCGATGCGCCAGAATGTCTCGGGGCTCAAGCAAAGTTTCGATGACAACAACGTGGCCATCGTCGAGGTCTACCGCAATTGCCTGTGCGGCTCGACCCTGATGGATTTCTTTTCGGACCGGCGCGACAGGTCCGAACCATCGCTGCGGCGGCGCCAGCTGTTTGAGCGCCTGCTGCCGCTGCTGCAGGAAAAAGGCATGGAACAGGCCGCGGCGCGCGACTATCTGCTGCAAGTCGTGCGCGGCGAGCTGCCTTACCAGTAACCAAGCACCTTCCACCACGTCGTGCCGACGACGGCAAAGATCAGCAGTTCCACCACGCACATGATGAAGCCGACCCGCCACCAGTTGCCCATCGTCACGAAGCCGCTGCCGAAGATGATGGGCGAGGTACCCGTCGCGTAGTGGGTCAGGGTCATCATGATGGCCGAGCCGGCCGTCATCATCAGCATGAACGGCACGTGGTATTCGGCCGGGATCAGGTGCAGGCCCACGGTCAGGAAGGCCAGCAGCATGGCGCTGATGTGGGCCGTCGTGCTGGCAAAGAAGTAATGCGAAAAGACAAACACCAGCACGAGGACGGCGGCGATCGGCAGCCAGTCCATGCCGCTGGCGACGATGGCCGCCTTCATGCCGGCCGAGAACCAGGCGATCACGCCCGTCTTGTTCAGCTGCTCGGCCATCATGACCAGGGCGCCAAACCACACCAGAGTGTCCCAGGCGCTTTTTTCCGACAGCACGTCGTCCCAGTCGATGGTGCCGGTAATGATCAGCACGAACAAGCCGACAAAGGCAACGACCGTCGCATCGAGCGAAAAGGCGGGGCCGAACAGCATGGCGGGCACGTTGGCCCACAGCAGCAGCAACAGGGCGAAGGTGCCCAGCATGACTTTTTCCGGCGGCGACAGCGGGCCCATGCCTTTCAATTGCGCCTTAGCGTAGGTGACGGCGTCGGGCGTGGCTTTCAGTTCCGGCGGCGACAGCCAATAGATGATCAACGGCATCACCAGCAGGCAGACCAGGCCCGGCAGCAGCATGCACAGGGCCCAGGTGGTCCACGTCAGGTGGAAACTCTGGCCGCTGGCCTTGGCCACGAAATCGACCACCAGCGGGTTGGGCGCCGTGGCCGTCAGGAACATGGCCGAGGTGATCGGGTTGGCATGGTAGTTGACGAGGGCCAGATACGTGCCCACCTTCTTTTCCGTGCCCTTGGCCGGGTCGGAATCGAAGGCGTTGGCGATCGATTTCATGACGGGGTGGACGATGCCGCCGCCGCGTGCCGTGTTACTGGGCGTAAATGGCGCCAGCACCAGTTCGCAAATCGCCAGGCCATAGCCGATGCCCATGGTGCGTTTGCCCAGCAGCGAGATGAACAGCAAGCCGATGCGGCTGCCCAGCCCCGTCTTTTTCAGGCCGCGCGATATCAGAATCGCCACGACGATCAGCCAGATCAATGGATTCGAAAAACTGCTGAGCGCATCTGTGATGGCGCCCTTGGACGAGGTCGACGTCACCTGCGACAAGGACACGATGACGATGGCCATCATCGCCATCACGCCGATCGGCATGACTTTTAATATGATCGCCAGTATCGTGGTGAGGAAGATCGCCACCAGGCCCCAGGCCTTCGGCGTCAAGCCTTCGGGCGCCGGCAGCAATAGCATGCCGACAAGCAAGGCAGTGCAGATCAGGGCGGGGACGAGGCGGAATGGGACGGCTTCCTTGAAATGCAGGAACAGGTCGCGCACTGTTTTATACATCATGATTTCCTTTACTGGACAGGCATCCGGACGGGCAGTGGCGCCCGCTCGGCTTGTGATAATTCTTTTTAGCAACATCATACAAGCTCATACGCAACCGCCCCGCTCCATTACGCGTGCGCGTGCCAGGAAATTGCCGAATCGTTGACTTGAGCGCTATCACAGGAGCGGAATATATTGACGGCCAGTGACAATGGGTGACTTTTTTGGCAATTTTTCTCTGTATCTTTCCCCGTAGCTGCCGCCAGATATGCCACCAGGATTGCCAACCTTTCAGGGGAAAACTTGATGAATAGCACGGAACAGTATTCGATCCACCCATCCATCGGCATCGCCCGCGTGGGCAACAGCCATGATTCGTTCTATCTGGCGCCGGAAACCATCGGCGGGCTGCCGGTCGAAGCGGACGGCAACAACGATCCGCTGCTGGCCGATGGCAAGCCGGTCCACGTTGCCCAGTTCAAGGATGCGGCCGGCCGCGTGCGGCGCCAGGCGGCCAGTTTCCGCATCTACAAGTCCGTGGCGGGACGTCCCGGGGAAAAAGTCCTGGTCGACCTGCAAGACCCGAGCATTGCCAAAATCGAGTGGACAGTGCACGTGGCTAACAAGAAGGCGGCCTGGTGGAACTTCATTCCCCTGCTGGGCGACCTGATGTTTGGCCCGTACAACAGCTATGAAACCTGGGAAAATACGCCGCCCGCCTGGAACCTCACGCCCACGTCCTGGACCAATCTGCGCAACAGCGACGTCACGGGAGAGGCGGCACGGCAAAAACTGATCGTCGATCCGGGACCGCGCACCCTCGACGCGCCGCTGGGCAAGGCCCAGTTCGACAAGGACGGCGCCGGCGCGTACAAGCACGTGTCCTTCCCCGATCCGCAAGCCATCACGCAAGGCTATCCGGTGCGCACCCTGGGCGAAATGCGCACGGATTCGCGCGGCAACTTGCTGGTGATCGGCGCCTATGGCCGCGCCGGCGGCTCGGAAAGCATCACGGGCTTCGGCGGCGGCGATACGTGGAATGACGACGTGGCCGACGGCCCCGTCAGCGCAACCATCCATTTCAAGGATGGCAGCCCCTCCGTGGAGCTGAAAGCCTGGGTGGTCATCGGCTCGCCGAAGTTCGCGCCAGAACTGGTGAATATTTCCACTTGGGATGACGTCGTGGCCGACATGGCCATCAAATACAAGAACGCGCTGCCAGAGGCCTACGATGCGGCCCGCTGGAGCGGCAGCGATGGCTGGAACCCCGACTATGTCGTCAATTACGCGCAGGACATTCAGCCATTCCTCGCCAGGATAGGCGATTACCAGTGGGTGGCGACGGTGCCGTCGATGACGGCCTTCATCCGCCCCGCCTTCGACGTGGCCGATGCCTCGGAAGCAAACCGGCCCCAGCGGGAAAAATTCCTCAGCTATTTCAGGAAGCCATCGGCCATCCGGCCCGGGACCAAGGAACAGGTGCCGGGTTTTACCGGCGGCCAGGGCGGGCAATTGTTCAGCGCCGCCACCACGGACAATCCCGGCGCGGGCATACCGCTCGTGCCCCTGAATTCGGGCAGCAATTCCGTGCGCAACAACGTCATCAGCAAGTTTTCGGTATTGACGGATACGCAATACTTTGCCTTGCAGCAATGGGCGGCCGGCAAATTCGCCCCCGACGCGCCGGGCCTGGCCTTACCGGGCATCGACCCGCTCGACCACGCGACCATCGGCAATTGCGTCGGCGAACCCATGTGCCCTGGCATCGAAGTGACGTGGAGCGTGCGCAACCCCATCATCTATGAAAAACCGTACGCCATCCTGCACCGCGTGGATGCCGACTACGCCAAAAACGGCCTCTCGCCGGGCCGCGACGAATGCGAACCGCTGGACTGGAGCGATCCGACCGTCGGCACCGGCTGCGAACCGGGCGACCTGACCAAGCGCATGGCGATTCCATGGCAGGCCGACTTCTATGACTGCTCCGTGCAGATGATCAACTTCGACAATCCGGATATCGTCAAGAATCCCGATACGATGATCCCCGTGCCGCCCACCTACTACGCCTACTGGTGGCCGCCGCAAAGCCCGTGGAACGTGATCAATGGCGCCACCACCAAGGAAGAACAGGCGCTCGCCGGCGTGCCGGCCGGCATGCAGGTGATGTACAGCCGCGGCATGAACAGTTTTTCGCAGATGATCAGCTCCTGGCACTACCTGGGTTTCATCGTGAACCAGAACGAGGATGCCGAATCGGGCCGCCAGTATCCGTACTTTGTGGAAAAGGAGCGCAATCACGCGAAATTCGTGGCCGCCAGCGTCGGTGTCGGCAATGCCAGCAGCTTCATCACGGGCGACGATGCCAACTACCTGCCTGCGTGGTTCCTCAAGGATGAAGATCCGCAGACGGCGCCCGAGAAGGCCTCGCAGCTGTTTGCCAGCGGCGGCGCGCAAGTGGCCCTGCATGACACGCCGAAGAAAATCATGCCGGCCAACCGGCGCCGGTTTTCCCATTGAGCATGTCTTCATCGCCCGACTACGACGTCGTCATTGTCGGCGGCGGTGCCGCCGGCACGGCCGCCGCCCTGACCCTGGCCCGCTACACGGGCTTGCGCATCGCCTTGCTGGAAAAGCAGCTGTTCGACGATTACCGGGCCGGCGAAACGGTCTCGTCGTCCATCTTCTCGATGCTGGACTTTCTGGGCGTGGGCCGCGACCTGCTGGACGGCGCCCAGCTGCCCGCGTTTTCCCACGCGGCCGCCTGGGGCAGCGCGGAACTGATGTCGCGCGACGCCGTCTTCAGCAGCCATGGCCACGGCTTGCACCTGGACCGCCGGCATTACGACGCCATCCTGCTGGAGCAGGCGCGCCAGGCGGGCGTGGAGCTGTGGCGTCCCGCCCAACTGGTGCAGCTGGAACACGGCGGCCCATGGCGCTTGCGCGTGGCGACCGGCGGGCAGGAAGTGGACCTGACGGCCCGTTACCTGATCGATTGCAGCGGCAAGCAGGCGGCCATCGTGCGCCAGCGCAAGCGCCCCATCCACACGCAAGACGCGCTGGTGGCGCTGTACGCCTATTATCAGTTGCAAGAACCGCAATTCCTGCCGCACCGCACCCTGGTGGAAACGACGCAGCACGGCTGGTATTATGCGGCGCCCCTGCCCGGCGACCGCGTGGCGCTGGCCTTCATCACGGATGCCGACATCCTCAAGCGCCTGCGGCTGAAGGAGGAAGCGCCCTGGCGCGAGGCCGCCATGGGCACGCGGCACGTGCGCGATATCATGCCGCGCCTGCCCGCGCCGAACGCCCTGCGCCACTATGCGATCCACAGCCGCGTGGCCTCGCTGCCGGCGGACGACAACTGGACGGCGGCGGGCGACGCGGCCGCCTGCTTCGACCCCATCTCCTCACTGGGCATCGGCCAGGCCATGGCGTCGGGCATCCATGCGGCGCGGGTGGCGGAAGCCTGCCTGGCGGGCGACCGGGGCATGGCGGCGGGCTACCGGCGCAGCGTCTTCGCCTCGTTTGAAACCTATCTGCAGATGCGGCGCGGCTTCTACGGCGCCGAACAGCGCTGGCCGGAGGCGCCATTCTGGCAGCGCCGGGCCGCATCCTGATGCCGCCGGCGAAAAACTGAGCCAGGTCAAGAGACCGCATGCCCACCGCCCGTTTCCGGGCGGATTTCAGCCCGAAATTACCATCCGCACTATAATGTCGGCACCGCGTGCGGCAGCATTGGCGGCGATAGACGGTAACAATTTCGTGTGGAGGCCAGTACAATAGCGTCTGGGCCTACACAGGGTTTCACTTTTGCCAGCAGTTGCCAGCAACTAACCATTTTTTTGACCAGCCAACAAATACTATGAGTTCGATGAATGAAGAGCGCGTTTTAAGCGTGCACCACTGGACGGATACCCTGTTCTCCTTTACCACCACGCGCGACCCGTCGCTGCGTTTCTCGAATGGCCACTTCACCATGATCGGCCTGCGCGTCGACGGCAAGCCATTGCTACGCGCCTACAGTATCGCCAGCGCCAATTACGAAGACCACCTGGAATTTTTCAGCATCAAGGTGCCGGGCGGCCCCCTGACGTCGCGTCTGCAACACTTGCAAGTGGGCGACACCGTCATCGTCGGCCGCAAGCCGACGGGCACCCTGGTGTCCGACTACCTGCTGCCGGGCAAGCGCCTGTACATGCTGTCGACGGGCACGGGCCTGGCGCCTTTCCTCAGCATCGTGCGCGATCCAGACATCTACGAACGCTTCGACGAATTGATCCTCGTGCACGGCGTGCGCCAGGTCGACGAACTGGCTTACCACGACTTGCTGGAAGAACATCTGCCGAAGCATGAGTTCCTGGGCGAAATGGTCAGCGACAAGCTGCGCTACTACCCGACCGTGACGCGCGAAGACTTCCGCAACATGGGCCGCATCACGGAGCTGATCGAAAACGGCAAGCTGGCCAAAGACCTGGGCGTGCCGGAACTCAATCCTGCCGAAGACCGCGTGATGATTTGCGGCAGCTCCGAGATGCTGCGCGACCTGAAAGACATGCTGGAAGCGCGTGGCTTCAAGGAAGGCAATACCTCGACGCCTGGCGACTTCGTTGTCGAGCGCGCATTCGCCGAGAAGTAATCGAGAGCAAATCCGCAGCAAATGCAGGGGCCCGGCCCCGCCGCTTCCCGCGGCGGCGCCGGGCCTTTTCATTGCCGGCTCAACGGGCCAGCACTGGACCGCGCTGGTACTGCAAACCATTCATGAAGCGCTGCACGGGCGTAAAGGCACTGCTGAGGATATCGTCATGCGCGGCGTAATAGCGCGTCTCGATCTTCAGCAGGCCCAGCACGGTCGCATCGAGCTTGTCCGTCTGATACGGCCGGCTTTCCAGCGCGGCGCGCGCGGCCGTCGACTGCGGCGCTTGCTGGTTATCCCAGATCAACATGGGGATTTCATAGCCGCTCTTGTCCGACGCGGAATGGCCCGCGTGATTGCGGCTGTAGCCCACTTCCTGCCCATGGTCGGAGACGAACAGCAAGGAGGCGGCCCGGCCGGTCTTGGCTTGCTCCGCCATGCCGATCAGGGTGCCCAGCACGTAATCGCCATAGCGGATGGCGTTATCGTATTCGTCGCGCTGGTTGCGTATCCAGCTGGACCTGCCCTGGCTGGCCATCTGCGCGCTGACGGCGTCCTGTGCCCGGTCGAAATGGGCGAAGCGGCTGGGATAGCGCATGTCATAGCTGGGATGCGCGCCCAGCAAGTGCACGACGATGAGCTTTTTCGGCGCCGCGTCGCGCAGCGCGTGGGCGAATGGCTGGAACAGGTTGCCGTCAAAATTGTTTTCTCCACGACCGGTGCCGTAGTTGATGAAGTCGCTTTCATCGGCCTCGCCCGCCAGCAGCCCGATCCAGCCATCGTTACGCGTCTGGTTCGAAACCCAGAACGTCTTGTAGCCGGCCGCCTCGGCCAGCATCAGCAGATTCGGCTTGGCCATCCACGCATCGGGGTTGCCGATATCGGCCGGCGTGAGCATGGTCATCATCGATTCCACCGTGCTGGACGCGGGCGAAATCACATCGTTAAAAACCAGCAGCTTCGCGCGCATGGCGTCGAGCTGGGGCGTGGTCGCGCGCGGATAGCCGTACAGCGACATCGAGGCGCGGTTGGTGCTCTCGCCGATCACGAGGATGACGGTACGCGCCTCCTCGCCCGCATAGCGCACATTCCAGTCGCGCGGCGCGGCCATGGCCGCCGTCAGCGCATGCTGCATCGATTTCATCGCGTCCAGCTGCGCGCTGTACTGCTGGTAGCGCAGCGGCCAGAACAATGCCGGATTTTCGCGCCGCATGGTGGTATTGACGTGCAGCAGCACGAGAAACACGGCCATACCGGCGGCAAAGGCTTTGTGCGGCCAGCCCGGCCCGGTACCGGCGCGCGACGCCTGCCAGCGCTGCAGCTGGCGGTCGGCCAGCAGCACGGCTGCCGTCACCAGCACAAACCAGCCAGCCGCTTGCGCCAGGGCGACGCTGTTGTGCAGGAAGAATTCTCCCGTTTCCGCTTGATCTGTCGCAAACATGGCCTGCAAAACCGCATTCGGGTTCGGGCGCATGCCAAAATAGCCACGCAAGAAGCCTTTTACGGCGGCGTCCAGGTAAAACACGGGCACGACGACACGCACCAGCAAGGTGATCGCGCCGGAACTGCCACGCCATGCGTGCAGCACGCCGCCCACGCCCAGCAGGAAGGCCGCCAGCAAGACGCTCAATTTCAGGCATTCATTCGCGCTTAACTGATCGAAGAGGAAGAAAACCAGCAGGCCAGCAATGCTGAACAGGACACGGCAAAACAGAATCAGCATGAAGGCGATGGAGAGTAAGCATTGAACAAGGACAAGCCCGCGCGGACGGGCCAGCGATTGTAGCGCAGTCTGTTGCAACTTGTACCATCGTTTCCTGCGCCCTGCTGATTCACGCATGCTACTGACAGAAATTGTCAGTGCTTTTTATTATGATTTCGGCACCAGCTGGCCAGCCAGCCAGTACTATTGATATCTCCACCTGCGACAGGACTTTTCATGACACGTGCCATTACCATACTGACCGAAAACTTTGCCGATTGGGAAACCGCCCTGCTCAATTCCACGGCGCGCCTGTACTACGGTTTCTACACGCAGTTCGCCACGCCGGGCGGCTTGCCCGTCACCTCGTCCGGCGGCATGCTGGTCACGCCGCAGCTGGCGCTGGAAGATATCGTGCTCGAGGAACTCGATTTGCTGATGGTGTGCGGCGGCAGCCACTGGCAAAGCGGCAAGGCGCCCGACCTGGGACCCCTGCTGCGCGCGGCGCGCGACAAGGGCGTGGTGCTGGCCGGCATTTGCGACGGCACGCGCGTGCAGGCGCAGGCGGGCGTGCTCGACACCGTGCGCCATACGTCCAACAGCGCGGGCAACTTGCTGGAAACGGGCTATGCTGGCGCCGCCCTGTACCAGGATGTGCCTTGGGCCGTTGCCGACCAGCGCATCATCACGGCGCCCGGCACGGCGCCCGTCACCTTCACCAAGGAAGTCTTGCGCGCTCTGGGCATCGCCGACGACAACCTGACGGCCTACTTGGCCATGCACGGGTCCGAGCACGGCCAGGCCGCGGCGGCGCGCTAGTGGGGGGCCAGCACGCGCAAACGCGCCACGGCGTGCGTGTTGCCCGGGTCCAGCTCCAGCGAACGGCGGTAATGCGTGACGGCCAGCGCCGTGGCGCCATCGGCCTCATACGCTTCGGCCAGGCTGTCGTGGCCATTCGCCCCTTGCGGATACAGCTGCACGCCCAGCTCGAAGACGGCCACCGCCTGTTTCGGCTGCTGCCGGCCCAGCAGGCGGTAGCCCCAGGCATTCAGGTCGTCGTCGGCGGGTGCAGGCAGCCCATGCTCGCGCCGGATGGCGGCCAGTTTCTGCTCCAGCCCTTCAAAGCCCGTGCCGGCCGCCTTGTTGCGCAATAGATGCGCGGCATACGCGCCGCCCCGCTGCTGGCGCAGGGCGGGAAGGTAAAAGCCGGCAATGGTATCGATCAGCTGTTCCGGCTGGCCGCCAGCCAGGTTGCTCAGGATAATGACGGCCAGGCCGTCGTCGGGATACACATAGAAGGCCGAGCGGCCGCCGCCGATGCCGGCCACGGCGCGGTGGCCATCACGGCCGATGGTGGGCCAGCCCAGCGCCCACGGCGCCGGCTTGCCGTCGTTCAAACTGGTCGGCTGCCACAGCCGTTCCACACTGGCGGGCGCCAGCAAGCGCCCCGACTGCAGCGCGATGAGCCAGTTGGCCAGTTCGCCCGCATTGCTGTTGATGCCGGCCCCGGCGCGCATGAAGACGGGAAAGTCCTCGATCACGTTGCGGTAGCCGTTGCCTCCCCGGTCCAGCACGTAGGAACTGGCCTTGCCCACGACGACGTCCTTCGCATCGCCAAAGCCGCTGTGCCGCATGCCCGCCACGTCGAACTGCCGGTGCCGGATGAAGTCGGTAAAGGGCTGGCCGCTCTGGCGCTCGATCAATTGCGCCAGCAACACGTAATTGGTCTGGTTGTAGCGGTAGCGCTGGCCTGGCGGGGCTTCCACGGGCAGCGCCTGCACGGCGCTCCACGCCGCAGCGGCGTCGTCCGGTTGCGGCCCCACCAGCTTGCCGCTGCGCTGGTCGAGCACGTCGGGCAAGCCCGAGGTATGGTTGAGCAATTGCGTCACCGTCACGGCTTGCCAGGCTGCAGGCAGCCCCGTCAGGTATTGGCCGATGGGCGCGGCCAGGTCGATCTTGCCCTCCTGCACCAGCTGCATCACGGCCACACCCGCAAACGCCTTGGTGGCTGAGTTGATGGAAAACAGGCTGGCGTCCGTCACGGGCACCTGATATTGCAGGCTGGCCAGGCCGAAATTGCGCTTCAGCACGACCTTGCCATGCTGGATCACGGCCAGTTGCAGCCCGGGAATCTGGCGCTCCCGCATTTCGCTGCGCACAAAGGCGGCAATCTCCTGTTCCGCGCGCGATGCCTGCGATGAGTTGGCGGGGGCGGCAGTGGCGAGCGAGGTGACGGGAGCTGCCACGGCGGCAAGCGCCATGACGAGCAGGACGGATGGGAGGCGTGGTTTCAAGATGCGGCTTTCGACAGTTGAAAACGGAACCGCAGCATCCCATACCTATTTGTCAACGTCAACGACAATCTTGCCTGCTAGAAAGCTACTCTTCCAGCCACACATCTTCATACCCTTGCCGGTCGAGAATGAACTTGGCGCCGCTGGGCAAGGCCAGGTAATCGACCACTTGCGGCAGCATCTCGTGCAGGTGCTCCGCATGCAGGGGCTGGTAAAAGCCGCTGGCGTCGTCGTGTTCGCCGCAGTGGATGAACCAGCTGATGGTGCCGTTTTCCGGCAGCACGATGCGCGTGCCGTAGATGGGCGACTGCGCCAGGCTGCCGATGGCCAGGGCCACCATGGGTTCGGGCGCCTGCGCCGGCAAGCCGAATTTGTCGCAGATGCGTTGCTGTGTTTCGCTGATCAGTTCAGTCATGGTGCTCTCAGGATCCGATGTAGCGGTAATGGAGGCGCAGCGCGCCATCGTGGCCGGACATTTCCAGGTGCAAAATCGCTTCACCGGGCTTGCCGTCGGCCAGCAACAGGCATTCCAGGCCCAGCGCTCCGTCGCCGGCGGCGTACACATCGACGCCGGGCCGGCCGCCCTTGCCCGGCACAAAGGCGTGCGCCAGCGGCGTCAGGGACAGCGCCTCGTTGGCGGCAAAGTAGCTGTCGAGCATGTCGACGATCTCCGCGGCCACGGCCGGCGACAGACCCCAGTCGCGTTGCAGCGCAACAGGATCGCGCCCGTTCAGCGTCTGCACGAACGCTGCGGCCTGCGCGTACGCCAGCTCTCGCAGGCTGTCAGTAACTGTCATTTCCATATAGCGACTCCCGCCTTCTCCATTCAACAGGCGACATTATAGTGCGTGGCCGGGCGCATAGTCGATCCGTTTGCCATCCATAACCAAACGGCTTGCAGCTCATTTAAAACGCCGCCCTTATTATTTATCGCACTGCAATAACATAAATGGCCGGCGTGATATTTGGTGAGTATCTCGGACATAGAATCGCGAATACGGTTGATTTCCAATTGACGCTTATTTATTCCGGCGCTAATATCGAATGGCCATATACCATGGCACACAGCGCAAGCAGTACTTAACCATCACAAGAGGATAGTACAATGCAAAACCAATCCAAATTGTTCGCATTCAAACTGGCTGAAAAACAGGTACAAAAACAGGCGGCGCCCGCCACCGCCTGGAAAGTGCGCGACGGCGTCGCCGTGGCCGGCTGCACCGCCGTCGGCACCAATGATCAATATCGCGACTCTTCGCGTCTCAAGCCGAACGACAGCGGCCAGTATTGCTGATTTCCGGCACGCCATAACCCCGCCCGGCGCGGGGTTGCATATATTCCCCATATTCAAACCGGCGCCGTGCGGCGCGGATTTTCCGCGTGCAATGAATATATGAACCCCTCTCAATTGGAGATTCCATTCTTTAAAGCAGTTATCGGTAAAAATCGAAACATAACCATTAACAGAGGATCTCATGCACGATAAAACCAAGCTGTTCGCATTCAAACTGGCGGAAAAAAAGGAAGAGGAAAAACCGGCGCGTCCTGCGCCCTGGAAAGTACGCGACGGTGTCGCCGTGGCCGGCTGCACGGCGGTCGACAGCGAGGAACAATACCGCTATTCGCGCGTCGGCTCGAGTGACGGCGGAGAATTCTGCTGATCGTTGCGCCAACTGAAAGCCTTGCCGCGGCAAGGCTTTTTCATCTTCCCGATTTTCCGCTACTGCAGGCTCCCCGACATGCATAAAAAGGTTTTGATTATCAGCCATAGCGGCGACCTGCACGCCGACCTGGTGGCATCGATTCTCGCCGACCGCGGTCATGCCCCCTTCCGTATCGATCTCGACGCCTTTCCCCGCGATTACCAGCTGTGCCAGCGCATGCTGGGCGGCCAGGCCAGTGCGCGGCTGCGCCGCCTGCCCGACGGCGACTGGCTGGACCTGCGCCAGGTAGGCGCCGTCTGGCTGCGCAAGGCGGCCGACTACGCCTATGCCAGCGCCGACCTGACGCCGCAGGAACGCGCCTACGCCCGGCTGGAAACGGAACAGGCCATCTTCAGCGTGCTGTACAGCCTCGATTGCTACTGGCTCAGCCATCCGCTGGCCCTGCGCGGCGCCCAATGGAAAGGCGAACAGCTGGCACGGGCCGCGCGCATGGGCTTTCGCGTGCCCGCCACCGTGATCAGCAACGTGCCCGACGACGTGCGCGCTTTCCGCGCGGCCATCGGCGGACCCATCATTTTCAAGAGCATGTCCACGCCCAGCCTGGCGGCCGAAACGGTCGAGGATGCAGACAGGGTCAGCGGCGGCATAGGCACCACCGTCGTCGACGATGCCATGCTCGACAGCCTGGACGCCGTCAGCGAACTGAGCTGCCAGTTCCAGGAATATATCGCCAAGCAATATGAACTACGGATCACCGTGATCGGCAAGCAGCTGTTTGCCGCCCGCCTGTATTCGCAGGACGATGCGCGCACGGCCATCGATTCGCGCGACATGTCGGCGCCCATCCGCTACGAAGCGGCGACCTTGCCGGACGACATACACGAGCGCTGCCTCGCTTTCGTGCACAGCTATGGTCTCGAGTACGGCGCGCTGGACCTGATCGTCACGCCCGAGGGCGAGTATGTTTTCCTGGAAAACAATCCTGTTGGTCAATTTTTATATGTGCAACAACTGGTGCCCGCCTTGCCCCTGCTGGAAAGCGTCGCCGATATCCTGATCGAAGGAGCGTTATGCCACAGTCGGACCTGACCCTGCTGCCTTCGCAGCTGCGCGCACTGGAGCAGGCGCGCGACAGCCGCGCCATCGTCCTGGCCGCCTCGCACCTGGACATGGAGCTGTTGCCCGCCCTCTACGAAATGTGCCAGGGCATCGGCCCCATGGCGCGCCTCGACGTGGTGCTGCACGGACGGGGCGGCATCGTCAACGCGGCGCGCCGCATCGCCCTGCTGCTGCGCCAGCATGCGCGCCACCTGAGCTTTATCGTGCCCTTCCACTGCCAGTCGGCCGCTACCCTGCTGGCCCTGGGCGCCGATGAAATCATCGCCGGCGACCTGGCCCTGTTCTCGCCCATCGACCCGCAGCTCGACGGCGTGGACGGCGGCGCCATTTCCAGCCTGGACATCAAGGTCTTCGGCGACATGGCGCAGCAGTGGTTCGGCGTCGATGCCGGCGAAGCGCGCCAGCAATCCTTGTCCCTGCTGTGCGGCAGCATCTTTCCCCCGTCCCTGACGGCCTTTTACCGCACCACGCTGGAACTGGCGCAAATCGGCGAGGAATTGCTGGCCTGGCAATTGCCCGATGCCACGCAAGAGGCGCGGCGCGCCATCGTCGCGCAATTGGTGACCGGATACCACTCGCATAACTATGCCTTGACGCGCGAAGAGCTGGCCCGGCTGGGCTTGAACATGGCGCGCGATGCCCAGGCTGAACGGCTGGGCTGGGCCATCTCGACCCAGTTGCAGGCGCACATAGGCGGCGCCCTGCGCAGCGCCCCCGACGAACCGTGGAACGACGCGCTGCTGGCCTCGCGCGACGGCGTGCAGCTGCGGCGCCAGCGTCCGGGCGGCTTCGCACCGCTGTGGACCACGCAAACGGGGGCAGCATGCTGACGGCATTGCTGTCTGATATCGCGCGCTGCTGCATCGCCTTGCTGCTGCTGGCGGCCAGCGTGGGCAAGCTGCGCAGCTACGGGGAATTTCGCGGCAACCTGACCACCTCGTTCGGCCTGCCGCCCGCCGCCGCTGCCTGGGCCGCGCCAGCCCTCGTGGCGGCAGAACTGCTGCTGGCCGGCTGGCTGCTGGCCGGCGGCGCCCGGCTGCCGATGCTGCTGTCGCTATTGCTGTTGAGTACCCTCACCGGCGTGCTGGCCTGGCGCTACTTCACGCACAGCGTGGTGCGCTGCAGTTGCTTCGGCGAAGCGGCGCGGCCCGTCTCGCAGTACGACTTGCTGCGCAACGCGCTGGCGGTGGGCATCAACGGCAGCTACTTTGCGCTGGCGCAAGATGCGGCCTTGCCCGTCACCACCACTGTATTGGCGGCCGGCTTGGCGGCCATCTCCTGCGTGGCCATCATTTCCCTGCACGACATCGCCACCCTGGCAAAGGCCGGATGATGGATGCCGCGACCTTGCAACTGGTGCTGGCGGCACTGGCGTTCGCCATCGCCGGCAATCTCTGGCTGACCCTGGCCGTGCTGCGCGCCAGCCGCCGCGAAAGGCTGGCGCCCACGGCGCTGGCGCCGGGCGAGCCCCTGCCCGCCGTGCCAGCCCACCCGCTGGCTGGCGGCGCGCGTTTCCAGCCGGGCGCCCCCGGCCAGGCGGCCGTGCTGCTGTTCCTGGCCAGCCGCTGCCCGAAATGCGCGGATAAGCTGGCCGGCATCGAACGGCTGCTGCCGCTGGCGCGCAATGCGGGCCTGGCCGTGTGGCTGGTCAGCGAAGAACCGGCCCGCCGGCTGCGCGCCTTCCTGCCCGACGGCCCCTTGCGGGCGGCGGCGGCACGCGTCAGCCTGCGCGACTACCGGCGCGTCAATCCCCTAATGAGCTCGCCGTCCTATGTCTTTGTCAATCACCAGGGACGCGTGGAAGCGGCCGGCCTGATCGGCGACGCAGACTGGCTGGCCCTCGTCGGACAATTGAACGCCGAACCGTCACAGGAGCGCGCCGCATGAGCAATATCAACTTCGGCCCGCATTTTGAACGCCTGCGCCTGCTGTACCCGGTGCGCTGGCGCATTGCCGCCGGCCTGCTGTGCATGGCCCTTACCGTGGGCGCGCAGCTGGCCTTTCCGCAAGCCATCGCGTATTTCATCGACAACGTGACCGCCCTCACCCGGCACGGCGTCACGCCGGGCATGGTCGCCGCCATGCTGGCCTTCAGCGTGCTGTATGCGCTGGCTTCGGCCGCGCGCTTCTACCTGCTGCAATCGAGCGGCCACATGGTCGTCATGGGCGTGCGCCGGCGCCTGTTCGACGTGGTGATCAACCAGCCCATCGCCTTCTTCGACAAGCACCATGGCGGCGAGCTGAACAGCCGGCTCACGTCCGACGTGTCGGCCCTGCATGAAAGCCTGACCATCGGCGCGGCCAACGCCCTGCGTTCGCTGTGCGTGTTTTTGGGCGGCATCGCCATGCTGCTGCAGCTGTCGCCCATGCTGAGCCTGCCGCTGGCCTTGTTCATTCCCATCAGCCTCTATCTCGGCAAGTTATCCGGCAGCAATTACCGGCAGCGCGCGCGGGCCATTTCGGCCACCCTGGCCGCCAGCGGCAAGGTGGCGCAGGAATATTTTGCCCATGCGCGCCTGGTGCAGGCGTTCAACCAGCAAGGCGGCGCCATGGCCCGTTACGCGCAAGCCATGCGGGAGCTGCTGGGAGTGTCCCTGGCCGGTACGCGGCTGCTGGCCGTGTTTCAGGGCGCGCAGGGGCTGCTCGCGTTTGCTGCCCTGCTGACCACCTTGTGCTTCGGCGCCCACCTGATCGGCCAGGGCCGCCTGAGCGTGGGCGAGCTGACGGCCTTTGTCATCTATGCCAGCATGGTGACGGACACGGCCGGCTCCATCAGCGAGTTCTGGAACACCTGGATGCGCACCATGGGCTCGACCGACCGCATCTTCGAGATCCTGCGCAGCCACCGTGCCGTGCCCGAGGCGCCGCCGCAGCCGCCGCTGGCGGGCCACATCGCGCTGCGCGACGTGCGTTTTGCGTATCCCGAGCGCGTACAGGTCGCGGCGCTGGACGGTGTCAGTCTGTCCATCCGCGCGGGCGAAAAGATCGCCCTCGTCGGCGCCTCGGGCGCGGGCAAGTCCACCATCGCCAGCCTGGTGCTGGGCCACTACAAGATGGACGCGGGCAGCCTGCAATTCGACGGCATCGACGCGCAGGTGCTGGGCGTGACGCAGTTGCGGCGCCAGATGGCCGTGGTGGAGCAGGAGCCGGCCCTGTTTTCCGGCAGCATCGCCGACAATATCGCCTTTGCCGTGCCGGACCGGATCGTGGCGCGCGAAGCGATGGTGGCGGCGGCGCGCCTGGCGCACGCGCACGATTTTATCGCGGCCTTTCCTGACGGCTACGACACCCTCGTGGGCGAACGGGGCGTGCAATTATCGGGCGGACAGAAGCAGCGCATCGCGATTGCCCGCGCCATCCTGCGCGCGCCGAAAATCCTGATTCTGGACGAGGCCACCAGCGCGCTCGACGCGGCCAGCGAACAGCTGGTGCAGCGCGCCCTCGATGCGCTGATGCAAGGGCGCACCACCATCATCATCGCCCACCGCTTTTCCACCATCGTCAAGGCCGACCGCATCATCGTCATGGACAAGGGCCGGATTTGCCAGCAAGGCACGCACGCCGAGCTGCTGCGCGCGGGCGGCCAGTATGCGCGGCTGATGCAGCAGCAGCTGTCGCAATTCCAGCAGTTGCATGACAGTACGGCCACCCTGTAAAGTGGGCCAGATGAAAAAAACCTACCATGGCAGTTGCCACTGCGGCGCCGTGCGCTTCGCGGCCGAGATCGACCTGGCGGCCCCCAGCCTGCGCTGCAACTGTTCCTATTGCCTGAAGATCCGCTGCTGGGCCAGCCAGGTGCCGCCCGCCGACTTCCAGTTGCTGGCCGGCGAAGGCGACTTGAGCGCATACCGCTTCGGCGCCGGGCGCGAGCGCCACTATTTTTGCCGCCACTGCGGCGTACGGCCGTTTGGCTACGGCGATTCGCCCCGCAGCGGCCCGTTTGTCGGCATCGGCGTGAACTGCCTCGACGATGCGGCGGCGGCCGAGCTGGCCCGGGTGCCCGTCACCTTTGTCGATGGCTGGCATGACGACTGGGACAGGCCGCCGCAGGAAACAGGGCACTTGTAAACAATGTAAATGTAGAAATGGTTGTCTGCTACGCCGGAGTTTTCCTACGTGGCGACAAGGAGTGTCCCTATGGTTAAGCCCGACGCTTGCAACGAGAATGGTCTCAACGGTGCTGCACGGCGCCGGAGCTCAGGCAGGAACATCCAACCCAATATTGGAGCGGATGACGACGCAGACTAACCTTAGGGGACATGATCATGACTTCGAACAGCAACGACAAATCCGGCAGCCAATCGGACAAACAGCAATCGGGCAGCCAACAGTCGGACAAACAGTCCGGCAGCCGCCAATCGTCGGGCGGTACCCAAGGGGGCACGCACGAGCAGCACGTCGAGGCGGGCCGCCAAAGCCACAAGAATGACGGCGACAAGCAATCAGGCTCACAAGGTTCGCAGCAGTCGGGCCAGCAATCGGGCCAGGGCAAGAGCGGCGGCGGCAGCCAGCAATCGGGTTCCGGCTCCGGCACGCGCGGCGGCACGCATGAGCAGCACGTGGAAGCGGGACGTCAAAGCCACAAGAATGACGACAAATCCTGATTTCGCAGGCACGGCCCGATGCTGCTGGTCGACATGAAAGCGCTGAAGGCCATGCTGTGCGCCGGGCTGGGCATGGGCCTGGCCGCCTGCGGCGCCAGGAATACGGCATCGAACGTGGAGGCCCCGGGCGCGCCAGCCGGGGTCTCCACGCGCGTGCTCGATGCTGGCGCCGACGCCCTGCAAGCCCGGCCGCCCATTGCGGCCCTCAATGCCTATCTCGACGGTTTTCATTTCTACAACGGCAATCTGCGCGGTCAGATGGAGGCGCACCACTATTGCGCCATCGTCAATGAAGAGTTGATTCAATGCGTGATTTACGACGGCAACGTCAAGGATGCCAAGCTGATGGGCGTCGAATACATCGTCAGCGCCAGGCTGTACCAAGGTTTGCCTGCGGCGGAAAAAGCGCTGTGGCACAGCCATGTGCATGAAGTGAAGTCGGGCCAGCTGATCGCGCCCGGCATACCTGCCGTGGCGGAAAAGGCGCTGATGCAAAAGCTGGTGGGGACCTACGGCAAGACCTGGCATACCTGGCACACGGATCTGCACAAGACCTTGCCGCTGGGCGTGCCGCAACTAATGATGGGCTTTACAGCCGACGGCCAGGCCGACGCCGCCATGGTCGCCGCGCGCGACCACCGCTTCGGCATCGATTCGGCCGAAAAACGCCGCCAGCGGACCGACATCGCCGCGCCCGCCATCGTTGCCGGTGCCGACGCCTGGCAGCACGGCACGGTCATCCAGCTGGCCGACCCGACGGGAATGCCGCACAGTTCATCATCACCACCGCCGCCATCCACGCACACGGCCGCGCCCGCCATTTCGCGTCCAGCCAGATAGACGGCGTGCGAAAGGCCGTTGTCTGGATCGGCATTCTGGGTGATAATTACGCCCATGAACGATACCACTACCTTACCCCCATTGCCCGATCGCCTGTCGATCGACCCGAGCAGCCCTTACCACGTTGCAGCCGTGTTCGAGAACGACGTCGGCATCCGCTTCAACGACAAGGAACGACTTGACGTGGAAGAATATTGCATCAGCGAACGCTGGATCAAGGTCGCTTCCACCAAGTCCCTCGACCGCCGCGGCCGTCCGCTGCAGATCAAGCTGAAGGGCAAAGTCGAAGCGTTTTACCGCTAAGCAACACCTGCAGTTGTCATCGAGGCCGATTTTCATCGGCCTTTTTTGCGTCCGCCGTACCATTCAGGCCGCGCTGGTGATCAGCCCGGCCGCGGCCGCCAAGGGCAGCCACAGCATGGCGTCGGCCAGCACCTCGTCCGGCGCCCTGCCGCTGGACCGCGCCGCCTGCTGCGCGCACTGCGCCAGCGTCGCGCCGCCGGCCAGCGCCTGCAGGCAGTCAAATTGCCAGGGCTGCAGCTCTTGCATGGCAAGCCGGTAATGCATGCGTGAAATGGCAACAAAGGCGGGACTGGCCTGCGGCTGAGCCGGCACGGCAGCGTCCGGCGCCACCTGCACCTGTTGCCAGAATGCACACAAGGGAAATGACAGGGCCAGCAGCCGCGTGCACGGCGCCAGGCGCCAGGCCGGAGTATTTCCCAACAGCAAGTCCAGACCGGAAGGCAGGACGGGCTGCGCCAGTTTTTCCAGCCCCGGCGCCCTGGCCGCCTCGCTGCGCGCCCGCTCCAGCCGCGCCAGTTCGACGGGAAAGCGCAAGACGTCCCCCTGCGCGCCGGCCGCGCCCTGGCTGGCGGCGAGAAAATCGGCAAAGCCGCCGCCCAGGTCATACAAGGTCGGGGAAGCGGACGGGTGGCGCCAGACATAGGCGCGGGCAAAGAACGCGAACAGCTCGTCGCCCATGGCCTTGTGCAAGACGGGATAGTCGGCCTGCAGGCATTCGAGCAGGCGCTGCACGTAGCCGTCCGCATGGATGTGCAGCGGCGCCGGCCCGCCCCGCGCCCGCTTCAACACTTGCTCCTGCGTCAAACCGTGGCGCTCGCTGGCCAACTGCGCGCCGCGCGCCGCACCGCCCGGCGCCGTCATGGCCGTCAGGAACCACGCCTGCAATTGCGCCAGCGGTGCGTCCGCGCGCGCGTCGCCGTCGGCGCTACGGGGCATGGGCGGCCTCCAGGTGAAAGCCCAGCGGCGCCGAGACGGCGGCCAGGCTCGCCGTGGCCGTGGCCGTGGCTGGTACGGCATCGGAAAACTCTCCCCGCCCGGCCGCGCGCGCCTTGTCGAGTTCAGCCAGCAGCTGCGGGTACGCCGGGATATCCGCATCCCATTCCAGCAGGGCCGACACGCCCCCCGTCAACTGCTGCGCCAGCGCGTACAGGCGCCAGACGGCGGCCGGCACGGGGGCGTCGTGCGTGTCGATCAGCATGGCGCCGCAGACGGTGGGCCCGGCCAGGTGGATTTGCACGATGTGCTCATGCGGCAACTGGCGGATGTAGGCGGCCGCGTCATAGCCATGGTTATGCGCGCTGACGTGGACATTATTAACGTCGAGCAAGAGTCCGCAGCCCGTGTCCACCGCCAGGCGGCCCAGGAATTCCCATTCCGGCATGCTGGACTGGGCAAACTCCACGTAGGTGCTGGGGTTTTCCAGGATCAGGGGCCGGCCCAGGAATTCCTGTACCTGGCGCACGCGCGCGCCCACATGGCGCAGGCTGGCCTCGTCCAGCGGCAAGGGCAGCAAGTCATGGCTGTTGAGCGAGGCGGCGCCCGTCCAGCACAGGTGGTCGGAAATCCACGCGGGGCGGATCTCGGCGGCCAACTGGCGCAGCTTGCGCAGGTAGGCCAGGCTCAGGGGATCGCTGCTGCCGATCGACAGCGACACGCCATGCATGACGATGGGCACCTGCGCCGCCACCTGCTCCAGCACATGGCGCGCATAGCCGTGGTTGTCGATGAAATTCTCGCTGATGATCTCGAACCAGTCCACCTGCGGACCGTGTTCCAGGATGTGCGCGTAATGGGGCGGACGCAGCCCCACGCCCAGGCCCAGGTTCGGCAGGCCCAGGCGCGGCCGCGCCTCGTGCAGGATGCCCCGCATCAGGTCGACGGCGGCAAGGCCAGGCGCAGGTCGGTGGGCGCCGGCGGCGCGCCCACCGGCGTGCCGCGCGCCGCCATCACCTTGCCGTAGGCTTCCCAGGCCTTGTCGTAGACATTGTCGCCCAGCGCAAAGCGCATGGTCTGGCCCAGCGGAATGCTGCGGTGCTCGGGCGCGGGACCGAAATCGTACAAGGTCATGGTGGCGGGTTCGGGCGGGTCCTTCTTCGTGGTGTTCGGATACAGCTGCGAGGCCGAAATCGGCACGGCGCAGCCGCCGAAGCCGCCGCATTTGTTGTCGCTGGGCGCGCTGTAGATTTTATCGTCCTGCGGCGGCGGTGGCACATAGCATTCGCTGCCAGGCGCCGCGGCAGCCTTGACCGAATGGCCGCAGGACGAGCCGCCCGTGTCTGCCTGGGCAAAGCCGCAGCCGCCCTGGGCGTGGCAGCCGTTGGAGCCGCGGCAGGTATGGTAGACGGCCAGCGCGGCGCAGGTGGACGACGCCTCGTCCTCCAGATGCATGCCCTGGCAGGCGTGGTACAGCACGCCTTTCTCGGCCAGCGGCACGCCCGTCGCCAGGTTCGGCGCCTGGCCCAGCACGGCCCAGCAGATGGCCATGCGGTCGCCCGCGCCCACCATCGACGGATACGGGAATTCCAGTTGCTGGTTCAGCCAGTACTTGTCCAGCACGGAAGTAATGCCATAGATGGCGCCCGTGGCCACCGTGCTCAGCATCCCCAATGTGCCGCTGGTATCCTTCAGGCGGTTCAGGGCACCCGCCACGGCAGCGGGCGCGGGGATGTTCTTCGGCGCGGTGGCCGGGTTGTAGCGCTCGTTGGTCAGCATGGCTTCGCTCCAGCGCCCGCCTTCCTTGTGCCAGCCGGCCCAGGTCTGCACTGGCAGCATGGCCTTGACCTGACCGAAACGCTCATAGTGATCGAACGGGGCGCTGTCGTGGCGCGCGGCCGCATCGCGCGATTCGGCGTCCTTGCCATTGTTCGCGTACGACGGGTAATCGCACTTCAAGGCGGCCAGGTCTTCGCGGTAGTCGGGCTGCACGGCCATCAGGCGCTGCCCTGCGTCACGGCGGTAGCGCTGGATGGCCGTGTCGCTGCCCTCGCCCTGGTCCGTGATGGCCGCCATCATGTCGATGGCCTTGTTGAACGAGCCCGTCTGGCCGCCATCCTGGTCCTGCGGGCCGAAGCAGGTGTCGAACTTGGGAAACTCCGCCTTGGCGTGGCCCGGCACCTGGCTGTTGAACATATCCTGCTGCACCGAGCCGTTGACGAACAGTTTTTGCCACAAGGTCTGGCCATCCGTGTATTCGATGCCGATGTAGCGCGCATAGCATTCATACATGTAACCGATGGTGCCGAACAGGGGCAGATCATGCACGTGCTTGCCCGGCGTCCAGCCCACGAACGGCACCTCGGGGAAATATTTGGTGTGGTTGTGCTCGTCAAACTTCGCCAGCTGGGCGCGCGCCTGCTGTTCCGGCTGCTCGATGGCGAGGAACAGGTCACACTGGTTATCGTTCAGCTCTTCCAGGTTGACGCGCACGTGGCGGTAGCCGGCCGTGTCCTGCAAGTCGACGATGTGCGGGATCACCGTGCAATCCTTGCCGTAGCAGGTCCAGCCGTGGTCCTGCGACTGCAGCTCCGAGCCCGTGAAGCATGGCGCCGTGCCGATGGCCGTGGCCAGGTTGGCCGCCATCTGCAGGTGCAGCATTTCCTGGATGAAGACGCTGAAAATGATATTGAAAGCCTTCTGCTCCTTCAGTTCGGGCCGGGCCGTGGTGCCCATGCCCGGCCACTGGCGGCCTTCGTAGTAGGTGATGCCTTTCGAGTTGATCTGGTGCGTGCCCTGGATCGAATACATGGTGGCCATGTACAGGGGAATGGTGAACAGTTCCACGCTGACGGCTGCCTGGGCGATGGCGCGCACTGCCGCCGTATCGGTGGCCAGCATGTCGAGCGGACGGTTGCTGATGGCGGCCTGGGTGCTTCCTAAAACGGGCATTTTCATTCTGTCTCTCCACAGGAACGATGCGTTTCGGATATCGGGCCGGGCCGCACCATCTGCGTGCGCTGCTCACGGCACGGAAATCATACGCCTGAGAAAGATATTTTTGCGGCAAGATTTATGGGCTGGCCGCGGTATTGATCTGCGTCAATTCAACCGGGTTTTCAGCGCATAAATAAACGTTTTACGCCGCCATTCGATGACAATTGAATAGAATCGGCGAAACGCGCGCGTGTATAAGCAGCGCACCGGCCATGGCCGGCGCGTCGCTTGCATGATGATAGTTACGCGGCCGGCGGCGGCTGGAAGGCGCAAAAGCCGGGCCACTGCTCGCGGCTGTCGCACACTTTCAGGCAGCCTTGATTGCCCTTGAAGGTGGCGACAACCTTGATGGGAAAGCCATACAGTGGCGTGGTGGCCAGGAAGGCGGACGGGCAGCTTTGCTCATTGCTGAAGCGGAAAGTGATTTCTTCGCGGCGGCCCTTGCGCGCAAAGCTCAGCATGAAGGTTTCATTGCTGTTCCACTGCGCCTTGCCCGGCACGCGGAAACGATAGCGCGGACTGCCCGGCTGCTGGCCCTCGAGTTTCTGTCCGAAGACGCGGCTGCTGGCCGTGGCCGTTTCCACCTTGGCGATCGGATAAGGCACGGCAAACATGTAGGTGCCCGCGAAACCCTGGTCGAAGCCCAGGCCCTTCTGGTAGAACGGCACGACGATATGCGGCGCACCCGCGTATTCCACGCTGTTGCGCGCTGTCATGCGCGACGTCAGCTTGTCGTCGGGCGCTTGCCCGAAGACGACGTCCACTTCCACCAGGGCCTGGCTCTTGTCGATGTCTTGCGCCAGATAATCCCTGGGGGCGATCTCGCTGTGCACGCAGCCGGCCAGCAGGACTGCGGCGAGGCCGCCGGCGATGAATTGAGGGTAGCTCATGGCTGTTTTCCTTCCGGCGGCGCGGAACTGAGGCCCAAGCCCGTCACTTGCCAGCCGCCCTTGCCTTGTTTCCATTGAAATTGCTGGCCGAACCAGGCCAGTTCCAGCTCGCGCCGGATGCGGTTGCTATCCGTGCGGCCCTGGCGCGCCTTGATGGCGGCGCCCGCCTGCGCGGAAGCGGCCTCCGACAAGGGTTTCAGCCACCGTTGATACGTGTCTGGCGGCAGGGCCAGCACACCGGCCACGCCGTCGTCGCGCGTGGCGACGATGATCCCCACCTTCGTCAGCGCATTCGTCAGCGTATTCGTCAGATACGCGCCGCGTCGCCCGTCGGGCGAAACGGAGACCAGCATGGCGGGCGCGTAATCGCCGGTGACGCCGCCCGGCACGTCAAACCACAGCAGCTCGCCCGTGCCCGTGTCGAGCGCGCGGCCGTCGCGGGCGAACAGCAGCACCTCGGGACTGCCCGGCTGCGGCACGCCCCATTCGGGGTCGCGCTCCGTACGCACCATGCTGTCGCGCTGCAGGGGGCTGACGGGACGCATCAGCGGTTCGCCATTCTGCACGCCGATGAGGATGGTGCCCTGGCCCGTATAGCCCTTGGTGAATGCCAGCAGCATGGGCTGGCCCTCGCGCGTCGCTTTCAGCGGACGCACCTCCACCACTTCGCGCGCGCCGCCGGGCCAGTAGCCGTGCTTGCGGAAAGTCAAGGTAACGAGCGGGGCGTGGCGGTCGCGCGTGACGACAAAGTCGCCGTATTGCTGCATCACCGGCACGTATGGCGCTTGCGCCTGCGCGGCGGGCACGATGGCGGCGGCCAGGGTGGCGGCGGCCGCCAGGCGGTGTAAAGAAAAGAACAGCATGGCATCCTGTAAAGGTCGCAATGGGCGAAGGAACGCCATCATAAACGATTCATCGCCAGCAACACTGTCCGATAGCCAACATCAACGGCGCTGGATTTCGATCAGCTCGATTTCGAACAGCTTGGGCCACAATTTTCCCGTGACAAACAAGCGCTTGCCCCGGGCATCCCAGGCGATACCGTTGAGCACGGCGTCGGGATTGGCCGTGCCCCGCTGCTCGGGCGGCAGCAAGCCCGTCAGGTCGATCCAGCCCATAACTTTACCGCTGGCGGGATCGATGCGGGCGATCACGTCCGCGCCCCACACATTGGCGAACAGTTGCCCATCGACCATTTCCAGTTCGTTCAGCCGGTCGATGGGCCGCCCTTCGGCTTTCACTTCGAAGCGGCGCACTTCCTTCAGGGTTTTCGGATTGAGCACGCGGATGGCCGACGTGCCGTCGCTCATGTAGACGAATTGATTGTCGCTGGCCAGGCCCCAGCCTTCGCCCGGGTAGCTGAATTTGCGTTTCAATTTGAAGGTCTTCACGTCGAAGACATAGCCCGTCTGCGAAATCCACGTCAGGCCCAGGAGCTCATCGCCCACATCCGTGATGCCTTCGCCAAACACATTCTTGTCGAGCATGCTTTTCTGCAGCACCTTGCCCGTCGTCAATTCCACCTTGCGCAAGGAGGACTGGCCATTCTGGCCCGTGCTTTCATACAGATGGCCATCCTTGAACAGCAAGCCTTGCGTGAACGCCTGGGGGTCGTGCGGATAGGTGTTCTTGACGAAATAACCATACACGGGCAAGGCGGCCTGGGCGTAGCCCATTTCGCTCATCAGGCCCACGGTGCATAACAATCCCAGCAGCAATGAGCCGGCCGTGCGTTTAAGTCTGGTATTGACGTTGATGTTCATCGGGTCGGGCGGAAGTTGGCGAGCGCCTATTGTAAACGTGCCGCGTCCGCCATGCGCGCCCTGACGAGCTCCAGCCAGGCGCGCGCCGCGAACGACAGCCGCCCGCCCCGGCGCCAGGCCAGCATCAGATTCCACTCCACGGGCGGGCCGTCCAGGGGAATGACGTCAAACTGCGCCGGCTCCAAGGTGTCGCAATACATCTTCGGCAGCAGGCAGATGCCCACGCCCAGCCGCACCAGCGAGGCAATGAAATCCCACTGGCCGCTGCGGCCCGTGATGCGCGGCGCGAAACCGGCGCGCTGGCAGGCATCCTGCACGATGTCGTTGAGGGCAAACGCGGCGCCATAGAAGATGAAGGGGCTGTCGGCCAGCTCGGCCAGGGCCACGGACGAGCGGCCTTGCCACGGCGAGCCGGGCGCCGCCAGCAAGCACAGCGGTGAGCGCACGAGGGGCAAGGCTTCGAAATCCTGCCAGGTGGCGGCGTTGCCCGGATAGTCGAGCATGGTGCCCAGCTCCACCGTGCCGGTGCGCAAGTCGCGTTCGATCGCCTGCGTGCCGCTTTCATACATTTTCAGTTCGATGCCCGGATAGCGCTGGTGGTATTCGGCCAGCCATGGCGCCAGGGTCGAGTGCGTCTGCGGCGACACGCCGACCCGCAATTCTCCCCGCTCCAGGTGTTGCAGGTCGCGCAATTCCACCTTCAGTTCCGCGTGCAGGGCCAGCAGTTCATGCGCGCGCGACAGCACCACCTTGCCCGCGTCCGTCAGCGTAAAACGCTTGCCCGCGCGGTCCAGCAGGGCCAGGTCCAGCGATTGCTCCAGCTGTTGCACCATCTTGCTGACGGTGGGCTGCGTCACGTGCAGCCTGGCGGCCGCGCGCGTAAAACTGGCTTGCTCGACCACTTCGACGAAGTAGCGCAGGGAGCGGATATCCATGATGCATTCCAAAATAGAATGATAATCATGAGTTTAAGTCATTTTATCTTTTGATGTGGGCTCACTACAATGAAAACCTCCCCCATCCGTTTGAAAGCCCGCCGTGAAAGCCGCCCCTTGTTCCACCGCCGCCCCACTCTCCATCCCCGTCTGGCGCCAGCCCGCGCAGACTGCGTGGCAAGTGGGCATCCTGATCGCCGCCTGGTGGCTGGCCGACGCAGCCGCGTCCGCCCTGCACTTGCCGTTTTCCGGCGGCGTGGTGGGCCTGTTCGTGCTGGTGGCCCTGCTGCTGGCGGGCTGGGTGCGCCCCGCCGCCATCGAACTGGGCGCGAACTGGCTGCTGGCCAATATGCTGCTGTTCTTCATACCGCTGGTCGTATCCGTGGTGCAATTTACGCAACTGTTGAAGTCGCAAGGTCTGATGCTGTTCGTAAATATCGGCCTGGGCTTTGCCTGCGTGATGCTGGCGACGGCGCTGACGGTGGAATGGGTGTGCCGCTATGAACGCAAGTTGCGTCTGAATAAGCTGCTGCGCCAGCGCGCCGCGAGGGCGCCAGCATGAGCACCCTGCTGCTGTCGCTGCTGTTCCTGCTGCTGACCCTGGTGCTGTTTTATGCCAACCAGGCCGTGCACCGCCGCCACCCGCATTTTCTGCTCACGCCCGCCATCTGCACCTCGGCGATATTGATCGTCATCGTGCAGGCCACGTCGACGCCGTTCGCCACGTATTTCGGCGAGACGCGCTGGCTGCCGTGGCTGCTGGGCCCGGCCACCATCGCCTTTGCGCTGCCCATCTTCCAGGAGCGCAAGCTGATCCGCAAGCATTGGCTGGCCTTGTCGCTGGGCAGCTGCGCCGGCATCGTGGCATCGGTCGCCGCCACCTTGCTGCTGGACCGGGTATTTGGCGTGCACGGCGACATGGCGCGCAGCCTGCTGGCACGCTCCGTCTCGACGCCGTTCGCGCTGGAAGCGTCGCGCCACATGGGCGGTTCGGCCCAGCTGACGGGCATCTTCGTGGTGATGACGGGCTTGTTCGGCTTGATGCTGGGCAAGCCGCTGCTGAAACTGCTGCCCTTGCGCATGCGCATCGCCCGTGGCGCCCCATATGGCGCGGCCGCGCACGGCTTCGGCCTCTCCGTGGCGCGCAGGGTCGGCACGGAAGAAGGCGCCGTGGCCAGCCTGACGATGATCTTTTCCGGCATCGTGACGGTGCTGCTGGCGCCGCTGCTGGGACATTTGCTGGGCTAGCGGCCCGCTTGCAGCGCCTGCATGCCATGCACGATCAGGTCGATGCCCGCCAAAAAATCCTCGCGGTCGTCGTGCGCGCGCAGCTGGCCCGCCACCTTGCGGGCGAACGGAAACGCCTGCGCGTCGAGGCGTGACCAGGCGCTCGCCAGGGTGTCGAGGAAATGCGCGCGCTCCAGGCCCTGTTCACGGGCAATGACGGCATTGGCCGCATTCTGCCCGCTCACGCCCAGCAGATAATTGAGCAAGGCGCATGCCGCCATCCACTGCCGGTCCTGCGGCACGCCCAGCACATCGACCTGCCGGCCCAGGCGTTCCAGGATGCGCACGGTGGGCAGCTGGCCCGGCGCGCGCGACAGGGCCGAACCCAGCCACGGATGCGCATCCATCGCCTCGAACATGGCCAGCGCCACGGCGCGGATGCCCGCCTGCGGCGTATCGCCAGGCGGGGCGGCCTGCATGGCGCGGGCGACGATGGCGTCGCTGGCGGCCGTGAACAGATCATCCTTGTCGGCCACGTGCCAGTAGATGGCGCCCGCCCCCGTGGCCAGGCGCGCGGCCAGGGCGCGGAAGGTCAGGCCGCCCTCGCCCGCTGTGTCGAGCAGGGCGATGGCGGCGTCGATGATGGAGTCGCGCGTCAGCGAGTCGGCGCGTCGTGGTGGGGTCGCTACGGTATCGGGCATCGCTTATCTTGACACAGATGATGGCTTGCCGCAAAATTCTTCTGGAACGCCGTTCCACTACTATTTTGAACACCACCTGAAAGATCACCATGCAAATCGCCATCATCGGCGCGGGGCTGGGCGGGCTGATGCTCGCCCGCGTGCTGCACGTCCACGGCATCGCCGCCACCGTGTATGAAGCGGATGCGTCGCCGCAGGCGCGCCGCCAGGGCGGCATGCTCGACATCCACGAGGAAAGCGGCCAACAAGCGCTGCGGGCAGCCGGCCTGCACGACGCCTTCCGCGCCCTCATCCATGCGGGCGGCGAAGCGAGCCGCGTGCTCGACCAGCATGGCACGGTCTTGCACGACGAGGGCGACGATGGCACGGGCGGGCGTCCCGAAGTGCCGCGCGGCGAGCTGCGCCGCATCTTGCTCGATGCCTTGCCTGAAGGCTGCGTGCGCTGGGGCCACAAACTGACAAACGTCGCGACGCTGGACGGCGGCAGGTACATGCTGAGCTTTGCGCATGGCGCCACGGCGGCCAGCGATCTGCTGGTGGGCGCGGACGGCGCCTGGTCCCGGGTGCGGCCGCTGCTCTCCAGCGCGCAGCCCGCCTACAGCGGCATTGCCTTCATTGAAACGTATCTGTTCGACAGCGACCGCCGCCACGGGGCCACTGCGCAAGCCGTGGGCGCCGGCGCCCTGTTCGCGCTGGCGCCGGGCAAGGGCATCCAGGCTCACCGCGAAGCCGATGGCGTGCTGCATGCGTATGTGGCCCTGAGTAAACCCGAAGAGTGGCTGGCAGGCATCGATTTTGCCGATCCCGCCGCCGCGCGGGCAGCCATCGCCGCCGAGTTTGCCGGCTGGGCGCCGGCGCTCACGGCCCTGATCACGGACGCGGACACGCCGCCCGTGCCCCGTCCCGTGCACCTGCTGCCCGTCGACCACCGCTGGCAACGCGTGGCAGGCGTGACCTTACTGGGCGACGCGGCCCATTTGATGGCACCGGCCGGCGAAGGCGCCAACCTGGCCATGCTGGACGGCACCGAGCTGGCGCAGGCGCTTGCCGCGCACCCAAGCGACGTGGAAGCGGCCTTGCTGGCATATGAAACGGCGCTGTTTGCGCGCAGCAGCGCGGCCGCGGTGGAGTCGGAACGCATCCTGCGCCTGTGCTTTGACGACGACGCGCCGCATAGCCTGGTGCGGTTCTTCACAGGCATGCGGGACGCCGGCCCGGCACGCACAGTGTGAAAGGCGGCGCCAAAGCCCCACGCCAGCGGCCTTTATCGGGGATAATACGTCTTTCCCCATTCCAAGCAGCCGCGCCACGATGAAATACCCCGCAGTCCTTCCCTTCAGCGACATCCTGCCACGCCTGCATGAATTCGACGCCATCATCGACGTGCGCAGCCCGTCCGAGTTCGCGGAAGACCACTTGCCGGGCGCCATCAACCTGCCCGTGCTCGACGACGAGCAGCGCGTTCGCGTCGGCACGCTATATAAGCAGACGAGCGCCTTCGAAGCGAAGAAGCTGGGCGCGGCGCTGGTGGCGAAGAATATCGCGCGGCATATCGAAGACGGTTTCCTCGGTCACCCGCACGAATGGAAGCCGCTCGTCTACTGCTGGCGCGGCGGCAACCGCAGCGGCGCCATGGCGCACATCCTGGCGCGCATCGGCTGGCCCGTCACGCAACTCGATGGCGGCTACAAGGATTACCGGCGCCACGTGAATGCCGAACTGGCCACCCTGCCCGAGCGCTTCGATTTCATCAACGTGCTGTGCGGCCCCACGGGCAGCGGCAAGAGCCGCCTGTTGCAGGTGCTGGACAAGCAAGGCGCGCAAGTGATTGACCTGGAACAATTGGCAGCGCACCGCGGCTCCGTGCTGGGCGGCTTGCCCGAGGAAGAGCAGCCCTCGCAAAAATCGTTCGAAAGCGCGCTGTGGCAGCAGTTGCGCCAGTTCGACCCGGCATTGCCCGTCTTCATCGAATCGGAAAGCAAGAAAGTAGGCCGCGTGCGCGTGCCCGACGCGCTGATGGACAAGATGCGCGCGGCCGCCTGCACCGACGTGCGGCTGGCCACGGACCAGCGCGTGCAATTGCTGATGCAGGACTATGAACATTTCGTCGGCGACCCGGAGCGCCTGAATGTGCAGCTGGCCCTGTTGACGCAGCTGCATGGCAAGGAGAAAATCGCCCATTGGCAGCAGCTGGCGACGGCGGGCCAGATGGCCGAGCTGGTGGAAGAGCTGCTGGTCCAGCACTACGACCCCGTCTACCGGCAATCGATCGCCCGCAACTTCAGCCGCTACGCCCAGGCGACGCCGCTGGTCTTGCCCGATATTTCAGAACATGCCTTTGAGCAAGCCGCGCGCGCGTTGTGTGGTATTGTCGGCACTAATTCCCCCTAAAGACGCAGTGCCGGGGTCGGACCCTGAGGGGCCGACCCCAGACCTTGCGTTTGGGGTAAAAATGATCATCGTTGTACACAACATCAGCAGGAATTTCCATGTCAGATAGCGCAGCAACATCCAATACCCCCATCCGATTGACCGAATTTGCCCATGGCGGCGGCTGCGGCTGCAAGATCGCGCCCGGCGTGCTGGCCGACATCTTAAAGGGCAGCGGCGGCTTTCCCCTGCCGAAAGAATTGCTGGTCGGCATAGAAACTTCCGATGACGCGGCCGTCTACCAGCTCAACGACGAGCAGGCGCTGATCGCCACGACGGATTTCTTCATGCCCATCGTCGACGATCCGTTCGACTTCGGCCGCATCGCCGCCACCAACGCCATTTCCGACGTGTACGCCATGGGCGGCACGCCCATCATGGCGCTGGCCCTGGTGGGCATGCCGATCAACAAGCTTCCCGTGGAAACCATCGGCCTCATCTTGAAAGGCGGCGAAACCATCTGCGCCCAGGCCGGCATCCCCATCGCGGGCGGCCACACCATCGATTCCTTCGAACCGATCTATGGCCTGGTGGTGCTGGGCCTGGTGCACCCGTCGCAGGTGAAACGCAACGCGGGCGCGCGCGCCGGCGATAAACTGGTGCTGGGCAAGCCGATCGGCGTGGGCATCCTGTCGGCCGCGCTGAAGAAAAATGCGCTGGACGCGGATGGCTACGCGTCCTTGATCGACAACACCACCAAATTGAATACCCCAGGCAAGAAACTGGCCCTGCTCGATGGCGTGCATGCGCTGACGGACGTGACGGGCTTCGGCTTGCTGGGCCACACGCTGGAACTGGCGCGCGGCGCCAAGTTGCAGGCGCGCATCGCCATGGCTGACGTGCCGCTGCTGCCGCAAGTGCAGCAACTGGCGCAGAATGGCAACATCACGGGCGCCTCGGGCCGCAACTGGCAGGGCTACGGCGCGCAAGTGGCGCTGGATGACAGTCTAACTGCCATCGACAAGGCGATCCTGACGGACCCGCAAACGGCCGGCCCCCTGCTGGTGGCGTGCGCGCCGGAAGCCGTCGAGCAAGTGCTGGCGATTTTCCGCGCCGAAGGCTTTGGCGACGCCGTCGTCATCGGCGAGATGCAGGATGGCACGACCGGGGTTTCCGTATATTAATGAACAATCTTTCAAAGGCAGTCCCATGACCACATTCTCCAACAAGTTCCCCGCCATCCTGGCCACCGTCGCCGCCACCCTGGCCATCCACAGCGGCCTGGCGCAGGCGCAGCAAGTGCTGCGCGTGTCCGCCATTCCCGACGAAGCGCCGACGGAGTTGCAGCGCAAGTTCAAGCCGCTGGGCAGTTACCTGGAGAAAAAGCTGGGCATGAAGGTGGAATTTACGCCCGTCACCGATTACGCGGCCTCCGTGGAAGGCTTGATCAATCACAAGCTCGACATGGTCTGGTTCGGCGGTTTTACGTTTGTACAAGCCAACGTGCGCAGCGGCGGCAAGATCGTGCCGCTGGTGCAGCGCGAGGAAGACACGAAATTCCGCTCCGTGTTCGTGACCACCAGCAAGGACATCAATCAATTGTCTGACCTGAAAGGCAAGAACTTCACGTTCGGCTCGGAATCGTCGACCTCGGGCCACTTGATGCCCCGTTACTATTTGCTGGCCGCCAAGATCAATCCGGATACGGACATGAAGCGCATCGCGTTTTCGGGTGCGCATGACGCCACCGTGGCGGCCGTGGCCGGCGGCAAGGTCGATGCAGGCACCTTAAACATTTCCGTATGGGAAAAGCTGGTCGAAGCGAAAAAGGTCGATCCAAGCAAGGTGCGCGTGTTCTACACGACACCCGGCTACTACGATTACAACTGGAGCGTGCGCGCCGACATGAACCCCGTCGTGCGCAAGAAGCTGACGGACGCCTTCCTGGCGCTGGACCCATCGACGGCCGAAGGCAAGGAAATCCTCGAGCTGCAGCGCGCGACCAAATTCATCCCGACCAAGGCCGAGAACTACAAGGATATCGAAGCGGCCGCGCGCGATGCGAAGCTGTTGAAGTAGACTACGTCGACGCGTTTTATCGTAGGTCGGATTAGCGGCAAAGCCGCATAATCCGACACAAGCGATAATGCCAACAATGTTGTCGGATTACGGCCTCCGGCCTAATCCGACCTACGCTGCCGTCGCATGGCGTAATCCGACACCCCAACGCCCCCATACCGAACATCGCATGACATTCCAACTTCACAAGGTCAGCGTCCACCACGCGGGTGCCGCCGGCAATGCGCTGGCCCTGCGCGACGTGGACCTGGACGTGGCCCAGGGTGAACAGATCGCCCTGATCGGCCCTTCCGGCGCCGGCAAGACCAGCCTGCTGCACACCTTGGCCTGCGCGCTGCGCCCGGCATCGGGCACCTTGCACATCCTGGGCACGTCGCCCTGGCAAATCGGCAGCGGCGAACGCCACGCCTTGCGCGCTCGATTATTCCTGGCGCCGCAAACGCCGCCGCTGCCGCCGCGCCAGCGCGTCGTCAACGCCGTGCTGGCGGGCCGCCTGCCGCAATGGAGCTTGTGGACGGCCATCCGTTCGCTGCTGGTGCCCGTCGATCCGCGCGCCGCATGGGAAGCGCTCGGCAAATTCAACCTGCAGGATAAACTGTACGCCAGGGTCGACCGCCTGTCCGGCGGCGAACGCCAGCGCTGCGGCATGGCGCGCGCGCTCGTGTCGGATGCGCAAGTATTTCTCGTCGACGAACCGCTGTCCGCGCTCGACCCCACCTTGGCCTTGCAGACGATCCATGTGCTGCAGGCGGAAGCGACGGCGCGCAACGCCACCCTGATCTGTAGCCTGCACCAGGTGGAGATCGCGCGCGCCTGCTTTACGCGCATCGTCGCCCTGCGCGACGGCCAGATCGTCTTCGACTTGCCTGCCAGCGAGGTCAGCGACGCCATGATCGCCGAACTGTACCGCAACAAGGCCGATCCAGCGCCCCAGTTCGAATCGGTGGAGGCGAACCTGGACGCCGCGAGGCCCCTTTGCTGAAGAGTGCCGCCATGCCGCGCGACCCCGCCTGGCGCGGCCGCCTGACCGGGGCTGCCATCGTGCTGCTCGTGCTGTGGCCGATGCTGGTGCAGGCTGAGTTCAAACCGTGGATACTCTGGGATGCGCAAAGCCTGGCAGCCACCTGGCAATTCATCGCCAGCTTCGTGCCGCCCGCCCACTCGCTGGAATTTTTGCAGCTGGTGGCCATTTCCAGCTGGGAAACCATCGCCATGGCCACGGCCGGCATGGCGCTGGCCATGCTGGGCGCCATTCCCCTGACCTTGCTGGTGACGGAGCGCTTGTCGATCTCGCGCATCGGCAGCGGCCAAGTGTCGCCGCTGGCCGCCAGCGTGCGCCATGGCGTGCGCGCGCTGCTGGTGCTGCTGCGCAGCGTGCCGGAACTGGTCTGGGCATTGCTATTGGTGCGCATCGTGGGACTGGGGCCGACGGCGGGCGTGATCGCCATCGCGCTCACGTATTGCGGCATGCTGGGCAAGGTGTATGCGGAAATCCTCGAATCATCGGACGCCGCCGCCTGCAACGCGCTATTGCACAACGGCAGCGGCAGATTAAAAGCCTTGCTGTACGGCGCCCTGCCCGAATCGGCCGCGGAACTGGTGTCGTACACGATCTACCGGTGGGAATGCGCGATCCGCGGCTCCGTCGTCATGGGATTTGTCGGCGCGGGCGGCCTGGGCCAGCGCATGGATGAATCGATGAAGATGATGGCAGGCAATGAACTGGCCACCATGCTGATGGTGTTCGTGCTGCTGGTGGCGGGCGCCGACGCCGTCTCCGCCATGCTGCGCCGGAGGCTGGCATGAAGACTGAACCGATGTTGCCCGCCCCTGCCCCCGTGCGCTGGTCGACCTGGGCCTTGCTGGCCGGTCTGCTGCTGCTGGTCATCGCCAGCTTCGCCACCCTGCCCCTGAAATGGGGAGAATTCTTCAGTGCCGATGCCGTGCGCACGACGGCCGATTTCCTGCACGGCTTCGCCCCGCCCGAGCTGGCCAGCCCCTTCCTGATGAAAGTGGGCATTGCCACCTTTGAAACACTTGCCATGTCGGCCATCGGCACGGTGATCGCCGCCATCCTGGGCGCGCTGCTGGCCCTGCCCGCCAGCGGCCGTTTCGGCAGCCTGGCGCGCAACGCGACGCGTGGCGTGTTGAATGTGCTGCGCTCGATCCCGGAGCTGGTGTGGGCCTCGATCCTGCTGATCGCCGCCGGCCTGGGCCCGTTCGCGGGCACACTGGCGCTGGCCCTGCACACGGTGGGCGTGCTGGGCCGCTTGTTTGCCGACGCGTTCGAAAACTGCCCGCCCTTGCCGGCCGCCACCCTGCGCATCAACGGCGCCCGGCCTGCGGTGGCCTTTTTGTACGCGACCTTGCCGCAGTGCGGGCCGCAGATGATGTCCTACACTTTGTACCGCTGGGAAAACAATATCCGCGCCGCCGCCATCCTCGGCGTTGTCGGCGCGGGCGGCCTGGGGCAGATGCTGAAATACCATCTGTCGCTGTTCCAGATGCAGAACGCCGCCACCGTCATCGTCGCCATGCTGCTGATGGTGGCCGCCGTCGATGGCCTCAGCTACCTGCTGCGCCGCGCCATGACCCGCTAATTTTCACTTTTCACAAGGAATGCCCATGTCAGGCTGGTGGACGATTATCTCGACAGAAACGCCGGAACAAATGGCCGATATGACGAAGGTCAACAAGGAAGCGTTTCTCGCCACGTGGGAAGCGGGCCTGTTCGGCGCCGACTGGATCGCGCAACTGTGTGAGCAAGGCAAGGCGACCCAGCTGGCCTTCAATGGTTTCCCCAACCGCTACACGGCCTCGGCGGACGTCATCGCGCCCCTGCTGCTGGCGGGCATCGCCGAAGCGCAGGATGGCGAGTTTCCGCAGGACCAGCTCACGGGCTGGCCCGGCAGCATCACCGTGCACGGGGAGCGCATCGCCGCCTGCGCGCCCGGACAGCTGCTGACCATCGAAGTGTGGGACCAATCGTAAATGATGATCAGAGGCAAATGATTTACACTGGCAGCTGAACAATAAAGGAGTCCATGCATGGGATTGGCAATAACAGTCGGCGCTCTGGCCGATCTGCACGAAGAAGACCCGGAAGGCGCGCAATGGCTGGCCGATTCCCTGGCGCAAGCGAACGCCCTGCTGCAAAAAGCGGGCTTGCCGCAGCATGGCGAACCGCTGGTCTTGCCGCAACTGCAGTCGCGCGCAGCGCTTGATTCCTTTCCATACAGCTACCTCCATTATTTGCGCCGCGCGTATGCGCATGCGGTCCAGGATGGGCAATGGCAGGCCACGCCGCTGGCCGAAGGCGAGGATCCAAGCGAAGACCCGGTGCTGGAAGCGGCGCAGGATGACCTGGACAGCCACCTGCTCTGCCATTCCGATTGCGAGGGCTTTTATTTCCCCCTCGTCTTCGACGACGTCATTTTTGCCGATGATGAACATCCGCTGCTGGGCGGCATGCTCGGTTCCTCGTACAGCCTGCGCGCCGAACTGGTCACGGTCGCGCCCGCGCTGGGCATTTTCCTGCTCGGCGACGAGCTGAGCGATGAAGAAGCGGCGCGCATCAATGCGCGTATCGACGCCGAAGACGGTCTCGAGCGCGAACTGATCGCCTGGCTGGCCGCGTATGAGGCATGCAGGCTCAGCATCGAACACAAGACGGCGATCGTCTTCAACTGAGCATGCTGATACGGCCCACCACCGCCAGCGACTGGCCGGCGCTGAAAGCCACGCGCCTGGCCGCGCTGCTCGACGCCCCCACGGCCTTTGGCGCCAGCCACGCCAGCGCGGCCGCTTTTTCCGATGCCGACTGGCAGCAGCGCGCCACCAGCACGCCGCAGCGCACGTTTTTCCTCGCCTTTGACGGAGAACAAGCCATCGGCCTGGCCGCGCAAGTGGTGGCCGGCAATGGCGAATGCCATTTGATCGCCATGTGGGTACAGTCCGCATATCGGGGCCTGGCCGTGGCGCAAGGCCTGGTCGAGGCCGTAAAACAATGCGCCGTGGACAACGGCCACGTTCGCCTGGTGCTCGACGTGGCGCCCGGGAACGCCCGTGCGGCGGCGTTTTACCAGAAGCAGGGGTTTGTCTTTTTGCCCGAATGGGAAGCGCTGGAAAGCCATCCGCATATCCGCGTGCAGAAGATGGAGTGGCTGGCGCCGACTTGAACGCCATCCATCTGTACACATAACAACAATCCCACAATGCTCAATACCGCTGCTTTCCCACAGCATGCGCTGGAGCGACGACAGTGCGATCGAATTGGCATTCGAGAACGACCAAACTGCGCAGTGACTACCGGAATGTCTACTTGACCCGCTGCTTCTCCAGCTTGCGCGCCAGGGTGCGCCGGTGCATGCCCAGCCTTCTCGCCGTTTCGGAAATATTAAAATCCGTCTCGGCCAGCATTTCGTGGATGCGCTCCCATTCCAGGGTCTTGATGTTGGTGGCGCGGTTCGTCAGTTCGATGTCGGCGTTGCCGGCCACGTGGCCGAAGGCCGCTTCGATGTCGTCCGTGTTCGACGGTTTCGCCAGGTACTGGCAGGCGCCCAGCTTGATCGCTTCGACGGCCGTGCCGATGCTGGCGTAGCCCGTCAGCACGACGATCAGCATCTCCGGGTCGTGCTGGTGCAGCATCTGCACGCAGGCCAGGCCGGATGTATTGCCATTGAGTTTTAAATCGACGACGGCGTAGTCGGGGCAATGCTGTTCCAGCAAGGCGCTCGCCTCGTCGAAATTGGTGGCCAGGATGACCTGATAGCCGCGCCGTTCGAACGAGCGGCCCAGGGTGCGGGCAAACGCGGCATCGTCTTCCACGATCAGTAACAGACGGTCATTCTGCATGGTGGTCGCTTTCTCTTTCCAGTTTGATGGCCGCCAGCGGCAAAGCCAGGTGCACCACCGCCCCGCCCTGCACCCGGTTGCGCGCAGTCACCGTGCCGCCCAGGGTACGCGCGACATTGACCACCAGGAACAGACCGAGGCCGCCGCCGGGCTTGCCCTTGCTGCTTTGATATGGTTTACCCAGGTGCGTCAGCATCGACGGCTCGAAGCCGGGGCCCGCATCGGTAACGACCAGGTGCAAGGCGTCCGCTTCGCGCGTCGCTTCGAAGCGCAGCCATTCGGGCGACGCTTCCAGCGCATTGTCGAGCACATTGCAGATGGTTTGTTTCAAGGTCGAATCGAAGACGACGGGCACATCGTGCTCGATGCGGTTATCGTACTCGAAATCCTGGATCGGGCGGCTCGTGCGCCACTCGTCGACCAGGTCGTTGAGGAAGGTATTGATCGTCGTTTTCACGGAAGATTCCCCCCGCGCCTCGCCCGCCGACAACAGAATGCCGCTGACGATGCTTTTGCAGCGCTGCAATTGCGCCTGCATTTCCGTGATTTCTTCCAGCAATTCGCTGTTCTTGCTCAGTTCCGGCATGCGGCGCCAGTCGCCGAGGATGACGGAGAGCGTCGCCAGCGGCGTGCCCAGCTCGTGCGCGGCGCCCGAGGCCAGCAAGCCCATACGGATGATGTGCTCCTCTTCCGCCGCGCGCTGGCGCAAGTCGGCCACCTTGGCGTCGCCGGCCCGCTGGTTGCGGTTGATGCGCGTGATGAACACCACCAGCAAGGCGGCGTTCAAAATAAAACAGATCAGCAGGCCCTGCACGTACAGGCTGGAAAAGCCGCGCTCGGGGTCGATCGGCAGGATCAAGGGGCCGGGCAGCAAGGCCAGGCCCGCCAGGCACAGGCTGGTAATGGCCACCATGATCCAGGTCGACCACACTTCCAGCAGCACGGCGCTGAGGATGACTTGCAATAAATACAGGAAGGCAAACGGGTTGCTGATGCCGCCGCTCAGGTAGAGCTGGGCCGTCAGCACGGTGACGTCGACCAGCAGAGCAAGAAACAGGGCCGTATTGGAAACGGGCTGGCGCTCGTGCCAGCGCAGCAGGCTGGCCAGATTGAAGGCGATCAGGCAGGACAGCACTTCGAGCATGTAGGGCACGGGCAAGGCGATGCCCAGTCCCACGCCCACGCCGAAGATGGTGCTGATCTGGCCGATCACGGCCAGCCAGCGCAGCTGGATCAGCAGCTTCATGTTCTGGTGGCCGGCCGGATGTTCCATCTCGGCCGCCACGGCGCCGCGTTCTAGTACCTCGCGGTTGGGCAGGATTTCAATCCTGCCCGGCATGGTCGCTTTCCTGGCGATCGGCATTGCCCGCCTTGCGCGCGCGGCGGCGCTTGTCTTCGCGCACGATCCACCATGTGATGCCGGCCACCATCAGGGCCAGCGCGAACCACGTCAGTGCATACACGAGGTGGTTGTTGTGGAACGAGATCACGGTCAGGCCGCCGACGGGGGCGTCACTGGCCGTTTCCGATTTCTCTTTCGCATCGACGAAATATGGCGCCACGTTGCTCAGCATGTGCGAGGCGGCGATGGCGGCCACGTCGCGCGAATACCAGTGCTGCGTGGCAGGACTGTTTTCACGCAAGAAACCGCCGCCCGTCTCGCTGATGCGCAGCAAGCCGTCGACCTCGACGATGCCGGCCGGCGTGCTGGCGGCGATGCCGGCGCGTTTCGGCACGAAGCCGCGGTTGATGAGCACGGTGCTGCCGTCGGCCAGGCGCAAGGGCGTCACCAGCCAGTAACCGCTGCCCAGTGCCGTCGTTGCTTGCACCAGGGTATTGAAAATGGGGAGATAAGTACCGGAGAGTCGCACATGGCGGTATTCATCCGTTTGCTGCGTGATGCTGGCCCAGGCTGCGGGTCCAGGCGCGTCCGTTGCGGGCGCATGTACGCGTTGTTCGACGCGCTCGATCAGGTCAAGCTTCCAGAACAGGCGCTTGACTTGCCAGGTTCCCAGGACGCAGAAACCGGCAAACAAGATCCCCGCCAGCAAGGCTAGCGCAATTTTTGAATAATGCACAGCCATGCCGCGTGGGCCTGGCGCGGCATCTTGCGATGCGGCGCCAGGGGCGCGCCCGGTGTTGCTTGGGCGCGGTTGACTCATCATGGAGCCGTTTTCGTATGCATGTACTCAGGCATCAGATCCGGCATCATGTTGTGGTTCATGTGGTACATGACCCACAGGGAACCGGCCATGGCGATGCCCACGATCATGATCGTGAAGATCAGCGCCATCATGTTCCAGCCGCCTTCGGACTTGGTGTTCATGTGCAGGAAGTACACCATGTGTACCACCACTTGAACGGCCGCGAATGCCAGCAGAACCAGGCCCATGGTGCCCGAGTTGGTGATGGCTTTCGTCATCACCAGCCAGAACGGAATGGCCGTCAGGATCACCGACAGGATGAAACCGATGGCGTAGCTTTTCAGGCTGCCATGATCGTGGTTGTCATGGTGGTGGCTATCGCCGTGTGTGTGGTGGTCGCTCATGGCAGCACTCCCATCAGGTAGACAAAGGTGAAGACGCCGATCCAGATGACGTCCAGGAAGTGCCAGAACAGCGACAGGCACATCATGCGGCGGCCGTTTTCCGGGGTCAGGCCATGCTTGTTCAACTGGAACATCAAGGTCACGAGCCAGATCACGCCGAACGTCACGTGCAAGCCGTGGGTGCCGACCAGGGCAAAGAACGACGACAGGAACGCGCTGCGCTGCGGACCGGCGCCTTCGTGGATCAGATGAATGAATTCATACATTTCCAGCGACAGGAAGGCCAGGCCGAACAGGCCCGTGATGCCCAGCCAGACCAGGGTGCTGCGCAATTGCTTGCGCTGCATGGCCAGCATGGCGAAGCCGTAGGTGATCGACGACAGCAGCAGCATGGCCGTGTTGACGGCCACCAGCGGCAGGTCGAACAGCGCGGCGCCCGTCGGGCCGTCCGCATAGCTGCGGCCGACCACGGCGTACGTGGCGAACAGACAGGCGAAGATCAGGCAATCGCTCATCAGGTAGAGCCAGAAACCGAGCAAGCTGCCGTTTTCCGGATGATGCTCGCGCACAAAGTAGCTGCGCGTGCTTGGTGCGGCGCCAGCGGCGCCGGTGTTATGGGCGATGGTATCAGACATGGCTGCTCAGCAATTTAGTATAAGCGTCTTCGGTACGGACCACTTCTTCCGCAGGAATGTAGTAATCGCGCTTGTAGTTAAAGGTATGGACGATGATCGTAATCATCATGACCACGAAGCCAACGCTGGCGACGAGCCACATTTGCCAGATCAGGCCAAAACCGACCAGTGCGGACAGTGCGGCGATCACGAAACCAGCCCAGGTGTTCTTCGGCATGTGGATCTTCGTGAAACCGGACGTCGGACGCTGGTAACCGTGTTTCTTCATGTCAGTCCATGCATCGAGTTCGTGCACTTGTGGCGTGAAGGCGAAATTATAGTCTGGCGGTGGCGACGACGTCGACCATTCCAGCGTACGGCCGCCCCATGGGTCGCCGGTGACGTCGCGCAGGGCGTGACGGTTGCGGAAACTCACATAGAACTGCATCAGCAGGGAACCGATGCCCAGCGCGATCGAGACGGCGCCAAACCAGGCGATGATGGTCCAGATTTGCAAGGATGGATCTTCAAAGTGGTTGACACGACGGGTCACGCCCATCAGGCCCAGCACGTACAGCGGCATGAAGGCCAGGTAGAAGCCGACGAACCAGAACCAGAACGAGCACTTGCCCCAGAACGCGTCGAGCTTGTAGCCGAAGGCTTTCGGGTACCAGTAGTTAATTGCAGCAAAGACACCGAACACCACGCCGCCGATAATCACGTTATGGAAGTGGGCGATCAGGAACAGGCTGTTATGCAGCACGAAGTCCGCTGGTGGTACGGCCAGCAGCACCCCGGTCATGCCGCCGATGGTGAAGGTGACCATGAAGCCGATCGTCCACAGCATCGGCAGTTCAAAGCGGATACGGCCGCGGTACATGGTAAACAGCCAGTTGAAGATCTTCGCGCCCGTCGGGATCGAAATGATCATCGTCGTGATGCCGAAGAAGGAGTTGACGCTGGCGCCCGAACCCATGGTGAAGAAGTGATGCAGCCATACCAGGTAGGACAGGATCATGATGACGCAGGTGGCGTACACCATCGAGGCGTAGCCGAACAGGCGTTTGCTGCTGAACGTGGCGACCACTTCCGAGAACACGCCGAACAGCGGCAGGATCAGAATGTAGACTTCCGGGTGCCCCCAGATCCAGATCAGGTTGACGTACATCATGGCGTTGCCGCCCAGTTCCGTCGTGAAGAAGTTAAAGCCGGCGACGCGGTCCAGCGACAGCATGGCCAGAACAGCCGTCAGTACCGGGAAAGCGGCGACGATCAGGATGTTGGTGCACAGTGCGGTCCAGGTGAAGACAGGCATTTTCATCCAGGTCATGCCAGGCGCGCGCATCTTGACGATGGTGGCGATCAGGTTGACACCGGACAATAGCGTCCCGACCCCGGCAATCTGCAAGGACCAGATGTAATAGTCTACCCCCACGTCCGGACTGCCGACGATGCCCGACAGCGGCGGATACGCCAGCCAGCCCGTGCGGGCGAATTCGCCGACGAACAGCGAAGCCATGACCAGGGCGGCGCCCATGGTGGTCATCCAGAAGCTGAAGTTGTTGAGGAATGGGAAAGCCACGTCGCGCGCGCCGATCTGCAGCGGCACCACGTAGTTCATCAGACCCGTCACGAAAGGCATCGCGACGAAGAAGATCATGATCACGCCGTGGGCGGTGAAGATCTGGTCGTAGTGATGCGGCGGCAGGAAGCCGGCATTGTCGCCAAAGGCGATCGCCTGCTGGGTACGCATCATGAGCGCGTCGGCAAAGCCGCGCAGCAGCATGACCAGGCCCAGGATCATGTACATGATACCGATTTTTTTATGGTCGATACTGGTGATCCAGTCGCGCCACAGGGTACCCCAGACGCGGAAATACGTCAGTGCCGCAACGAGTGCGATACCGCCCAGGGCGACCATTGCAAAGGTCGCCAGCAGGATAGGTTCGTGAAATGGAATTGCATCCCAAGTCAGACGGCCGAATATAAGCTTCGTCAGATCAATATGGTCTAGCATTGTTACTCTCAGAGAAAAAAGGGAGGCGCCAGGCAAGCGGCGCCAGTATCTGCAGCGCCACTACGATGCGCTGCGGGATTCATGCAGTGGTTACTTGGCTTGAACGCCCTTTTCCACGACTGCATCGCTAGCGACTACTGCCGTTACGGCCGCTACCGGGCTTTTTGCCATCGTCAATTTGTATGGCTCGACCGGCGTCACGCACAGGGCGTCGGAAACGATGGTGCGGTTCAGAATTGCCTTGTACAGATCGTTAGGCACGGCGCTGTAGCGGCGTACCGGGTCGCGTTCGCTAGGCTGGGCCAGCGACAGGTAGTCGTCGCGGTTCAGCGCGCCGCCACCGGCACGTGCCGATTCCACCCATTTGTCGAAGTCCGCATCATTGACACCGTGGAACTTGAAGCGCATGCCCGAGAAACCGGCACCGCTGTAGTTCGCGGAGAAGCCTTTATAGACACCCGGCTTGTTGATGACGGCATTCAACTGCGTTTCCATGCCCGGCATGGCGTAGATCTGACCTGCCAGCGCGGGGATGAAGAACGAGTTCATGACGGACGACGCGGTGATCTTGAAGCGGATCGGACGATCGACGGGCGCGTACAGTTCATTCACGGAAGCGATGCCTTGCTCCGGGTAGATGAACAGCCATTTCCAGTCCATGGCCACGACTTCGACGATCATCGGCTTGTGGCTGGCGGGAATGGGACGGTTGGCGTCGATACGGCTCAATGGGCGGTATGGATCGAGGGTGTGGGTGCTGATCCAGGTCAGCAGGCCCAGCACGATGATGATCAACAGGGGCGCGCCCCAGATAATCAGCTCGAGGCGAGTCGAGTGGTCCCAGTCCGGCTCGTATTTGGCCGCGGTGTTGTTTTTTCTATAGCGCCATGCGAACAGCAGGGTCAGGGCGATTACCGGAACGATAATCAACAGCATCAGCAATGTCGAGATGACAATCAGATTGCCTTGCTGAACTGCGATGTCGCCAGACGGATTCAGTACCACCGTATTGCAACCAGCCAACAATGCGAGAGGTAAAAGAAGCAGTCCGCGACGAACTTTTAATGAAAACATACAGGAAAGTCCAGTACAGGGGATGAAGATATGGTACTGTATTCTCACTGGAGCGCACTGGCAATTGGACGTTTTGTCCTACCCCTTGCTCGGACTTTCACTTGGTAGACGAGGACTTCTCCTACAACTATCTAATGAATAGTCCTGCTCCGGGCGTGAGACACCCGGGGTAAGTTACGCGTTGGCCGAACTCGAAACGATATTGGAGACGATCATCATGTCCAGCACGCGCACACACAGCGGCGATGTACCCGCCGACTTTTCCCCCCACTCCCTGCGCGACGCACGCGGGGCCGGCACGGTCGAATCGCATATCGACCCCGGTGAGATCGCCGTCGGCGTGATCATCGGCCGCGCTTCCGAATACTTTGACTTCTTTGTTTACGCCATCGCCTCGGTGCTGGTGTTTCCGCGCGTCTTCTTCCCGTTCGAAGAACGCCTGGAAGGGACGTTATATGCGTTCCTGATTTTCTCATTCGCCTTCATCGCCCGTCCGTTCGGCACCGTGATCTTCATGGAAATCCAGCGCCGCATGGGACGCAGCGCCAAGCTGACGTTCGCCCTCTTCCTCCTGGGCGTGTCGACAGCCGGCATCGCCTTCCTGCCGACCTACTCCCACCTGGGCTTTGCCGCCATCATCTGGCTGTCCGTGCTGCGCATCGGCCAGGGCGTGGCCCTAGGCGGCTCCTGGGATGGCTTGCCATCGCTGCTGGCCCTGAACGCGCCGGAAAACAAGCGCGGCTGGTACGCCATGCTGGGCCAGCTGGGCGCGCCCGCCGGCTTCCTGATCGCCGCCGGCCTGTTCTGGTTCATGCTGACCAGCCTGACGGATGAAGACTTCCTCGACTGGGGCTGGCGCTATCCGTTCTATGTGGCCTTCGCCATCAACGTCGTGGCCCTGTTTGCCCGTTTGCGCCTGGTGTCGACGAATGAATATGCGCGCCTGCTCGACGAACGCGAACTGCAGCCCGTGAGCGTGTTTGAAATGAGCCGCGGCCAGGGCCGCAACGTGCTGATCGGCGCCCTCGCCGCGCTGGCCAGCTACGCCCTGTTCCACCTGGTCACCGTGTTCCCGCTGTCGTGGATTTCCGTCTACCAGACGCGTTCGGCCCCGGACTTCCTGCAAATCCAGATGGTCGGCGCCGTGCTGGCCGCCATCGGCGTAGTGATTTCCGGCTTGCTGGCCGATAAAGTGGGCCGCCGCACCACCCTGGGCGTGCTGGCCGTGCTGATCGCCATCTTCAGCGCCTTCGTGCCGACCCTGATGGGCGGCGGCAATACGGGCCAGGACGTGTTCATCCTCGTGGGCTTCAGCCTGCTTGGCCTGTCCTACGGCCAGGCTGCCGGCGCCGTGACGGCCAACTTCCCTGCCCGCTTCCGCTATACGGGCGCGGCCCTGACGTCCGACCTGGCCTGGCTGGTCGGCGCCGGCTTCGCCCCGCTGGTGGCGCTGGGCCTGTCGGCCAACTTCGGCCTCGCCTATGTCAGCTTCTACCTGCTGTCGGGCGCCGTCGCCTCGCTGGCCGCGCTGAGCCTGAACCGGGCGCTGGAAATCCGCGACTGACATATATATAGAGGCAAATCGGGTGGCAGCGTGCTGCCACCCGACAATACCCAAGAAACGCCGGCACCGTCCGGCGTTTTTTTATGCCCCGGACCGGCTTACTGTATCGCCAGTTGCCGCCCGCCCGTGCCCTCCTTCTTCGGCAAGTCCAGCAGCAGCACGCCATTTTCATAGCGCGCCTGGGCGCCGGCTTCGTCCACCTCGTGCGGCAGCACGAAGCTGCGGTATTGCTGGCCGTACTCGCGTTCGCTGCGCACGGTCTTGCCGCCGCCGTCGCGCGTCACCCTTTCATCCTTGAGTTCGGCACTGATGGAGACGCGGCTCCCGTCGATGGAGACCTTGATATCGTCCTTGTTGACGCCTGGAATGTCTGCCTGCACCTGATAGGCTTGCTCGGTTTCGGAAATATCGACGCGCATGCGTGACGAGCCCGCATCGCGCAAGCGCAAGGCGGGCGCGAAAAAGTCATGCATGAAATCTTCCATGTCGCTGAACGGGTCGAAACGTGCCAGCGGGTTTTGCGGATCGCGACGCATCAATTGATTGGCCATGATGTCCTCCTGCATGGGATGGTTTGCACACGGCGGTCGTCGCAGGGACGCCGCCACCTCCTGCATCTTAGGATGCGAACCGCTTGTCTCTTTGATCTGCCTCAATCGCGGCCAGCTTGATTTTTCCCCGACGATCATCTGTGCGCTGGCGCGCTTTGCACCGCCTTACGCGTCGGCAATTTAGCGCAAGACTGTTATGCTAGCGCACGCTATGCTTGACCACCAGAAACCTTGCATTTCAATTAAAATTGACTTTTTCGCGACAGCCTTACACGGACATGATGAATACCAAGACCCCGATCGACTCCTTCAGCTTTCGCCGCATCCTCGCCCGCAACGTTACCTTGCCGCTGCTTATCGGGATCGTCACGGCCCTCGTCTTTGTCGGCCTGATCGCCTACCTGCTCTCGGCCCTGCGCTCGGTCGAGCATTCCGAACGGGTGATCGGCAACGCCAACGAGGTCATGAAGCTGTCCGTCGACCTGGAAACAGGCATGCGCGGCTACCTGCTGACGGGCGATGAAACGTTTTTGGCGCCGTATAAATCGGGCAAGGCAAAGATCGCCGTGGAAATGAACACGCTGCTCGAGCTGGTGTCCGACAACTCCATCCAGGTGGACCGGCTGCGCCGCATCCGCGCGCTGCAAGGCCAGTGGATGGAGTACGCGGAAGCCGTGATCGCCCAGCGCCGCAACAACCAGGAATTCCTCGCGCGCGTGCGCCAGGGCGAAGGCAAGCTGGAATTCGACGAAATCCGCCGCGAATTTCTCACCTTCCTTTCCATGGAGCAGCGGCTGCGCCAGGAACGGGCCGACTCGGCCGAGGGCCGCACCATGCTGGCCGTGGTGGTGTTCCTGATCCTCAGCCTGGGATTGTCCGGCTTGCTGGCCTACCTGGGACGGCGCGAACTGCTGCGCCTGTCCGATATCTATAACGATGCGCTCGAGCAGCGCGGCAAGGACAACGACGTGCTGCAGGAGCAAGCGTGGCTGCGCACGGGACAGACGGAGCTGGCCGCCCACACAAGCGGCCAGCTGGGCCTGCCGCAACTGGGACGGCACGTGCTCGATTTCCTGGCCCACCGGCTGGAAGTGGCCGTGGCCACCCTGTACGTCGTCGACGAGGATGGCAGCCTGCGCCGTACTGCCGTGTACGGCTTCAACGAACAGGGCGTGAAGGAAAAACAGGTGTTCAAGCTGGGCGAAGGCCTGGTGGGCGAGACGGCGCGCGAAAAACGCCTCAAGCATGTGCAGCAAGTGCCCGAGAATTATCTGACCGTGACGTCGAGCCTGGGCAGCGGCGCGCCGCTGGAACTGGTGTTGGTGCCCGTCAACAATGAAGGCGTCGTCAACGGCGTCATCGAACTGGGCTTTACGCATCCCGTCAGCGCCCGCGCCAAGGAGTGGCTGAACCTGATTGGCACCAATATCGGCACGTCGCTGGAAGCGGCCCTGTACCGCCAGCGCCTGCAAAATGTACTGGAAGAAACGCAGCAATTGAATGAAGAACTGGAAGTGCAGCAGGAAGAACTGCGCACGGCCAATGAAGAGCTGGGTGAGCAATCGCGCGTGCTGGAACAGTCGCAAGCCCACCTGGAAGAGCAAAAAGCGGCGCTGGAGCAGTCGAACGAGCAGCTGGCCGTGCAGGCGCTGTCGCTGGACCAGAAGAACATGGCGATCGTCCAGGCGCACGCCCAGCTGGAAGCGCGCGCCGAAGAGCTGCAGCGGGCCAGCCGCTACAAATCCGAATTCCTGGCGAACATGTCGCATGAGCTGCGCACGCCGCTGAACAGCTCGCTCATCCTGTCGAAGCTGTTGTCCGACAACAGCAGCGGCAACCTGACGCCCGAGCAAGTGACGTTTGCGCAAACCATTTATTCGGCCGGCAATGACCTGTTGACCCTCATCAACGACATCCTCGACATTTCCAAGGTCGAGGCGGGCAAGCTGGAGTTGACGCCGGACGCCGTGCCTTTCGACGAGCTGCTCAGCAGCATGAAGATGCTGTTCGGCGCCCAGGCGCAGCAAAAGAAACTGGTATTTGACGTCAAGGTGGCGCCGGACACGCCGCCGTCCTTCGTCAGCGACCGCCAGCGCCTGGAGCAGATCCTGAAAAATCTGCTGTCGAACGCCATCAAGTTTACCGATGCGGGCACGGTGTCCCTGCACGTGAGCGCCGATGCGGCCGGCCAAGTGCGCTTCCAGGTGCAGGATTCGGGCATCGGCATCGCCGACGACCAGCAGCACAAGATTTTCGACGCCTTCCACCAGGCCGACGGCACCACCAGCCGCCGCTATGGCGGCACGGGCCTGGGCCTGTCGATTTCGCGCGACCTGGCCGCCTTGCTGGGCGGCGGCATCGAGCTGGCCAGCACGCCGGGCCAGGGCAGCACGTTTACCTTGGTGTTGCCGGCCGTCATGCCGGAACGGGCGGTGGAGGCGGCGGCAGCGCCCCACGCCGCGCCGCAAGCGCCCGCAAAAACCGCGGCCGCTGCACCAAAGGCGGCCCCCGCCGCCAAGCCCGTGCCGCTGCCCACGTTCCAGGATGACCGCGATAGCGTGCCCCCCGCCAAGACGGGCCAGCGTTCCGTGCTGGTGATCGAGGATGAGCCGTCGTTTGCCGGCATCCTGTTCGACCTCGCGCATGAAATGCAATACCGCTGCCTGGTGGCGCACGGCGCAGACGAAGGCTTGCGCCTGGCGGAAGAATTCCTGCCCGACGCCATCCTGCTCGACATGGGCTTGCCGGACCGCCCTGGCTTGCTGGTCTTGCAGCAATTGAAGGAAAACCCGATAACCCGCCACATTCCCGTGCACATCGTCTCCGGCAACGACCAGATCCAGGAAGCCATGCAGCTGGGCGCCATCGGCTACGCCACCAAGCCGCGCACGCGCGAACAATTGAAGGAAGTGTTCCACAAGCTCGAATCAAAATTCACGCAGCAGATGAAGCGCATCCTGCTGGTCGAGGACGATGAACGCCAGCGCGAAAGCGTGGTCCACCTGATCAGCGACAACGACGTGGAAATCACGGCCGTGGCCTTGGGTGAGCAGGCGCTGGAACTGCTGAAGACACAAATTTTCGACTGCATGATCATCGACTTGAAGCTGCCCGACATCCAGGGCAACGAATTGCTCGAACGCATGGAACATGAAGAATTGTGCTCGTTCCCGCCCGTCATCGTCTACACGGGCCGCAACCTGAGCCGCGAGGAAGAAGCGGATTTAATGAAATATTCGCGCTCGATCATCATCAAGGGCGCCCGTTCGCCCGAACGCCTGCTCGACGAAGTGACCCTCTTCCTGCACAAGGTGGAGTCGGAACTGTCGAGCGAGCGCCAGGGCATGCTGCAACAGGTGCGCAGCCGCGAGCGCGTGTTTGAAGGACGCAAGATTTTGCTGGTGGACGACGACGTGCGCAACATCTTTGCCCTGACGAATGCGCTGGAACAGAAAGGCGTGGTGGTGGAAATCGGCCGCAACGGCTTCGAAGCCATCAGCAAGCTCAACAGCGTGGACGATATCGACCTGGTGTTGATGGATGTCATGATGCCGGGCATGGATGGCCTGGAAGCGACGCGCTTGATCCGCGCCGATGGCCGCTACAACAAGCTGCCCATCATCGCCATTACGGCCAAGGCCATGAAGAATGACCAGGAAGAATGCCTGCAGGCGGGCGCATCCGATTACCTGGCCAAGCCGATCGACCTGGACCGTCTGTATTCCTTGCTGCGCGTGTGGATGCCGAAGATGGAACGCATCTGATGCCACGCCACGCGATGGAAAGCCGCTGATGTCCCCGCGCTACACGGACGAGCAGCTGCATGCGCTGATGGAAGCCATCTATCAGCGCTACAGCTACGACTTTCGCGACTATTCCCTGCCCTCGCAGCGCCGCCGCCTGAACCAGGCGCTCGAGCGCTTCCATTGCGCCGACTTGCCTGCCTTGCAGCAGCAAGTGCTGCACGACGCGGCCAGCTTTGGCAAGCTGCTGCAGATTTTGACCGTGCCCGTCACGCAAATGTTCCGCGACCCGGCGTTTTTCCTCGCCCTGCGCGAACACGTGGTGCCCGTGCTGAAAACCTACCCGTCGCCGACCATCTGGGTGGCCGGCTGCTGCACGGGCGAAGAAGCGCTGTCGCTGGCCATCGTGCTGCACGAGGAAGGCTTGCTCGAACGCAGCACGATCTACGCCACCGACATCAATCCGCAGGCGCTGGCCACGGCCGCGCGCGGCGTGTATCCGCTGCACCGGCTCGAGGAGTATGGCGCCAACTACCTGGCAGCGGGCGGCCTGGGCCAGCTGGCCGACTACTACACGGTCGAGCATGCCACGGCGCGTTTCCAGCAGCGTCTGCTCGACAGTATCAACTTTGCCGACCACAGCTTGTCCACGGACAGCGTTTTTATCGAAACGCAATTGATTTTGTGCCGTAACGTGCTGATTTACTTCAACAAAACCTTGCAGGAGCGGGCCCTGGGTCTGTTCCACGACTCGCTGTGCCACCGGGGTTTCCTGGGCCTGGGCAGCAAGGAAAGCACGCATTTCACGCGCTTTGCCGCCGACTTCGAGCCATTGCCGGGTCCCGAAAAGCTCTACCGCAAGCGTGCGCCGTCGCACGCCGCTTCCCATTACGCTGGGCGGCACATGCCAGGATTGAAACATGATGAATGAAACAAGCACCAAACTGCTGATCGTCGATGACTTGCCGGAAAACCTGCGCGCGCTCAATGCGCTGATCCGCGAGAGCGACCGCAGCGTCTACCAGGCCTCGTCCGGCGAAGAAGCGCTGGCCCTGCTGCTCGAACACGATTTCGCGCTGGCCATCCTCGACGTGCAAATGCCGGAAATGGATGGCTTTGAGCTGGCGCAACTGATGCGCGGCACGGAAAAGACGCGCCACATCCCCATCGTCTTCGTCACGGCGGCCGGCAAGGAAATGAATTTCGCCTTCCAGGGGTATGAAAGCGGCGCCGTCGACTTCCTGCACAAGCCGCTCGACATCAATGCCGTGCAAAGCAAAGTCAACGTGTTCGTCGCCCTGCACCAGCAGCGCAGTGAGACGCGGCGCCAGGTGCAGGCGCTCGAGCACAGCCGCCAGCAGCAGGAAGCGTTATTGAAGGAATTGCGCGCCACCCAGGCTGAACTGCAGCGCTCGCTGCGCCTGCGCGACGAATTCATGTCCATGGTGGCGCACGAGCTGCGCACGCCCCTGAACACGCTGTTCCTCGAGACGCAGATGCGCACCGTGAACCTCGAGCGGGGCAATCTGGCCGCCTTCGAGCCGGAAAAGCTGGGCAAGATGGTGGCGCGCGACGGACGGCAGATCCGCAGCATGGTGCGCCTGATCGACGACATGCTCGACGTCTCGCGCATCACCAGCGGCAAGCTGTCGATCCGCCGCGAAGCGGTCGACCTGGCCAGCCTGGTGCGCCGCGTGGCCGACGACCTGGGCCCGTATGCGGCCGCCACGGGCAGCGTGCTGGAAGTGCTGGCCTTCGAACCCATCCACGGTTACTGGGATGCCTTTCGCGTCGAGCAAATCGTTGTCAACCTGATCAGCAATGCCGTGCGCTACGGCCAGGGCCAGCCCGTGGAAATCAGCCTGGCGCACACGCAGAACAGCGCCGTCATCGAAGTGCGCGACCATGGCATCGGCATCAATGCGCGCGACCAGGAACGCATCTTCGACGCCTTCGAGCGCGTCATGCACCAGGACCGCACGGGCGGCCTGGGCCTGGGGCTGTTCATCACCAAGCAACTGGTCGATGCGCATGGCGGCGCCATCACCCTGCAAAGCCAGCCCGGCAATGGCGCCCTGTTCAGCGTCACCCTGCCGCTGGCCGGCAGCTGAGGCCGGCATGAGCATCACACCCGCCCCCCGCGGCCAGGCCGGCGCCAGCGGCGTCGCCTTCTTGCTGCAGCTGGAACGCCGGCTGCGGCTGCTGCAGGACACGGGCGAGATCCTGTCCCTGTCGGCGCAGCTGCTGGGACAGCGCCTGGGCGCCCAGCAGGTGGCCTGTTTCGATATCGACCAGAGCCTGCAATGCCCTACCCTGCAGCATGCGTGGAGCGACGGCCTGGCGCCCGGTGCCACCGGCGAGTATTTCCTCGGCGATTATGCCGCCCGCCTGGCCGATGCCCTGGCCGCCGGCCAGGCGCTGGCCGTCAGCGATGTGGCGAGCGACCCGCGCATGGCCATGCCGGCCGCGCTGGCCACGTTCGCGCGCCTGGGCATCCGTGCCTTCCTGAACATTCCCATTGCCAAGGAGGGCCGGCTGGCGGCCCTGTTCGTCGTGCACAGCAGCGCGGCACGGCTGTGGCATGCGGACGAAATCGAACTGGCCGTGCAAGTGTCGGAACGGGTCTGGTCGACCATTTTGCGGGCCCGGGCGGAATCGCGCCTGCGCGCCCTCAGCGCCACCATGGAAACGCAGGTGGCCGAGCGCACGCGCGAGTTCGGCCGCACATGGAACGTCAGCCCCGACTTGCTGGGCGTGCTCAACCTCGACGGCTATTTCGAACACTCGAACCCCGCCTGGCAAGCCACCCTGGGCTGGTCGGTCGAGGAAATCCGCACGACGAAATTTTTTGAACTGATCCATCCCGAAGACTTACCGCGCACCTATGCGGCCTGGGAGGCGGCCAACCAGGGCCAGCCGGCGCTACGCTTCGAAAACCGCTACCGCCACAAGCTGGGCGGCTGGCACTGGCTGTCGTGGGTGGCCGTGCCCGAGGGCGAGAAAGTGTATTGCAGCGCGCGCGACATCACCGTGGAAAAGAAACTGGAAGCGGACCTGGCCGCCCGCAACAGCGAGCGCGAACGGCTGTGGCGCAGCGCGCAAGACCTGATGGTGGCCATCGATGCGGACGGCTGCTTTACCGCAGTCAACCCGGCCGCCAGCGCCATCCTGGGCTGGCTGCCCGAGGAAATGCTGGGCCGCAGCCTGTTCGACTTCGTGCTGCCCGAGGATGCGGCCGCCACGCGCCAGGCGCTGGCGCAAGTGTCGCGTGAAGCCATGCCCAGCTTTGAAAACCGCTACCGGCACCGCGATGGCGGCCACCGCTGGCTGTCGTGGGTGGCGGCGACCGAAGGCGACCTGGTGTTTGCCACCGGGCGCCACGTCACCCTGGAAAAGGAAGCGCAAAGCACCTTGCTCAGCATGCAGGAATCGTTGCGCCACAGCGAAATGGCGCTGCTGCAATCGCAAAAACTCGAAGCGCTGGGCAAGCTGACGGGCGGCGTGGCCCATGATTTCAATAACGTCCTGCAAATTATTTCGGGCAATCTGCAGCTGCTGCAGATGACCCTGGACGGCGACCCGCTGGCCGCCAAGCGCATCGCCAGCGCCTCGGCCGCCGTGGAACGGGGCGCCAAGCTGTCGGCCCAGCTGCTGGCCTTTGCGCGGCGTCAACCGTTGAAACCGCTGGTGACGGACCTGGCGCAACTGCTGCGTTCGACGGAAGAGCTGCTGCGGCGCGCCACGGGCGAAACCATCGAAACGCGTTTGCTGCTGGCCGATGACTGCTGGCGCGCGCTGGTCGACCCGCACCAGCTGGAAAACGTCATCCTCAACCTGGCCATCAACGCGCGCGACGCCATGAATGGCCAGGGCCAGCTGACCATCGAACTGAGCAACAGCGTGCTGGACAGCGGCTACGCGGCGCGCCATGCGGACGTGGCACCCGGCGACTACGTGCAGCTGGCCGTCTCGGATACGGGCACGGGCATTCCCGCCGAGCTGCTGGACAAGATTTTCGAACCGTTCTTCACGACCAAAAGCGAGGGCGAAGGCACGGGACTGGGCCTGTCCATGGCCTATGGCTTCCTGCGCCAGAGCGGCGGCCACCTGACGGTGGACAGTTTGCCGGGCCACGGCAGCACCTTCCGCATCTACCTGCCGCGCTCGCTCGAAGCGGAAACGGAACTGCCGCTGCAACTGGGCGGACCCGTGCTGGGCGGCAAGGAAACCATCCTCGTGGTGGAAGACGACGTGCAGGTGCAGACGACGGTGGTGGACATGCTGCGCGGCCTCGGCTACGTCGTGCTGCGCGCCAGCGACGGCGAAAGCGCGCTGGCCATCGTCGGCAGCGGCGTGCCCATCGACCTGCTGTTTACGGACGTGGTAATGCCGGGCAAGGTAGCCAGCACGGAACTGGCGCGCCAGGCCCGCTTGCTGCTGCCGCAGCTGGCCGTGTTGTTTACCTCGGGCTACACGCAGGACGCCATCATGCAGGGCGGCCGCCTGGAGCCGGGCGTCGAGCTGCTGAGCAAGCCCTACCGGCGCGAAGACCTGGCGCGGCGCATCCGCCACCTGCTGGCCAATGGCCGCCATGTGACGGCCCTGCACCAGTACCGTGCGCAGCTGGCGCCGCAGCCTGCGCCGGCGCTGCCGGAGGGAAGGCATATCCTGCTGGTGGAAGACAATGCCGACGCGCGCGCGATGACGAGCGAACTGCTGGCCATGCTCGGTCACACGGTGCTGGCCGTGGGCACGGCCGAGGAAGCCCTGCCCCTGCTGGGCACGCCGGGACTGGATCTGCTGCTGACCGATATCAGCCTGCCGCAGATGTCGGGCGTCCAGCTGGCCGAGCTGGCGGCGCGCGACTATCCGCAGCTGGAAGTGGTGTTTTCCACCGGCCATGCGCCGGCCAATTCCGGCGTGCTCGACCCGCAGGCGCGCTTTCTGGTGAAACCATTTACCGTCAAGCAATTACAGCGGGCCTTGCTGCCGCCAGGTCAGTAGACGTCGAGCCGGCGTGCCTTCAGTGCGCTGGCCAGCTCTTCCAGGCCAAACGGCTTGCGCAGGAATCGCGCGCTGGCGTCCTGCATCAGGCTGGCGCCCCAGTCGTGTCCTGAAGCAAACACCACGTCCAGCTGCGGCCAGTGCGCGCGCGCATGGCGCGCCAGCTCCAGGCCGGACATGGTGGGCAGGCTGATGTCCGTCACCAGCACGTCCAGGCCCGGCATGGCCAACAGCGGCATGGCCGCTTCCGCGCTGGCCACGCCGTGCACGGTGTGCCCCAGCATATTGAGCATCTCGGTGGTCATTTCGCGCGCATCGTCATTGTCTTCCACCAGCAGGATGCGCCGCCCGGACGGATCGGGCGCGCCCACCAGGCGGCGGTCGGCCAGCAAATGGCGGATGCGCCGCGCCAGGTCTTCGCGCTGGTAGGGTTTGCTCAACAGCTCGACGCCAGCGTCCAGGCGCCCGCCGCGCATGATGGCGTTATGCGTATAGCCCGAGGTAAACAGCACGGCCAGGTCCGGCAGCAGCAATCTCGCCTGCTGCGCCAGCTCCTTGCTGCTGACGGGACCGGGCATGACGACGTCCGTAAACAGCAGGTCGATGGCCACGCCTGTGCCCAGCAGGGCCAGCGCCGAGGCGCCGTCGTCCGCATGCAGCACGTCGTAGCCGAGGCCGCGCAGCATGTCGACCACCGTGTGCTGCACGGGCGCGTCGTCTTCTACCACGAGGATGGTCTCGCCGCCGCCCAGCACGGGGCCCGTCAGGCCAGGCGGCGGTTCGGCCAGCTTTTCCAGTGAGCGCGGCAAATATATCTTGAACGTCGTGCCGGCGCCCGGCGCGCTATGCACCTTGATGTGGCCCGCGCTTTGGCGGATGAAGCCGTACGCCATGGACAGGCCCAGGCCCGTGCCCTCGCCTTCCTTTTTCGTCGTGAAGAACGGTTCGAATATCTGGTCGATCACGTCGCGCTCCATGCCGTGGCCCGTGTCGGTGATGGTCAGCAGCACGTATTGCCCCTCCAGCACATCGGCATGCAGGCTGGCATAGGCGGCGTCGAGCGTGACGTTACTCAAGGTAAAAGTGAGGCGCCCGCCCTTGTCCATCGCGTCGCGCGCATTGATGGCCATGTTCAGCAGCACGTTTTCCATCTGGTTCGGGTCGACCAGGGTATGCCACAAGCCTTCGCTGATGAAGGTTTCCTCGGTAATCGCCTCACCCAGGGCGCGGCGGATCAGCTCGTGCATGCGGCGCAGCAGACGGCCCAGGTCCGTCACCAGCGGTTTTAATGGCTGGCGCCGTGCAAAGGCCAGCAGTTGCGACGACAGCTTGGCGCCCCGCTCGACGGCCGAGGCGGCTGAATCGAGGCGCCTGGCCGCCTGCGGATTATCGGCCACGGTCAGCTTCAGCAACTGCAAATTACCGGAGATGATTTGCAGCACGTTATTGAAATCGTGGGCCACGCCGCCCGTCAGCTTGCCGATCGATTCCAGCTTTTGCGCCTGCAACAAGGCTTGCTCGCTGCGCACGAGCGCCAGACGCGCCTCTTTTTCATCGGTGACGTCGCGGCCGATGGCGTGGATCAGCTTTTGCGCCGGCACGGCCGTCCAGGAAATCCAGCGGTAGCCGCCATCGCGGCGGCGGTAGCGGTTTTCCATGCGCAAGGTGGGTGCGCCGTGGGCCAGGCGCGACAAGTCCTGCAGGGCCGCCATGCGGTCGTCGGGATGCACGAGGCTGATGAAGTCCATGCCCAGCGATTCGATTTCCGGGCGCTCGAGGATCTTGCTCCATGCGGGGTTGACGGCAATGATCATGCCGGACAGGTCCGCCACCAGCATGATGTCGGTGGACAGCCGCCACATGCGGTCGCGGTCTGCCGTGCGGTTGGCCATTTCCACTTCCAGCGAGGAATTCAGGTAGGCCATTTTTTCCAGCACGTTCTTCTGTTCCTGCACGTCCGTATTCGTGCCCACCCAGCGCAGCACCTTGCCCGCCTCGTCGAACAGGGGCAAGGCGCGCGCCAGGAACCAGCGGTAGGCGCCGTCGCTGGCGCGGCGCATGCGGAACTCCTGTTCATAGGCGCTGGCGGTGGCGACGGCCCGGTCCCAGCTTTTCTGCGTGATCTGCACGTCGTCCGGATGCACGCAGTGGCGAAAGCCGCTCGATACGAGCGACTTCATCGATTGCCCTGTGTATTCGCACACCTGTTCGTTGACCCAGTAGGTGGCGCCGCTGCCATGCGCCAGCCAGGCCTGGTTGGGCATGGTCGAGGCAAGCGAACGGAACTGCGCCTCGCTGTCGAGCAAGGCGTTGCGCGCCTGCCAGTGTTCGTCGATATCGTCGCAGGAGCCATACCATTTCACGGCCTGGCCGCGCTCGTCTCGCCGGCAATACGCGCGCGAATGCACCCAGCGGTACTGGCCATCCTGCCGGCGCACGCGCATTTCCTGGTCCAGGGGCTGGCCGCTGCCCACCGCTTCGCTCCACGCCGCCAGTGTACGGGGCACGTCCTCGGGATGGATGGCGTCCAGCCAGCTGGTACCGAGGCCGCTGCCGCCCGTCCAGTCGCGCCAGCGCTGCGCTACATAGTCGAGCTTGCCGTCGAGGTCGGCCGTCCACAGCACTTGCGTGTTGAGCTCGATGGCGTAATGAAAGTGTTCGCGGCTGTCGTGCAGCGCCTGTTCCAGCTGGCCCCGCTCGATGACATGCGCGGCCACGCGCGCGGCCAGCGCCAGCAGTTCGATTTCCGGTTGCGTGGGATGGCATGTCGCCTGGAAAAACAGGCCCAGCACGCCCAGGATATGCCCCTTCGCGCCAAAGACGGGGGCGACCCAGCAGGCGCGGTAGCCGTGCAGCATGGCTTCCTTGCGTCCGGCGCTCCAGTGCACGTCGCGCGTGATGTCGCCGCAATATACGGGCGCGCCGGAAAAGGCCGCCGTGCCGAATGGGGAAGGCTGTTCGCCGCCGTGGCGCAGGGCCAGGCACAGGTCTTGTGGCAGGCTGGGCGCGGACAGGCCGCAAAAGCGGTCGGCCTCGTCGATGAGCACGAGGCAGGCATGTGCGCCGCCCTCGGCCAGGTCTTGCAGCGCCAGCAACAAATGCTCCAATGCCTGGGCCAGGTCGGCGCCTGCCGCGATGCTGCCCAGCGCACTATGCTCGGCGTCCAGCAAGGAAAGAATGTTGTTTGCGTGCACCGTGTCGATAAGGGGAAAACTGATGCCCGAAATATACCATGGGGCAACGCTCTTGCAGGAGGAAAACAGCATGCCCCTTGATCTCTCCCCCCACGCGGCCCTATGCTAAAGTGTTGCTCTCCTCTCAAGCGAATCCCAGCATGCCTACCACCTTGCCGTTCTCCCTGATCGCCACCGCCCTGCTCGCCTCCGTCCATGGCGCCGTCGCCGCCCCCATGAGCCTGGAAGACTACCTGGCCCTGAACGGCCCCGCGCCCACGGCACAGATCGCGTATGGCCCCGCGCCGTCGCAATACGCGCAGCTGTTCCGGCCCGAAGGCAGCGGCCCGTTCCCCGTCGTCGTGCTCGTCCATGGCGGCTGCTGGACGGTGGCCTTCGGCGGGATCAAACAGATGCGCAACGTGGCCGGCGCGCTCGTCGCGCAAGGCATCGCCGTGTGGAATGTGGAGTACCGGCGCGTCGACGAGGAAGGCGGCGGCTATCCGGGCACCTACGAAGACATGCACGCGGCACTCGACAGCCTGCAGCAGCACGCGCGCCAGTACCAGATCGACACGAGCCGCATCGTCGCCATGGGCCACTCGGCCGGCGGCCAGCTGGTGCAATGGATCGCCGGCAGGGAAAAGCTGCCCAGGACCAGCCCCCTGTACCGCGACACCTACCTGCCGGTAAAAAACATCGTCAGCCTGGGCGGCCTGGCCGACCTGCGCCATGAAAAGGAGTTGATCAAGACCAGCTGCGAGCGCGACATCGCGCAACTGGCAGGCAGCGCCAGCATAGACCGTCCCGACATCTACAGCGACACCAACGCCGCCGACCTGATCCCCAACGGCAGCCGCACCGTCCTGGCGACCGGAGAGCTCGACACCATCTCCCCGCCCCGCGTCGCGCACGACTATGCGGCCAAGACCCGGCTGGCCGGCGACCATGCGGAGGTGCTGATTTTGCCGGGGGCCAGTCATTATGACGAGATTGCCGCGACGTCGAATGCTTGGGGGATGATTTTGCCGGTGGTGCGGGAGATGTTGGAGATGGCGGATGAAAAGGTGCAGTAAATGGGGCAGCATCCGCCTCAAACTTCACCCTGCATGTGCTATGTGATCAGTTACAATCAGAAGGAATAGCGTATAGCGTCAGAACGAAAGTCTACAACATGAGAGTAGTGAAAATTTGGGACGCGGATATTTATCGAGACGGCGGATCATATGGCTTTTGCTTTGATGCCGATGATGGTCACTGGTACGAGTTGTTCATGCAAACCACTGCGTTCGATGACGATAAGAGCGCCACGCACCGCCCTCCCGTCATTTACTTTGAAGGCTGCAATAGCGGACATGTCGTTCAAAACCTTTCATGGGATGAAGCAAAGGTCTTTATCAAACACCTGTCCTACAACAATCATCGCTTCAGCGAATTAGCGCTCATCGTCGCAAATGAAGGTCGCGAACTTACCGGCTGAGATTGTCCGCCACCCAGTTCGATCGCCACTCGTGGCCTGGAATTTAATTCAACTATAAATTTTTCAACAAGACTGCGATCCTTTTCCGTTTTGTCATTCTTCCAGTGAACAATGGTTCCGCGGTTTGGGGGCAGGCCGCGCCTTTGCGAGCAGACAACGACAGCAAGAACCCGCCCGCGCCTCGAACGAAGGCTGCCCGGGCCCAGCGGGCCTGAAAAATGGCCAGGGCAAGGCGCGCGGGCGAAGACAGTACGCATGTACGGCGAGCCCAAGCAACGCAGCCATGGCCGTTTTCTCAGGCCCGCGGCTCTGGCCCGCCATTCAATACAAACTTACTGAACACGCGCCAGGTACTGCGCCAGCTGGGCAAACGTCGCCTTGAACCCCTGCTTCATCGACTCAAACCCCTGCTTGAACGTCTCATGCTGCTCATCGGTCGCCTTGTGCGGCGTCGACCGCAAGGTCATCGTCGTCTTGCCGTTTTCCTCGGTAAGCGTCATGACATTGAACGATTCCAGCGGCCACGTCGCGCTGACCGGGTGCTGCACGGCATTGCCCTGCTTGTCGGCGAAGGACAGGATCGAGACGATCTTTTCCGGCGCTTCGATCGCCTGGTAGGTGAACTTGCCCCACATCTCATAGCCATTGTCGGCGCGCATGCCGTAGTGGAAGACGCCGCCCGGCCGCAAGTCCAGCGCCAGCACGCTCAATTCGAAGCCCACGGGGCCCCACCACTGGGCCAGGCGTTCCGGCTCCACCCACGACTGGAACACCAGCTCGCGCGGCGCGTCGAAGGTTTGCGTGATGACAAAGTCGCTGCTGTCGCGGTGCTGTCCGTCCTGCTTCTGTTTTTCCGTCGTCATGCTGTCTCCTGATGGTGGTGGGCTGCCTGTTAATGTACCAGCGGCGCCGGCAAACGGAAAGGCCTGTACGCCTGTCAAACCGGCGTGCTAGAATATTAATTAGACACCTAACCATTAGACGACTCACCTTATGATTTCTATCGAAGAGCGCTTTTCCGCCGCGCTCCACAAGACGGCGCGCGGCTGGCGCCATGCCATCGACCGGCGCCTGAAAGACCTGGACCTGGGGCAAGCGAGCTGGATGTGCATCGCCATGATCGCCAAATCGCCGCAGCCGCCCTCGCAAAGCGAACTGGCCCATCAGCTGGGCGTGGAAAACCCCACCATGGTGTCGATGCTGGACCGGCTCGTGAAATCGGGCTTCGTGCAGCGCCAGCCGTCGGAAACGGACCGCCGCGTGAAACTCGTCGTGCTGACGGAAGCTGGCCTGCAGGTGTACGACACGGTGCGCAAGGAGGCGGACGGTTTCCGCAAGGAGCTATTGCAGGGCATTGATCCCGGTCAGCTGCAGGCCGCCACCGAACTGCTGGAAGCCTTGCAGGCGGCCACGGAGAAATCCGCATGAGTTCGGCCACAGCCAGCGCCACACCGGCGCTGCCCGCTTCACAGGACCCTACCTTGAACCGGCGCATGATCACGATTTCGATCATGCTCGCCACCATCATCCAGGCGCTCGACGGCACCATCGCCAACGTCGCCCTGCCCCACATGCAGGGCAGCCTGTCCGCCTCGCAAGACCAGATCACCTGGGTGCTGACCTCGTTCATCGTCGCCGCCGCCATCGCCACGCCCCTGACGGGCTGGCTGTGCGACCGTTTCGGCCAGAAAAACACCTTTCTCGTGTCGGTCGCCGGTTTCACGCTCGCCTCCGTGCTGTGCGGCCTGTCCGGCACCCTGTCCGAGATCGTTGCCGCCCGTTTGCTGCAGGGCGTATTCGGCGCGGCCCTCGTGCCGCTGTCGCAGGCGGTCTTGCTCGACATCAATCCACGCGAAAAACACGGCTCGGCCATGGCCATCTGGGGCATGGGCGTGATGATCGGCCCCATCCTGGGACCGACCTTGGGCGGCTGGCTGACGGACAGCTACAGCTGGCGCTGGGTCTTCTTCATCAACATCCCCATCGGCGCCATGGCCTTCTATGGCATCTGGCGCTACATCCGCAAGGACCCGCCCAACCGCCGCATGAACTTTGACATGTTCGGCTTTGCGACGCTCAGCCTGTCCATCGGCGCGCTGCAGATGCTGCTGGACCGGGGCGAGCAGAACGACTGGTTTTCCTCCACGGAAACGTGGATCGAAGCCATCGTGCTGGCCATGAGCCTGTGTTACTTCATCGCCCACACGGCCCTGCGCCCGGCCGGCAAGTCCTTCCTCGACTACCGCCTGCTGAAGAATTCGAACTATGTGAGCGGCCTGCTGTTCATCTTCATCGTCGGCATGGTGCTGTTCGCCACCCGCGCGCTGACGCCGTCGATGCTGCAAGGCTTGATGAATTACCCGGCGGCCATTGCCGGCCTGGTGACGGCGCCCAGCGGCCTGGGCACGATGCTGGCCATGCTGATCGTCGGCAGGCTGACGGGCAAGATCGATACGCGCATCCTGCTGGGCGTGGGCTTTTCGATTACCGCGTTTTCGCTGTGGCAGATGGCCAATTTCACGCTGGACCTCGTACCGAAGACGGTCGTATGGAACGGCATCATCCAGGGCATCGGCCTGGGCCTCGTGTTCGTGCCCCTGAGCGCGGCCACGTTCGCCACCCTGTCGCCGCAGATGCGGGCGGAAGGCACGGCAATCTACAGTCTGGTGCGCAATATCGGCAGCAGCATCGGCATCGCCCTCGTGCAGACCTTGTTGGTGCGCAATACGCAGATCGCCCATGCGTCCCTGACGGAACACATCACTATCGCCAACCCGGCCCTGCATGACCCCGGCATCGCCCAGGTGTTCGACCTGGGCACGAGCACGGGCATGGCGGCGCTGAACGGCGAAATCACGCGGCAGGCGTCGATGATCGCCTACCTCGACGACTTCTGGCTGATGATGTGGCTGACCATCCTCGTGCTGCCGCTCTTGCTCCTGATTAAACCACCGAAGAAAAATGCGCCTGTCGTGGTCGACCACGCGGCCATGGAATAACCCTCATGCACACACCGATGAAACTCTCCCTGAGCGTCCTGGCGCTAAGTTTATCCCTGGCCGGCTGCGCCAGCATCCCGCCCGACACGCAACAGCTGCCGCAGCAAGACCTGGCCACCGTGCAATTGGCGGCCGACATCCACCTGGCCAGCGAAGGCTGGCCCGCCGCCCAGTGGTGGCGCCAGTTCCAGGACGATCAGCTGGACCAGCTGATCGAACAGGCGCTGGCCGCCAGCCCGAACCTGGCGGTGGCAAATGCCCGCATCGGCTCGGCCCTGTCCGCGTTCGACGCGCAACACGCGGAGCGCGGCCCCAGGCTGGACCTGGGCGCGAATGCCAGCCGCCAGCGCTATTCGGGCAACGGCCTGATGCCCGCCCCCATCGGCGGCAATTACTACAACGAGGTCACGGTGGGCGTGCAAGCCCATTACGACCTGGACTGGTGGGGCAGGCACAAGGCGCAGATCGCCGCCAGCCTCGGTGAAGTCAATGCACGGCGCGCCGAATACGCGATGGCCGAACAGATGCTGGCGGCCGAGATCGCCCGCCACTACTTCAGCATGCAAAACGGCTGGGCCCGCATGGACAATCTGCATGCGCTGGTGGCCCTGCAGCAGCAACTGGTGGTCGACAAGGAAAAGCGCATCGCCAACGGCCTCGGCGTCAGCGACGACCATCTGTCCGCGCAAACGCGTTTGAGCCTGCTGCAGCAACAAATTGCCCTGCTGGAAACGCAGGTCGTCACGGAACGGGAAGCCTTGCGCGCCCTGCTCGGCGGCGACAACTCGGCGCTGGCCAGCCTGCAGCCGAAGCAAGCCCAGGCGCTGCCGCATGCCCTGCCCGGCAAGCTGGGCATGGAATTGCTGGCGCGCCGGCCCGACTTGCAGGCGGCGCGCTGGCGGGTACAGGCTTCGATGAGCAAGATCGAGGCGGCGCAGGCGGCGTTCTACCCCGATATCGACCTCGGGGCCTCGTTCGGCCTCGATGCCATCAAGCTGGGCAAGCTGCTGCAATCGGGCAGCCGCACCCTGTTCATCGGCCCGGCCCTATCGCTGCCCCTGTTCGACAGCGGCCGCCTGCAGGCGCAGCTTGCCGGCGCACGCAGCGAACGCAACGAGCTGATCGCCGACTACAACCAGAACGTCTTCAATGTCGTGCGCGACGTGGCGCAGGCAGGTGCCAGGGTGCAAGGCGTGGAAAACCAGCTGCGGCTGCAGCAGGAAAACCTGCGCGCCAGCGAAGCGCAGCTGCGCAACGCGAATGCGCGGCTCAAGCAAGGCCTGGCCGACCGCGCCACGCAACTGAACGCGGAAATGACCGTGCGCGGCCAGGTGGACCTGGGCATGCAGCTGCAAAACCAGCGCCAGAACGCGGAAATCAACCTGACCGTGGCCCTGGGCGGCGGCTACCGGGGCAGCAGCGACTTTGCCGCCACGACGACTCAACAATAACGATCGATTACGGAACACATCATGAGCAGCGACACCACAGCCACCACCACCTCCACCGAACAGCCGGGCAAGCGCAAGGCCGTCCTGATCGCCATCACGGCCGCCTTTCTCGTGGCCGGCGCCGCCTGGACCGCCTACTATCAACTGGTGCTGTCCAGGGAAGAAGTGACGGACAATGCCTACGTGGGCGGTAACCTCGTCACCCTGTCCGCGCAAGTGACGGGCAATGTCGACGCCATCCGCGCCGACGAAACGCAGATGGTCAAGGCGGGCGCCCCGCTGATCACGCTGAACGCCATCGATGCGGACCTGGCCCTGAGCCAGGCCGAGGCGCGCCTGGGCAACGTCGTGCGCCAGGAGCGCGAACGCTATGCCAGCGTGGCGCAGTACGACGCCGTCATCGAGCAGCGCCGCCTGGCCTTGGCCACGGCGCAGGGCAACCTGGCCCGCCGCGCGCCGCTGGCGGCGGACCACACGATCTCGGGCGAAGATCTTGTTCATGCGAAACAGGCCGTCGACGACGCCAAAGCGGCCTTGATCGTGGCGCAGCGCCAGGCCGAGTCCGCCAAAGCGGGCGTGACCGGCGTCAACCTGGCCAGCCATCCGGCCGTGCTGTCGGCCAAGGGCGACGTGCTGCAGGCGTGGCTGGCCGTGCGCCGCAATGCCGTGGTCGCGCCCGTTTCAGGCTATGTGGCCAAGCGCAGCGTGCAACTGGGCACGCACGTGACGCCGGGCACGCCCCTGATGTCCATCGTGCCGCTCGACCAGTTATGGGTCGACGCGAACTTCAAGGAGTCCGAATTGCGCAATATCCGCGTGGGCCAGGCGGCAACCATCGAAACGGATTTGTACGGCAGCAAGGTGGTCTACCACGGCAAGGTGCTGGGCATGTCGGCCGGGACGGGCAGCGCGTTTTCGCTGTTGCCGGCGCAAAACGCCACGGGCAACTGGATCAAGGTGGTACAGCGCGTGCCCGTGCGCATCACGCTCGACCCGAAGGAACTGGCCGCCCACCCGCTGCGCATCGGCCTGTCGTCCACGGTGACGGTCGACACGCGCCATGGCGAAGGGGCAACCCTGGACCAGCCGATGGCGGCGTCCACCGTCTACACGACCCAGGCGCTGAGCCAGCCCGTGGACGAGGCGGAGAAGATGGCCGATGCCATCATTGCGCAGAATCTTCTGAATTGATGCGTAGGTCGGCTTAGCGCAAGGCGCGTAAGCCGACAACATTGTTGGCACGGCCGGTGGTGGTGTCGGATTACGCGGGGCGTTGCCCCGCTAATCCGACCTACCTGGCCTTGCCGGCCGAGGCCACCTGATCCAGGATATGCTTGGGCACGGCCGCATAATGCTTGAATTCCATCGTGTACGTGGCGCGGCCCTGGGTCAGCGAACGCAGGGTGGTGGAATAGCCGAACATTTCCGCCAGCGGCACGAGGGCCTTGACGATGCGCCCCGCGCCTCCGGGAATGTCGTCGACGCCCTGCACCATGCCGCGCCGGGCCGTCAAGTCGCCCATGACGTTGCCCATAAATTCTTCCGGCGTTTCCGCCTCCACCTGCATCATCGGTTCCAGCAGCACGGGATGGGCCTTGCGCATGCCATCCTTGAAGGCGATGGAGCCGGCCATGCGGAACGCGTTTTCATTCGAATCGACGTCGTGGTAGGAGCCGAACGTCAACGTGGCCTTGACGTCGACGACCGGATAGCCGGCCAGCACGCCCGCCTTCAGGGTTTCGATGATGCCCTTGTCGACGGCGGGAATGAATTCGCGCGGCACCACGCCGCCCTTGATGGCGTCGACAAACTGGTAGCCCGTGCCCGGCTCCAGCGGTTCAAGTTTCAGCACCACGTGGCCGTACTGGCCTCGTCCGCCCGACTGCTTGACGAACTTGCCCTCGATATCTTCCACCGTGCGCGTGATGGTTTCGCGGTAGGCCACCTGCGGCTTGCCCACGTTCGCTTCCACGCCGAATTCGCGCCGCATGCGGTCGACCAGAATTTCCAGGTGCAGTTCGCCCATGCCCGACATGATGGTCTGGCCCGATTCCTCGTCCGTATGCACCCTGAACGACGGGTCTTCCTGCGCCAGGCGGTTCAGGGCGATGCCCATCTTTTCCTGGTCCGGCTTGGTCTTCGGTTCGACAGCCTGGGAAATCACGGGTTCCGGGAAGATCATCTTTTCCAGCACGATGATGTGGTCGATGGCGCACAGGGTGTCGCCCGTGGTGACGGCTTTCAGGCCCACGGCGGCGGCGATGTCGCCCGCATACACTTCCTTGATCTCCTTGCGCTCGTTCGCATGCATCTGCAGGATGCGCCCCAGCCGTTCCCGCGCGCTCTTGGTGGGGTTGTAGACCATGTCGCCCGAGTTCACCACGCCCGAATACACGCGGAAGAAGGTCAGCTGCCCCACGAACGGGTCCGTCATGATCTTGAAGGCCAGCGCCGAGAAATGCTCGTCGTCGGCCGGATGGCGCTCCACCTCGTTGTCGTGCTCGTCGTGGCCCATGATGGGCGGCACTTCCATGGGTGACGGCAGGTATTCGATGACGGCGTCGAGCATGGCCTGCACACCCTTGTTTTTAAAAGCGCTGCCGCACAGCATGGGCACGATCTCGTTGCGGATGGTGCGCGCGCGCAAGGCCTGCTTGAGCTCCGCTTCCGTGAACGTGTCGCCATTCAGGTAGCGTTCCGTCATCTCCGTGGTGGCCTCGGCCGCGTGCTCGACCAGGTGCTCATGCCATTCCTGCGCCTGCGCCTGCAAGCTGGCGGGAATCTCGCCATAGCTGAACTGCACGCCCTGGCTGGCGTCGTCCCAGGTGATGGCGCGCATCTTCAGCAGGTCGATGACGCCCGTGAAATGCTCTTCCGCGCCGATGGGCAGCTGGATGGGCACGGCCACGCCCTTCAGGCGCTCGCCGATCTGCTTGCGCACGCGCAGGAAATCGGCCCCCACCCGGTCCATCTTGTTGATGAAGGCGATGCGTGGCACGTGGTATTTATTGGCTTGCCGCCAGACGGTTTCCGATTGCGGCTGCACGCCGCCGACGGCGTCGTAGACCATCACGGCGCCGTCGAGCACGCGCATCGAACGCTCGACCTCGATCGTGAAATCCACGTGGCCGGGCGTGTCGATGATGTTGATGCGGTGTTCGGGGAAGTTGCCGGCCATGCCTTTCCAGAACGCGGTGGTGGCGGCCGAGGTGATGGTGATGCCCCGTTCCTGCTCCTGCTCCATCCAGTCCATGGTGGCGGCACCGTTGTGCACTTCACCGATCTTGTGATTGACCCCCGTATAAAACAGGATGCGCTCGGTGGTGGTGGTCTTGCCGGCGTCGATATGGGCGCTGATGCCGATGTTGCGGTAGCGCTCGATAGGTGTTTTACGGGTCATCACAATCTCCATGGCTAGCCCCGGCACGACTGTGTTTGCGCCGGTTTTCCAGTGTAGCAGACATCGATTTTGGCGGTAGCGGGTAACCGGTTTTTACCATGCGCGCAACACTGACATTAACGCGCACGCGCGTTGCACAGGACAAATAAGAGTTTCGGCTATACTTTCAACTTTATTAATCCAGCAAAGATTAATCAAAATCAATACGCACGGTGAATTACCGTGCAAGGCGACGCCGCCGGCATGCAGCCCAGGTGCGCACCGAATGACATGCCCCACTCAGCCTATGACCATCCAACTAAGAAAAATAATCCTCTCCTCCCTGCTGGCGTCGCCGGCGCTGGCCATGGCCGGCGAACTGGAACAGCAAATGCAGCGTTGCGCCGTGCTTGGTGACGCCAGCGCCCGCCTGGGCTGCTTCGACACCCTGGCCAAAGCGGCGGAAAAAGCGACCATCGCCGCCGGCGGCGATCCTGCCACGGCTGCCGTCACCCTGGCGGCCGCTGCCGAGGTCGCCCCCATCACGCCCGTCAGCCCGCCTGGCGTGGCCACGCCGGAAGCCGTCAACGCCGCCATTCCCGCCATCGCGCAGGCGGGTGCGGCGCCGCCGGAAGCACCGATTTCGCGCACCCAGCAATCGTGGGAACTGAACGATGCCTCGAAACGGGGCCTGTTCAACTTCCGCCCGCACCGCGACACTTATCTGTTGCTGGCCAATTACAGCGACGCCTCGAACGACGAACCGTTCCAGGATTTCACGCCGGCCGGCATCAAGAGCCAGCACGTGGAATTGACCTTCCAGCTGAGTTTCAAGATGAAACTGCTGGAAGACATCGCCGGCACGCCCATCGACATGTGGTTCGGCTACACGCAGCAAAGTTTCTGGCAAGCGTATAACCGCAAGGCTTCGAGCCCTTTCCGCGAGACCAATTACCAGCCGGAGCTGATGCTGATCTTGCCGATCAACAAGAATTTCGCGGGCCTGGAATTCAATTACCTGAACCTGGGCCTCGTGCACCAGTCGAATGGCCAGACCTCGACCCTGTCGCGCAGCTGGAACCGCGTGTATGCCGAGCTGGGCGTGGAAAAAGACAACCTGGCCGTCACGGGCCGCATCTGGCACCGCCTCGACAACAGCGCGACGGACAATGACAATATCGACATCACCGATTACATGGGGCATGGCGACTTGCGCGTGAGCTACCGCAACAAGGGCCATGAATACGCCGTGACGGCGCGCCGCAATTTCAGCAAGAAGCATGGCTCGATGCAGGCCAGCTGGGCTTTCCCATTGAAAGCCAACCTGAAAGGCTATCTGCAGCTGTTCTCCGGCTATGGCCAGAGCCTGATCGACTATAACTATTCGCAGAAATCGATCGGCGCCGGTTTCATGGTCGACCTGTAAGCAGTACACGCATAAAAAATGGCGCCGACGGCGCCATTTTTTATGGGAAATCCAGTTTAGTGCCGCCCGCCACCGAGCACGCGTGCCGGCAGCATGACGATGGCGCGCAGCAATTCGAACACGCCTTCCACGCCGATGCCGATCAGGCGAAATGGCAGCAACAGCAGCCAGGCCAGCGGATACAGCACGAGAGCCAGCAAGGCCAGGGGCCAGCACACCAGCAAGAGCAGCAGCCACAGCACGAATCCCAGCATCGCGTTCCCCTCGAATGAAATGTGCGGAGCAAGCCGTGCTTGCCCCGCTACCGTGACGGCACTATAGCCAAGCGCCGCGGGGGCGGCAACGGCCGTGCGACGAACTGCGTGCTACGGGGATGAACGGTACAAAAACGGGAATGAACGGGGGCTTACTGGCCGACGCAAATCACTTTCGTGATGTACTCATGCGCGTTCGGCTTCTTGCTGGCAGCCCATTTGATGGCCTGGTTGGCCTCTTCGATGGTCAGGATGGAGGCCTTGTCCTTCGACTTGATGAAGGACACGCCTTCAAACACGCCTTCCTTGCTGCGCATTACCTTGGCAAACACGGGCGGCTTGGTCTCGCCGTCGCTGATTTTGTTCTGTTGCACGAGGTAACGCTGATCGATCTGTTCCATGATAATAAAGCTGTCCAGTGGTAAAAGACGGAATATACCCTGAATGGACAAACGCCGCAGGATGAAATCGCTGCGGCGTTATCTTTAAATCAATGATACTCAGGCGTAGACGGCGTTCTGCGTGGCAGGCTGCAGATTCACGTCATAGATCACCTGCGCGCGGATCGACGTTTCCAGCGAGGGGATCGAGCCGCCCGCGCGGTACTGGAAGCTCACCTGCAGCACGTCGCCCGCCTTCACGGCGATCGGCGCGGCCAGCGGCAGGCACATGTAGTGGTTCAGCCAGTCGATGGTGGTCGAGCGCTCGGGCACGACGGCCAGGATGTTCTTGGTGACGAAACGCAAGGCGTTCAAGGTGCCGCTGCGCTCGACGACGAACTTGCCGTCGAAACCGAACACGCTGTCCGTCGGCTGGCTGAAGTCGATGATGCTGTAGACGGACGGCGGCGCCAGTTCCAGCACACCTGGATGGATGGCCGTGGTTTCCTGGAATTGCACGATGGGCGCATAAAACCCCTCGAAATCGTATTCCTGCTGCATCGGCTGCACGGCCATGATGACGGCCTCGGGCAGGAAGATGGGCAGCGGGCCGCCGAAGCGGGCCAGGTAGCGGCGCTTGAACGATTCGATCACTTCCACCTGCTTTTCGCGCAGCATGCCCACATGGATCATTTCGCAGATGACCACATCGACGGGCTCGGGCGGCAGGTATTCGAAGGCGTCCGCATGAACGACTTCGACTTTTTCACCGTTCGGGTTGAGCGCCAGCATCTTGCGCGCTTCCTTGACCATGTCCGGATTGAACTCCACGCACCAGACCTTGTCGGCGCGCGCGGCCGCAAACCACGACAGCACGCCGGTGCCGCCGCCCAGCTCCAGCACCTTCATGCCGGGTTTCACCGCGTAATCGATCGCCGACTTAAACCCGTGCATGCGGTTCTGGTCCATCAACATATTGTGGTGGTAATGGACGGGGATAAATTGCCCCAGGTAACAACTCTCGATTTCTCGTTCATTCAGCATGTCTGTCCTCTTGGAGTCTGGCTCCGATGGCCGATCGGTTTTGTCATTCCAGAAAGCAGTGATATCGCACGGGCTGCGCGCGGGGCGGCGACAATACAGCCGGCGCCTGACGGTGGTGTGATGGCCCATGCGAACAATCTCCTGATTAATGCGACACGATCATTATCGTTAATCGCCAGGGAGAACAAAGGGCTGAGGTGAGAGGCAATTCCATGCCAGTTTTGGCGCTGGCATGGAAAATATTATCAGAACGATTACTTACATGTACTTATTTACGGGCAGCACGCGCCTTTTGGGCCGCTTCGATGATGGCGACCACGCCCGGCTTGTCGCCGGCCTGGGCGAACTGCACGGCCGTCCAGCCATGGTCGCTTTTCAGGCTGGCGTCCGCGCCCCAGGACAACAGCAGCTTGACGGCGCCCTCCTGTCCTTCGCGGGCGGCAAACATCAGCGGCGTGATATTGGCAGGCGCGCGCGCATCAACGACGGCGTCGCGGTCGAGCAATATCTTCATGATGGGCAAGTCACCCGCCGAGGCCGCATAGTGGAGCGCCGTCCAGCCGCTCTGGTTGACCTTGGCCCCCTTGGCCAGCAAGGCGTTCACCGCGTCCAGCTTGTGCTTGTAGGCGGCCATCATCAGCGCCGTGTTGCCGTTGGCCGAACGGGCCTCGATATCAATGCCGGGAGCGTCGAGCAGCACCTGGAAAACCCGGTCAGCATCGTCGCGCAAGGCCAGCACGAGCGGAATGTCGCCGCGCTGCGCGTCAGGCTGGTTCGGATTCATGCCGTCAGCCAGCATGCCGCGCACGCCGCTGTCGTTGTTGACGGAGACGGCGCGGAAGAAGGCATCCGGTTCCGGCGCCGCCTGGCCGGCCGTCGCCCAGCACAGCAGCATCGCCGCAGCGAGTTTTTTCATCATGTCGAACCTTAAGAATTTACGGCAACTGATTGAATAGCTTGAAGAAATTGTCCGTCGTCTGTTTCGCCACCTGGTCCAGGGGAATGCCTTTCAGGGTCGACAGGTACTCGGCCACGTGGGCCACGTAGCCCGGTTCGTTCATGCGGCCGCGGAACGGCACGGGGGCCAGATACGGCGAATCGGTCTCGATCAGGATGCGCTCGAGCGGCACTTCCAGCGCCACGGCCTGCAAATCCTTGGCGCTCTTGAACGTGACGATGCCTGAAAACGAGATATAGAAACCCATATCGATGGCGGCGCGCGCCACTTCCAGCGATTCCGTAAAGCAATGCATGACGCCGGCCACGCCGCCGTCGGCCACGCCCGCGCCCTCTTCGCGCATGATGCGTATCGTGTCTTCGCTGGCCGCTCTTGTGTGAATAATCAAGGGTTTACGGGTGATTCTTGAAGCTTTGATGTGAGTGCGGAAACGCTCGCGCTGCCACTCGAGGTCGCCCGTCAGGCGGAAATAATCGAGGCCCGTCTCGCCGATGGCGATGATCTTCGGGTGGTCGGCCAGGCGCACCAGGTCTTCCACTGACGGTTCAGGCGTGTCCTCGTAATCGGGATGCACGCCAACGGAGGCAAAGATATGCGGATACTGCTCGGCCAGGGCCAGCACCTGCGGAAAGTCCGGCAAGTCGACGGACACGCACAGCGCGTGCGTCACCTTGTTCTCGGCCATCTTGGCGAGGATCTCGGGCATGCGAGCAGCCAGCTCGGGGAAATTGATATGGCAATGGGAATCGATATACATAAGGCGGGATTGTACCGGAGGGAGCAAAAACTGGCAGGGGAACGGCGGCGGCGCGCATCCCCTGCCGGGGCGGTTCGGATGCTGGCAGCCGATTACATCTGCGAGGCCGGATGTTCCGCGAGCGGAACGAAGTTGCCGGTCGATTCGTCGAGCGCGTCGAGCGAACCGTTCTCGATGTCGTACACCCAGCCATGCAGGGTCAGGCGATGTTGCGCCATGGCCAGCGCCACCGAGGGATGCGTGCGCAGGTTATTCAGTTGCGCGACCACGTTGGCGCGCACCATGCCGTCGATGCGCGACTGCTCCGTCGGATGGTCGACCGATTCGTTGATCATGCGCGCAGCATCGGCGTGGTGCAGCCAGCTGCGCACGGCCGGCATGTGATCGAGGCAGGCGCAGGTGGCGATCGCCTTCATCGCGCCGCAATCGGAATGGCCGCAAATGACGATGTCGCTCACGTTCAGGGCGGACACGGCAAATTCCACCGTGGCGCTGACGCCGCCCGGCTCCGGGCCGTACGAAGGCACGATGTTGCCCGCGTTGCGGATCACGAAGAGTTCGCCCGGCTCGCGCTGCGTCACCAGTTCGGGCACCATGCGGCTGTCCGAGCAGGAAATGAACAGGGCCTTCGGGGTTTGCCCCGTGGCCAGGGTCTTGAACAACTCGCGGCGCTCAGGAAAAACCTCTTTTTGGAAACGTAGGAATCCAGCAATAATGTCGCGCATAATCAATAGGGATCGTTATCTGAGCCGGTATTATCGCTGAATGGCGCAGGTTTCGCCTATTGCCCCGCCTACTGCCCTTCTGGCGGCTGCCACAGTTCCACCTTGTTGCCCTCGGGATCGATAACCCAGCCGAACTGGCCGTATTCCGAGTCCGGCGCCTTGTCCAGCACATTACAGCCTTCGTCGCGCAGCGCTTGCAGCAGCACATCGAGGTCGTCGACCCGGTAATTGATCATGAAGGACGCCTTGCCGGGCGCGAACTGCTCGCTGTCCCGCGCTGCCACGGACCAGATGGTGGTGCCGCCAGTGGGCTGGCCAGCGGCGTCCGTCCAGGTGAAGGCCGCGCCGCCCCAGGGCTGCACGTCCAGACCCAGGTGACGCTGGTACCAGGCGCGCAGCGCGGCCGGGTCTTGCGCCTGGAAAAAGATGCCGCCAATGCCAGTGACTCGTTGCATGCACGCCTCCGTTGCTGTCCAGTGCCTGACTGTAACACCGGGGGTCAAGCGTGGCAAACGGCGCAGAGATAATTTACATTAACTTAGTAACACAAGCCCTTGATTTCATTGGCAACTTGACGCGTAGTCCAGCAGCATGTCTTCGAGGAACAGCTTGGGCGACAAGGGGTGTTCGGCAATCGCGCGGCGCTCATTCGCCGCCTTGATGGCGGCCATCAGGCGGCTGACGTTGATGCGCCCGGCCAGCGCTTCCAGTTCGCGCCGGTGGCGCGGGTAGTAGCGGATGGTGCCGGACAATTTAACGGAGAACACGTCGTACAGCCAGCGCTGGAGCGATGCCACGAGCGGCGCCAGCGGCGCCTTCTGCAATTTGTCGGCCGCCTTCAGGGCCGCTTCCACGCCGGGATTGGCCAGCACTTGCAGCAACTGTTCCGTTTCCTCGCGACCGCCCGATTCGGACTGGGCCAGCGCGGCCAGCGGCGCGCCGCCCTGCTCGCGCAGCCAGCTGTCCGCATCGTTCAAGCCTTGAGCCTTGAGCCACGTCAAGGCCTGTTCGTGGCTGGGCATGGGCAAGGCAAATTTCCTGCAGCGCGACAAGATCGTCGGCAGCAGGCGGTCCAGGCTGTTCGAGGCCAGCAGGAACAAGGTGCCCGGCGGCGGCTCTTCCAGGGTCTTCAGCAAGGCGTTCGAGGCGGGCGTGTTGAGCGCCTCGGCCGGGTACAGCACGACCACGCGCAAGCCTTGCCGGTGCGTGGAAATGTTCATGAAGTCGGCCAGGTTGCGGATCTGTTCGATCTTGATGTCTTTCGACGGCGTCTTGGTCTTGGCGCTTTTCTTCGCGCCCTCGCCCTCTTCGCCGTCGTCGGCCACTTCGTCTTCCAGCGCTTCCGGACGCACGCGGCGGTAATCGGGATGGTTGCCCTGGCTAAACCAGCCGCACGAGGCGCAGGCGCCGCAGGCATGGCCGTCGGCGCGCACGTCTTCGCACAGCAGCGCCTGCGCAAAATGCTCGATGAAGTCGGCCTTGCCGATGCCTTGCGCGCCATGGAACAGGATGGCGTGCGGCATGCGCGGGCGCAGGGCTTGCAGCTGCTGCCACGCGTCCTGTTGCCACGGATACAGAGAACTTGTCATATCTTCTTCTTTTAAATCAGCGCGTTACAGTGCTTTGTGCAAGCAATACATCAAGCAATTGCGCGAGCTGCACTTGAATATCGGCAATGCTTTGCGTGGAATCGATGATGCGGAAACGCTGCGGGAACTGGGCCGCGCGGCGCAAATACTCATTGCGCGTGGCGGCAAAGAAATCCGATCGCTCCTGCTCGAATTTATCCAGTGCGCGCGTGGCATCCAGGCGGGCTCTAGCCACGGCCAGCGGCACATCGAACAGGAATGTGATGTCCGGCTGCAAATGCGGGTGCACCCACGCTTCCAGCTGCTCCATCTTGCGCAAGTCCATGCCCCGGCCGCCGCCCTGGTAGGCGAAGCTGGCATCGGTAAAGCGGTCGGAAATGACCCACTCGCCCCGTTCCAGGGCGGGCGCGATGACTTGCGCGATGTGTTCGCGGCGGCTGGCGAACATCAGCAAGGCTTCCGTTTCCAGGTGCATCTTTTCATGCAGCAGCAGTTCGCGCAGCTTTTCGCCCAGGCTGGTGCCGCCCGGTTCGCGCGACGAGACGAGGCTCACGCCCCGCTGCCGCAGGTAATCGGCAACAAAGCCGATATGCGTCGACTTGCCCGCGCCGTCGATGCCTTCGAAGGTGATGAAGCGCGGTTGATAGTGTTGTGTCATGAAGCTCTTGATTTGATAAGGATATTAGCGCTGGTACTGGTTCACGGCGCGGTTATGGTCGGGCAAGTTGGCCGAGAACTGGCTGGTGCCGTCGCCGCGCGCGACGAAATACAGCGCCTGCGTGCGGGCCGGCGCCAGCGCCGCCGTCAGCGATTGCGCGCCAGCCAGGGCGATCGGCGTGGGCGGCAAGCCGCCGCGCGTGTAAGTATTGTACGGGGTGTCCGCTTCCAGGTCGCGTTTGCGGATCTTGCCCTGGTAGTTGTCGCCCATGCCATAGATCACGGTGGGGTCCGTCTGCAGCAGCATGCCCGTCTTCAGGCGGTTGACGAACACGCCGGCGATCATGGCGCGCTCGGACTTTTGTCCCGTTTCTTTTTCCACGATGGACGCCATGATCAGCGCCTCGTACGGGTTTTTATACGGCAAGGCCGGATCGCGCTTGAACCACGCTTCGGACAGGCGGCCTATCATGGCCGCGTGCGCCTGCTTGAAAATCTGCATTTCGCTGGCGCCCTTGGCGAACAGATACGTGTCCGGGAAGAACAAGCCTTCCGGCAGCACATATTCGGGGCTGATCTTCGCCATCAGTTCCTTGTCGGACAGGCCCACGGTATCGTGCTTGAGACCAGGATGGCTGGCCATGGCCATGCGCATCTGCCTGAAGGTCCAGCCTTCGATGATGGTCAAGGATTCCTGCGCGAACTCGCCGCGCGCCAGTTGCGTGATCAGACGCTGCGGCGTCGTGCCCGGCTTCAGCTCGTAGGAACCGGCCTTGATCTTCGAGGTCTTGCCTTCGATGCGCGCCAGCATGTTGAACAGGATGGGCACGATGGGCACGCCCGCGTCCGCGATCTGCTGGCCGGCCGCATGCGCGCCGCTGCCGGGCGCAATCGTAAACGGGATCGCTTCGCCGTCCGTGGTGATGGGCTGCTGCGCCCAGTACACAAAAGTACCGCCCACGCCGATGGCGGCGATGACTGAACTGACTACAAGTTTTTTAAAGAAAGCCATTGTTCCGATTCTTGTGATGCACTCGCTGGCGGGCAGCGCGCGCTTGTTATGATCGTTCATTTGTGAAGCAAGTACGCGCAAAGCGGCGCCAACACTGGCAATCTTGCCGCTGCCGACGCAATCTGCGCGACATCACTATAATGAACCCGTAATGATAATGCTTAATCGCTGATCTAATGGAAATTATGAATAACTGGAATCAATTTTTAACCGCCCAAGGCGCCCGCCCCGCTGCCATCGATGGCGCGCCTGACGGCACCGCCCCCATCGCCGCCGCCCCTATCGCCGATTTTGGCCAGTCCCTGACAGTGTCCCAGCTGCAAGAAGGTTTTGTCGCGGCCATCACGGACCAGGGCTTGATCGGCCTGACCGGCGACGAGGCAGCCAGTTTCCTGCACGGCCAGCTGACCAACGACGTGGAACACCTGAGCCAGGAGCAAGTGCGCCTGGCCGGCTACTGCACGCCGAAGGGCCGCCTGCTGGCCAGTTTTTTGATGTGGCGCAACGCCACCACCATTTATCTGCAATTGCCGCGCGCCATACAGCCCGCCATCCAGAAGCGCCTGCAGATGTTCGTGCTGCGCGCCAAGGCCAAGCTGCACGATGCGACCTTTGATGCAGCGAACCAGGTCATGCTGGGCCTCGGCGGCAAGCAAGCCGGCGCGGCCCTGTCCGCCTGGTTCCCCGCCCTGCCCGCCGCGCCGTTCAGCAAAGTCGAACATGCGCCGGGCACCCTGCTGCGCGTGGCCGATGCCTTCGGCAGCCCCCGCTATGAATGGCTGACGTCCGCCGCCACGGCGCGCGACGTGTGGCCGCAATTGGTGCAACAGCTGGCCAAGGGCGGCAATGACGCCTGGCACTTGTCGGACATCCATGCGGGCATCCCGCAGATCACTGCCGCCACGCAAGAGCAATTCGTGCCGCAGATGGTCAATTTCGAGCTGCTGGGCGGCGTCAATTTCAAGAAAGGCTGCTACCCGGGCCAGGAAATCGTCGCGCGCAGCCAGTACCTGGGCAAGCTCAAGCGCCGCACCACCCTCGTCAGCATCGCTAACGCAAGCGTCGTGGCCGGCGGCGAACTGTTTGCCGTCAGCGACCCCGAACAGCCTTGCGGCATGGTCGTCAACGCCGCGCCGAACGGCGTGGGCGGCTTTGACGCCCTCGTCGAAATGAAGCTGGGGGCGATCGAAGAAGGTTCAAGCGCCGCCGGCGCCGTGCGCTACGGCTCGGCCCAGGGTGCGGCCGTGCATTTCCTGCCCATGCCTTACGTGCTTGACGCACTCGACTTGTGAGAATGCCATGAAAGATTTGTACATTTATTATCAGGTCAAGGAAGAGCACGCCCAGGCGCTGGAAGCCAGGGTCCGCGCCTTGCAGGCCAAGCTGGCGGCCGCGTCCGGCGTAGCGCCGCAACTGAAGCGCCGCCCCGAAGCCAAGGATGGCTTGCAGACGTGGATGGAAATCTATCCCGTCGTCGGCGAAGGCTTTGCGGACTTGCTGGCCGCTGCCGCCGACGAGGCGGGCTTGCTGGCCCTGACGGCCGGCGCGCGCCATACGGAAGTGTTCATGGATTTGCCCCCATGTGCCTGATCGTTTTTGCCTGGAAAGTCAATCCGCATATTCCGCTGATTGCCGCCGCCAACCGCGACGAATTCTATGAACGCGCCAGCGCCCCCGCCGGGGCCTGGCCCGAGCACCCGCAAGTGTATGCGGGCCGCGACCTGCAGGCGGGCGGCAGCTGGATGGGCATCACCCAGGCCGGCAGCGGCAGCTCACGCTTTGCCGCCATCACGAATATCCGCAGTCCGCAAGACCGCAACCCGGACGCCCCCTCGCGCGGCGCCCTGGTGGCGGACTATTTGGCCGGCGACATGTCGCCGCAAGACTATATCGCGCAAATCCGCACCGGATGCAAAGCCTACAACGGTTTTAACCTGGTGCTGGGCGATGCGGATACGCTGATCTGGTTTTCCAACCGCGGCGATGGCGATGCGCGCAATGGCCAGCCATTGGAACCGGGCATCTACGGCCTGTCGAACGCCCTGCTCGACGCGCCGTGGCCGAAGGTCCTGAAGACCAAGGCCCAGTTCGCCAGCCTGCTGTGCCAGGGCGCCCCCGACGAGGCCTACTTCGACATGCTGGCCGACACCACGCGCGCCCCGGACTTCCGCTTGCCCGACACGGGCGTGCCGCTCGACCTCGAGCGCGTGCTGTCCGCCGTCTGCATCGAAACACCGGGCTACGGCACGCGCACGTCCACCGTCGTAAAACTGTTCCCGGACTCGCCCGGCGAATTGCATGAGCTGGTGATCCAGTAGGTCGGGTTAGCGCGCAAGCGCGTAACCCGACAACACCAGCGCCCTCAACCGGCATCACCACCGTCCCCGATGTCGGATTACGCGCGCCTCTGGCGCGCTAATCCGACCTACGCAAGCTTTCTCTATCCTCATCGAAAACCCACCATCCACCCATCCGCACAAAAAAGAAAGCGCTTGCGCAAGCGCTTTCTTTTGTTTACGATAGATTCCAACGCGGCGACACAGCCGCACACTATCGCAGCACACAATAAGAATAAAACCATCAGGAGACACCATGGCCACCATGGAAGATGTAGCGCGGGCGGCGGACGTATCGTTGTCGACCGTTTCGCACGTACTCAACGGCACCCGCAAGGTCAGCCCGAAAACCGTCGCCGCCGTCAACGCGGCCATGCAGCAGATCGGCTATGTGCCGAACATGCTGGCGCGCGCCCTGGCCGGCTCCTCGTCGGGCACCATCGGCGTGGCCATTTCCGCTTTCACCAATCATTACTTCAGTGAAACCGTGCGCGCCATCGAGGCGGCCTGCACGCGCCACGGTTTGATGATGCTGTTTTCCGATACGCATGACGATCCCGAACAGGAACTCAAGGTGGTGCAGAACTTGCACCAGCGCCGGGTCGACGGCATCGTGCTGGCGCCTTCGGGCGACTCGCACCATCGCACCCTCGACTACTTGACCAGCAACAAGATCGCTTCCGTGCTGGTCGACCGCATGTCGCCGCAACCATTCGACCAGGTGGGCGTGGAAAACATCGAGGCGACTGCCGAACTGGTCAGCCATCTGATCGCGGCCCACGGCCACCGCCGCATCGGCTTCATCAGCGGCGCACCGGGCCTGTCCACGACACACGAGCGTATCGAAGGCTACCGCCTGGCCTTGCAGCGTGCCAATATCGCCTTCGACCCGGACCTGCTGCGCTCGGGCGACTCCAACCTCGAGCGCAGCGGCGCGGCCACGCGCGAGTTGCTGGCCCTGCCCGTCGGACAGCGCCCGACAGCCATCGTGGCCGGCAATAACCTGATGACCATCGGCACCATGCACGCCTTGCGCGATGCTCACATTGCGGTACCACAAGACGTCGCGCTGGCCGGCTTCGATGATTTCGACTGGGCCGATTACTTCAGCCCCCGCCTGACCGTGATGGCGCAGCCGCTCGAGGAGCTGGGCGCCATGGCCGTCGACCTGTTGATCGACCGTATCGCCAACCCGGGCCGCGCCCAGCATGTGCAGCGCTTGTCGCCTACCTTGCGCGTACGCAACTCCTGCGGCTGCCCCTGACCTTTCACTGTAAATCAACATGCATCCAGCGATTTCCCTCGGTATCGACCTCGGTACCTCCGAACTGAAAACCGTGCTGATGGACGGCACTGGCAACGTGCGCGGCCAGGCCTCCGTGCGCATCGATACCAGCCGCCCGCATCCGGGCTGGTCCGAACAGTCGCCGCAAGACTGGTGGGCCGCCTGCGTCAACGCACTGGCCCAACTGCGCGCCGGCTGGCCGCAGGACTATGCGCAGATCGCCTGCATCGGCCTGTCGGGCCAGATGCATGGCGCCGTGCTGCTCGATAGTCACGACAAGGTGATCCGTCCCGCCATCCTGTGGAACGACGCGCGCGCCGAAGCCGAGGCGGCGAGCCTGGCGCGCGACTATCCCGCCTACGCGGACGTGACGGGCAGCTTGCCCATGGCGGGCCTGACGGCGCCAAAACTGCTGTGGCTGCAAAAGCATGAGCCGGCCGCGTTTGCCGCCATCGCCTGCCTGCTGTCGCCGAAAGACTATCTGCGCCTGCGCTTGACGGGAATCAAACTGACGGACATGTCCGACGCGGCCGGCACCCTGTGGCTGGACGAGGCCAACCGTGCCTGGTTCGCGCCCATGCTGGCCGCTTGCGGCCTGGTGCCCGAACAGATGCCGGCGCTGGCCGAAGGCGACGCTGCCACGGGTACCGTGCAGGCGGCCATCGCAGACCAGCTGGGCTTGCCGATGGACGTGGTGGTGGCCGGTGGCGGGGGCGACAACCCCGTCTCGGCCGTAGGCATCGGCGCCGTCAACGGCGGCGACAGTTTCATTTCGCTGGGTACCAGCGCCGCCATCGTGTCCGTCACCGAGCAGCCGCTGGGCAACCCGGCCGGCGGCGTGCACAGCTTTTGCCACGCCCTGCCCGGCCGCTGGTATGCGATGGGCGCGATCCTGTCGGGCGCCAGCTGTCTGCGCTGGGCCACCGGCGTGCTGGGCCAGCCCGACGAGGCCGCCCTGCTGGCCCTCGTGGAAGCGGGCTTGCCGCTCGACACTGTCATCGCACCGTCCGCACCGCTGTTCCTGCCGTATCTGTCGGGCGAGCGCACGCCGCATAACGACCCGCAAGTGCGCGGCGCCTTTTTGCAACTGGGCCACGACAGCACGCCGGCGCAGCTCGGCTACGCCGTGCTCGAAGGCGTGGCGTTCGCCTTGCGCGATGCCATGGCGGCCGTCACCTCGACGGGTGCCGTCGTTCCCCACTGCATGCTGGTGGGCGGCGGCGCGCGCAGCCAGTACTGGGCGCAGCTGCTGGCCAACGTGCTGGGACGCGAAATGCGCACCCTGCACAACAGCGAACTGTCGGCCAGCCTCGGTGCGGCCAAGCTGGGCTTTGCCGCCATCGGCGACGCCAGCCTGCTGACGCAGGGATTGCCCGTCAAAAACACTTTCCTGCCCGATGCCGCGCACAGCGCAGCCTTGAGCATCCGCTACGACCGCTACCGTAGCCTTTTTCCAGCCGTGCAAGCTCTGCACCAACTCAGTGATAAGGAATAGCAATGAATCAGCTGCAACAATTGAAGCAACACAGCACCGTCGTCGCCGACACGGGCGACTTTTTGCAACTGGCCCGCTTCGCGCCGCAAGACGCCACCACCAATCCGTCGCTGATTTTAAAAGCCGTGCTGCAGCCCGATTACGCGCCCTTGCTGGAGAGCACGGTCGCAGCCCACAAGCATGCCTCGCTCGACGATATCGTCGACCAGGTGCTGGTGCGCTTCGGCCTGGAAATCTTGAAAGTGGTGCCTGGCCGCGTGTCGACGGAAGTCGATGCCCGTTTGAGCTTTGACCGCGACGCTACCGTGGCCCGCGGACGCCGCCTGATCGCCCTGTACGAGCAAGCCGGCATTGGCCGCGAGCGCGTGCTGATCAAGGTCGCCGCCACCTGGGAAGGCATCCAGGCCGCGCGCGAACTGGAAAAAGACGGCATCTTTTGCAACCTGACCCTGCTGTTCGCCTTTTGCCAGGCCGTCGCCTGCGCCGACGCGAAGGTGCGGCTGATTTCGCCGTTCGTGGGCCGCATCTACGACTGGCATAAAAAATCGTTGGGCGCGGCTTGGGACGAAGCGGCGCGCAGCCTGTCCAACGATCCAGGCGTGCAGTCGGTCACGCGCATCTTTAATTACTACAAGCAACATGGCATCGCCACGCAAGTGATGGGCGCCAGCTTCCGCAACGTGGGACAGATCACGGCCCTGTCCGGCTGCGACTTGCTGACCATCAGCCCCGACTTGCTGGCCAAGCTCGAAGCGTCGAGCGAACCGTTCGAGCGCGCGCTGGGCGGCGACCTGGGCGCGGCGCAGCCGGCCGTCACGTATGACGAGGCGGCCTTCCGCTACGCCTTGAACGACGATGCGATGGCCACCGAAAAGCTGGCCGAAGGTATCCGCGGCTTTGCCGTCGATGCGGGCAAGCTCGATGCCATGATCGAGAAATTACGCAGCCAATAAGTTTGCACCCAGTTTTTTACCCGTAGCACCGTTTGTTTTTACAATAAAAACCCTTGGAGATCCTCATGAAAAAAGTCATTACCGCCACCCTGCTGCTGTCCGCCGCCTGCGGCGCCTTCGCTGCCGACAAACCGCTGAAATCGATCGGCGTGAGCGTGGGCGACCTGGCCAACCCGTTCTTCGTGGCGATTGGCCGCGGCGCGGAAGAAAGCGCGAAAAAGCTGGGCGGCCCCGGCGTGAAAGTCACCACGGTGTCCAGCAAGTATGACCTGAACACCCAGGTGGACCAGATCGAAAACTTCATCGCCAACAAGACCGACATCATCATCCTGAACGCCGTCGATTCCAAAGGCATCGCCCCGGCCATCAAGAAAGCGCGCAATGCGGGCGTGGTCGTGATCGCCGTCGACGTGGGCGCCGTGGGCGCTTCGGCCACCGTGATGTCCGACAACACCATGGCCGGCGACGTCTCGTGCGCCTACCTGGCCAAGCAGATCGGCGGCAAGGGCAATGTGGTGATTCTCAACGGCCCGCCCGTCACGTCCGTGATTGACCGCGTCAATGGCTGCAAGAAAACCCTGGCCGCGTTCAAGGATATCAAGATCCTGTCCGACAACCAGAACGCGGGCGGCAGCCGCGACGGCGGCATGACCGTGATGTCGAATCTGCTGACGGCCCATCCGAAGATCGACGGCGTGTTCGCCATCAACGATCCGACGGGCATCGGCGCCGAACTGGCGATCAAGCAATCGAAGCGTACGGACGTGAAACTGATCACGGCCGTCGATGGCGCGCCCGATGGCCAGAACGCCCTGAAAAACAAGGCCGGCCTGTTTGCCGCCACCTCGGCGCAAAACCCGTACCGCATGGCGACCGATGCCGTGCAGATGGGCTACGACATCATGAACGGCCGTACGCCGAAGCAGACCATGGTGCTGTTGCCGACCCCGGCCATCACCAAGGAAAACGTCGCCACCTACACGGGCTGGGTAAAGAACTGATCTGCCTGACCTGAACCACGTGGCGCCGCCGGCCAGTTCGCGGGCGGCGCCAGTTTCACCAGCAAGGAAGGACAGTCATGAGCGACAATATTATTTTTGAAATGCGCGGCATCGAGAAGCGCTTCGGCGCCACGCGCGCGCTGCGCGGCGTGCACCTGACGGTGCGCAGCGGCGAAATCCATGCCGTGATGGGAGAGAATGGCGCCGGCAAGAGCACCCTGATGAAGATCCTCTCGGGCGTGTACACCCCCGATGCGGGCGAAATCCTTCTCGACGGCAAGCCGATCCGTATCCGCAACCCGGGCGAGGCCCGCGCCCTGGGCATCAACCTGATTTACCAGGAACTGAGCGTGGCCAAGAACATGACGGTGGCGCAGAACGTCTTCATGGGCAGCGAGCCGCAAGGACCGTTCTGGACCGTCAAGGGCGGCGAGATGCGCGCGCGCACGAACGCCATCCTGGCCGACCTCGGTTCCCGCTTCGACGCGGACACCATGGTATCGACTCTGTCGATCGCCGAGCAGCAGCAGGTGGAAATCGCCCGCGCCCTCGTGCACGAAAGCCGCATCCTGATCATGGACGAGCCCACTGCCGCCCTGTCCGACCGGGAAACAGAACAATTGTTCCGCATCATCGAAGAGCAGCGCGACAAGGGTCTCGCCGTGCTCTACATCAGCCACCGCATGGCCGAGGTGGAACGCCTGGCGCGCCGCATCACGGTGCTGCGCGACGGCGCCTATGTGGGCGAGCTGGGCAAGGATGAGCTGGATCAAAAGAAAGTCGTGCAAATGATGGTGGGCCGCCCCGCCGACGACTTTTATGCGCACCAGCGGCGCACCACGCGCGGCGCCGAGCGCTTGCGCGTGGACAAGGTAGGCGGCGGCAAGGTCAAGCCCGCCTCGTTCGCCCTGCATGCGGGCGAAGTGACGGGACTTGCCGGCCTGGTCGGCGCGGGCCGCACGGAACTGGCGCGGCTGATCTTTGGCGCGGACAAGAAACAATCGGGGCAAGTGTGGCTGGACGGCCAGGAAGTGCACATCCAGCGGCCGCTGGCGGCGATACGCCACGGCATCGGCTATCTGCCGGAAGACCGCAAGAGCCTGGGCCTGTTCATGCAGTTGTCGGCCATGGAAAACATGTCGATGAATATCCTGTCCAGGCATGCGACGGCGGGCGTGGTCAACCGTGGCGCCCTGACCCAGCTGACGCGCGAGGCGATTGCCAACCTGAACGTCAAGGTCTCCGGCCCGGACGGCATCGTCGGGGGCTTGTCTGGCGGCAACCAGCAGAAAGTCTTGCTGGCACGCTGGCTGGCCATCGCGCCCAAGGTCCTCATCCTCGACGAACCGACGCGGGGCGTGGACGTGGGCGCGAAGAGCGAAATCTACAAGATCATCCACCAGCTGGCGGACGCGGGCACGGCCGTCCTGTGCATTTCCAGCGAACTGGCCGAGCTGGTCGGCATCTGCGACCGCGTGATGGTGATGTGCGAAGGACGCCTGACGGGCGAAGTGACGGGCGACGATATCACGCAGGAAAACATCCTCGCTTACGCCACCCAGCTGGAAGCGGCATAAGAATAATCATTCAGGAGATAGACCATGACAACGAGTACCACCCGCGGCGCCCCGCGCGCCGGCGAACCCTTCAATGCCTCGAACCTGATGCGCCGCCTGGGCATGCTGCCCGTGCTGGTCGTGCTGTATCTGGCCATGTATGGCCTGACCGTGTATTTCTCGGCAGACGGCACGTCCACGTTCATGACCAGCAACAACACCATGAATATCTTCCGCCAGGTATCGATCAACATCGTGCTGGCCTCGGGCATGACTTTCGTCATCCTGACCAGCGGCATCGATTTATCGGTCGGCTCCGTGCTGGCCGTCTCGGCCGTGGCAGGCATGCTGATGTCCTTGTCTGCCCAGTTCGCCGGCTTTTCGATTCCCACCTTCCTCATCGTCGGCTTGCTGCTGGGCGCGCTGAACGGCGTGCTGGTCGCCCTCGTCGGCCTGAACCCCTTCGTCGTGACGCTGGGCACCATGACGGCCCTGCGCGGCGCGGCCTATCTGCTGGCCGACGGCACCAGCGTGCTGAACACGGAAATTCCCAGCTTTGAATGGATGGGCAACGGCAGCTTCCTGGCCGTGCCCTGGCTGATCTGGCTGGCCGCCGCCGTCGTCCTGCTGACCTGGTTTATTTTGCGCAAGACCACCCTGGGCCTGCATATCTACGCCGTGGGTGGCAATATCCAGGCGGCCCGTTTGACGGGCATCAAGGTCGGTCTCGTGCTGATGTTTGTCTACACCATCAGCGGCCTGTTCGCGGGCCTGGGCGGCGCCATGTCGGCCAGCCGTCTGTATGCGGCCAACGGCAACTGGGGCACGGGCTATGAGCTGGACGCCATCGCGGCCGTCGTGCTCGGCGGCACGAGCCTGATGGGCGGCGTCGGTTCCGTCTGGGGCACCGTCATCGGCGCCCTGATCATCGGCGTGATGAACAATGGCTTGACGATCCTGGGGCTGTCGTCGTTCTGGCAGTATGTGGCGAAAGGTGTCGTGATCGTGCTGGCCGTGATCCTGGACAAATGGCGCCAGAGCCACGCGCAGAACTGATGGTGCTGGTGGTGTCGGGTTACGCGCTTTGCGCTAACCCGACCTACCATAGCCGCCACAGGCCGGCGTAGGTCGGATTAGGCCGCAGGCCGTAATCCGACAACACCTGATGGTGCTGGTGGTGTCGCGTTACGCGCTTCGCGCTAACCCGACCTGCCATAGCCGCCACAAGCCGGCGTAGGTCGGATTAGGACCGAAGGGCCGTAATCAGACAACACCTGATGGTGCTGGTGGTGTCGGGTTACGCGCTTCGCACTAACCCGACCTGCCATAGCCGCCACAAGCCGGCGTAGGTCGGATTAGGCCGCAGGCCGTAATCCGACAACACCTGATGGTGCTGGTGGTGTCGGGTTACGCGCTTCGCGCTAACCCGACCTGCCATGGCCGCCACAAGCCGGCGTAGGTCGGCGTAGGTCGGATTAGGGCCGCAGGCCGTAATCCGACAACACCGGAAGCACCGTTTAAAACTGCAGCCGCATCTCCACATGCGCAATCCCGGCCTCTTCAAACACGTCCCCCTGCTGCACGAAACCGTGGCGCGCATAGAATGGCGCGGCCACGGTTTGCGCGTTCAGCACCACCGCCGCATCACCGCGTTCGCGCGCCTTGTCCATCAGCAAGGTCAAAATGGCGCCGCCCACGCCCGTGCCCCGGCCAGACTGGCGCACGGCCATGCGGCCGATGTGGCCATCGGGCAATAGCCGGCCCGTGCCGACGGCATTGCCCGCGTCGTCATAGGCCACGGCATGCAGGCAGACGGCGTCCATGTCGTCGAGTTCGATCTCGGCCGGCACTTTCTGTTCATCGACGAAGACTTCAAAACGGATGGCGGTGGCATCAAGGCCCAGGGTGGCCCAGTCGCCGAGGCGGATGGTGTGCTTGGTCATGGTGTAAGGTAGAAAGAGACAGGCCGTTATTGTCGCACGGCCTGCCTTTCGAGAGGGAGATCAGCTGAGCTTGACCAGCTGCTTGCCGAAGTTACGGCCTTTCAACAGGCCGATGAAGGCTTCCGGCGCGCTGGCCAGGCCCTCGGCCACGGATTCGCGGAATTTCAGCTTGCCCGTCGCCACCAGGGTACCCAGTTCCGCCAGGCCTTGCGGCCAGAATTCCGGCTGCTCGGAAACGATGAAACCGCGCATGGTGAGGCGGTTGGTGAGGATGAAGCGCGCATTGTTGAGCGGCGTCGGTTCGCCGTTGTAGCCGGCTATCCAGCCGCACAGGGCCACGCGGCCAAACGCGTTGGTGCGCGCCAGGGCCGCGTCGAATACGGCGCCGCCCACGTTTTCAAAGATGGCGTCGATGCCGTCCGGCGTGGCAGCCGCCAGGTCGGCTTCCAAGTTGCCCGCCTTGTAGTCGACGCAGGCATCAAAACCCAGCTCGTCGACGACATATGCGCACTTCTCCGCCCCGCCCGCGATGCCGACGACCCTGCAACCTTTCAGTTTCGCCAGCTGGCCCACGACGCTACCCACGGCGCCGCTGGCGGCCGACACGACCACCGTTTCGCCCGCTTTCGGCGCCATGATCTGGTTCAAGCCATACCATGCCGTCATGCCCGGCATGCCGACGGCGCCCAGGTAGGCCGACGCGGGGATGTGCGTCGTATCGACCTTGCGCAGCATCGTGCCGTCCGACACGGCCACTTCCGTCCAGCCCAGGGTCCCCACCACCGTGTCGCCGACGGCGAACTTTGGATGCTTAGACTCGAGCACCACGCCCACCGTGCCGCCGATCATGGTTTCATCGAGCGCTTGCGGCGCCGCATAGCTTTTATTCGTGCTCATGCGCCCGCGCATATAGGGATCGAGCGACAGGAACTGGTTGCGCACCAGCAGTTGCCCATCCGTGATGGCGGGAATGTCTTTGGTTTCCAGACGGAAGTTATCCGGCTGCACTTCTCCCGTGGGGCGCGAGGCGAGGACGATGCGTTGGTAGGTGGTCATAAGGGTTCCTGTTTGTGGGGTGAATTCAGAATTTAGCCCGTAACGCAAGAGCTGGGGTCAGACCCGGCGGGTCTGACCCCGGATTTACACTTCGTAGTCCATGCACTGTCGCGCTTCCCGCACGGCGCCAAAAAACGGCTTGATTTTCACGTGCTCGGGATGGTTCTGGTAGGCATCGAGCGCTTCGCGGCTGGCGAACTCGCTGTACAGGACGATGTCGTAGGTCGCTTCCAGGCCCGGCTGGGCCACGGCTGCCTCGAATTTCAGGATGCCGGGGACCAGATCCGAACAGGAATCGAGCAGGGCTTTCAGTTTCAGGGCATTCGTGGCGCGGTCGGCGCCTTCGGCGTGGTCTTTGAGTTTCCAGAAAACGATGTGCTTGATCATGGTGGCAGGCTGCTTGTTTATTAATGAAGCATTACTGTACCCGCTATCGGCGTGCCTTGCAGAAAGTGAGCGGCAAAAGAAAACGGGCGGCACTCAGGCCGCCCGCAGACTGGCTGCCAAGCAAGCATCACAGCACTTCGAACAGCCCCGCCGCGCCCTGCCCGCCGCCGATGCACATGGTCACCACCACGTATTTGACGCCGCGGCGCTTGCCTTCGATCAAAGCGTGGCCCGTCAGGCGCGCGCCCGACACGCCGTATGGGTGGCCGACGGCAATCGCGCCGCCATTGACGTTCAGGCGGTCCATGGGGATGCCCAGGGTGTCGGCGCAATACAGCACTTGCACGGCGAACGCTTCGTTGAGTTCCCACAGACCGATGTCGGCCACCGTCAAGCCCGCCTTTTTCAGCAGTTTCGGAATCGCGTAGACGGGGCCAATACCCATTTCATCGGGTTCGCAGCCGGCCACGGCAAGGCCGCGGAAGATGCCCAGCGGCTGCAGGCCTTTCGCTTCGGCCACTTTCGAGTTCATCACGATGGCCATGGACGCGCCGTCGGAAAACTGGCTGGCATTGCCGGCGCTGATGACGCCGCCGGGCATGGCGGGGCGGATCTTCGCCACGCCGTCATACGTCGTGTCGGCACGGATGCCTTCGTCGGCGGCAATCGTCACTTCGCGCGACACCAGCATGCCGCTGGCCTTGTCGGCCACGCCCATGATGGTGGTCATCGGCACGATTTCCGCGTCGAACAGGCCGGCCGCCTGGGCCGCGGCGGCGCGCTGCTGGCTTTGCGCACCGTAGGCATCCTGGCGCTCGCGCGAAATCTGGTAGCGCTTGGCCACGGTTTCGGCCGTCTGCAGCATGGGCCAGTAGACTTCCGGCTTGTGCTGCTGCAGCCAGACTTCCCTGTACATATGCGTGTTCATTTCATTTTGCACGCAGGAAATCGACTCCACGCCGCCGGCCGCATAGATATCGCCTTCGCCCGCGATGATGCGTTGCGCCGCCAGGGCGATGGCCTGCAAGCCCGAGGAACAGAAGCGGTTGACGGTCATGCCGGCCGTGGTGACGGGGCAGCCGCCGCGCAAGGCCACCTGGCGCGCGATATTGCCGCCCGTGGCGCCTTCGGGGAAGGCGCAGCCGACCAGCACGTCTTCCACTTCTTCCGCCTCGATGCGCGCGCGCTCGACGGCGGCCGCCAGCACATGGCCGCCCAGGGTGGCGCCATGCGTCATGTTGAACGCGCCCTTCCAGGACTTGGCCAGGCCCGTGCGGGCGGTCGATACGATGACGGCTTCATTCATGCTGTGTCTCCTTGTGGGGATATTATTGGGTGGGGTGTCTGCGGAATGAGAATAGCACATTTAAGTACGGTCGTTCGCAAAGTTGGAATGATCGGCAATTTGTAAGCTTGGTGTAAGTTTCAAGCAAGCATGACGTAAGGTTCGGAGAACACACTCGCCCCAAGCTGTTGCAAGAATGGTCAAAAAGACCTCGGCACCAGTTCACTATAAAACATAGGGAGACAAACCATGGCATCACCATCCGGCTCGGCCGACGTACGGAAAATGTCCACCAAGGGAACGCCGATTACGCCCGAGGAACGCAAGGTCATCTTTGCATCCTCGCTCGGCACCGTTTTTGAATGGTACGATTTTTACCTGTACGGTTCGCTAGCATCGATCATCGCCAAGCAATTCTTCATCGGCGACCCCACCACCACCTTCATTTTCGCGCTGCTGGCCTTTGCCGCCGGCTTCATCGTGCGTCCGTTCGGCGCGCTGGTCTTCGGCCGCCTGGGCGACATGATCGGCCGCAAGTACACTTTCCTGATCACGATTCTGATCATGGGCGGCTCCACCTTCATCGTCGGCTTGCTGCCGGGCCATGCGTCCATCGGCATCGCCGCACCGATCATCCTCGTCATCCTGCGCATCCTGCAAGGCCTGGCGCTGGGCGGCGAATACGGCGGCGCAGCCACCTATGTGGCCGAGCACGCGCCTGAAGGCAAGCGCGGCGCGTTCACGGCGTGGATACAGACGACGGCAACGCTGGGCTTCTTCCTGTCGCTGATGGTCATCCTGGGCACCCGCCTGGCGACCGGCGAGAAGGATTTCGAGGCCTGGGGCTGGCGCATTCCCTTCCTCGTTTCCGTCATCCTGCTCGGTATTTCCGTGTGGATCCGCCTGGCCATGAATGAATCGCCGGCGTTTGCCAAGATGAAGGCCGAGGGCAAGACCTCGAAGGCGCCGCTGACGGAAGCGTTCGGCAAGTGGAAAAACCTGAAGATCGTCATCCTGGCCCTGATCGGCCTGACCGCCGGCCAGGCCGTCGTCTGGTACACGGGCCAGTTCTACGCCCTGTTCTTCATGATCCAGACCCTGAAAGTGGACCTGGCCACGGCCAACGTGCTCGTCGCCATCGCCCTGCTGCTGGCCACGCCGTTCTTCCTGTTCTTCGGCAGCCTGTCGGACCGCATCGGCCGCAAGTACATCATCCTCGGCGGCTGCCTGATCGCCGCCCTGACCTACTTCCCGATCTTCAACGGCCTGACCCACTTCGCCAATCCGCAGCTGGAAGCTGCACTGAAGAACTCGCCAGTGGTGGTGGTGGCCGATCCCGCTTCCTGCCACTTCCAGTTCAACATGACCGGCACCAAGAAGTTCCCGTCGTCGTGCGACATCGCCACGGGCTTCCTGTCGAACAGCTCGGTGAACTACACGAAGGAAGACGCGCCAGCGGGCAGCATCGCCAAGGTACGCATCGGCACGAAGGAATTTACGTCGTTTAACGCCGTCATGACGCCGGACGGCCTGAACTTCGATGCCGAGAGCAAGGCCCATGAAGCAGCGCTGAAGAAAGAAATCGGCGCCGGCATCAAGGAAGCGGGCTACCCTGCGAAAGCCGATCCAGACCAGATCAACAAGCCGATGGTCGTCTTGCTGCTGTTCATCCTGGTGCTGTACGTGACCATGGTGTATGGCCCGATCGCCGCCATGCTGGTGGAAATGTTCCCGACGCGTATACGTTACACGTCGATGTCCCTGCCCTACCATATCGGTAACGGCTGGTTCGGCGGCTTGCTGCCGACCACGGCCTTCGCGCTGGTGGCCTTCAAGGGCGATATCTATTACGGCCTGTGGTATCCGATCGTCGTCGCCCTGGCGACTGTCGTGATCGGCACCCTGTTCGTCAAGGAAACCAAGGACAACAATATCTACGCCGACGACTGATCTGATGCATGCCCCGGTCGCCAGGCCGGGGCCCGCAAAGCAAAACGCCGCTGACTCGTCAGCGGCGTTTGTTTTTTTAAGCAGCACATGCGGCGCAGGCGGCGGCAAGCCTATTTTTCGCTCTTGCCCTTTTTCAGCTGGTCGCGCTGCTGCACGTATTCCTGATAGCTGGTCTGGTTGCGCTTGCGGCAGGCGTTGCGGTCGTCGAAATTATTGAGGCTGTTGCAATACTCGCCGATCTTGTCCCGGTTCGCGTCATACAGTACTTCGCAGCCAGTGATGGCCAGCAAGAAGGGAACGATCAGATATTTCATTGCTACTCTCATGGATAGGGACGGATTGCGCGAAAAAACACCAGATTGCCCGCTGGATAAGCGTGCAGCTTTATCTTAACGCGATCCTGGCGAAAAGTACAAGCGCTCGGTATTACTAAATAGAAAGGATTCCCGGCGCGCCGCGCGCCAGGGCAGCCACCTCATCGGCACCGGCATCCTCATTCAACAGCGGGTTGGCCGCCGCAAACGCCGCCAGGTGCTCGAGCAGCACGCGCACGCGGGCCGGCAGGTAGCGCCGCTGCGTCCACACGGCGTACACGTGGCGCGGCTGCGGCATCCAGTCGGGCAAGACGCGCACGAGCGAACCGCGCGCCACCTCGTCGCGGCACTGCAAAAGCGGACACAGCAGGATGCCGATGCCCGCGTCGGCCATTTCCACGGCCAGGCGCATTTCGTTGACGCGGAGGCGCGCCTGCGGCTCGATCAGCATTTCGGCGCCGTCGCCGGGCCGCCGCAGCCGCCAGCTGCGCAGCGGTTCGGCCACGATCAGCTCGTGCTTTTCCAGTTCCTGCAAGTCGCGCGGCACGCCCGCGCGCGCCAGGTAGCCGGGCGCGGCCACCATCACCAGCGCGGCGCTGCCCAGGCGGCGCTGCATCAGCGAAGAATCGTCGAGCGCGCCCACGCGAATGGCCAGGTCGGCGCCGCTGCCCACGAGGTCTTGCAGCAGGTTCGACAGTTCCAGTTCCAGGCGGATATCCGGATACTGCTGCATGAAGCTGACCCAGGCGGGCGTCAGCAAGCCGCTGGCAAAGTTCACGGGCGCCAGCACGCGGATACTGCCCGAAACGGCCGACAGACTGGCGTCGAGCTGCTGCGTCGCCTGCCGCAGCGCGTGCACGAGGGGACGGCACTGCTCGTAGTATTGCCAGCCTTCCGCCGTCGGCTGCAGGCGGCGCGCGCTGCGGTTCAGCAAACGGTAACCGAGCTGGCTTTCCAGCTTCTGCAGCCGGCGCGTGACGGTGGCGGCGGGCAAGTCTTCCTTGACGGCCGCCGCATGCAGGCTGCCCGCCTCGACGATGGCGACAAACAGGGCTAGATCATCAAGCATGATTCGTCGAGCATGATTGCATTTTCGGAATTTGAAATTAAAAATATGGCTCTAGTATAGATTGCCGCAAGTTGTTACGCTGCATATCTTCACCATTTTGAAAGTGTCCCATGACCGACGCCCTGCGCCTGCGCTGCGTATTTGCCTTTCTGATGTCGCTGCTCATGACCCTGCTGATGAGCGCCTGGGTCACCTGGCTCAATATCGGTTTGCAGGCGGACTTCCTGCCCCGCTGGCGCCATGCCTTCTTTGCCGCGTGGCCCGTGGCCTTCTGCGCCGTGATGCTGTTCGCGCCCCGCGTGCAGCTGATGAGCCGCAACATCGTGGCGCGGCTGGCCAGCCGCCCTTAACCGGCAGTCGGCCAGCAACAGTATCACTCGGTCACTCCCGCCCACGGCCGCCCTGATCCGGGCTATGCTATGGCCGTCCTGTTTTTTACAGCGGAGTGCCCATGCTCGATCACGTATCCCTCACCGTCAGCGACCTGGAACGCGCCGAGCGCTTCTATGACGCCGTCTTTGCCGCGCTGGAGGTGCCCAAGGTGGGCAGCGACCATGCCAACGCCTGGATAGGCTACGGCGAGCGCAGCGATGCACAGCACCCCGAGCGCAGCTACTTTTCCGTGCGCCTGGGCCCGCAGCCCGACGACGCGCCGCGCCGCCACTGCTGCTTCAAGGCCCCCTCGCGCGCGGCCGTGGACGCGTTTTGGCAGGCCGGACTGGCGCATGGCGGCATCGACCTGGGCGCGCCCGGCCTGCGCCACTATCACGCCAGCTATTACGCGGCCTTTCTGTTCGATCCGGACGGCAACCGGATCGAAGCCGTCTGCCACCGCGCCGAGGCCGGCTGACAGGTGGGGAAATCCGGCTCTGTTCGGCATTTCCACTTCGAGACGATTTGCCTATAATGGCTGGCACGCCATACCGGTCCGTGAACAAAGAAGGAGATTCATGCATCATCTATTCGTCGGCCGCCCCGCGCGCACCATGCTCCTCTCCAGCGCCGGCTTGCTGCTGGCAGGCTGTTTTTCCGGCTGCTCTCTGTTTCCATCCGCCCCGGCCACGCCAGGTGTGCCGGCCACTGCGGCCCTGCCCGACGCCAGCATCGCGTATACCCTGAGCGGCCAGGACGGCTTGCCCGTCGTGTTCCAGTCGGCCATGGGCGACGGCAAGGATGTATGGGCCAAGGTCGTGCCGGAAGTCGCCCGGCAGCACCGCGTGCTCGTCTACGACCGTCCCGGCTATGGCGACAGCCAGAAGACCACCACGCCGCGCGATCCCTGCACCATTGCCGCCCAGCAGCGCGCCCTGCTGGCGCAAGCGGGCCTGAAGCCGCCGTATGTGCTGGTCGGCCATGGCTTGGGCGGGCTGTACCAGTACGTGTATGCCAGGCTGTACCCGCAGGACGTGGCCGGTCTGGTCCTCCTCGACCCCACGCACCCGCAGCAGTGGAACCGCCTGCAGACGGACGCGTCCACCTACGCCATGCTCGTGAAGACGCGGCGCAAACTCATGTTCAACAGTACGGAATCGGCCGAATTCGATGCCCAGACGCAATGTCTGCAACACGTCGACATGAACAGCCCGCTGCGCGTGCCCGCCATGCTGCTGGTGCGCGACAAGTTCGGCATCGAGGAAATGGGCTCGTTTGAAAACGTGGTGCGGGCGCAGGAAAAGGATTGGCAGCGCCTGTCCGGCGCGCCGGCCATCGAGCGCATCACGGGCGCCGGCTATTACATCCAGAAAGACAACCCCGTCATCGTCAACGAGGCGGTCAAGATGGTGGCGAAGAAGAAGTAAAACATGCTTGCTGGCGTCCGTGGTGGTGTCGGATTACGCGGCGTGCCGCCGCTAATCCGACCTACGCCTCTACGAGGGCTCAAGAGCCGGGTAGGTCGGATTAGCGCGGCAAAGCCGCGCGTAATCCGACAATATTGTTGGCGTCGGCTTAGCTATTGAAACCCTTGCCTTCGCCCGCCAGCTTCACCAGCAGCGGCGCCGGCGTCCACGCTTCGCCGTGGCGGCCTTTGGCGTAGCCGGCGATCGTATCGAGCACGTTCGGCAAGCCCACCGTGTCCGCGTAGAACATCGGGCCGCCGCGGAACAGCGGGAAGCCGTAGCCCGTCAAATACACCATGTCGATATCCGAGGCGCGCAAGGCGATGCCCTCTTCCAGGATGCGCGCGCCTTCATTGACGAGCGCATACACGAGGCGTTCGACGATTTCCTGGTCGCTGATCTTGCGCCGCGTCACGCCGATGTCGGCGGAATGCTGGACGATCATGGCGTTGACCTGTTCCGACGGATACGCCTTGCGGTCGCCCGCCTTGTAGTCATACCAGCCGGCGCCCGTCTTCTGGCCGTAGCGCCCCAGTTCGCACAGCAGGTCGGCCGTCTTCGAATACGTGACGTCCGGCTTTTCCACGTAGCGGCGCTTGCGGATGGCCCAGCCAATGTCGTTGCCGGCCAGGTCGCCCATGCGGAACGGACCCATGGCAAAGCCGAATTTCTCGACGGCCTTGTCGACCTGCTCCGGCAAGCAGCCTTCTTCCAGAAGGAAACCGGCCTGGCGGCTGTATTGCTCGATCATGCGGTTGCCGATAAAGCCGTCGCACACGCCCGAGACGACGCCCGTCTTCTTCAGCTTTTTCGACAGCGCCAGCGCCGTGGCCAGCACGTCCTTGCCCGTTTCCTTGCCACGCACGATTTCCAGCAGTTTCATGACGTTCGCCGGGCTGAAGAAATGCGTACCGATCACGTCTTGCGGACGCTGGGTGAACGCGGCGATCTTGTCCAGGTCCAGGGTGGACGTGTTCGAGGCAAGGATGGCGCCCGGCTTCATGACGGCGTCAAGCTGCTTGAAGACGGTTTCCTTCACGCCCAGTTCTTCGAACACGGCTTCGATGACGATGTCGGCTTGCGCGATGTCGGCATACGCCAACGTGCCGCTGACCAGCGCGATGCGCTGCTCGGCCTTCTCTTGCGTCAACTTGCCCTTCTTGACCGTGTTTTCATAATTCTTGCGGATCGTGGCCAGGCCTTTGTCCAGCGCTTCCTGCTTCGTTTCCAGCAGCATCACGGGAATGCCCGCGTTGGCGAAGTTCATGGCGATGCCGCCGCCCATGGTGCCGGCGCCCACGATGGCCGCGCTGGCGATCGTGCGCACGGGCGTGTCGGCCGGCACGTCGGGCACCTTGCTGGCGACCCGTTCGGCAAAGAAGGCGTGGCGCAGGGCTTTCGATTCCGGCGACTGCACCAGTTGCATGAACAGTTCGCGCTCGTACTTCAAGCCATCGTCGAATTTCATCGTCACGGCGGCCGCCACGGCGTCCACGCATTTGAGCGGCGCCGGGAACGGGCCGGACATGGCTTTGACGGTATTGCGCGAAAACTGCAGGAACGCTTCATGGTTCGGGTAATCGACCTTGCGCTCGCGCACTTTCGGCAGCGGGCGCACGTCGGCCACTTTCGTGGCGAAGGCCACGGCGGCATGCAGCAAGTCGGCGCCGGGGGCGATGACTTCGTCGAACAGGGCCGTGCCGGCCAGTTTTTCGGACGCCACGGGCGTGCCCGAGACGATCATATTGAGGGCCATTTCCAGGCCCAGCACACGCGGCAGGCGCTGCGTGCCGCCCGCGCCCGGCAAGATGCCGAGTTTGACTTCCGGCAAGGCCATCTGCGCGCCGGGCGCGGCCACGCGGTAGTTGCAACCGAGCGCCAGCTCCAGGCCGCCACCCATGCAGACGCTGTGGATCGCTGCCACGATGGGCTTGGTCGACTGTTCGACGACGTTGATCAGAGTGTGCAGGGTCGGTTCCGTGAGCGCCTTGGGCGAATTGAATTCCTTGATATCGGCGCCGCCCGAAAAGGCCTTGCCGGCGCCCGTGATGACGATGGCTTTGACGGTCTCGTCCGCCAGCGCCTGGCGGATGCCGGTCACGGCGGCCGTGCGCGTCGCCAGGCCCAGACCATTGACGGGCGGATTGGCCAGGGTAATGACGGCAACGGCGCCGTTCACTTGATATTCAGCACTCATGTCTCTTCCTTATTGGTTTTGCTCAACGTATGAGGTGGTTGCAAGGGATGAAGCTTTACTATACCGCATAAAAGAACGCTCGTATTATTTTTGTCGTGTGCGCGCGGCCGCCAGCATGCTGCGCCATGGTACAACATCGTTTGCGGATCGATTCTGCTGCCGACAGCAAACTCCGGCAGAAGCTATCAATTGGATATTCATTCAAATAACAAAACCGCAATAATAATAACGTCGTTTTATTATACGAAGGAATGCGTTTGTGATATGCCGGCATGGGGTAATTACGACAATACTTACATTATTTATTCCCTCCCCTTGTTTTTCGCCAGACGCTGGGGAATAATAAAATTATTGATTCAAATCAATACTCTACAATTTATCTCCTATAGGCCAAGCGCAGAAAAAACGTGGGCGGCAGTTCATTGCGCACATTCTCACCGATTATCACCAAATCACGGCCGATGCAATGACATTTTTGCCTTATACGGATAGCAGAAAAATAATAACAGCAGCCTTATCGCCCCCATTCCTCTTCTCATATCGAAGGACATACTATGGACGCAGCCAGCCATGTCAGCCCCACGCAGGATCTGGACTTAGAAGCGATAAATACTGCATTGAACCGTGTCCAGGCCGTCATCGAATTCGAACTCGACGGCACCATCCTGCATGCGAATGACAATTTCCTGCGTGTCGTCGGATACAGCCTGGCCGAGGTGCAAGGCAAGCACCATGCCATCTTCTGCGATCCCGAGTATGTAAAAACGGCCGAATACGCCAACTTCTGGGCCAAGCTGGCACGCGGCGAATTCGACCAGGGCGAATACAAGCGCCGCGCCAGGGATGGCCGCGAAGTGTGGATCAACGCTTCCTACAACCCCATCCTCGACGCGGACGGCAAACCGTATAAAGTCATCAAGTTCGCCACCGACATCACGGCCAGCAAGCACCGCAACGCCGATTATGAAGGCAAGATCGACGCCATCAGCAAGGCCCAGGCCGTGATCGAGTTCCGGCTCGACGGCACCATCATCCGCGCCAACGACAATTTCCTCAAGTCCGTCGGCTACACGCTCGACGAGATCGAAGGCAAGCACCACCGCATGTTTTGCGAGCCCGAGTACGCCAAGAGCGCGGAGTACGCGCAGTTCTGGCAAAAACTGGGCAAGGGCGAGTTCGACGCAGGCGAATACAAGCGCCTCACCAAGGACGGACGCGAAATCTGGCTCAATGCCTCGTACAACCCCATCTTTGACGCGGAGGGCCGCCCCTTCAAGGTGGTCAAGTTCGCCAGCGATGTGACGGCCCTGAAAAAGCGCAATGCCGAATACGAAGGCAAGGTCAGCGCCATCGGCAAGGCACAGGCCGTGATCGAATTCGACATGCAGGGCAAGGTGCTCGATGCCAACGGCAATTTCCTCGCCGTCATGGACTATGACTTGAGCGATATCCAGGGCGAACACCACCGCATGTTCTGCGAGCCCGAGTATGCGGGCAGCGCCGAGTACAAGAAATTCTGGCAAAAACTCAACCGGGGCGAATTCGACGCGGGCCGCTACAAGCGCCTGGGCAACCATGGCAAGGTGGTGTGGATACAAGCGACCTACAACCCCATCCTGGACCTGAACGGCAAGCCGTATAAAGTGGTCAAGTTCGCCATCGACATCACGGACCAGGTGAACCTGGAAAACAGCATCCAGGCCAAGGCCGCCAACGACAGCCGCAAGGTCAATGCCCTGCTCGACTCGGTGGCGCGCGCGGCGCAAGGCGACCTGACCTGCCATATCGTGCCCGAAGGCGGCGAACCGATCGATTTGCTGGCCGGCGGCATCAGCAAGATGATCGTCGACTTGCGTGGCGTCATCGGCAACGTGGTATCGGCGGCCAACGGCTTTGCCGAGGCTTCGCACACGATCGCCGAACGGGCCACGGGCGTAGCCGTGGGCACGCAGGCGCTGGGGGCCACGGTGGAAGAAATGAACGCCTCCATCGACGGCTTGACGTTTTCCATCAATTCCATCGCGGAAAACACCTCGAACGCCGATTCGCTGGCGAAAGCCACGCAGCAGGAAGCGGAATCGGGCGCGCGCGCCGTCGCCAAATCGATCGAGGCGATGGACCTGATCAACCGCTCGTCGGAAGACATCGGCGAAATCGTCAAGGTCATCAGCGAAATCGCCAACCAGACCAACATGCTGGCCTTCAATGCGGCCATCGAGGCGGCGCGCGCGGGCGAGCACGGCCTGGGCTTTTCCGTCGTCGCCGACGAGGTGCGCAAGCTGGCCGAGCGTTCCTCGCAGGCGACCAAGGAAATTTCCAAGCTGATCAACGAATCCGTCAAGCGGGTGTCCACCGGCAGCGAGATTTCGCGCCAGGCCAGCGACGCCTTCGACAAGATCGTCTCGGGCGTGGCCAAGACCACGCTGGCCATCTCCGATATCTCGAAGGCGGCCAACGAGCAGCTGCTGACGGCGCGCGAAGTGTCGACGGCGATCCAGTACATCGCCGAGGAAACGGAAAAGTCGGCCGCCAACTGCGACAGCATCGCCCGTTCGACGGATGGCTTGAACGAGCGCGCGGGCAGCCTGAACCAGACTGTCTCCGGCTTCGTGGTGTAGGCCATGAGCCACGCGGCCACCTTGACGCCCGAGGTGCTGACGACGCTGATCGCGCTGGTGCGCCAGCATACGGGCATCGCCATGACCGCGCGCAAGAGCGTCTTGCTGGAACGGCGTTTGCAGCCACGGTTGCATGCGCTGTCCCTGACCAACTACCAGGCGTACCTGGACCGGGTGGCCAGCGACCGCGACGAGGTCGCCCATTTCATCGACCTGGTGACCACCAACGACACCCTGTTCTTCCGCACGCCGCAGGTCTGGGATTACTTCCGCGACCGCTACCTGCCCGCCTGGGCGCGCGCCCATCCCGACGGCTGCCTCGCCATCTGGTCGGCGGCCGCCGCCAGCGGCGAGGAGCTGTATTCGATCGCCATGCTGTGCGAGCAATTCAAGCTGCAAGTGCCCGCCTTCCGCTACCAGATCCTGGCCAGCGACATTTCGCAGCAGATCCTCGCGGCGGCGAAGGCCGGCCAGTACAGCGGGCGCTCCGTCGAGCGTATCCGGCTGTCGCACCCGGACTTGCTGCGCAAATATTTCTCGCCCGCGCCATATGGCGTCAAGGTCAACGACGAGCTGCGGCAGCATGTCAGCTTTGCCCAGCATAACCTGCTCGAAGCGCTGCGCCCGGCGCGCCAATTCGACCTGGTGTTCCTGCGCAATGTACTGATTTATTTCGACGCGGAGCACCAGGAAGCCGTGCTGCGCCAGACGCGCCTGAGTCTCAAGGATGAAGGCCGGCTGATCCTGGGCGAGTCGGAAACGATCGCCCGCCTCGGTACCGGCTATCAGTTCGAATTTCCCATGATTTACAAGGCGGGCAGCGCATGAGCATCATCATCGAACATGGCCTGGCGCCGCAACATGTTGGCATGGGGCAACTTAGCGTCGGTACGCATGGCGAGCAGCTGCAAGCCTTGCTCGGCTCCTGTATCGGCATCGGCTTCATCTGGAAAAACGGCCCCTGCTGCGGCCTGGCCCACTGCTTGCTGCCGGAAGCGCCCGGTGCCGGGCATGCCCTTGGCGCCCGCTATGTGAGCCAGGCCGTGCCCTCGTTGCTGCGCCTGATGGGCGTGCGCCAGGCCGATTATGCCGATATCGAGGTGGTGCTGGCAGGCGGCGCCAGCATGTTCGGCCCCGCCCACGTCCACGGCCGCCTGCAGGTGGGCCGGCAAAACGCGGAAGCGGCGCAAAAATACCTGGCCCAGTGCGGCTTGCACGTCAGTTTTTGCGCGCTGGGAGGCCGCCACGGGCGCCAGCTGCTGATCGATTGCGCCCGGCACAGCTACGCCGTCACCGAGGTGGTGGCGCCACCCGAATGGATTCCACGCAAGGAAGGCGCATATGGATATGCATGAAGCGACGGGCTTGCAGGCCCATGGCGCAAGCGACACGGCCGCCGAACTGTTCGGCTCCTTCCACCTGGGCGGCGATGAATTCGCCCTGCCCGCCAGCTGCATCCGCGAAGTGGTGAACTATCCCGCGAAAGTCACGGCCCTGCCCCTGTCGCCCACGTATCTGGAAGGCATGTTCACCTTGCGCGGCAGCGTCATTCCGGTAGTCAACCTGGGGCGCTTGTTCCGCGCCGATGCGCCGCGCGCCGTGGCCACGGACAAGATCGCCATCCTCGATTTCCAGCAAGTACTGATCGGCATCGTCTTCCAGGATACGGGCGAAATCCTGCGCGTGCCCGCCAGCGCGCGCAGCGCCCTGCAATATGCGGCCGGCGACAGCCAGGCCGTCATCGCCGGCACGATTTTGCTCGACGGCGGCGCGCGCCTGCTGCAGATACTCGACCCGCACGCCCTGCTGCGCATCGAAAACGTGCCCCACGTACTGGCCCTGCAGGCGACGGGCGCCAAGCTGAGCACGGCCCGCTACCATGCGCAAAGCGAACGCCGCCAGTGCGTCAGCTTCCATGCGGCCGGCGCCACGTTTGCCTTCGAAATGCTGGCCATCCAGGAAATCATCAAGGTGCCGGAACTGCACAGTTCCCTGCTGAACAACGAACTGTGCCTGGGGCGCATGCATTTCCGCGGCAACCAGGTGGCCGTCGTCGACTTCGGCGCCCTGCTGCAGGCGCCTGCGTGCGGCAAGGCGGCCAGGGAAGCCACGCCGGACCAGCGCGTCATCGTCGTGCGCCTCGACGGCACGACCGTGGGCTTCCTCGTCGACTCCGTCGACAGCATCGTGCATTTCTTTGGCGACCAGGTGTTGCCGATCCCCCTGCTGAGCAAGGCGCGCGCCGCCATGTTTGCCGGCTGCATCACGAAAGAGGGCTTGGGCGACATCATTTTCCTGAACCACAAGGACATCCTGTCGCAGGCGGAGATCGTCGAGATGCGCGACGGCCACGCGCGCCTGTACCCGGCCGACACGGAAACGGGCGCCGCCACGCACAAGGCGCGGCGCCGCGTCTACATCACCTTTACAGTGGAAACCCGCTTCGCCGTGGAAATCGGGCAAGTGCGCGAAATTATCGATTTCAGCCACGCCATCACCACGCCGCCCGGGATGCCGGCCTGCATGCTCGGCATGCTCAACTTGCGTCAGCAAATGATCAGCATCATTGATCTGCGCCAGCTGTATGCGATGCCGGCCCTGCCGGACGCCAGCAGCGGCAAGATCTTGATCGTGGAACGGGGCGCCGAACGCTACGGCTTCCTCGTCGACCATGTCGACAACATCATGACCATCTCGGACAGCCAGCGCTTTGCGGCGCCGCAAATCATCCGCACGGGAGAGCACGACGACTTGCGCAGCGAAATGGATGAAATGATCGACATCGGCACGGATGCGCAGCGCCAGACCCTGTCCGTCTTCCAGTGCGATCATCTGCTGGAAAAGCTGGAGACGGCGCTGCCGCAAGCGGCCTAGCTTGCCTTCCATCCCCGGCAACTGGTGTCCCTTGAACTGCTCGCGCAGCTTGTTCTTCTGAATCTTGCCCGTGGCGCCCATGGGCAAGGCGTCGATGAACAGCACGTCGTCGGGCGTCCACCACTTGGCGATCTTGCCCTCAAAGAACTGCAGCAAGGCGTCGCGCGTGACCGTCATGCCGGGGCGCAGCACCACGACGAGCACGGGACGCTCGTCCCATTTCGGGTGGAACACGCCGATGCAGGCCGCCTGCAGCACGGCCGGGTGGGCCATGGCCAGGTTTTCCAGGTCGATGGTGCCGATCCACTCGCCGCCCGACTTGATCACGTCCTTGCTGCGGTCCGTGATCTGCATGTAGCCGTCCGCATCGATGGTGGCCACGTCGCCCGTGGGGAACCAGCCATCCTGCAGCACTTCGCCGCCCTCGTTCTTGTAGTACGAGGAAATGATCCACGGCCCCTTCACCAGCAGATGGCCATACGCCACGCCATCCCACGGCAATTCCTTGCCGTCGTCGTCGACGATCTTCATGTCCACGCCGTAGATCGCGTGGCCCTGCTTTTGCAGGATCTTGCGCTGCTCGTCCTTCGGCAAGTCCAGGTGCTTGGTCTGCAAGCCGCCGGCCGTGCCCAGCGGCGACATTTCCGTCATGCCCCAGGCGTGGATGACCTCGATGTCGAACTTGTCGATCAGGGTATCCATCATGGCCGGCGGGCACGCCGCGCCGCCGATCACCGTGCGGCGGAAGGTGGAAAACGTCAAGTTATTCTGCAAGGCGTGGTTCAGCAAGCCCAGCCAGACGGTGGGCACGCCGGCCGAGAACGTCACTTTTTCCGCCTCGAACAATTCATACAGCGACTTGCCGTCCAGCGCCGCGCCGGGAAACACCATGCGCGCGCCGGACAGGGGCACGGAATACGGCAAGCCCCAGGCATTCACGTGGAACATGGGCACGACGGGCAGCACCGTGTCGGAGGCGCGCACGTTCAGGGCGCTGGGCATGGCCGACGCATACGCGTGCAGCACGGTCGAGCGGTGCGAATACAGGGCGCCCTTGGGATTGCCCGTCGTGCCCGACGTATAGCACAGGGTGGCGGCCGAGTTCTCGTCGAACAAGGGCCATGCGTAGTCGTCCGAATGCGTGGCGATCAAGTCTTCATAGCACAGCAGGTCGGGGATGGTGCTGCTGGCGGGCATGCGCTCGCGGTCGCACATCAGGACGAAATGGCGGACAAAGGTGCAGTCGGCGGCGATTTTTTCCACCACGGGCAAAAAGGTCAGGTCGAACAATAAAACCTGGTCTTCCGCATGGTTTGAGATGTAGGCGATCTGGTCGGGGAACAGGCGCGGATTGATCGTGTGCAGCACAGCGCCCGAGCCGGACACGGCATAGTACGCTTCCAGGTGGCGATAGCCATTCCAGGCCAAGGTGGCGACCCGGTCGCCCATGCCGATGCCGAGGCCATGCAAGGCATTGGCCAGCCGGCGCGCGCGCTGGTGGCAATCGCGGTAGGTGTAGCGGTGCAGATCGCCTTCCACCCGGCGCGAAATGATTTCGCTGCCGCCATAATGACGCGCTGCAAACTCGATAATGCTGGAAATCAGCAGGGGCTGATTCATCATCTGGCCCATCACTGGACTCAAGGGGAATGCCGACATCGTGTCTCCTGGGGTAGCTACTCGGTTATTGTTGGAATTGACAGATTTTTTCCTAGTTTCGTACGGTCGTGCGGAAATCGTCAACGCATTTCGATATTGCGCTGCAGCATGGAATTTTTGATTCCGTTTCCAGCCGCATGGGCAAGCGCCACGCGCCTTGGCGCGGTGCGGTAAAATCGCATTCCAGGCTGGCGCACCTTGCCGGTCCACCTTATTTGACTGGAATTGCCATCACCGCTCATACCTTACCACTGGATAACGCCTTTGCGGCCTTGCCGCCCGCGTTCTATACGCGCTTGATGCCCACGCCCCTGCCCGCCCCATATTTCGTGGCCGCCAGCGCCGCCGCCGCCGCCCTGATCGGCCTCGATGCGGCGCGTCTGGCCGAGCCTGATTACGTGGCGCTGCTGGCCGGCAATGCGGTTGCCGAGCGCTCGCAGCCCCTGTCGGCCGTGTATTCGGGCCACCAGTTCGGCGTCTGGGCCGGCCAGCTGGGCGACGGCCGCGCCATCCTGCTGGGCGATATCGCCACAGCGAGCGGCCCCATGGAACTGCAGCTGAAAGGCGCCGGCGCCACGCCGTATTCCCGCATGGGCGACGGGCGCGCCGTGCTGCGCTCGTCCATCCGCGAATTCCTGTGTTCGGAAGCCATGGCGGCGCTCGGCATTCCCACCTCGCGCGCGCTGGCCATCATGGGTTCGCAGCAAGGCATCATGCGCGAAACGGTGGAAACGGCGGCCGTCGTCACGCGCATGGCGCCCACGTTTGTGCGCTTCGGCTCGTTCGAACACTGGTTTTACCGCAAGCAGCCGGACGAACTGAAAATCCTCGCCGATTACGTGATCGACAGTTTTTATCCCGAGTTGCGCGCCGCAGCAAATCCATACCAGGCCTTGCTGGCCGAGGTCTGCGTGCGCACGGCGCACATGATCGCGCAATGGCAAGCCGTCGGCTTCATGCATGGCGTGATGAATACGGACAATATGTCGATCCTGGGCCTGACGCTCGATTACGGCCCGTTCGGCTTCATGGAAGCGTTTGACGCGGAGCACATCTGCAACCATACGGACCAGCAAGGCCGCTATTCCTATGCCAACCAGCCGCAGGTGGGCCACTGGAACTGCTATGCGCTGGGCCAGGCTTTGCTGCCCTTGATCGGTGAAGTGGAACTGGCGCAGGCGGCGCTGGACACGTACCAGGGCGCGTTCGCCGAGAAGATGAATAGCTTGCTGCGCGCCAAGCTGGGCTTGCAAACGAGCCAGGACGACGATACGGCCCTGTTCGACAGCATGTTTGCGCTGATGCAAGCCAATCATGTGGATTTCACGAATTTCTTCCGCGCCTTGTCTACACTGCAGGTAGCGGCGCCCGAACATGACACCATGCTGCGCGACATGTTCATCGACCGCCCCGCCTTCGATGCGTGGGCAGCACAATACCGCGCGCGCCTGTTGCTTGAGAATAGCGTCGATGCCGAACGGCAAGCGGCCATGAACGGCGTCAACCCGAAATACGTGCTGCGCAACTATCTGGCGCAAGTGGCCATCGAGAAAGCCCAGCAGCAGGACTACACGGAAGTGGCGACATTGCTGGAAGTTTTGCAAAAGCCATTTGACGAACAGCCCGAACACCAGCACTATGCGGCCCTGCCGCCCGACTGGGCCAGCCACCTTGAAGTCAGTTGCTCATCCTGAGGAGTCATTATGACCACGAATAAAGTCAAGAAAACCGACGCCGAATGGCGCGCCATGCTCGACTCGATGCAATACGAAGTCACGCGCCACGCGGCCACGGAACGGGCCTTCACGGGCAAGTTCTGGGACCACCATGAACACGGCATCTACACCTGCGTCTGCTGCAACACGCCCCTGTTCGCGTCGGACACCAAATTCGATTCCGGCTGCGGCTGGCCCAGCTACTTCCAGGCGCTGGACCCGGCCAACGTGACGGAAATCACCGATCGCAGCCACGGCATGGTGCGCACGGAAATCGTCTGCGCCGTCTGCGACGCCCACCTGGGCCACGTCTTCCCGGACGGCCCGCCGCCGACCGGCTTGCGCTATTGCATCAATTCGGCCTCCTTGCGCTTCGATCCGCAGCCTTGATCTGGCGATGGCTTGGGCGTTGCTCCTAAGCCATTCCTAAGATGATTCTAATAAGACCAGTGTAAAGTCTCGCCATGAAATTTCTATTCGACCTATTCCCCCTGATTGCCTTCTTCACCGCCTTCAAATTGGGCGGCATGTATGAAGCGGCCACGCACGATTTCGTGCAGCAATACTTGTCCGGCTTCGTGTCTGGCGGCCTGATCAAGGCCGACCAGGCGCCGTGGATACTTGCCACCCTCGTCGGCATCGTCGCCACCGCTTGCCAGGTCAGCTATCTGCTGCTGCGCGGGCGCAAGGTGGACGGCATGCTGTGGCTGTCGCTGTTCATCTTTGTCGTGTTCGGCGGCGCCAGCATCTATCTGCATGACGATTTCTTCCTGAAATGGAAGCCGACCCTGATCTACTGGCTGTCCGGCCTGGCCCTCTTGATCGCCTATGTGGTTTTCAAGAAAAACCTGATCCGCAAGACCATGGAAGCGCAAGTGCAATTGCCCGATGCCGTCTGGAACCAGCTGCTGGCCGCATGGATCATCTTCTTTGGCGCCATCGGCGCACTGAACCTGTTCGTCGCCTTCGTGCTGTACAAGGGCGACATGGCCGCCTGGGTCAGTTTTAAAGCGTTTGGCGCGACGGGCATCTTCTTTGCCTTCATCGTGGCGCAAACCCTGTTCCTGGCCAAACATATCAAGGAAGACGCATGATGAGCTCCATCACTGAAAACACCGCGCCGGAAACGCGCATGCAGCGCATTCGTACCCGCCTGGAAACGGCACTTTCCCCTCTGGAATGCGTGCTGGAAGACGACTCGGCACGCCACCGGGGCCATGCGGGCGCCGCCTCGGGCGGAGGCCATTACAATCTGCGCATAATTTCTAGTCAATTTGAGGGGCTCAGACTCGTCATGCGTCATCGACTGGTGTATGATTCCGTGCACGATATGATGCATAATGAGATACATGCATTGGCGATTGTGGCCCTGGCGCCGTCCGAAGTAGTGTAAGGGCGGCGTTTTTGGCGTACCGGGGCAACTTGGTATGCCATTTGCCGCAAGCGCCATGCACGCGTTTTCTTCCCATGCGTTTTTTACGAAACTTTCCCTAACAGGATTTAATAATGACTTTTAAGCCAGCCCGCTTGCTGATCGCACTACTCGCCGTTGTCGCGGTACCTGTTTTTGCGCAAAATGTTGCCGTTGTTAATGGCAAGCCTATCCCATCGTCGCGCGTTGATGCAGTCGTCAAGCAAGTCGTCGCCCAAGGCCAGCAACCGGATTCGCCGCAACTGCGCGAAATGATCAAGAAAGACTTGATCGGCCGTGAAGTGCTGATGCAAGAAGCGGAAAACAAAGGTTTCGGTAAAGATGCAGCCGTCAAGCAGCAAATCGAGAACGCACGCCAAGCCATCGTCATCAACGCCCTGGTCGGCGACTACCTGAAAAAGAACCCGGTCAACGACGCTGAAATCAAGGCCGAATACGACCGCTTCGTGGCGCAGACGGGCGACAAGGAATACCACGTACGCCACATCCTCGTGGGCACCGAAGCAGAGGCGAAAGACATCATCGCCAAGCTGAAAGGCGGCGCCAAGTTCGAAGATCTGGCCAAGCAATCGAAAGATACCGGTTCGGCCGACAATGGCGGCGACCTGGACTGGGCAGCCCCTTCGTCGTTCCCGAAAGTGTTCTCGGACGCCTTCGTGAAACTGCAAAAAGGCCAGGTCACCGACACCCCGGTGCAAACGCCTAACGGTTTCCACGTGATCAAGCTGGACGACACCCGCGCGGCAAAACTGCCGACCCTGGAAGAAGTCAAGCCACAGATCGCCGAAGCGCTGCAGCAAAAGAAACTGCAAGCGTATCAGGAAGAAATGATCAAAAAAGCGAAAGTTCAGTAAGAACTGACCTCCCCGGCGCCCTTTTCGGCGCCGGTCGTGTATTCTGCGCCTGAATGCGCACTGCGCGCCAGTCGCGTATATCGATTTTTAGTATATTTATTAGGAATGAACATGATTTTGAAGCCAGCCCGCCTGATCTTAGCCCTGGTCGCCGTCGTCGCGATCCCTGCGTTCGCGCAAAACGTGGCCACCGTGAATGGCAAGGCCATCCCATCGTCGCGCGTCGACCAGGTCGTCAAGCAAGTCGTCGCCCAAGGCAAGCAAGCCGATTCGCCGCAATTGCGCGAAGCCATCAAGAAAGACCTGATCGGCCGCGAAGTGCTGATCCAGGAAGCCGACAAGCAAGGCTACGGCACGCGTCCGGAAGTCAAGTCGCAGATCGACAATGCCCGTCAAAGCATCATCATCAATGCTCTGCTGGCCGACTACGTCAAGAAAAACCCTGTCAAGGACGCTGAAATCAAGGCCGAATACGACAAGTTCAAGGCACAGGCCGGCGACAAGGAATACCATGCACGCCACATCCTGGTGGCCACCGAAGCGGAAGCGAAAGACATCATCGCCAAGCTGAAAGGCGGCGCCAAGTTCGAAGAACTGGCGAAAGTGTCGAAAGACGGTTCCGCAGCCAATGGCGGCGACCTGGACTGGGCTAGCCCGGCTTCGTACGTCAAGCCATTCTCCGACGCCATGGTCGCCCTGAAACCAGGCCAGGTCACCCAAACGCCCGTGCAATCGCAATTCGGCTTCCACGTGATCAAGCTGGAAGAAACCCGTCCGACGAAGCTGCCGGCACTGGAAGAAGTCAAGGGCCAGGTAGCCGAGTCGCTGCAACAGAAAAAACTCGCCGCCTACCGCGATGAACTCATGAAAAAAGCCAAGATTCAGTAATATTGGATCGGCATGAAAAAGCGCTCCCTGGAGCGCTTTTTTTACGCCTGGAGATGCCATGAATCTACATGCAGAATTGAAAGCCGCGCTGGAAGCGGCCGCCGAACCGGGCCGCGCAGAGCCCATGCAGGCGTACATGCGCGGCCAGTTCGTTTTCCTGGGCGTGGCAGCACCGCAGCGGCGGCTGGCCGCCAGGGGCTTGCTGGCGGGCTTGAAAGGCGTGGGGGCCGAGGTGCTGCTGGAACATGCGCAACTGCTGTGGCAGCAGCCAGAGCGCGAATACCAGCACGTGGCGCTCGACATGCTGGCCCTGCACCGGCGGCAACTGGGCGTCGAACACCTCCCCGCCCTGCTCGGCCTGGCGCGCCAGCGCGCGTGGTGGGACAGCGTCGACGGCATGGCGGGCATCGTGGGCGAGGTGCTGCAGGCGGAACGCCAGCGCGGCGGCAATGGCCATGCGCACATGGATGGCGCCTTGCGGCACGCGGACTTCTGGCTGCGCCGCATCGCCATGCTGCACCAGCTGGGCTGGCGCGCCGACACGGATGCCGGCTGGCTGTTCGGCGCGGCGCTGGCGCTGGCGCACGAAGACGAGTTTTTCATCCGCAAGGCCATCGGCTGGGCCCTGCGCGATTACGCGCGCCACGCCCCGACAGAGGTGCTAGCGTTTGCCACAGAGCACCGCCAACGGCTCTCTCCCCTCAGCTACCGCGAAGCGCTGAAGCACCAGCGACCTTGAACGACTGGCCGCCCAGCAATCGCAGCGCCGCGTCGATGCGCGGTGCCGCATCCCAGGCCGGCACGGGCGCCAGCAAGCCCAGCGCCATCTGCCGCAGCGGCTCGGCGATCACCATGGCCAGCAGCAAGCCGGCCAGTTCGTGCCCATCGTGCCCATCCTGCAGCACCAGATGGCCGCGCGCCGCCTGGCGCTGCAACCACTGGGTCAGCAAGGCCGTGCCCCGCTCGATGCCGTTGCGCTGATACACGGCCAGCAAATCGGCGCGGGCGGGAAACTCCGTGCACAGCAGACGGAACAGGCCCACGGCGTCCGCCGTCAGCACGCGCGCGGCCATCGCCTGCAAGACCTCCTTCAATAATGGCAGGACCTCGCCCGGCGCGGCCGCATCGTGCGCCATGGCGGGCAGGAACGCATCCGTCCAGCCGCGCACTACCAGGGCCACGAGTTCCTCGCGGTTGGCCGCATACTGATACAGCGACTTCTTTGCCATGCCCGCGTGGCGCGCCACCGCTTCCATGGTCGTGGCCGCATAGCCTTCGTGCAGCAGCAGCCAGGTGGCCGCCTGCACGGCCGCCTGGCGCGCTTCTTCGGGCGGGCGCGCCGGACGGCCCCGTCCACGCACAGCCTTGCTCTCTGCCTTGCTCTCTTCTTCCTGCATGCCGGCTCCAAGCTTGATCGATGGGCAATTTTACACTGAAACACATTTAGGAAACGTTATTCGTTTCTTTAATATATAATTGGCTCACCCCAACAAAGGAGAACGACATGACGAGCTACACGCACAATGCATTCCCATGGAGCATCACCGGCACGGGCGACTTGCTCGACCCGTTTCCCCTGCACCTGGAAACGGGCATCACGCGCCTCGACGATGGTTGCCTGCTGGTGGCGGCGCGCACCGAGCTGCACGGCTGCAGCGGGCGCATGCTGGACTGGTGGTTTACATTTTTCGAGACGACGCAGCACATCAAGTGGTGGCATCCGCACGACCATGTGGCCCATCACGGCTGGAACAGCGCGTGGAAAAAGGGAGAGAGTTACTACGGCGCCTCGATCGAGGCAGTGGAGTCCTTGGGCGATATTCCACCCGTGAAAGCCAAGCTGAAGTTCCATGATCCAAAGGAAGTCTTCGACCCGGCGCAGCTGCAGCAGGCAAGGGACAGCGGCGCCCTGTCGGCCGCCATCTGCGCCCGCATCGGCTTTGGCGATTACGTCGTGCTCGATCCGTACGGCGATCCGCTCGATGGCGAAATGCTGCACCTGACGCGCGACACGCCGACGGGCTGCGTGCTGCGCAGCCGCTTCTTGCTGGGCCGCAACAGCCTCAATCCCGTGCGCGACGTGCCCGACGTGCTGGGCCTGAATTTGCTGCGCCATTGCTACAGCGAATTTACCTATCTGTCGCGCTTTTTGCCGTCGCTGTACTACGGCGAGCACGCCAATGGCGAAAAGGCGCCGCTGCCCTGGTAAAGAGCCTTACAGCCGCTTGTGCATGCGCGCCAGCGGCAGTTTGATCGCGTTGGGCAAGTCGAGGTGAAAATCTTCCGTGACGGAAAAGCCGCTGGCCAGGTACAGCGGCACACCGGGCAAGGTGGCGGCCAATTCCAGCGCCGTAAAACCGGCGGCCCGCGCCTGCCGTTCGCAATGGCGCATCAGCATGCTGCCCAGGCCCTGGCGCGCCGCAGCCGGTTCCACGAAGAAGGCGCGGATGCGGCCCGGCTGGCTGGCCGGGTCAAGCAGCGGGTCAGGCCCGCTCTTGGCGCGGTCGGCACCGTACAGGGTGGCACGCCGGCTCCAGCCGCCGCAGGCCAGCATGGCGCCATCGCGTTCGATGATGAAATACGTGCGGTCGGCAACGAGCTGCGTATCGACGCCGAACACGTGGCGCGTCACGGCCTCGGCCTGTTCAGGCGTATAGAATCCCGCGCTCAGCGCCACCCCGGAACGGGCGATCAGCGCGTTCATGGCGGGCACGTCGGCCGGCAGCGCCACGCGCAGGCGCGTCAACGCGCCAAAGCTGAACCAGGCACGGCGGATGCGTCCCTGCTCCACCTCATACGTGGCCACTAATTCCTGCGCGGAAACACCGTCCGGCGTGTCGCCATGGACGATTTCATGATCGATCACCAGCTTGCCGCAGGCGATGCGGTTGAGCAACTGCGCCCGGGGCTGGCTGGCGGCGAAACGGGCCGCGAAACGGGGGCCGATTTGCGCGCCGCCTTGGGCCAGCAAGGTATCGGGGTGCTGGAATTGCTGTGCGTCATCGGCGTAAATGGCCAGCAAGGCCGCCACGTCGTGGGCATTGTAGGCGTCCAGTTGCGCCTGGACCACCGCCGTGGGCGAAATGCGTGTATCGTTGGCAAGCGCCATGCGTGTACCTGTTGTGGAGTCGATGGAAAGTTGCAAAGGGTAACATTGTCGCCCCTGTCGCGGCGTCGTTTACTGCGATAATAACAAGATTCGTCGCCAGTGGCATATTGAGGCGTCATCCATCAACCGTACAGCGCAATCGCACAAGCACAGCAGGAGTAAATATCATGAAATGGGAAGGCAATCGCGAAAGCGACAATGTGGAAGACCGCCGTGGCGAAGATGGCGGCGGGGGCGGCGGTGGGGGCGGCTTTGGTTTTGGCGGGCGCTCGATCGGCATCGGCACCATCGTCATCGCCCTCGTCGGCTCGTATGTGCTGGGCGTCAATCCCCTGACCCTGCTCAACCTGCTCAGCGGCGGTGGCGGCCAGGTCAGCACCCAGCAAAGCCAGGCCCCGGCGCGCCAGCCGCCCGAATCGGACGAGATGGCCCGCTTCGTGAAAACGGTGCTGGCCGATACGGAAGACACCTGGGGCGCCCTGTTCAAGGCCGAAGGCGGCAGCTATGTGAAGCCCAAGCTGGTCCTGTACTCGGGCAGCACGCCGACGGCCTGCGGCACGGGCCAGAGCGCCAGCGGGCCCTTCTATTGCCCCGGCGACCAGAAAGTCTATCTGGACCTCGATTTCTTCAATCTGATGCAGCAGCGCTTCAAGGTCTCGGGCGAGTTTGCGGAAGCCTACGTGATCGCGCATGAAGTGGGCCACCACGTGCAGAACCTGATGGGCTTGTCCGAGAAGGTCGACAATGCGCGCCGCACGGCCTCCGAACGCCAGGCCAACGCCATGTCCGTGCGCCTGGAATTGCAGGCCGATTGCTTTGCCGGCGTGTGGGCATTTCACGCGAACCAGGACCGCAAGATCCTCGAACAGGGCGACGTGGAAGCGGCCCTGAAAGCGGCCACGGCCATTGGCGATGATGCGCTGCAGCGCCAGTCGCAAGGCCATGTTGTGCCGGACTCATTTACGCACGGCACCTCAGAGCAGCGCGTGCGCTGGTTCAGCAAGGGCATCGAGAGCGGCCAGATTGCCCAGTGCAATACGTTCGAGGCGCGCCAGCTGTAAAGATCGCCCCCGTGCCGCCCTGCGCGCGCACGGGGACGTTGCTTCTACTTCAAATCGATGCGCCCGTATTGCCCATGCGTCTCGTCATCCGGCCCGGCCGCATAGAACAGCGTATTGACGGGCTGGCTGTTGAGGCCATTGCCGAAGGCGATGCCCCACAAGCCATCGATCGCCAGCGGCGTGCCATCGGTCTTGCGCAGCACGCCAGCGGCGGTACCCGTGTCGGGGTCATAGGCATTGATCTTGCCATCGCCAAAATTCCCTATCAACAACATATTGCTGGCCGTGCCGAAATCGGCGGGCGCCAGTGCCATGCCCCATGGCGCATTCAGGGCGCCGCCGCTCACCAGCCGCTTGATCAGTGTGCCGCCCGTGTCATACACGTTCACGATACCGAGGCCGGCGCCGGCCTCTTCATCGTCGCCGCTGGCTTCCCGCTTCGCGTAGGCGACATAGATGCGCTCGCCAATGGCCTGGATGCCGAACGGCGCATAGCCGGCCGGCAAGCCGGGGTCGCTGAATGCGCCAGGCAGGGCGACCCTGGCGAAGCCGGCATCGAAGACGTCGACGCGCCCGTTGTGGAAATCGGCCGCATACAGGTAATTGGCGCCCGCATAGCGCGAAATGGCCAGGCCCTTGTAGACGCTGCCGCCCGCGCTGCCGTCGAACACGACCAGGGCCGTCGTCGGGCTGACCGTGGGCGACCAGGCGGAAATAGTCCCGCTTTCGCTGGCGAAGATGAAGGGGCTGGGTGCCGTCACGCCGTTCTGGCTCAGCTTGAAGTCCTGCGTGCCGTTGAAGACAATCCCCGTGGGCCCGGCCGGCGTGCCGACCACCAGCGATTGCGGCACGCCGTTGCCATCGTACAAAGTGGACTTCGCCGTGCCATTCGCGGCCACCCAGACGAAACCGCGCGGGTTGAAGGCCACGCCCCAGGCGTTGACGAGGTTGGGGTCCGTGTGCGCGGCCGGCACGGCGGGCGTGTCCGACACCAGGCTGGTGGCCGCATAGGCGCTCACGGCCGGTGGATGGTGATGATGGCCGCCGCCGCAGGCAAACAGGGCCGCGGCCAGCGCGATGACGAAACCGGTGCAGATCAGTTGCTTGATGCGGTGCGTATCCATGGCATTCCCCTCGGCGTGATGGGCAGTATTGTGCTGCCTGCTTTCAGGGTAGAACCGGGCCATGGAGCATGCTTGAGGCGTGTCAAGCGCGGCAAAGATAGCCAGTGTCAGGGTATGCTGACGTCGTAGCGCTTGCCCAGTCGTTTCAATTCGCCCGTCTCGATCAGGTTATTCAGTTCCTGGTCGAACTGCAGCCGCAGCCTGTCGAAAGCGGGTGAGCGTGGATAGGCAAAATAGCCGTTTTGCAGTTCGATGATTCTGGGCAGCGGTTTCACCTGGCGGCCATAGCCGAGACGGGCGATGACGGGGTCGGTATTGCGGCGGTTGCTGATGAACACGTCGACGTGGCTGTGCACCAGCATCTTCAAGCCATTTTCCACATTGTTGGCCACACTGACCTGCAGGCCGGGCCGCACGCGCTCCCAGTCCGCGCCATAGGCCCAGCCATTGAGCAGCACCACCCTGCGGTTCTTCAGTGCCGCGTAATCGCCATCCCAGCCGAAACTGGCGTCCTGGCGCGTATAAAAGACCATCTGGTCCTGGTAGAACGGCTTGTCGGAAAACGCCATGCTGGCGATGCGCTCGGGCGTCTTGTAGGGACCGATCAGGATATCGGCCTGGCCCTGCACCAGCATGGCTTGCGCGCGCGCCCACGGCACCATGCGAAAACGCACGGTGTTACCCGTGCGCGCCGCCATCACGCGCAGCAGTTCCGCGCCCAGGCCGCCGTATTCGCCGCTGTCCTGATATTCGAACACGCGTTCGAACTGCGCACCCACGGCCAACAGCTCGCGCGCCGGCGCCGGCAAAGGCACGGCAAACGCCGGCCACAGCAGCGCCAAGGCCAGCAGGCGCCGCCCCGCTCTTCTCATCAGCCGACGATGCGCAAAGAGTAATCGGTGGCCCGCACGTCCTTCGTCAGGCTGCCGATCGAGATGCGGTCCACGCCCGTTTCGGCGATGGCGCGCACGGTGTCGAAGTTAATGCCGCCCGACGCTTCGAGCAAGGCGCGGCCGTTGGTGAGGGCCACGGCCTCGCGCATCATGTCGTTGCTGAAGTTATCGAGCAAGACGGAGACGGCGCCCGCGTCCAAGGCTTCCTGCAATTGCGCCAGGGTTTCCACCTCGATCTGCACGGGCACGCCCGCATCGAGGTTGCGCGCATTTTCCAGGGCCTGGCTGACGCCGCCGGCGGCCGCGATATGGTTTTCCTTGATCAGGATGCCGTCGTACAGGGCCAGGCGCTGGTTCTTGCCGCCGCCAACGCGCACCGCATACTTTTGCGCCAGGCGCAGGCCCGGCAAGGTCTTGCGCGTGTCCAGGATGGACGCCTTGGTGCCGGCGATCACATCGACATACCGGCGCGTCGCCGTGGCCACAGCCGACAGCAGCTGCAGGAAATTGAGGGCGCTGCGCTCGGCCGTGAGCAGCGCGCGCGCCGGCGCTTCAATCGTGCAGACGACGCTGTCGGCCGTCATCATGTCGCCTTCGGCGTAATGCCAAACGATGTCGATGCTGCGGTCCAGGCTTTTCATGATGCCTTCGAACCACGGCGCGCCGCACAGCACGGCCGCTTCGCGCACGATGACACGGGCCGTGACGATGTGGTCGGGCGGCACGAGCTCGCCCGTCAGGTCACACTGGCCCACGTCTTCCAGCAAGGCGGCCAGCAGATTGCCCTCGAACGCGCGCGCCAGGGCCGGATCGAAGGGAGCGAAAGAATTAACGAGGGTACTCATGCTGGACCGATTCCTTGGAACAATGTGGTTTCTTTTGCCAGGTCCGCGCCCGGCTTGAGGCCCGCCTTCTTGGCGGCGGCGAAGTCGAGCATGCGATTGATCGAACGCACGGCCAGCTGCCCGACGGCGGGATCGACGTGGATTTCGTTGTGCATGTTTTCCAGCGTTTGCGCCAGGTTCAGCAAGCCGTTCATGGCCATCCACGGACAATGCGCGCAGCTTTTACAGGTGGCGCTGTTGCCGGCCGTGGGCGCTTCGATGAAGCGTTTACCTGGCGCGGCCGCGCGCATCTTGTGCAGGATGCCGTTGTCGGTGGCGACAATGAACGTGTCCGTGTCCATGGTTTGCGCTGCCGCAATCATTTGCGACGTCGAGCCCACCATGTCGGCCAGGGCCACCACGTTCGCGGGCGACTCCGGATGCACGAGCACCTTGGCTTGCGGATACTCTTCCTTGAGCAAATCGAGTTCGATGCCCTTGAATTCGTCGTGCACGAGGCAGCTGCCTTGCCACAGCAGCATGTCGGCGCCCGTTTCCTTCTGGATGTAGGAACCCAGGTGCTTGTCGGGCGCCCACAGGATTTTCTTGCCCTGCGCATGCAGGTGGGCAACGATGTCGAGGCCGATCGACGACGTCACCATCCAGTCCGCGCGCGCCTTGACGGCCGCGCTGGTGTTGGCGTAAACGACGACCGTGCGGTCCGGATGGGCATCGCAGAAGGCCGTGAATTCATCGACCGGGCAGCCGAGGTCGAGCGAGCAAGTCGCGTCGAGGTCGGGCATCAGGACGGTTTTCTCGGGACTGAGGATTTTCGCCGTTTCACCCATGAAGCGCACGCCGGCCACGACGAGGGTCTTGGCCGGATGGTCGCGCCCGAAGCGGGCCATTTCCAGCGAGTCGGAGACGCAGCCGCCCGTGGCTTCGGCCAGGTCTTGCAGGTCGGCATCTACGTAATAGTGGGCAACGAGCACGGCTTCGCGCTCGATCAGCAAGCGCTTGATGCGCGTGATCAGTTCGGCTTTTTCAGCCGGGGACGGCGTCGCTGGCGTGCGTGCCCAGGCGTGGGCAGTGCAGCTGGCTCCGTCTTGTGGATGTTCGTACTCGACGGATTTGATGGCTAAAGTTTGCATGGCTGTGTCAAACAAAAACGGGATAGACCGGCACGATTGCAATGAAGCAGGTGCGCCGGAACGAATGAACCGCGGCGCGTCGGTGTGGTGCTGGCCGATGGTACAGCTGGCCGGCATTGTCGGATTACGCTACGCTAATCCGACCTACATGGCCTGCCTACTAGCGTAGGTCGGATTAGCGCACAGCGCGTAATCCGACCCAACGTGAGCGTACCAATTAATCGATACCCTGGCTCTTCAGGTAATCCTCGTAATTGCCGCGGTAATCGACCACTTCATCTTCCTTGATTTCGATGATGCGGTTGGCCAGCGAGGAAACGAATTCGCGGTCATGCGACACGAAGATCAGGGTGCCCGCGTATTTTTCCAGCGCGATGTTCAAGGATTCGATCGATTCCATGTCCATGTGGTTGGTCGGCTCATCGAGCATCAGCACGTTGTGGCGGCCCAGCATCAGCTTGCCGTACATCATGCGGCCCTTTTCACCGCCGGACAGTACCTTGACGGCCTTTTTCACATCGTCGCCGCCGAACAGCAAGCGGCCCAGGATGGAACGCACGGCCTGGTCGTCGTCGCCCTCTTTCGTCCACTGGCCGATCCAGTCGGTCAGGTTCGTGTCTTTGGCGAAATCTTCCGTCGGATCTTGCGGCATGTAGCCCACGTTGGCGTTTTCCGCCCACTTCACGCGGCCCTGGTCCGGCTGCAGGCCGGCGATGTCGCCCGCGATGCAGCGCAGCATGGTGGTCTTGCCGGCGCCGTTGGCGCCGATGATGGCGATGCGTTCGCCCGCTTCGACCATGATGCTGAAATTCTTGAACAGCTGGCGATCAAAACCTTTCGAGATATTCTCGACTTCCACGGCCAGACGGTGCAATTTCTTTTCGCCGTCGAAGCGCACGAACGGGTAGGCGCGCGACGATGGCTTGATGTCGTCGACCTTGATCTTTTCGATCTGCTTGGCGCGCGACGTCGCCTGGCGGGCCTTCGATTTGTTCGCGGCGAAGCGACGCACGAATTCCTGCAGTTCCGCAACCTTGTCTTTCGCTTTCGCGTTGTTGGCCAGCTGCTGGTTGCGCGCCTGGGTCGAGGCGAACATGTATTCGTCGTAGTTGCCCGGATAAATCTTCAGGGTGCCGTAATCCATGTCGGCCACGTGGGTGCACACCTGGTTCAGGAAGTGGCGATCATGGGAAATGATGATCATGGTGGAGTTGCGCTCGTTGAGCACGTCTTCCAGCCAGCGAATCGTGTTGATGTCCAGGTTATTCGTCGGCTCGTCGAGCAGCAGGATGTCCGGATTCGAGAACAGCGCCTGCGCCAGCAGCACGCGCAGCTTCCAGCCTGGCGAGACATTGCTCATCGGGCCTTGATGCAGGTCAATGGCGACACCGGCGCCCAGCAGCAGTTCACCGGCGCGCGATTCGGCCGTGTAGCCGTCGTATTCGGACACTTTGCCTTCCAGCTCAGCGGCCTGCATGTAGTCGTCGTCCGTCGCTTCCGGGTTCGCGTAGATGGCGTCGCGTTGCTGGATGGCGGCCCACATTTCCGTGTGGCCCATCATGACGACGTCGAGCACGCGCATGTCTTCAAACGCGAACTGATCCTGGCGCAGCTTGCCCAGGCGCTCGTTGGTGTCGAGCACGACGTTGCCGCCCGACGGGTCCAGGTCGCCGCCCAGGATCTTCATGAACGTCGACTTGCCGCAGCCGTTGGCGCCGATCAAGCCATAGCGGTTGCCGTCACCGAACTTGACGGAGATATTCTCAAACAATGGCTTGGCGCCAAACTGCATCGTAATATTTGCTGTAGAGAGCATGTGATATTGGGTCTTTATTCAGTTAAAACAGCTAGTTAAATACTTTTCTCCCATTATACAGCACCCACCCTCATCACTCTATAGCGGTCCGCCGAGGGCGACCGGAGCACATGCGGAGAAATAATGGCAAGAAAATATGATTGCCGTATTTTAATTTAACGGATACGCTGCGGGGCATCCGTTTCCACCCCTCCATCTCACAGGCTTCACTTGAAAAAAATCACCATCGCCGCGGCCGTGGCCGCCATTGCCATCGCCGCCACCGTCTACGCGTCGCCGTACTATGCCTTGCACCAGATCAAGACCGCCCTGGCCGAGCGCAATGCCGAGGCCCTGGCCGGACACGTGGACTTCCCCTCCCTGCGCGCCAGCGTCAAGACGCAGCTGGAGGCGAGCATGGCGCGCAGCATCGCAGCGACCGCCGGCAGCGATAACCCGCTGGCCGCGCTGGGCCAGTCGATCGCCGGCGCCATGCTGGGCAAGATGGTCGATGCCATGGTCTCGCCGGCAGGTGTCGTCGCGCTGGTCAACAAGAGCGCCGTCAGCCCGCAAGCGGGAGCCGCAGGCGACGCGGACGCACCCGCCGATGGCGCCCGGAAAAAAGCCGCGTATTCCGCAGGCTATGCCGGCCTGAACACCTTCGTCGTGCGCGCACAAGACGGCAATGCGCAGGACGGCGCACTGGTCCTGCAGCGCCATGGCGTGTGGGGCTGGAAACTGAGTTCGATCGAGATTGCGTCGGCGATGGCCGCACGTTAAAGGAAAGGAACGCGCATGCGCAGGCGATCTGAGACACAATGCGTGTCATTTTGCCTCGGATTGCAGGAAATTTCATGCTGAAACATACGGCTTTATCGCTGGCAATGGCCCTGGCCTGCGCCACGCCATTGGCCCACGGCCTCGATGGCACAGCCGGGAGCAGCCACTCCGTTGCCTCGCGCATGCAGGCGGAAACGTCCAGCGCGGCCGACCCCGACGCCCCCGCGCCACTGCCCGTGCCCAGCGATATCTCGCTGGCCGAACTGGAGCGCCGCCTGGCGCTGGGCCAGGCGCAAACCGCCGAAAAACACTATACCAGCGCGCTCGATCCGGCCGTGCTGAGTACCTTGGCGCAGCAGATGGGGTGCCACGATATCGCCGGCGTGCATCCGTTCGGCTTGCCGCTCGATCAAGCGCAGCCCACCGTGCTGAGCGGCGCCCACCTGCTGGCCCGCTGCCCGGACCGCGCTTACGTGACGATCACGGCGATGTCGATGGCGGGCAAGGCGGGCAAGCGCGCCTCCCTCAACCCGCAGGCGTTCAGGCACACGGTCGATGGCCGGCCCGCGCGGCGCCTGTATTACAAGGCGCCCAACGGCCGCCAGAAGGAATCGCTGACCATCATCGATGGCAGCTATGCGTATGCGCTCGAATACTGGTCGCTCGATGACAGCCAGCACAGCGGCATGGTGGGCATGCGCCGCATGGAAACATTGACGTTGCCGCAACCAGACGGGCAAAAATAGCCGAAATACTGTATATTCATACAGTTACTAGCTATTTTCCTGCCCGCCATGCCCGCCAACCAGCAGCACGCCTTGCCCTACACCATTTCCGTCAGCGCCACGATCGATGCGGAGGTCGAGCAAACCATCCTCGACGGCTTGAACGCCTATAACGATGCGATCACGGGATACCAGGACAGGCAGGTGTTGAGCGTGGTCGTGCGCGACCGCGACAGCCAGCGCGTGCTGGGCGGCGCCATGGGCCGGACCTCGCTGGGCCTGCTGTTCCTCGATTTGTTTTATCTGCCCGCCGCCTTGCGGGGGCTGGGACTGGGCAGCCAGGTACTGGCGCAGTTCGAGGAAGAAGGACGCCGGCGCGGCTGCGCCTCGGCGGTGCTGTACACCATCAGTTTCCAGGTGCCCGAATTTTACGAGCGCCGCGGCTGGCGCCGCTTCGGCGACATCGCCTGCAGTCCCGAAGGCACGAGCCGTATCTTCATGAGCAAGACCTTGTAGGCTGTCAACGGCAGCGGCCGGCGGCAAACCGGCCGCCAGCCGCTCTCCGATACCGCTGCTTACATGCCCAGCGATTTGAGCAGGTCGGCGTTGTCGTCGTCTTCCGGTTCCGCCGCAGGCGCCGGGGCGGCGTCGCGTTCGCGGTTCGCATACTCGCTATCCATCAGCGAATCGGCGTCGATTTCGCGCGAATCGAAATCGTGCAGCTTGATGAACTCGGTACGGTCGATCGCCAGTTCCAGATAGAAAATATTATTCTTTTCCGTATAGAAAGTGACGCGGCGCATTTCCGGGCGGTCCAGCGGCGTGTCGACGCTGAGCATCACCTGCTTGTTCAGCACCAGCATCTTCGGCTGGCTCTGGGTGATGTTCGTTTGCAGCTCGCGCCGCACCTTGCCCGTGAAGTCGCCGACGATCTGGTTCATCAGTTCGCCCATGATGTTCGACACTTCATCCGACGTGTAGAAGCTGGCCAGCTCCGACTTCGGCATACCCATGTGCAACATGTAGCGCTCGTAGATTTCCATCGCCGTATCGGCGGCAAAATTGAGCACCACCAGGCCCGTGAAACCGCCATCGAACATCACGAAGCAGCCGATGTCGGGCTTCAAGCCCGTCTTGGTGATGCGCTGCACCATGCCTGAATAATTGACCTTGCTTTGCGTGGCCACGTTGAGCACCCGAACCACCGAGTTGCACAAACTCATCAACAAATCTTCTGTACCGTACACAACATCCTTTTCTGCATCCATGAGCAACCTCTCCTACTATTTTAAAGATGACAGCACTGTTCCCTGCCCGCCGCGAGCCGAAACATGACCGTTTCGCTCAGCAAGCGGACGACTTCACCTTTGCATGCCTGACCTTGCGTGGCAGTGCGCGCCGCGATGCCGCCGGCCCGAACCACCCTCTTACCTTTTTCTGTATAGAAATAAGTATCAGATGCGCAGAATACCGAGATGTAACATTTCCGTCCAGCCATACCTGCATTTACTTGACGATCTGTGCGGAAATACCATAGCTGGCCAGGACACGGGTGCAGGCAGAAGAAATAGTAACTAAAAATCAAGTGCGCGCAAGACGACACTGCTGACCAGCAGATCGCGGCTCAGGTAAGCGAAGGCGCGCTGGCCGATGCGCAGGCGGTGGCTGTCAAAGATGTCCAGCAAGTTGCCGCCCTGCTCCTGGTCCAGGCTATGCAAGGCCGTCACGGTGATGCGGCAGGTCTTTTCCGCCCCGAAGACGGACAAATGGAAGCGAATGGCATCGCCCGCCGACTCGAGCGCGATGCTGTCGCGCAGGATTTCATAGGGCATGGGCTGGCATCCCGCTGTGCGTATGGTCCGCTGGCCCCCGGCACCACCTGACTGACGGAATCGCCGAACAACGACGCTCAAGCTCGGCGCGGTTTTCTGCTAGGAATAAATGCATCATGACGTGTACGGCAATCTCAATGATTAATAACAAGCAAGCGTAGCGCGACGGCTCGTCAACTACCGTCTGTTACCGTACATATTCAACCGCGCGCCTGCCTTGGGGCCGTGCGGCGCACGTCCCGGCCCTCCCCCTGTGCTATTGTCGTCAGGTACATCACCAGGCAGGAGCCATGCATGAGCAACATCGTTACCAGCGTCTCGTTCCGCTACATCGATCCGCGCCACAAGGAACCGGGCCCCAGCCGGGAATTCATCAACCAGAACATTCTGCTGCCGCCGGGCGCCCATCTGCCGCGCATGGGCGAAGCGATCGAACTCATGCACTGGGACTTGAACCGCGACATGAAATCGGGCGTGTATTCCGTGCTGTTCGTCCACACGCGCATCGCCTTATTTGATGGCAATGACAAGCCTTCGGCTGGCACACCACGATCACCGTGGGCCCGCAGTCCGACGATATCGACGCGCGCTTCCTCACCGCCCCCTCGTGACAACCGTGCGGCCCTTGTTGCGGCCAGGCCCGACCACCTAAAATAGTGCTTTATATTAAACATGATCGTGACGGCAGCCGGTGGCACCGTCACGTGCAATGCAGGGAAAGACGACGATACAGATGAGCAATCTTGTAGAGCAGGCAACACAAGAAATGACGGCGGCAATCGAAGCGTGGTTTGCCGAGCGCCTCAAGCGTACCGACCTGGAAGCCGCCGTGAAGCGGACCACCTTGCAAATGGGCGTTTTTAACGATTTCCTGCTCGACTACAAGCCGGGACGCACCACGGCCGACGATTTCCATCTGGCCGAGGCCGATGATGTCGCACCGAGGACGCCTTCGCGCCTCGACGAAGCCGTCGTGCGCGACACCATCGCGCCCCGGCTGGCAGCGCTCGTGCGGGCGAAGCTGGAAACACTGGCCGACACGCCCCTGATCGACTACCGCTTCAGCTTTCGCGGCAAATTCCAGACGGCGCAGGGCATGCTGCACCTGAACCTGCTCGAGTATGTCAACGCAGGCAAGCGCACAAGCTTGCTCGAGCACATACACAGCTACGTCACGCAAAAGCTCGAGCATGGCAACCGTCCGACGAAAAAGCTGGAAACCTTCTTCCTGGCGCGCCACCTGCTCGATCCCCACCTGTTTCCCCAACCCGATATCGCCTGGACGATCGCCCAATTCGAGCGCATCGAGCAGCTGAACAAGTCGCGCCCGCAAGCGCTGGCCGAACACCGCAGCGATATCATCCAGGCCGTGTCGGCGTGGGCGGAAAAGCAGTTCCTGCCGCAGTTCTACGACGTGCAGCAATCGAGCTACCGCAGCACCGAATACACCTTGAAGGCGGGCGCGGCGCTTGACACGCAGGCGCTGGCGTCCATCGACCTGCTGCTGTATGGCGCCGTGATGATCTTGCGCCACGAACCGAGCTACGCCAAGTCGACGGGCGTCAAATTCCTCGACATCGCGCGCGAACTGGGCAGCGATCGGGCCGTGCGCATGCTCAAGGAAGGCAGCGGCACCTTCGCGCCCGACGCCGTCCACCTGAAAAATGCGCAGCTGGAATGCCGCGCCAACGATGTGTTTGCCACCATCAGCATCACGATAGCCCGGGAAGAGGAAGGAGCGTATGCGCAGGCGCTGGCCTTCATCACGCATTTGCTGAACAACGGTTTCCCGAAAAGCTGCCAGATCAAGCTCAAGTCCAAGGTCAAGCAGTATCTGCCGATCAAGGGACTGGCGAAATCCGATACGCACCGCTTCTTTGCCAACGCCCTCGCCTACGCCACCCTGCAGCCGCAGCTGGAAGCGTATGCGCGCGCCGCCATCGAGCAATTCGAATTCTATGCGGACACGGAAGGCGAAAAGAATTGCATGCCCGGCAGCTACGCCACGTTCGGCCTGGGCCTGCTCGATGCGCGTTATTTTTCGCTGGTGCAGCACTACATGGCCTACGTCGACGAGGAACACCAGTCCGTGCAGGACCAGTTCACGGCGGCCTTTGCCGAGCAGTATGGCGTCACGCGCGACTCCGCCCCCGTGCTGGCGGCGTGCCTGCGCGCCTGCACGGACAACGCAAAGGTCAAGATCCAGGCGGAACTGGAAGAGGTGGAGAAACTGGAACTGTTCTGCCAGCAACTGCAAGGGCTGGAAGGCTATCTGGTCGAGCACATGCTGTATCCCATCTGGGGCAAGCTGGAAAAACTGGCTACCCTGGCGCGCAAGGCGCAAGGCCGGCGCAAGGAGCTGCTGCTGGCCTTGCTGGAAGCGGCCAGCAAGGCGGACGCCTGAGGTGCACAAACTTCTGTGCGCAACGTTATGACTTTTACCATCTATAATGCGCGCGCCATAGTTACCATAAAGCATTTTTTGGCGCCTGACATTGAATCGTGGAGAAAATACATGCACCAAACATTAGCAACATCGCGCACTGCCCTGCTGGCGGCAGCCTTGGCCGCCGCCATGGCGTTGGCCCAGCCCGCCATCGCTGCGGAAACCGCCGTGGAACTGGCGCCCATCGACGTGGCCAACCTGTACATCAAGACCATCATCAACCATGATGCAGCGAGCGTCGCCCAGCTCAATGCCTACCTGCGCCCCACGCGCCTGGCGGGCCAGCAATCCGCCGAATATGCGTCGTACAGCGGCTTGAAGGAAACGGATGCAATATTCCCTGCAAAGACGGGCAAGCTGATCGCCGACCTGTTCCCTGCCGCCATGCGCGCGGCCGTCACGCCGGCCGCCGAACAGCTGGCCGCCAATGTCATCGCCGCCATGAATGGCGCCGCGTGCCAGGCCACCAAGGCGGCCCCCGTGACGGTGGAAAACGGCATGCAGACGGCTGCCGTCAGCTTCGAATGCCAGGTCGTCAAGGTGCCCGTGGCATGGGCGCCTGCCGCCCAGCAACTGGCGAAGAGTGGCTGCAAGGTCGAGCAATGCAAGGCAGGCCTGCAAAAGATCGCCGCCACCTACACGAGTTCGCCGAAGCAGACGTGGCGCGCCGTGTTCGCCGTCAGCCGCGAAAAGAACTCGGAAGCCTGGCGCAACGATTTCGCCCGCGAAACCTTCGATGAAATCTGGGAATACCTGTAATCCCGACCTCGTTTAGAATGACTGGATGGACAAATTGACACCGGTACCACAGCCTGCGGGCCTGGCCTTGCTGCGCTTGATCGACCCCGACCATGTGGAAGGCGCGGTGGTCGCGCAAGCGCTGGCGCAAGACTTGCCTGCCCTGCACGCCAGGCAATTGCTGGCGCTGCTGCGCCGGCTGCGTGCCGCGCAATCCAATCAGCAGGATTATGCGGGCGCCAGCCCGGCGCAGGCCGAACAGCAGTTCGGCGCCGCCATCGCCGCCGTCAAGGCGGAGCTGGCCACGCGCCCGCACATTCCCAACAAGCAGGAAGCCAAGGCCCTGCGCCAGGCGGCGGCAAAGAGGCGCTGAACGAGGCGCAAGCCGCCCGCCAGCAAGGCCGTTTCGTGTGGGCAAGGACGCCAGCCCCCTCCTATAATCGGAGACTCTCCTGTTTCCGCTCTTGAAAGGCATCCCCATGTCCACACGATTTTCCCGCCACGTAGCCGGCTGCGCCATCCTTGCCGTCGGCGGCCTGGCCGCCATCCAGGCGGCCCATGCCCTGGAGACGGGCCCCATCGACGCGCGCGCCGTGTGGCAGGAGCGCTCGCTATCGGCTTGCCGCAGCGAACAATCGCCCACGGCGCCCGACGTCTGCCTGCTGCGCACCATGCAGCGCTCGGGCGCCCGTCCGCAAGCCATCGCCGCCGCCAACATGCTGGTGAAGGCAAACAAGGCGGGCTTCATCTCGGCCTGGCGCCCGCTGGGCAAGGCGGCCCTGGCCACCGTCACCTATCCGTTCCGCGCCAACACGAATGAAGGCACCCTGCTGATCGGCAGCGATGGCGCCGCCATCGACGTCGACGAGGACTCCGTGCGCGAGGAAGACCGCGCCACACCGGCCTGGCGCGCGTTTGCCGCCGCCCACCCAGACTCTGTCCCGTTCGCCCCCGCCGACTTTATTGGCAGCACAGCGACCGCCGATGGCGGCCAGAGCGTGCTGTTTTCCACGCCCCTGATCACCTGCCACGCCTGCGCCGAGGATGGCGCGCTGCTGGTTGCCTACACGATCGACAAGGCGGGAATCGTGCGCGAGCGCAAGCTATTGACGATCAAGTAAGCCTGCCTCAAAGATAAGATAGAATTGCTTGATGGCATGTCTATACGCGTACATGCCATCTATCCACTACTTATTATGGGAAAACATGCGCCGCTCTTGCCTTGCACTGCACCTCACCGCCGCCCTGCTGCTGTCCAGCTCTGTCCACCTCGCCGCTGCCGAGCCCGCCGCTACGGCTAACGCTGCCGCCAGCGCGGCCACGCCGCTCGTCATCGGCGAAAGTTTCACGATCGACTCGCAAGCGCTGAAAGAACAGCGCCGCATCAATGTGTATGTGGCGCGCGCCTGGGACACGCCGCCCGACGCGCCGCTGCCCGTGCTGTACATGCCGGACGGCGGCGTGGCCGAAGACTTTCTGCACGTGGCCGGCTTGCTGCAGGTGTCGGTAGCCAACGGCACGATGCGCCCGTTCATGCTGGTCGGCATGCAAAACACGCAGCGCCGGCGCGACCTGACGGGGCCGACCGATAATGCGCAAGACCGCAAGATCGCGCCCGTCGTGGGCGGTTCGCCAGCCTACCGGGCCTTCATCCGCGATGAACTGATGCCGGAAGTCAAACGCCGCTACCGCACGACGGGCGAGACGGCCATCGTCGGCGAATCGCTGGCGGGCCTGTTCGTGGTGGAAACATACCTGCTGGAACCGCAGCTGTTCGACCACTACCTGGCCTTCGACCCCAGCCTGTGGTGGAACCAGGGCGCGCTGCCGCGTCAGGCGGCGGCGCTGCTGGCCAAGGGCAAGCCGGGCAAGCACAGCCTGTACCTGGCGTCCAGCAGCGAAGCGGGCATCGCCATCGAAGTGCAGCGCCTGTCCGACGTGCTGCAAAAGCAGGCGCCGCCCGGCTTGCAATGGCACGTGGAAAAGATGCCGGAAGAGACCCATGGCACGGTCTACCATCCCGCAGCCTTGAAGGCTTTCCGCAGCGTCTTCAAGCCGCAAGAACCGGCCGGGCAGTAAGACATGGACAAACTGTAATCTGGTGAGGGGCTCATCCGCAGGGTCGGGCGGGTAAAATCGGCGGCCCTGCTTTTCCCGCCTGAGTCCCGTACGCCATGAGCTTTTTGCAATTATTTATCCTTTCCATCGTCCAGGGCTTCGCCGAGCTGCTGCCCGTGTCCAGCTCCGCCCACGTCATCATGGCGGAAAAATGGATGGGGCTGGACCCCACGTCGCCCGAGCTGACCATGCTGCTCGTGATGCTGCACACCGGCACCATGTTCGCCGTCATCGTGTATTTCTGGGCATCCTGGCGCGCCACCTATTTCAGTTCGGCCAGCGCCTTCCGACGCAATGTCCTGCTGCTCGCGGCCGCCACGGCCCTGACGGGCATCGTCGGCTTCGGCTTGCTCAAGGGCATCACCCATGTCATGAGCAAGGATGCACCCGGTTTTGAAATCGAGCACCTGTTCGGCAACGCGAAACTGATGGCCGCCGCGCTGGCCGCCGCCGGAGTGCTGATCATTGTGTCGTCGCGCCTGCAGGCGCATCAGCATGGTACCTTGTCCATCGGCAAGGCGATGGTGATCGGCGCCGTGCAAGGCCTGTGCCTGCCCTTCCGCGGCTTTTCCCGCTCGGGCGCCACCATTTCCGCCGGCATCGCCATGGGCGTGCCGCAGCGCCGGGCCGAGGAATTCAGCTTTGCCCTGGCCGTCGTGCTGACGCCGGCCGTGCTGGCCAAGGAAGGCTGGCGCTTCTACCAGGCCGTGGCAAATGGCAGCGTGGATCATCTGGAACACGGCAACAGCCTGCTGCACCTGCTCGGCCCCAGCCTGCTGGGCATGCTGCTGTCGTTCCTGGCTGGCTTGCTGGCCTTGCGCTGGCTGTCGCGCTGGCTGGAACAGGGCCGCTGGCATTTCTTTGGCGCGTATTGCCTGCTGGCCTCTGCCGTGGTGCTGTACGTAGGGTAAAATCGCCGGGTTTGTCATTTGTCACTACCATCCCAGCCAGGTTTTACAGAAAGCCAACGATGAATTTCGCCGCCACCGCCGCCCTCTCCCTCGCCATGTCCACCGATGCCTTCGCGGCAGCCGTCGGCAAGGGCGCAGCCCTGCACAAGCCGCAATGGCGCGAGGCGCTGCGCACGGGGCTGATCTTCGGCGTCATCGAGGCGATCACGCCCATCATCGGCTGGGCCCTGGGCAGCGTGGCAGCGCCCTACGTGGAAGCGTGGGATCACTGGATCGCCTTCAGCCTGCTGGGCATCATCGGCCTGTTGATGATACGCAATGCCCTGTCCGACGCCGACGAGGAAGAAGCGCCGGCCCAGTCGCACTCGTTCTGGGTGCTGGCCGTCACGGGCCTGGCGACCAGCATCGACGCCATGGTCGTGGGTGCGGGCCTGGCCTTGCTGGGCGCCAATATCGTCGTCACGGCGGCCGCCATCGGCTTTTCCACCTTCGTCATGGTGACCCTGGGCGTGATGCTGGGCCGCGTGCTGGGCACGGTAGCGGGCCGGCGCGCCGAACTGGTGGGCGGCCTGGTACTGATCGTCATCGGCTGCGTGATCTTGTACGAGCATATCGGCCACCCGGCCTGAAGCCCGGGCGCGCACGGCACAAGCGCCGACGTGGACGGCAGCGCGCTTTGTGCTACATTCAATGCTCTGCATTCCTGTCTCGCAAGGTGACCATCATGGAAACTATTGAGCTGCTTTTTGCCGCGCTGTTGCGCGAAACGGCCGAATCGATACGCGACCACCACGTCCCTTTTGCCATCAAACACGATGAGCGCGCGTATTTCGAGTGGATGGATGGGCACCCGATCCATGGCTATATTCAGGAAGCGTATCGCGAGATCGAGGAAACAGCCCAACAGATCCGCGCCATTCGCGCTGGGTGATGACGGCTGGCAGAATCGGCTGCGCGGGACGCTTTGCGGCCTGCGATGCTCACCGTACTTATGTACGGTTGCGCTTCTTAGCCACAAATCGCCGCCGCTCGCTTCGATTTTGCCAGCCGTCGTGACGTGCGTTGGATCGTGGTCAAGAAATGGGGTATTGATCGAGATCAAACACTCTGCTGTTCGATACGCGTGGCATGGTCTGGCCCATGACAATCAGGTCTGGAGGCGGCAAACATGGATCAGCAACAAAAACACCAGATCCGGGGCTATGAATTTCATGTGGCGGGGGCGCTGGAGAAGGATGGGCGCTACCGGGGCATGATTTTGATCAGCAAGCGCGGCGATACCCTGCAGGTGTACGCCAAGCCCGTGCTGATAGAAACGCCGAGCAGTTTCAAGTCCGTGCATGCGGCCTTGATCGAGGCATCGGCGTATGCCCAGGAACTCATCTATAACGGCGCCATCAAGGCGCTGCTGCCGGCCGACGGGCCGCTGGCCGGAAAACAGGCGCCGCAGCCGCCGGATTTCGTCGGCAACTGACGCCGGCAAGCGCATCCGGCCATCCAGGGTGGCGCGTATAATGACGCGCTTTCCCGGATGAAAAATCAACACCATGGAATTTGTGAATTTACCGCTCGTCTTCCTGGTCGGCTGCGCGCTGATCGCCTTGCTGGCCAAAAAGAATGGCTATTCGTGGTACATGTTTTTCTTCGCGATTGCCGTGCCCGCTCCCCTGTTGCTGCTGGCTTTGCCCCATGTGCTGGGCGTGGAGGCCGCGTCGCTGACCTCCGTACGGCTGGGCACCGTCCTGCTGTTCCCGCTAGCAGGCTTGCTGCTGGCCATGCGGGGCAAGCGCTAAGGCTGTTTCAGCGTACCGGCACCCCATCGGCCAGGCGCCAGCCTACCGACAAGGCTATTTGCTGCGCCTCTTTTTCATTGCTGCAATCATCATAATCACAGGTGTCCGCATACGCGCCGCACGCCTGGTTCTGGCTGATGTACGAACCGACCCAGCGGCCATCGCGGCGCTGGCTGGCCGTGGCGCTGATGATAAAGCCTTTGTGGATGGTGGGGTTTTCAAAAGACATAATTCCTCCGATGCAAAAAAAGCGTCAGGGATCTGACTGGATTCCACTGTGCGCCACATGCTGCCAGCAGTCTGTACGTTTGATCACACTCACGAAAAGGACGCACGCCGCGCTCGCGCCAACAGGCGATCGGGTATGATTTCGGCATGTGTGGACGATTCGATCAAAATGACACGGCGCGCGTGCTGGCGTCATCCTTCGGCTGGACCGACGCGGTGTTCGACAGCGATGCCGAGCCGCACCTGAACGTGTCGCCCGGCACATACCGGCCCGTGCTGCATATCCAGGATGGTGTGCACCGGGTCGACGATGTCTTCTGGGGCTACCGCCCTGCCTGGGCCACCCAAGCCGTGCCCGCCCCCGGCAAGAAAAAAATCCCCATCGCCATCAATGCCCGGCTGGAAAAATTGGCAAGCGCCTACTGGAAACCCTTGCTGCGCGCGGGGCGCGGCATCGTCTGCGTCGATGGCTGGTATGAATGGACGGGAGAGAAAGGCCGCAAGCAGCCGTGGCACATCCACCGCAAGGACCGCGCGCGCCTGTTCCTGCTGGCGCTGGCCCAGTTCGGGCCGTACAAATTCAACCGCGAGGAAGCGGGCTTCGTGCTGGTGACGGCCGACAGCCTGGGCGGCATGGTCGATATCCACGACCGCCGCCCCGTCGCCGTCAGCCTGGAAGACGCGCACCGCTGGCTAGCCCCCGCGCTCACGCCCGAGCAGGCGCTGCACCTGGCGCGCACCTGCATGCTCGACGTGGACTTGTTCGAGTGGCATGCCGTCGATAATCCGCTCGTGCCGTCCGCCAAACCCAAGGCACCACCGCCGGCGTCGCCGCAAGGCGCGTTCGACTGGGGCGCCGACTAACTCAGCCGGGCAAGCGCGCCAGCCGGCGCCACAGCGCTTCCATCGGCCCCTGGCGGAAGTGCCGCAACCAATAGTGGCTGAGCAGCACCTGCCCCGCCATGATCACTATGGCCAGGCCCAGCATCTCGATGGGACGCAGCGTGGCGCCCCAGCCCAGGCCCGGCCCCTGCAGCAGCCAGGTGCCAAGCAAGGATTGCAAGAGATAATTACTCAGCGCCATGCGGCCCACGGGCGCCAGCCATGCACCGAGCCAGCGCAGCATGAAGGGACCGGCCAGCATCAGCGCCGCCACATAACCGGCCGCCAGCACGGGACCGCCGGCGAACAGGCCCACTTCGAACAGGGCCGTATCGAACACGGTTTGATACGGATCGGACACCTGCCACGCGACGGCCCCCGCCGCCAGCAGGTTGAACGGCAAGCCCACGCCCAGCCCCACGGCGCGCACGCGCCGCCACACGCGCTCGTGGCGCTGCGGCTGCGTCAGCCAGCCGCAGCGCACGGACAAAATGCCCAGCAGGAACAGCACGATGATGTGCGGCAGCATGACGGCGGCGTACAGCAAGGAGACGAGGAAATCGTTGGCGCGCAGCCTGGCCACGGCCCACACACTGCCTTGCGTATAGGTGGCGTGGCGGGTGGCGAAGTTTTGCAAATCCTGCGCCGTATCCGGCGCGCCGCCCTGCTGGCCCACGGGAATGAGCAAACACATGAACAGCAGAAAACCGGCTGCCACCAGCCAGGCGCGGTTGCGTATGCGGCTCAGTTTGGCCGCAGCCAGCGGCAGGATCAGCATGCCGGCGACAGCATACGAGGTCAGCACGTCGCCGCTCCAGATGCAGAAACCGTGCAGCAGGCCGAACACGAGCAGCCAGCGCAAACGGCGCCGGTACGCCGCTTGCGCCGCTTCCCAGCTGCCCAGCTGGCGTTTCAGTGAACGTGTTTGCAGGGCAAATCCGGCACCGAACAAGAAGGCGAAGACGGGATAGAACTTGAATTGCGCCAGCGCCGCCACGCCGAAAATGACGAGCTGGTCGAGCACGGGCGGCTGCGCCGGCAAGGTGCCGTAGCGCAAGGACAGCGTGCCCCAGGCAAAGCCCCAGATATTCACGAGCAGGATGCCAAACACGGCGATGCCGCGCAGCACGTCAAGCTGCAGCAACCTGCCGGGCCTGGCGCTCATGGCGTTCAGGGGCGCGCCAGGGTCGGGTAATCAACCACCTGCAGGGTGAAGCCGGACGCGTCCGATTGCAGCCGCGCCTGGCCGCCGAACGGCAAGGTGACCCGCCGGCGGATGTGGCCGAATTCGAGCCCCGTCAGCACAGGCACGGGCAGGCGCTCGCGCACGTAGGCCAGCATGACGTCGAAATCGTAGCCCTTGTCCATCGGACTCAGCTTATAGGCGGAAAAGTCACCGAGCACGACCGCCTGCTGGCGCTGAAGCACGCCCGCATGCAGCAATTGCAGCAGCATGCGCTCGACCCGGTACGGGTGCTCGTTGACGTCTTCCAGGAACAGAATGCCGCCGTCGATCTCGGGGAAATACGGCGTGCCGAGCAGGTGGACCAGCATGGCCAGGTTGCCGCCCCACAATTTCCCCACCGCCTCAACCTGTGGATTGCCAGCTGCCGTGCCCGTGACCGTGTGCGTGGGTCCCGCCAGGCATGACCACAGCTGATCGAGCGTAAATTGCTCGGGCTCGTCGCGCGTAAAATCGTCGCAGATCATGGGGCCGGCAAAGCTGGCGCGGCCCGTTTTCGCCATCAAGCCCATGTGGAAGGCAGTAAAATCGCTGTAGCCGACGAACAGCTTGCGGCTGGCGGCCATGCGGTCGAAATCGATGTCGGGCAGGATGCGGCTGATGCCGTAGCTGCCGCGCAAGGCGATCACCACCTGCACGTCGGGGTCGGCGGCTGCCGCGTTCAGCTGCGTCAGGCGGCCCGCATCCGTGCCGCCGAAACGCTGGAAGCTGTGTGCGGGGTCGTAGTAGTTGTGGACGGTGGCGCCTTGCGCCTGCAGGCGGGCGATGCCGCGCGCCACGGCCGCGTCATCGGGCGCGCAACCGCCAGGCGCCACGATGGCGATGCCAATTTCAGGTGTCTTCAAAATGCCCATGCCTTCAAAAGTGGTGGGCGCGCCTAGGCTGGCTGGGAGCGCATCTGGGGCGCCATCTTACCTTGCAGATGCACATCGATCAAGGCGAGCAGGCGCTCGATCAGCTGGGGCGGCATGTCGTGCCCCATGCCTTCGATCACTTCGAGCGTGGCGCCCGGAATCAGCGCCGCCGTATCGATGCCGCAGGCGACGGGGATCAGGGGATCGGCCGCGCCATGGATCACCAGCGCCGGGCAGCTGATACTGGGCAGCAAGGCCGTGCGCTCGCCCGAGGCGGCAATGGCCACCATTTGCCGCGCCACGCCTTCCGGGCAACTGCCCCGCTGCAACGCCGCTTCGATGCGCTGGTACAGCAGCTTTTCCGACACGGGATAGGCGGGACTGCCGATCACGCGCACGGTGGCCGCCATATGGGCCATCAGTTCGGCGCGGCTGGCATTGCGTTTCGGGCGTTGCAACAGCGCATTGCGTGCCGCCCGCGTGGGGCCGGGCAAGCCGCGCCGGCCGCTGCTCGACATGATGGAGGTCAGGCTGAGCACTTGCAGCGGCGCGCGCGCCGCCATCACTTGCGCGATCATGCCGCCCATCGACACGCCGATCACGTGCGCCTGCGCAATGCGCAGAGCCGCCAGCAAGCCCAGCGCGTCGTCCGCCATGTCATCGAGGGTGTAGGAAGTTTTGAGGGGCCAGCCCAGCAGGTTTTTCACGTAGGCCAGCGGCAGATACGGTTTGCCCGCCTGCGCCATCTTGCTCGACAGGCCGCTGTCGCGGTTATCGAAACGCACGACGCGAAAACCTTGTTCGACGATGCCTTCGACAAAGTCCGCCGGCCAGGCGATCAGTTGCATGCCCAGGCCCATGACCAGCAGCACGCACGGATCATCCGGGTTGCCGTGGCTTTCATAAGCTATGTTGAGGCCGTTCGCCATGATGGTTGCCATGATTGCCTCTCTTCAGGAACCAGCACGCAGACACGATCGCTGCGGCCTTGCAATCAGCATACCACTATTGTGCTTCAGACATGAGACCGGCACGCGGCACCCACACTGAAGTGTTGCTCTGGTCGCACATGACATAACCTACTGCGCGTCGCGACTTGCGGCCTGCGATGCTCACCGTACCTAAAGTACGGTTGCGCTTCTCGACCACAATTCGCTTCCGCTCGCTACGGTTCTGTCACGTACTGATACTCATCAACTTGCAAAAACCTTATTTTGCCTTTGGCAGACTATCGGCCAGATCCACCCAGCTTTGCGGCTGCGGTTTGCCCCGCTCGCGCACGCCGAAGAAGGAGACCACTTGCGTGCCGTCGTTGTCGAAGAACTCGACGGACGTGACGCCGCCGCGCTTGACGACCCAGCCGCTGCGCAGGGCCGTGTCGCGGATGTGCAGGTTGAAGTCCGGGTCCAGCACATTGAAGAAGCCGCCGGCCGCCATGGTTTTTTCGATCTTGCCGCTGTAGATCTGCGTCAAGCCTTCATTACCCAGAAACACCATGATGGCGACCTTGTCCCTGGCCGCGTTTTCCAGCAGGGTGCGCAGCGCTTGCGGCGTCACGCGCTCGACGACGCCGGCCGGCGCCAGGCGCAGCGCCTGCTCGCGCGTCAGGTGGAATTCGCGCATGATTTGCGCAAACTGGTGCACGTCCGTCATGTCTTTCCAGGCCAGCTGGAATTCCTTGACGTCGATCTCGCTGTCCGGCTTTTCAGCCGCCTTCGGCGCCACGGCCAGCACGTTCAGTTCCGCGCTTTGCTGAGGTGCACGGAAGGTGGCCACCAATTTATCGTAGACGGCCACGCCAGGCTCGTTGCGCAGGTAGATTTTGTGCACGGCCGTGCCGTTGGCGTCAAAAAATTGCAGGCTGCGCGTCGGCTTGCCGTCACGGCCAGCTTGTTCCACGGCAAATGCGTATTTCCAGTTTTCAAAGTGGAAACGCAGGTCGATCTGGCCGCCCAGGTAGCCGCCCGCGATATTGCGCTGGCGCGCTTCCGTTTCCGGGTCCTTGGCGTCGGCCTGCTCGGACTTGTCGCCCGCCTGCTTGAACTTGCTGGCGACGCCCGTCGTTTCGATGACGCCGTTTTCATTGCGCGTGATCGCTTGCACGACGCCCAGGTCCAGCGCGGCGCGCATGATTTCGCGCGGCTGGTTGCCGTCCGCCTGCAGGCGCGTGACGCCCTTGCCGATGTTGGTTGCCAGCAATTGCGCTTCGGACACGCCCAGCGCGCGCGCCGCGTCGCGGATCTGCAGCTTCGGCTGTTCCGTGCGCAAGGTGGACCAGCGTTCCGCCAGGGTGGCTGGGGCCGCATATGCGTTTGCAATCAGCAGGCTGCCTAGCAGGGATAGAACGAGTTTGGATAACTTCATAGAGAGACCATTCAATCAAACATGGAAAATAAGAGGGGCAGGCGCCCCTCCCCGGTAAAAATCAGAAATTGACGCTGAGGCTGGCTGCGACGTTGCGGCCCGGTTTGGCGTAGCGCTCGATCTCGGCGCGGCTGGCGGCCGTGGTGCCGGCGGCCAGGCTGCGCGAGGCGGCGTAGTCCCAGTACTTGCGATCCGTCAAGTTGTACACGCCGACGACGATCTTCGCGTTCTTGTGCACGTTCCAGTACGTCGACAGGTCGAAGATGGTGTACGACGGCACGGTAAACAGCGGGCCGGCATCGCCGATCAGCAGGTTTTCCGGCGCCTGCTTGGCGCCCGCATGCACGGCCGTCAGCGCCAGGCCGAACAACTGGTTCGCATGGTCGTAGCCGAAGGTCAATGCCGACTTGGCCGGCGCCACCGAGTTCAGGCCGCCGCTCTCGCCCGTCTGGGTATTGAAGGAGCGGCCCTTGGCCACGCCGGTCGCCAGGTCCACGTGGTAGCCCTGCATGGCCGGCGCCCAGGCGCCCAGCTCGGCGCGCAGGGTCAGCTCGGCGCCCCAGGTGCGGGCATTGCCGATGTTTTCCGGGCGGAACAGGCCGCGCGTGATGGTGGGGTAGTTCACCGGATCATCTTTTTGCATCACGTAGTCGATCATGTCCGTGTATTCCGTCTGATAGACGGACGCGTGCATGCTCAAGCCCCTGATGACGTCGCCCTTCAGGCCCAGTTCATACGCCTTACTCGTTTCCTTGCGCAAGTTCGCATTGCCCAGCACGGCATAGCCCTGCCCCGTGCCCGTATAGCTGAACGAGTCGTAGGTGCCCGTGCGCTCGGCCGCCGTCGGCAGGCGCGTGCCGCGCGTGAAGGTGGCGTAGGCGTTCATCTGCGGCAAGACTTCCACGGACAGGCTCAGGCTGGGCGTGAAATAGGTGTCGCTCTCTTTGCGCACCTCCTTGGCTGCGTTCGGCACGGCGATCGCATAGGTTTGCAGGTTTTTCGGTTCGTTCTTGCGGTAGTCGGCACGCAAGCCCGGCGTCAGCACGGCTTTCTTGCCCGCCAGATTGAAACTGAGATCGTCGCGCGCATACAGGGCCAGCTTGCTCGTGTCCATGTCGGCCATGCGGTTCTTGTTGGTGACCTGATGCTGGCCCGTGGCGACGATGACGCGGTCTTCGCGCCACGGACGGCGCGTTTTCAGCTGTTCCAGCTGCACGCCGTACAGCAGCGCGTTGTCCGCATTGAGCTGCTTGAACGCTTCCGACGTCAGGCCGATGCTGTCATTCTTGAAGCTGGTGGCTATGGAGCGCTGCGCCGGGCTGCCGAACGTGTAGAGGCCTTGCGTCTTGTCGTCGGTTTTCGCATTCTGCAGATACACTTTCGAGGTCAGGCGGTCGAACAGGGCGAAATCCTTGAGCACCACGTCGTGACCCAGGCTCACGCGCGTGCGCTTGGTGGTGGAATCCTGCTGCACGCCCGTCGGGTAATACGTGCTGACCTTGCTGCGCAGATCGCGCTTGTTCTTGCGCTCGAACATGTCGACCGTCAAGTCCAGCTTTTGTTCGCCAGGCAAGGTCCACACGAGCTTGGACAGCAAGGCGTTCGAATGCCAGTCATCCGGGTTGACGGGCGTGGTGCCGCGGCTGTCCATCTGCTCGCCATCGCGGTGCACGTAGACGGCCAGGCCCTGCAGATTGGCGCCGATTTTGGCGGCGCCCGTCAGCGTGTGCGCATTGCTGCGGTCGGCCGTGGCGCGGCCGTATTTATAGGCCACGTAATGGTCCGTGCCTTCGCCCAGGTAATCCTCGGGCGACTTGGTGATGAAGGCCACGCCGCCGCCCAGGCCGGGATTGGCGCCGCTGGCGGCCGTCGTGCCCGAATCGATGCGCACTTCGCGGAAGGTTTCCGGATCAAAATAATCACGGCCCGTGGCAAAAGCGTTGAGGGTGTTGCCGTCCGGCTTGGGCGCCGCGTCGGGCAGCGAGATGCCGTCGAGTTCCAGGCTGACCCGGTTGCCTTCCAGGCCGCGGATGTTGTAACCGGTATTGCCGGAGCCGTCCCACACGCTGCCGCTGCCCGAGGCCGCCGCCGGCGCACTGATCAAGGGCAAATAGCGCACGATGCCGCCCATCTCGGTGACATTGCGGCGCTCCAGGTCGTCCGCCGTGACGACCGTCTTGGTGCCGGCGCGGCGCTCATAGTCCTGCTTGGCGTTGACGACGATTTCCGGGAAGACAGGCAACTTGGCCGGCTCCTGAGCGGCCGTGCCCGCATTGATGGCGGCCGTCTGCGCGAGAGCAGGCAGCATCGGCGCCGCGAACAGGCCCAGCAAGGCGGCGCGCAGCACCAGGTTATGGCGGCGGGCAGGCAGATGAGCTGAGAATACGACGGGTGCAGCGGTGCGCTGCGGAAGCACAGTAGTCATGATGGTCCGGTTTAAGAGTGGAGGCTGGCTCTTGAACCCGGATCGATAACGAAAGTGTTAACGATGCATAAGGAAAGTTTGCTGGCGAAAACAATACTGTAACACGAATCATTCTCATTTGAGAATGGCAATTGGTCTAGACAGATGTTATTTCGCAACAATTATAAAAATGCCAGCCGGATGGCTGGCATGGTTATCACCTGGACAAGGCCATCGGGCCCTGCCCTGCTGCACAGGATGCTAGCCCTGCGGATTGGCCAGCTTGCGCGCCTCCGCCTGCGCACGGCGGCGCTCGGCAAAGAAACGCTTGAGGAAGGCGCCGCACTCGTCGGCCAGCACCCCGCCTGCGATTGCCGTCTGGTGGTTCAGCGCGGGCTGCTCGAACAGGTTCAGCACGGAGCCGCAGGCGCCCGTCTTCGGGTCGCCCGCACCGTACACCACGCGCGCCAGCCGGGCATGCAGCATGGCGCCCGAGCACATCACGCACGGCTCCAGGGTCACGTACAGCTCGCAGCCGGGCAGCCGGTAGTTGCCCAGCTTTTCGGCAGCGGCGCGCAAGGCCATCACTTCCGCGTGCGCCGTGGGGTCGTGGCGGCCGATGGGCTGGTTGTAGCCCACGGCGATGACTTCGTCATCCTTGACGACGACGGCGCCGACGGGCACTTCGCCCAGGTCCCATGCGTGCTGGGCCTGCTCCAGGGCCAGCTGCATGTAGCGCGCATCGCGCGCGCCAGCGTGCATTTCAGTCATCGGTCACTTCTGCCCAGCAATTTGGCGTTTCATGCAGCACCAGTTTATGCAGGTGCAAGCCCGTGCCGAAATGGTCGGTGAACGCCGCTTTCAGTATCTCGAAGGCGATGCGCGCCAGGTTTTCCACCGTCGGGATGCGGTCGATGACGACGGTTTTATGGTCGGGCAGGCTGGCCAGGAAATCGCGCACGGCCGTATCCTTCTCGTAGACGAGGAAGGCGTGGTCCCAGACGTCGACCAGGTGCTGCTTGGCCAGGGTTTTCACGTCGGAAAAATCCATGATCATGCCATTGTCGGAATTGCCTTCCGCTTCGATGACCTTGCCGACCAGCGTGATTTCCACCGTGTAGCGATGGCCGTGCAGGTTGCGGCACTGGCTTTTGTGGTCGGGAATGCGGTGGCCCGCGTCGAATTCGAGCTTGCGTGTGATAGTCAGCATATTGTTTTATTAAGGTATTTGCAGGAGTTTATGGGTTTGCAGGCTCAGCTTCCACTTCGGGTTGCTTTTGCACGTCTCGATGGCCAGCTTCATGTTGTGCGCGGCCAGGGGGCCATCCATCGCCTGCACGAAGAAGTTCTCGAAGTCGAGCCCTTCGTAGGCGGCCAGGTCTTGCTGGAACTGGGGGATGACGACCTTGATCTCATTGCCCTTGTGGACGACCAGTGTCGAACCCATCTTCGGGCTGACGCAGATCCAGTCCACGCCGGCCGGCACGGGCAAGGTGCCGTTGGTTTCGATGGCGATGGTAAAACCCACCGCGTGCATGGCGTCGATCAGGGCCGTGTCCAGCTGCAGCAGCGGTTCGCCGCCCGTAAACACCACGTATTTGCTCGGCGCGTAGCTGGCCGGCCACAGGCTGTCGATCAGCGCGGCCAGCTCCTCGGGCGTCTTGAACTTGCCGCCCAGTTCGCCATCGGTGCCGACGAAATCCGTGTCGCAGAACTGGCACACGGCCGTGGCGCGGTCGCTTTCGCGGCCCGTCCACAGATTGCAGCCGGAAAAGCGGCAAAACACGGCCGGACGGCCCGCGTGCGCACCTTCGCCCTGCAGGGTGTAAAAAATCTCTTTGATGCTATAAGTCACTGTATTTCCTAAGAGCTGGCCGGCACATCGCGCATGGATGCGGGCGCGCCCGGCGCAAAACACCTGGCCGGGGGCGTGAAGCCGATTGACAACCCTCTATTATATGCCGCCGCGACACTTCCCGTGCAAATGCCGTGCCTGCCGTCTGGCGCCGCGGCATCCGGCAGCAAGAAAGCCACAGCGGCCGGCAAAACTGCGCAGCTTTTGCGTTTAGACAATATAAATAACCCAAGGTTAATATATTTTCTGTAAGAACATTGCCTGTTGGAAAACATTTAGGGAGCGAGAAAATGATGCAACGCTGGCTACGCCCGCCGTGTCGCCTGAGCATTCTGGCTTGCCTGGCGGCCGGCGCACTCGCTTCTCTGCACGCCGGTTACGCCGCCGGCCCGATACTGCAGACCGGCACGCCCTTGCGCCTGATGCTGGCCTGCGCCATCCTGTGCGGTGCGCTGGCGCTGATGCTGTGGCGCCAGCACCGCCTGGCGCTGCGCCTGCGGGCGCTGGAACAGCTGCGCGCGGACGCCGAGCAGGAGCGCCTGGCCAGCGGGCAGCAGCAGGCGCGCGAACAAGAGCGCCAGCGCATCGGGCGCGACATCCACGACGACCTGGGCCAGCATCTGCTGACCTTGAAGATCGACCTGTCCATGCTGCAGACCAGCACGCATGGCACGGCGCCCCAGCTGGCGCAGCAACTGGCCGTGATCGTGCGCAATGTCGACCTCAGCATCGCTGCACTGCGCTGCGTCATCCATGACTTGCGCCCGCCCGCCCTCGACGCCGGGCTGCAAGCAGCATGCGAAGAGCTGCTGGCCGACTTCCGGCGCACCACGGGCATCGATTGCCGCTGCGATTACCGGCTCGATGCCGCCGCCGGCCGCGCGCACGGCGCCTTGCTGTACCACGTGGTGCAGGAAGCGCTGGCCAATATCGCCCGCCACGCGCGCGCCACGCATGTCCGGCTGTGCCTGCAGCAAGCGGGCGCCACCGTGGAATGCCGCATCCGCGACGACGGCATCGGGCTGCCGGGCTCGCCGCCGCGCCTCGGTTGCGGCCTGTCCGGCATGCATGAGCGCGTGGCCGCCGCCGGCGGCAGCCTGCACATCGACAGCCGCAGCGGCGCCGGCACCACCTTGCGCCTGTCGCTGCCGCTGCCGGTCCGCCATGACGAGGCGATGGCCCATCGCTGAAAATATTGCTCAATATCAACACCTTCGGCCCGCCACGCTGCATCATGGCCAACGAACCAGCCCCCACTCACGCCCAAGAAGGATGCTTTCATGCCGGATAGCCACGCACATGCCAGCGTATCACCGTATGGTGAAGCCCAGGGTTTCGCCGTCAAGATGATGGAATTACTGGTCGTGCCCACCTTCGTACTCGATGTGCATGGCAGGGTGATGATCTGGAACCGCGCCTGCGAGCAGCTGACGGGCGTGCCAGCGTCCGAAGTGCTGGGCGCGCGCGAGCCGGGCCGCTGCTTTTACAACGACGAGCGCCCCACCCTGGCCGACCTACTGCTGTCCGGGCGCGGCGGCGACATGCGCGCCCTGCATGCCCAGCAACAATATCGCAGCGGCACGGGCAGCAACCTGTGCGCGGAAAACTGGTGCGACATGCCGCGCACGGGGCGGCGGCGCTACCTGGCCGTCGATGCCAGTCCCATCCATGGCAATCACGGTGAACTGATCGCCGTGGTCGAAACCCTGCGCGACATGACCGATGAAAAACGCGCGCAGGTGGAACTGGAACGCCTGGCCACGCGCGATGGCTTGACGGGGCTGGCCAACCGGCGTTGCTTTGACGACACCATCCTGGCCGAGTGGCAGCGCGCGCAGCGGCAGGAGCAGCCCCTGTCGCTGCTGATGGTCGACGTCGACAATTTCAAGGAATATAACGACAGCCACGGCCACCAGGGCGGCGACCTGTGCCTGCGCAAGGTGGCCGGCGCCGTGGCCAGCGAAATGCGCACGAACGACCTGGTGGCCCGCTACGGCGGCGAAGAATTTGCCGTCATCCTGCCGAACCAGTCGCTCAAGGGCGCGGCCATCGTGGCCGAACGCATCCGCCAGCGCGTGGAACGGCTGCAGCTGCCGCGCAAGCGTCCCGACGGCGCCTGCGTCACCGTCAGCATCGGCGCCGCCACGGCCCTGCCCGGTCCCGGCACGGAACTGGGGCAGTTGATCCACACGGCCGACTGCGCCCTGTACCGCGCCAAGCACCTGGGCCGGAACCGCATCAGCCTGCCGGAAACGACGCTGACCTGAGCACCGGTCCCTGCGGCACGCCTTGCCTGCCCTGACGCCCCCCTTCATGCCAAAACGCCTTGCCCCTATGCACGGCGGCATGAATATTCTATGCTGCGGCGTTGCACTTTCATAACATCCAAAAAAGAAGGAGCCCCCGTGTCAAGAATCATGCCTGCTTTATTACCCGCTTTCGCCCTGGCCCTGTCGGCCATGGCCGCGTCGAACCTGGGTGCGGCGCCCGTCAAGCCGGCCGCCGCCCACGGCGCCACCGCCGCCAAGGCTGATTTGCTGCCGTTCAAGGCCACGGAAAAGACCCTGGCCAACGGTTTGAAAATCATCATCGTGCCGACCGGCTTCCCGAACCTGGTCTCGCTGCAGATTCCCGTACAGACGGGTTCGCGCAATGAAGTCGAACCGGGCAAGTCCGGTTTCGCTCATTTCTTCGAGCACATGATGTTCCGCGGCACCAAGGCCTATCCGCCCGAGAAATACCAGGAAGTCATTACCCGCGCCGGCGCGCGCCAGAACGCCTATACGAGCGACGACCTGACCAATTACCACACGACGTTTGCCAAGCAGGACCTGGAAACCGTGCTGAAGGTGGAGGCGGACCGCTTCCAGCACCTCGACTATGCGGAAGACGCGTTCAAGACGGAATCGCGGGCCGTGCTGGGCGAATACAACAAGAACAGCGCCAATCCCGTGTCGAAACTGTTCGAAGTGATGCGCGACAGCGCCTACACGACGCATACCTACAAGCATACGACGATGGGTTTTATCCAGGACATCGAAGACATGCCGAACCAGTATGCGTATTCGAAGCTGTTCTTCGACCGCTGGTACCGTCCCGAGCGCACCACCATCATCATCGCCGGCGACGTGGAGCCGCAGCAGGCGATCGCGCTGGTGGAAAAGTACTGGAGCGGCTGGCAGCGCGGCAAGCAGCAGGCGGCCGTGCCCGTCGAACCCGCGCCGCGCGGCCCCGTCTACAAGCACGTGGCCTGGCCCACGCCGACCCTGCCGTGGGTAGCCGTGGGCTTCCACGCGCCCGCGTTTTCCGTCAAGGACAAGGACCAAGCGGCGCTGGCGACCTTGCTGTCGCTGTCGTTCGGCCGCACCTCGCCGCTGTATAAACGCCTGGTGCAGAACGAACAGAAGGTCGACCAGTTGTTCGAGATGACGCCGGACCGCGTCGATCCGACCCTGGCCGTGCTGGGCGCGCGCGTGAAAAACATCGATGACGCCGTCTACGTGCGCGACGCGATATTGGCCACCGTGGCGCAGCTGCGCGACACGCCGGTGAGCGAAAAAGACCTGGCGGACGCCAAGTCGGCCGAAAAATACGGCTTGATCCGCTCGCTCGACAACACGGAGCAGATCGCCGGCACCCTGGCGTCCTTCGTGCACTTCGACCGCTCGTATGCCACCATCAACCAGTACTACCGCCTGATCGACACGCTCACGCCGGCCGACCTGCAGGCGGCCGCGCGCAAATACCTGACGGATGACGGCCTGGTGGTGACCACCCTGTCGCACCAGCCGATGGCGGCCGCCATCGCCACCACGCCAAAGCTGGCCAGCCTGCTGCCGGCCGCTTCGAACGCGAAATTCGACGTGCTGGTGCAAAAGTCCGCGCTGCCGCAAATCCGCTACAAGCTGTTATTTACGGCCGGTTCCGCGCAAGACCCGCAGGGCAAGGAAGGCCTGGCCGCGCTGACGGCCGCCATGGTGGCGTCCGGCGGCTCGTCCGAGCGCAAGATCGACGAAGTCAACCAGGCACTGTTCCCGCTCGCCGGCAGTTTCAGCCAGCAGACGGACAAGGAAATGACGACGTTTACGGGTTCCATCCACAAGGATAACTGGACCCAGTTCAACGCCATCGCCCTGCCGCTGTTGCTCTCGCCCGGTTTCCGCGAAGACGACTTCCGCCGCCTGAAGGATGCGCAAAAGAATGCGCTGCTGCTGGACCTGAAGGACAACAATGAAGAGGAATTCGCCAAGGAACGGCTGCAAACCAATGTATATGCGGGCACGCCGTACGGCCATCCCGTACTGGGCACGGTCGCCGGCATCGACGCCATCACGCTCGACGACGTGAAACAGTTCTGGCAGACGGCGTACGCGCAAGGCGCCGTGAAGGTGGGCCTTTCCGGCGACGTGTCCGACGCCATGACGGCGTCGCTGACGCAGGCGCTGGCAAGCCTGCCGGCCGGCCCCGGCTTGCCGGCCACCGTGAAACCCGCGGGCCGCAAGGCGCAGGGACTGGAAGTGGAAATCATCGAGAAGAACACGCGCGCCACGGCCATCTCGTTCGGCCTGCCTTTGGAGGTGACGCGCACGCACCCGGACTTCCCCGCCCTGTGGCTGGCGAAGACGTGGCTGGGCGAGCACCGCGCCTCGAATTCCTATCTGTACCAGCGCATCCGTGAAATCCGCGGCATGAACTACGGTGATTACGCGTACATCGAAGCTTTCCCGCGCGGCATGTATCAGTTCTTCCCGAATCCGAACCTGGGCCGCAAGGCGCAGCTGTTCGAAATCTGGATCCGCCCCGTGGCGCCGGACAACGCGCACTTCGCCCTGCGCGTGGCGCTGACGGAATTGGGCAAGCTCATCGACAACGGCCTGACGCAGGACGATTTCGCCACCACGCGCGACTACCTGATGAAGAACGTCTTCGTCATGACGTCGACGCAAGACCAGCAGCTCGGTTACGCGCTCGATTCGCAATGGTATGGCACGCCCGAGTTCACCAAGCTGATGCGTGACGGCTTGTCGAAACTGACGGTGCAAGACGTCAACCGCGCCATCAAACAGCATCTGTCGGCAAAGAACCTGTCCGTGGTGATCGTCGCCAAGGATGCGGCCGGCCTGAAGGAAAAGCTCGTCAGCGACGCGTTTTCTCCCATCAAGTATGACGGCAACAAGCCGCAGGCCCTGCTCGATGAAGACAAGGTCATCGGCGCGATGCAGCTGAACATCAAGCCGGAGGCCGTCACCGTGACGCCGGCGGCGCAGGCGTTTGCGAAGTAAGAGCTAGTGCTGGATCAACCTCATCTGACGAAGAATGTCGGATGAGGTTACCTCCGAGGATGACCTGGCATGAACATCTCAACGACCTTACGGTGAAGGATCTGCAATGCCACGCTGCCACATTGACCATATCGCCATCACGGCGCCAACGCTGGAAGCGGGTGCGGAGCTGGTGCGGCTGGCGCTGGGGGTGGAACCTCAGGCTGGCGGAGCACATGCCCGCATGGGGACGCACAACCTTCTGTTGCGGCTTGGCGATGCTGTCTATCTGGAGGTGATCGCGCCCGGCCCCAGGGCGCCGCTGCCGTCCAGGCCCCGCTGGTTCGCGCTTGACACCCTGGCCGCCGATGCGGTGCCGGCACTCGCCACCTGGGTAGCCCGCACCACCGATATCCAGGCAAGCGTTGCGGCTTGTTCGGAGCCGCTTGGAAATATCGAAGCCATGAGCCGAGGCGCCCTGAATTGGCTGATCACCATCCCCGATGATGGCGCGTTGCCCCTGAACGGCGTCGCCCCGGCACTCATCGAGTGGCAGGCAGAGGCGCACCCCGCGGCCAAACTGCAGGATCATGGGCTGTCCCTCATCAAGCTGGAACTGTTTCATCCCGAACCCGAACGCATTGCTCGCTTGCTGCTATCGCTGGGCCTGGATAGCCAGCTGACGGTGCACCCATCGACAGGGGAACGCGGCGCCGGCCTGGTGGCCCACATCGATACGCCGCAGGGGCCGCGCCAACTGTAAGCAAGGGGGACGATCAACCGCCCCCGAGCTTGCCAACTCACTCGAAGGGATTGGCCACTGACGTCACCTCGGGCGGCGGCAGCTGGTCGGGCAGTTCCTGCTTTTCCAGCTGCGCCACCACGTCGGCCAGCAGTTTTTGCAGCTGCTTGGCCAGCGCCAGGCCCGGCTTGTCCAGGGTCAGGTCGATGTCGCCGCTGATGCTGATGCGGTCGATACGGTTTTCGATGGTCAGGCTGCCAATTTCCAGCACATCGCTTTCATTGGCATACGGGACGAATTTTTTTGCGCACATGGGATTTCCTTTTTGACGGTCTTGTTATTTCTTGGACTTGCTCTTCACCTTGGGCAAACTCAGCATGCGCAGTTTCTGCTGGCGCGTCAGCGACGGTAACAGATCGATGCCTATCCTGTCTTCCAGTTGCGCAATGCTCAGCACTTCATACGTCTTGGTGTCGACGTTTTCAATGAAGTAGGCGGCGCCGGCACGCTGGCGCGGGCTGTACACGGCCTTGTACAGATGGCTGGGCACGATGACTCTTCCCACCTTGCGCAGGTTGCCGCCAATAAAAGCCGGCCCCGTGATCACGTACAGGTCGCCCTCTTTCTTCGCCATCTTGCGCACGGCGCCTTCGATGCCGGCCCACACATAGCGGTTGTTGCGCGCGTCTTGCGGCACCATGTTAGCCAAGGTAAAGCTGTCGCGCTGGCTCTGGCGGTCCGGCATGTCGCCGTTGGGCGCCATGTGACCACGGTCGAAGCCGCTGCGCGCGTAGTCGGCCAATTCGGCGCGCTGGGCGGCGGGCAGCTTGCGTTCAGCGTGAAAGGAGTTTTCGCGCGACAAATCCTGCGCCGCTTCCAGATTGTTGGCCGTCAAGTGCTCGGCCGACCACAGCGGCGTGCGCGTGATACCCGAGTGCATGACGCCAAACACGTTGTAGCACAGCTCTTTGGTTGCCACGTCCAGCTTGGGGTTGGTGATTTCCGGCTTGCGGCCGTCGACGTAGTGGGCGGGACAGGCATCGGCATGCGCCAGGTTCGCGGCAAAGGCGGAAGCCAGCACGCCGCACGCCAGGGTCAGCCTGGCGATCGTTCCTTGAATCATATTTCCCTTTGAAATCTTTGCAGGCCAGCATTCTAGCGGACGGCGGCCCTCGCCACAAACCGGCACCAGCCTGGCGTGCGCGCCTGTGCGGGGCGGCGAATGGGCGTGCAGGCGGGCGGGCAAGCGGCCCTGCGCAAAGCCGGCGCAAATAAAGGCCAACAGGCCGCGCACGGCCATTCATATCTGCTAAGATTGCCTTGATTCGTTCGCATCGACCATTCAAGATTTGGAGAGCATATGATCAAAAAAACCCTGCTGCTGATCGTTGTCGTCGTCGCCGCCATCCTCGGCTATGCCACCACCAAGCCCGACACCTTCAGTGTCCAGCGCGAAATCACCATCAAGGCCCCGCCCGAGAAAATCGCCGCCCTGATCACGGACTTCCATTACTGGGCCGCCTGGTCGCCGTGGGAAAAGCTCGATCCGGCCATGCGCCGCACGTTTACGGGCCCGGCCAATGGCCTGGGCGCGCAGTATGCATGGCAAGGCAATGACAAGGTGGGCGCCGGCCGCATGGAAATCACGGAGGCGGCCCAGCCCGAACGCACCGTCATCAAGCTGGACTTCCTCAAGCCGTTTGAAAGCCACAACACCACCACCTTTACCATGACTCCCGAGGGCGACGGCACCAAGGTGAACTGGACCATGACCGGCCCCAGCCCTTACGTCAGCAAGGTCATGACCGTCTTCGTCAGCATGGACAGGATGATCGGCAAGGATTTTGAAAAAGGCCTGAACAACCTGAAGGCAGCTGCGGAGCGCTAAGTCTGCTCGCAGCACATGGCAACAGGGCCCGCGCGGCCCTGTTTTATTTGGCGCTCCCCCTTGCGGGCCCCGTCAGAACTGCTCGATCCAGGCGGCCAGGTGATCCGGCGTGAGCGCCGGTTCAGCCTGCACTACCTTGCCCTGCAAGCCCAGTTCCGTCTTGCTGAGCTGCAATGACCAGCCGCGCCGCGCCAGCCACAGCAAGCTGGCCAGCCAGAACGAGTGGATGGCCGAGACGGGCGCGGTGGTCGGCGTTTCCAGAAATTCCGTCAACAGCCGGCCATCGAGGAACAGCGCCGTGCCGCCCTGGTTTTGCAGCGCCGCGCCAAACACGGGCAGCAGCATGTCGATCGCCTGCTCCACGCCGCGCCCCGGATGCTCGCGCTCGAGCGTGTCGAGCTGCTGGCGCACGGCGGCGGCAAAGGCCGTGCCGCGGAAGGCTTCCGAACTGACCAGGTCGGCATAATCCATCAGCAGCCAGTCCGGCTCCGGCGGCGTGACGCCGGCCGTCAGGGCCGCCGACAGATACGCTTCCACAGGCAGCTGCTGTTCCGGACCGGCCAGGCTGGCGCACAAGGCGTACAGGGTGCCGATGCGGTTGGCGACGGCTTGCCGCTGGCGCACCATCAGCTTTTCGCGCAGCAACTGGGCGTGCTCATTGCGCAAGCGCGCCAGTTCCAGCGCCTGCTTGAGCTCCATGCGCAACGCCGCGATATCCCACGGCTTCTGGATGTAGCGGTGGATCTGCCCCTGGTTGACGGCTTCCACCGTGTGCTCGAGCTCGGAATACGCGGTGGTCAGGATGCGCACGATGTGCGGATGGCGGTCCCAGCAATACGACAGCAGCTCGTTGCCGTAGGCGCCGGGCATGCGCTGGTCGGAGACCAGCACGGCGATGCGGTCGGCCTGCTCGTCGAGTATGCGCTTGCCTTCCTCGACCGAAGTGGCCGTCAGCACGTCGGCCAGCGGCGCGATGGCGCGCTGGAAGTATTTGAGGGCGTTGGCCTCATCATCGACATAGAGTATCGTCGGCAAGCCTTGCGCCGGCTCACGCTGAGCCGGTAAACGCAGATTGGCGTCAATCATGCTCGTTCCTTATATGTACTGGAAAATTCAGGGTTACCGTGGTGGAAGTGTCAAATTCGGTGGCGATATCGAGGTTGCCGCCGAACGACTGCATCATGCGGTGGCAAAACACCATGCCCCAGCCCTTGCCTTCGCCGCCACCGGCACTGACGGGGTCGGTCAACAGCTGTGCGACGATCTCGGGGGCGATGCCGGCGCCATTGTCGCGCACCGTGATGCGGCCCGCATCGATACGGATGCCGATCGCAGGACGGGCTTGCTCGCCGGCCGAACGCAAGGCATTCGCCAGCACCGACGATAAAATCAGCGCGACGCAATTGGGCGACTCGGCAATGGAGAAATCGTCGCCCACTTCCACCGTAATGGCGGCGCGCTGGTCCGTGCTCAAGGGATAGCTGTCGAGCAAGGCATCCAGCAGCTGGCGCGCGCTGCCGGCGCGGCGTCCGCCCTGCATGCCGGGCCCGGCGCTGGCCAGGCGCACCGTGTCGACAAAGCTGGCCAGCACGGACAAACAATAGCGCGCATTGTCGTGCATCAAGGCGGCCGCTTCGCCGATCTCGGCCTGCTGTGCGGCGTCCGATTGCGCGCGGCGCGCAATGCCGCGCGCAAAATTGGCGATGGCCGCCAGCGGCGTGTTCAATTCATGCGCGAGAAAGGCCAGCGATTCCTCCATCGCCACCAGGCCCTGGCGGCGGGCGGCGCGCTCGCGTCCCGTCTGCACGGCCAGCTGCAGCGCCGCTTGCATGGCGGCCAGGTCGAGCGGTTTTTCCAGCAAACGGAACAAGGTGCCGCCGTTGATCAGCTCGAGCAGCACATCCTTGTCCGCATACGCGGTGACGAGCATGCAGACGATGTGCGGATAGCGCTGCGCCACTTCCTGCAGCAATTCGCTGCCCAGGCGGTCCGGCATGCGGTAATCGGTGACGAGCACGTCGATCTGGCCGGCCTCGTCTTCCAGCAAGGCCAGCGCAGCATCGACGCTCTGCGCCGTCAGTACGCGGTAGCGCTGGCCGACGGCGCGCTCGAAATACTTGCAGGCGAGCGCTTCGTCGTCCACGTACAGCACGCTGGCGCGGCTATCGTTATCCATGCTAGCGGCCCTCCCAGTCGGAACGCTGCAAGTCGAAATTCATGCTGGCCCATTCGCCGAGCACGCTTTCGGCGGAGAGGGTGCCGCCGTGGCGCTCGATCACGCCATAGCTGATGCTCAGGCCCAGGCCCAGGCCCTGCCCCACTTCGCGCGTGGTGAAGAACGGTTCGAACACGCGCGCCAGATTTTCCGGGGCGATACCGGGGCCGTTGTCGCGCACGCTGATGCGCAGGCGGTTGTCATCCCAGTGGGCCGTGATGCGGATCTCGAACGGCGGCGCATTGCCCTTGCGCATGGACAGCACGGCATTGCCCAGCAAATTGATCAGCACGCCCACGATGGCCGCCTCGTCGCCGCGCACCAGGGTGTCGACCGGCAAGTCGTGGCTGATGCTGACATTCTTCGTTTCGTGACCCACGAGGCGGATGGCGGCCTCGAGCGCGCTGCGAAACTGGAAGTGGCCCGTTTCCAGCTGGTTGCCGCTCTTGCGGTAGGCAAAGGTTTTCAAATCGGACACGATGTGCTGCACGCGCAGCATGCCCTGCTTCGCGTCGGCCAGGCATTCGCTGACCAGCGCGCTTTGCTTGGCGGCCGGGTCTTCGATGGCCACCTCGATGGCCATCATGCAGAAATTCACGGGGTTGTTTACCTCGTGCAGCATGCCGGCGGCCAGGGTGCCGATGGCGGCCATCTTCTCTTGTTGCAGCATCTGTCCCTTGATATCGGCCAGGCTTTTATTCGTTTCTTCCAGCTGCGTGTTCTTTTGCGCCACTTCCGCCTTCAGCTGGAACAGCATGAAGCGGGCGCGTTCATTAAAATAGGTAAATACGGCGCTGATGCTGGCCGACATGATGAGGAATAAACAGTTGACGACAAACGTGCTTGGCAAGTCGAAACCGCCCGCATGCCAGGCGCAGGCAGCCACATACAGCAGGCAGGAAATCGCGCCAAAGACCATATTTTGCCACAGGCCGAAGGCCAGCACGATGCCCGACGAATAGATGGCCAGGGTCATGCCCACATAATAGATCGAGGTGGCGCCTTCCGTGACGGCGATCATCCAGGCGATCATGATTTGCGGCAGGATCAGCCAGACAAAGGTCAGTCCCTGGATGCGGTCTTGCGCCCAGCGCGTGCGCATGGCCAGCACGACGCAAAAGATCAGCACGGACACGACGATGCGCGCGCTGGTGAACGCCGACTGCTTGTCCGGATACAGAGCTGAATCGAGGCCCATGCCCAGCAGGATCAGCACGATGCCCGTGTAGGCCCCGCCGCGGCTGAATTCCAGGCGGAAGTCGCGCAAAACGGCCGTGTAGCCGGCGTGCAGGCCTGGGGTATCCATGATCAAGGAATGCTCACTTCCGCAAACACATTCACGCCCGTGGCGTCGACATAGATTTTCGGGTCCCTTGCATGCTCGGGCAGCAAGGCCGACAGGCCCGCTTCATTGCGATAGATCAAATGCCATTCCAGCAAATGCTCCATGCCGAACTTGCCCGGATTATCCGCGTGCACATTCGTCACCAGCAGCCGCCCGCCGGGACCCACGCGCGAGGCGAAGTGCATCAGCAGGCGCGCGCAGACCTTGTCGGACAGATAGTCGAACAGGCCGGCGCAATACACGGCGTCAAAACTGCCGGGCAAACCCGTGGCGCCCGAACCGTGGCGGCGCTTGAGCAGGTTGTGCACGGAATCGTGCACATAATCGATCTCGACCACGCGCCCCGTGCGCTGCATGATGGTGGTCAGGCGCGCGCGCGTCCAGTCCAGCGTCTCGCTGCTGAAGTCGACCAGCTCGAAGGCCAGCCATTGCGCATCGGGGCACGTTTCCAGGAAACGCTGCACCTCGATGGCCGGGCCGCAGCCCACGTTGAGCACCTTATACACGCGCCCGGCGGCGCGCGCCGCGGCCGCCTTTTGCGCCAAAAACTCCGTCAGGATATCGATGCGGTTGCGGTGCGCCGTCGCCACGGCCGCCTGCAGAAAGGCCGCATTGACGATCTGAAAATACGTGCTCGGGCCCTGGCGCGGATCGTCCAGCAGCTGGTTGACCATCTGGTAGTCGCCCGCATAGCCGAGCGGCTTGGTAAACGTGCGGAAGACGAACGGGGCGCGCAGGATCAGCGGGTGCAAGGCCGCCTGGGCGAAGGCGCGGTGGGCCGGCGCCCGCTCTTCCTCGACCAGCGACGCTTCCACCTCGAGCTGGCGCAAGTAAAGCTGGGTCTGTTCCATCAGCGGCAAGGCCAGCTCGTCGAAGATATCGGGACGCAGGCGGCCGTTTTCCTTGGGCAGCGAGTCGGACAAGTCGACCTGCTCGACCCAGCGCGCCACTTCCGACAGGAAGGCGCGCATTTCGTTGACGACGATCTGGTAGTCGCGGCGGATGCGGAAGCGCTCGCCCCAGCCGGCGACAAAGGCGCTCGACTCTTTCAACACGGCGCCCTTGACGACGACCACATCGCTCAGCTCGCGCCACTCGTCGATCAGGGTCACGGAAACGATGGCGGTCAGGCCCGTGTTGACGCTGCTGATGACGACTGCCTTGCCCACGTAGGCGTTTTTCGCCCCCATGCGCACGGTCACGTCATTGAGCACCTCGCTGACCTGCACAATCGAGTATGGATTATAGATTTCCATGACCAGCGAATTGCGCTGCAAGTTGAAAATCGTGCCGCGCACCGCCTCACCCTGGGTGTTGCGGAAACTGACGACTGGATCGATCTGCGATTGTGAATACACGATTGAGCATTATCAAGTTGCCCGGTTTCCGGCGCACCACACTGGTGACGCCAGTTTCCAGGCTGGGTTAAGGCACGGCACGCCGGTTGTCTGCCGCCGGCCCGCCATCGTGATGGCGGTATTGCGGCGTCGCGTGACGCCGTACCGGAGCGCCTCAAAGCGCGTCTGTCCGCTCTCTGATCGAGTGTACTATGGATGTAGCAGAACGGGCAATTGTTCCCTCAGGAACGACCTTGCGTGGCGCCGGCGCGCAACGCCGGCGATCATCCAGCAACGAACAGGGCCAGCGCGTGACGCAATAATTGCGGCGTTTGCCCCGTCCAGCGTTTGAACGAGCGGCGGAAGTTGGTGGCATCATGAAAGCCGAGGTAGGCGGCCACGGCATCGTTGTCGTAGCCATGCGCCTGGAACAGATAAATCGCCTTGTGCGCGCGCACCTGGTCCAGCTCGGCCTGGAAATGCGTGCCATGGCGCGCCAGATGGCGTTTCAGGGTGGCGGGACTGACGCCGAATTCCTGCGCCGTGCGCTCCAGGGTCGGTGCGCAGCGGATATTGAGCAGCAGGTAGTCGTACAGCGCACCGAGCAGGCTGGCTGCCGGCACGGGCGCCAGGGCCGCCGCGCGCAAGGCCAACGCCGCCGCCGTGGCATTGCCGCGCGGCCAGGGCTTGTCGAGCCAGCTCGAATCGATGAGCATGGCGTCCACCTGGCAATCGAAACGCAGGGACTGGCCCAGGTGCACTTCGTGCTGCTCCACGTGGCGAGGCCGCGCGCGGTTGAAACAGAAGCGCCATGGCAAGGACTCGCCCGCCAGCCAGCGGCACATGGCCGCCAGCGCCGTCATGTGCATTTCCACCAAAAAAGGCAGCTGGCTGGGCGCGCCGAACGCATCGACCCAGTACAGCACGTGCATGTCGCCGGCCTCGCGCAAGCGCGGCTGCAGCAGCGGACACAGCAAGGTATGAAAATCGCACAGGATGGTCAAGGCCTGGCGCAGATTCTGCGCCTGCAGCAAGGCATGGCTGGCGGCGCCGTAATGGCCGGGCAACATTTGCTGGCCCAGCATGAAGCTGGTGTCGGCACTGTCGAGGCCGCGCGCCACGTTGGCCAGCAATTGCAGGTATTGCGCGGCGCTCACCTGACTTTCCGCGGACGGCAGCGCGCCGCCATCGAGGCCCGTGCCCTTGAGCAGCGGCGCCGTGGCCAGGTCGCGGCTGCGCGCATAATCGAGCACCAGCGCCGGCTGGTGATGGGCCGCGATGCCGGGGTCGCCCTGCTGAATCAGCTGCATCAGGCGGGCGCGGCGCTGCCGGCCCTGGGACTGGTGCTGCGGCCCGGCGTTTCCACGGCCCGGCTCAGCTCGGCCAGCACCACTTCCGGCACGCCATCGGTGAGCGAGCACGCATGCCGCAGGCTCAGGCGGATTTCGCGGTTGTCGTTGGTGTGGTGGCGCATCTGCCCCACCATGACGCACAGGTGGCGTGCGCGCACGGCCGCATCCTCGCGCGACACGCTCGGCATCAGCACGGCGAAGCGGTCGCCCGCATAGCGGCACAGCAGATCGTCATTACGCAAGTTCAACAGCAGCATGTGGCCCACGGCTTGCAGCACGCGGTCGCCTTCGCGGTGGCCGTATTCACGGTTAATCAGGTGAAAGCTGTCGATGTCGAGCAAGACCAGCGCGCAATCGAGTCCAGGCCGGCGTTCCTGCTCCAGGCGCATCTGCGTGCGCAGGTAGCTGGCGTCGGCCAGCTGCGTGATGCGGTCGAAGGCGCGGTGGTCGCGGAACAGGCGTTCGCGCTTTTGCAGATGCTCGTTCAGGCGGAACTGTTCCTGGCGCCAGTAATACATGCCGATCGTCAGCACCAGCATGCCGAACGGGATCAAGGCTTCCAGCCAGTTATCCCATACTTCCTGCTTGTCGATGGCGAAGAATTCATCGAGGCAATCGGCCCAGGACCCCAGCATGATGGCGCACAGGCCGCCGGCGATCAGGCTCGTCACCCGTCCACGCGGCCGGCTGCTGAGGGTAAACAAAAACCAGATGCCCGCCATGACGGCCGTGCCGCCTTCGCAGACGATATCCATCCACTTCCAGACGGCAAACGGTTTAACGTGGCCCAATGTGGCGTACAGGAACAAGAACAGGGGCAAGGCCAGTGCGGCGGCAATCAGGCTGTTACGGTGCAATGGCAGCATGTGGGAAAACCTTTAAAAGTGGTGCTGCCGCCACGATAGCGCCCGCCCATGACGGCACGATGACATGCCCCGCTCCCGTGCGGCAGGTGCAAACGGCTCATCATTACCATGGACTCCCATGCAAATACGGCGAGCCTTTGCCCATGCGCCCTGCGCCGGCAGGTCATTTCAGCTCACCCCGGTTCATTTCCGGCCGGAAAGCGTTCACCCGCCGTTGTTTTCAGGGTGGCAATCGATTGCCTGTCACGCAACCGTCATATTTGCTGCCTAGAATCCGCCCGGTTCCTTCCTCCCTAACCGAGCTCTTCATGAAAACCACGCACACATCGTTCCCCTCCCCGCTGCGCCTGACGGTCCTGTCCCTGGCCATCATGGCCGTCTTCAGCGGTCAAAGCCGTGCGCAAGCACAAGATGCGGCTGGCCAGCCGGCCGCCACCGTGGTCGTCAGCGGCCAGCGCGCCAGCCTGCGCAACGCCATCGCCGCGCAAGAGAAAGCCGACAACATCATCAGCGTCATCAGCAGCGACGATATCGGCGGTTTGCCCGATAAAAACGCGGCCGAGGCGCTGGCCCGCTTGCCGGGCGTGTCCGTCCAGCGCGACCAGGGCGAAGGCCGCTACATCACGGTGCGCGGCCTGGGGCCTGACCTGAATGCCGTCACCATCAACGGCGCGCTGGTGCCGTCGCCGGAAGCGGGCCGCCGCGCCGTGGCGCTCGATATCCTGCCTGCCGGCCTGATCCGCACGCTGGAAGTCTCGAAGACCTTGCTGCCGGAAATGGACGCCAACTCCCTGGGCGCCACCATCGAAGTGAAATCGCTGTCCGCCTTCGACTTGCCGGGCAAGCTGCTGTCGGCCAACGTGGCCGCCAGCCATGATGAAAAGACGGGCAAGACCAGCCCCAGCGGCGGCGCCCTGTGGGCCCAGCGCTTCCTCGACGGCAAGCTGGGCGTGGCCGCCGGCCTGAGCGCGGAAAAGCGCTCGTTCGGCTCCGATGACGTGGAAACGGGCGGCGCCTGGAGCAAGGGCAAATTGTCGGGCCTGGAATTGCGCGACTACCTGCCCGTGCGCAAGCGCGGCGCCCTGGCCGTCAACCTCGATTACCGTCCGGAAGCGGGCAACAGCTGGTTTTTGCGCTCGTTCGTCAGCGAATTTTCCGACGATGAAGTGCGCGACCGCCTGACCATCAGCAATATCGCCGGCGGCAGCCTTGCCGAAGGCCAGACGGCCAGCGCGCGCGCCGAACGCCGCATCCGCCAGCGCAAGTACACGCAGCAAGTGCGCTCGCTGGTGTTGGGCACGCAGCAGAAATCGGGCGACTGGACCCTGGACGTGAAAGGCGGCCTGAGCCGCGCCACGGAAGACACGCCGGAATCCTTGAACGACGGCCGTTTCCGCGGCCTCAGCAATTTTGCCGGCATCAGTTTCAATGGCACCGAGCAACCATTGTTGAGCGGCCCCGCCTCGCTGTACGACCCGGCCAGCTACGCGCTCAACGCCATCACGCTGCAAAAGCGCTACTCGAAGGACAATGAACACCATGCACGCATCGACCTGGCGCGCAAGTTCGACATCGCCACCCTGAAATTCGGCGCCAAAGTCAGCCGCCGCGAAAAGACGAATGACACGGATCAATGGGCGTATAACAGCAGCAAGGCTTCCAGCGGCAATTACTGGGGCGCCGGCTCCACCTCGATGAGCGCCTTCGTGCAGGGCCACAATCTCGATTACGATCTGGGCAACATCGGCGTGGCGCTGGACCCGGCGCTGATCCGTGCCCGTGTGGCCGGCCTGGACCGCGACAAGGCGCGCCTGTCCACCGAGTCCATCATCAACGATTACCGCATGCATGAAGACATCAACGCCATGTATGTGCAAAACAGCTATGATTTCGACGCCTGGCACATCCTGGGCGGGGTGCGCGCCGAACGCACCAGTTTCGAGGCCGCCGGCTCGCAGGTGGACAGCGCCGGGTTGGCCACGGCCTTGACGCGCGAACGTTCATACACCAATTGGCTGCCAAACCTGCAAGCCCGTTATGATGTGGATCAAAAAACCAGCGTGCGGGCCGCGTGGACGCAAGCCGTCGTGCGCGCCAACTTCAGCCAGCTGGCACCCGGCATCAGCCTGGCCAGCAACACGGAAGCCGTGATCGGCAACCCGGACTTGAAACCCTTGAAAGCCAACAACCTGGACCTGGGTATCGAGAGAGTCCTGGGCAACGACGGCGTGATGTCGGCCTACGGCTTCTACAAGGACATCAAGAATTTTACCTACACGACCAACCTGGCCGGCACGGGACAATGGACGGGCTACACGACGGCCACCTCGTATGCGAACGGCGACGCGGCGAAAGTCAAGGGCATCGAACTGGCTTACATGCAGCCGCTGCGCATGCTGCCGGCGCCCTTCAACAAGTTCCTCGTCGGGGTCAACGGTACCTTGAGCACCTCGCGCGCGCAAATCGGCCGCTACGACAAGGCGAGCAAGCAGCAGATGAACCGCGACATCCGTCTGCCGGGCCAGTCGAACCAGGTGATGAACTTGATGCTGGGCTATGAAACGGGCCCGGTCAGCGCCCGCCTGGCCCTCAACTACAAGTCGCCCTACCTGCTGGAAATGGGCGGCGATATCCTCGATCAAAGCCAGGACCGTATCGTGGACAGCCAGAAACAACTCGATTTCTCGCTGTCCTACCAGATCAACAAGCAGTTCCAGGTGACGTTCGAGGCGGCCAACCTGAACAACGAGAAATACTATGTCTACCAGGGCACGAAGCAATACAACGTGCAAAACGAACAATATGGCCGCACCTTCAAGGTGAGCCTGAAAGCCAGCGCCTTCTGATGATGATTCTCAATAACATGAAAAAAACCGTACTCTGCAGCGCTTTGCTGGCTGCCTTTTGCCTGGGCGGCATCGCGCAGGCCGCCCCCACCAACGCCCTGCCGTCCTTTACGCAGGAAGCGGAAGAACTGGCCCGCCTGCCCGGCGGCGGCTGGCTGACTTTGGACAAGCACGGCTTGCGTCTGTTCAATGCGGCCGGCCAGGAGCAGGACCGCATCGCCGTGCGCGCCAAGCAGCTCGACACGCGCATCGATGGCAACCGCATCCTGGCCGTCTTCCTGGAAGCGGACACGCAGCGCCCGCTGCCCGCCTCCGTCGACGTGCAGGCGGGCAAGCTGGTGAAACTGGCGCCGTTTCCGGTGCCGACGTTTTCCGTGGAAGCATCGTGCCTGTACCGCGACGCCCAGCAGCTCGATCACCTGTTCTTGATCGGCAAGGATGGCCAGGCGGAACAGTGGGTGATGCAGGGCGAGCAGCGCAGCCTGGTACGCAAACTCGCCCTGCCGCCGCACGCGAAACATTGCCGCGCCGACGATGGCGCGCAGCGCCTGCTGGTGAGCGAGTCCAACATGGGCGTGTGGGCGTATGACGCCGAGTCCGAAGGCATGGGCAAGCGCGAAGTGGTGGCCCTGCGCAAGCCGTACGGCCAGCTCGACGGCGGCGCCGGTGCGCTGGCCGTGCTGCCGGGCGGCGTGGCCGTGCTCGACGGCAAGGCGGACAAGCTGCACCTGTTCGCCCACCAGGACGGCCGATGGACGGCACAGCCAGCCCAGTCCGTCGCCTTGAACGTGCGCAAGGGCGACAGCCAGCTGGCGCTGGACAAGGACGCCTTGCTGCTGCGCGGCAAGAACGGTTGGCAGGCGCGGCCCTTGAAATGGGCAGGCAAAGCGGAAACGCAGCCTGCGGTGGCCATCATCGCCCCGCAAGCGCAGACGGAACCGATGGCGCGCCAGGGCGACGCGGCCGACGACCCGGCCATCTGGCTGTCCAGGAATCCAGCCGATGCACGCATTCTCGGTACCAACAAGAAACAGGGGCTATTGGTCTACGACCTGCAAGGCAAGCAGACGCAGCTGCTGGAAGTGGGACGCCTGAACAACGTCGACGTGCGGCAAAACATCCAGTTGGGCGGCAGCAAGGTCGACCTGGCCGTGGCCACCCAGCGCGACGACAACAGCATGATGTTATTTACCATCAATGCCAGCGGCGAGGTGGCGGAAGCGGGCCGTTTTCCTACCGGTCTGAAAAGCATCTACGGCATGTGCTTGTACCAGCCAGCCGGCGGCGGCGTACAAGCGTTCATCAACGACAAGGACGGCACCTTCCAGCAGTACAGCATCGGCCTGGAAGGCGGCAAATTCAGCGCGACTCTGTTGCGCAGCTTCAAGGTCGCCACCCAACCGGAAGGCTGCGTGGCCGACGACGCCAACGGCCGCCTGTTCCTGGGCGAGGAAACGCGCGGCGTGTGGACCACTTCGGCCGACGCCGTCAGGCCGGACGCTCTCACCATGGTCTTGCCCGTGGGAGCGCACCTGACGGCGGATGTGGAAGGCATGGCCATCTACCGCCAGCCAGGCGCCAAGCCCGACACCGGCTACCTGATCGTCTCCAGCCAGGGCGACAGCAGCTACGTGGTGCTCGACGCGCAAGCGCCCTACAAGGTGCGCGGCCGCTTCAAGGTGGGCTTCAACTTGCCCGCTGGCATAGACGGCACCTCGGAAACGGATGGCCTCGACGTCACGTCCGCCAACCTGGGCGGTGCGTATGCGCAAGGCATGCTGGTGATCCAGGACGGCTACAAGCGCTTGCCCGATGGACCCCAAAACTTCAAGTATGTGGCATGGGGGGATGTGGCGAAGGCGTTGAAGCTGGAATAATCAGACTGGAGCGGGGCCGGCCCCGCCGGGGGAATGCGCACCAATGGGGCGCATCCCAATCCCGACGAGCCCGGCCCCGATACTATCTGCGCGGCATATCGATATGAAATGGCAGGCGCTTGCCGCACAAGTCCACCATGCCCGACATGGCTAGTCGATCCGCCGACAATTCAATGATGTTGACAGCCGACACGTCACCATATTCCATCATATAGATACCCGATTCCTCCGCCTCGGGATGCATATCCAGCATCCCGATCGCCAGCGCTCCTCCCTGCCCTTCCGGTATGCGCAAGCCGTGCAGGAAAAACGCCGGCGGATACAGCGCCCACGACCATTCCGCATCCTCCGGCTCGGTCAAGCGCATGAACACATCGTCATCCCCATGGATATCGATATTCAGCTCCAGCATGCCGCTGCCATGAGCTTCCAGACTAATGTTTGATTTCGCTACATCCACTTCAAAATTGGTGTTGCCGATACTGAAAACAGTCATTCAATACTTCTCCTGAGTTACAAGCAAATATACAGCGCGATAAACAGCAAGAAATGCAGGATTGCCCTGCCTTCACCATATTCATTCAACTATTGTCAATGCGCACAGCAATGACATTAAACTTTACCGCCTTTAATAATGTCAATGAATGCAAGAAAGGGCCGTTTACTCCGCAAAACACGTAAAACTTGTAATGCCCGTTTCCGCCCCATAGCGGAATTTCCAGATGCTAATTATTGCCTTGCTTCGGCGTGTGCTTTGGATTAGGTTGAAAACTGCCCGGAACGATATTCCCGGATAAGTCCACTTTCCAAGCGCCGGCTACTGCTTCAGGAGGGACGGCATCCTTGGGAGCGTAGTTACCCGTAATGACGTATACCCATCCGTTCGGATGCTTTTTTGCTTCCGAAACCAACTCTGGTGTGGGCTTCAGATTTCCGAAATCGACTTGTTCAGCCACGGCGGCTCCAGTAAGAAATAGCTGCGCAGATAGCGTTGCGCAAATCAAAGATGTATTGAAATTCATACGTTTGTACTCAAACCGGTTATCGATAATATCTGCTTCTGGCCGAAAAACGCCGTTTTCACTCGACTTAAACTGAAACAGCATCGATTGGCTTCGCTTGGTTTAACTTACGAACCGCAAAGAGCATCGATACTGGCACAGCAGCATGAAACACAATTAGCCACCACAGGCTTCCAGTGAATGCATATCCAACAGTGAAAAGAAGCGACGCTATAATCGAGCCAGCAAACTGTTTTGAACTTTCAAAGCCATGTCCCGCACCGTAAGCAACGGCTGCCAGAACGATAGCAAATGGCATACCCATCAAGGGCGTAAGCACCAGTAGTAAGTAGCCTCGGAAGAGAACTTCCCAAGTCATAGTCATCCCGACCGTGGTTATGAGGTAGGCAGCACTTTCCAACCGCGTCTGAGGCATTGGAAACGGCAAATTCCGCAGTTTTTTTGCAAGCTCGTTGCGCTCGTCGGTGGACATCCTGGATTCCTGCCGTATTCCCAAAAAATGCATGATAGTTAGTACGACCAGAGCTATCCCAAGCCCCCAAGTCCCAACAGTGGAAGTTGGAATAGCTAGCCCAAGCTGATTAGCAGAATGATTCCCTAGCCAACTCACCAATAACAACGCTGCGAGATGAGCCAGGACATAACGCCCTTGCCGCCAGTAGCTCTGCAATACGGATAACTCTGGCTTCGGCAACTTGACGTATAAACTACGTCGAATTCCATCGAATGGGAAATACACCAGCAAATACAAAGTAAATGCTAGGTCGGTAAATGGTTGGTGAAAAATCTGTAGTGTCACTTCAATCCTCTTCGTGAACCTTGTAGCGATTGTGGAGCTATAACAACGTCGGCTTCTGGCCGATTGCCGACTCTTTTAGTCGAAATTCCGATTAGCATTGGTATTGGTCTTTGATGTGCTCATTGTAGTAAATACCCTTGGAGTAGGCACGCATGAACGCATGCATGCACATTTGGAGGTACTCGGCAAAAATCATAACTATGTCCCTGCTGGAATTGGATGCGCATGTGAGCTGTTTGCTCGTCGTAACCAATTGCAACAATGGCGCTGGAATTTACCCGGACCATTTGCATGGCAGCTCCCGAAAGTGTTAAGACTCAAAATGGTAAAGGTTGTTCGATTAGGAGCGGCTACTTCTGACCATTAGTAAATGATTCCACAACTGTAGCGTATCTTGCAACATGATATCGAAAAAGAAGCCGCAATGCGCCAGTCATGTCAGCAACTACCTCGTTAAATCTCCCCGGCTTACCAATCTGCCAGCGACTGCCAGCCTCAGGCATATTAAAATACCGTCCCATGACCTCCCCAGCCTCGACCTCCGCCCTCCCCGACAGCATCCTGCTCCCTTCCCTGGCCGTTCTGGGAGGGCAGATTTCCGTCAATCTGGGGGCGGCGATAGCGAAAAACTTGTTTCCCGTCATTGGCGTGGAAGGGATTACGGCGTACCGCGTGGGGTTTTCGGCGCTGATCCTGCTGGCCATCTTCCGGCCGTGGCGCTACCGGCTGACGCGCAAGGATGTGCTGAATCTGCTCGTCTACGGCTCCGTGCTGGGGTTGATGAACTTGCTGATTTACCGGGCGTTTGCGCTGATACCGATCGGCATTGCGGTCGCCATCGAGGTGACGGGGCCGCTGGCCGTGGCCATGCTGTCATCGCGCCGGCCCCGCGATCTATTCGCCGTGGCGTGCGCCGTGTTCGGTTTATATTTGCTGCTGCCCCTGCAGGGCAGCCCGGGCAGCCTGGACCCTGTCGGCGTGGCGTATGCGCTGGGGGCGGCCCTGTGCTGGGCGCTGTACATCATCTTCGGCAAGCGCGCCTCGACCTTGCAGGGCGGCCAGGCCGTCGCCTGGGGCATGACGGTGGCGGCGATGGTGACGGTGCCCATCGGCATCACCTACTCGGGAACAGCCTTGCTGGCGCCGTCGATTGCCTTGATGGGCCTGGCCATTGCCATGCTGTCCAGCGCCCTGCCGTACTCTCTGGAAATCTTTGCCCTTCGCCGCTTGCCGCAAGGGGTGTTCGGCATGTTCAGCAGCGCGGCGCCGGCCGTCAGCGCGCTGGCCGCCATGGCGGTGCTGGGAGAATTGCTGAGTCTGACCCAGTGGCTGGCCATCGCCTGCATCGTGTTTGCGTCGGCCATGGCGGCGCTGGGCGCACAGGGCGGCAAGCGCTAGCGGTATTGCATCCGTCGTGCGCCGCTTCCTCGCATCCATGTCGTGCGGGCGGGCAGGTTTTGATGTGCGCCTGTAAAATGCGTCATCGCTTGCCACGCATTGCATGCCCGCCTCACCGATGACATCCACCTTTCTTTGTCGCCTGCTCTTCCCTCTGGCCGCTGCAGCCCTGCTGCTGGCGCCAGCAGCCGTCGCGCAGGCTGCCGCTCCCGCCCCCCTCACCGGCAATGCCGAAGCGGGCAAGGCAGCATTTCGCAAATGCGCTTCCTGCCATCAGGTGGGACCATCGGCGCGCGGCGGCTTCGGCCCCAAGCTGACGGGCGTGATCGGCCGCAAGGCCGGCGCCACCACCGACTACAAATACTCGGCGGCCATGAAAAACGCGAATATTGTCTGGACCGAGCAAAACCTGGCCGCCTTCCTCAAGGCGCCCAGCGATTTCATTCCCGGCAATAACATGCGCTTCTGGGGCATCGGCAATGCGCAGCAAGTGGCCGACTTGCTGGCCTACCTGCGCACGCAGCAAGCCGTCCCATAACGCATGCATGGACAGCCGGACACCGCATCCAGCTCATGACGCCAACTCAAGCCTCCAGCGCTTGCAGCACGCCCTTGCGCTTCTTGTGTGCCGCCTCATAAGCGCGCAGCCGCTTGCGCTGGGCAGCGGACAGGCTGTCCAGCTTGTCGCGGATCTGCGCCACCGTCAGTTGCTGGTAGCCGGCGATGGGCAAGTCAGGCGGTGACGCCTCCGGGGCAGCGCCGCCGGCTTTTTTCCGCTCCTGCGCTTGCCTGGTTTCACCCGACTGCGCCCTTTGCTTGTTCACGATGCGCGCCGCAACCTCTTCCTCGCGGCCCGGGTAACGTCCTTCCTGCTTGAAATCGCGTTCCAGCTTCTTGAATTCGCGTTCACGCTTGGGGCTTGCACCAACAGGCATGTATCCTCCCGTCTAGGATTTGGCCGGGAATTTGCGCAGGCACAGGTAAATGGAATACAGCGCCGCCAGCCCCACCAGCACGTACACGCCGCGCGAAGCCGCCGTCATGGCACCGAGGATGCGGGCCACGATGTCGATATCGAACAGGCCCACCAGCGCCCAGTTCAAGCCGCCCACGATCAAGAGGATCATGGAGATCCAGTCGACCACGTTCAAGCGCTTTGCCGACATTTCCTGTTTTGCCGCACCGTCCGATCCTGCCTGGATATTCGCCATATCAGCCTCCTGTAAGAAGAAAGGACCCGCCGCCGGGTCTATCAAAGAACAGTGTAGGCGCGGCACCGGCACACGCCAGTCGGACGATGCCGGGTATCGAGGTAGGACGGTTCTGTAATCAGACGGGTGATTTTATCTGGCAACAAGCCAGCCGACATTGGCTGGCAGCGGCAACATGCGGTCCTTGCAATGCATGAGTTCCCTTTGCCAGGTCAATGCTGCAGTTGCTTGTACAGGATGGTGGTGGCGTCCAGCCGGTCGCCGGCCGGCGCCAGCGCATAGGCGGGGATGCAGCCCGCCACCATGTAGCCGAGCGACAAATACAGCGCTTGCGCATGGTCGCTGCTGCGCGTATCCAGGGTCAGCAGGCTGCACGGCAGCTGCCGCGCCTGTTCTTCCAGCGCCTGCATCAGCTGGCGGGCGATGCCATGCCGGCGGAAAGCGGGCGCGACCAGCAGCTTGCGCACTTCGGCCCGGTGCGCCTGGTTGGGATTGGTATCCCAGTCCAGCTGCACGGCACCGGCCACCTTGCCTTCCACTTCGGCCACCAGCAGCAGGCGCACGCCGCGCGTGACGGCCGGCAAGACGTTATCCGTCCAGAAAGCCTGGCTGGCCGCCGTATCGAACGGCAGGATAAAACCGATGCTGGCGCCGTCGTGCACGCAGTCTTGCAGCAAGGCGCCCAGTTCCGGCAGGCGTACAAGAATATCGGCGGACGAAAAATGGCGTAGCGATGGGGACATATCAACCTCAGACGATGAACAAGAAATAGCGGGCGCCGCTGTCGGCTGGCGTCGTGAACGCGCTGGCGCCATGCAACTGGTAGCGCAGGCAATCGCCGGGCATCAAATCGTGGGAGCGGCCGTCGACCGTCACGTTGAGCTTGCCCTCTTGCAGCAGCAGATGATGTTCCATGCCGGGCCGGGGCGAGGCGGCATAGCTGATCGTCACGCCCGCGCCGAGCTCGCATTCGAGCGCTTCGCCGGCCAGCGCGCGCGACGGCGGCGAGACGGAGCGGCGGACAAAGCCCGTGTCCGGGTCCGTCCACACGCTTTGCTGGCCCCGCCGCAGCAGGGGCGGAAAATCGTCCTCGACCATGCGCAGCAAGCGCGACATGACCAGGCCATACGCGGCGCACAGCTTGCCCAGCACGGCTGTCGTCGGGCTGACTTCGCCATTTTCCAGGCGAGACAGGGTAGCGCGGCTGACCTGGCTCAAGTGAGCCAGCTGGTCCAGCGACCAGCTCCGCTCCACGCGCAACTGTTTTAATCGCGCGGCCAGGCGCTGTTCCGTCTCGCTCTCTGTGAGTATCGAATTTTCCATATAAGGGAATTTATTCCATATATGGAAAAACGTCAAGCCATGCGCGAGGCGTGGCGGCACAGTTCCAGAAAACCTGTCAAACGGGGCGAGAGGATCTTTTTGGCTTGGCGGATCAGATAGAAATTGCGTTCCAGGGGCGGCAGCATGGTTTCCAGCTCCACCAGTTGGCCGCTGGCCAGCAAATCGGCCACCACCACCCGCGACAGGCAGGCGATGCCGAGACCGGCCGCCGCGCCATACTTGATCGCTTCCGAATTGCTGAACTCGCCTGCGGCGCGCAGATAGTGCAGGTACGGCACCAGCGCCTGCTCCACGGCTTCGCGCGTGCCCGAGCCCGCCTCGCGCAACAGCCAGCCCGCCTGGTTCAGCTCCGCAAAGCTGAGCAAATGGCGCAGCTGCGCCAGCGGGTGCGTGGGCGCGGCCACGATCAGCATCTGGTCCGTCAGCCACGGCTCGACCAGCAAGCCCGCTTCGTGACACGGCCCTTCGATCAGGCCGATATCGACACGGAACTCCGCCACGGCGGCCGCGATGTCGGCCGTGTTGGCAATCGTCACCTGCGGGATGCTGCGCCCGTACTGCAGCGCCGCCTGGGCCAGGATCTGCGGCAACAGATAGATGCCGATGGTCGTGCTGGCGCCGATCTGCAGGCTGACGGGCACGGACGGGTCGGCGCCCGCAAACTGGCGCTCGATGCTGGCGGCCGCGTCGCGCATCTGCCGCGCCTGCGGCAACAGCAGGCGGCCATTGTCGTTGAGCAGCAATCGCTTGCCGACCCGGTCGAACAGCTGCGCGCCCAACAAGGTTTCCAGCTCGTTCAGGGCGGCGCTGGTGGCCGATTGCGACAGCGCAATCAGCTCGCCGGCCGCGCTGGTGCTGCCCGTGTCCGCCACGGCCAGGAAAATCTGCAGTTGCCGCAAAGTCAAAGCCATCTGATTTACCTATTTTTAAGGTTAAACATACAAAAACAATCCGTTTTACCATTTAATCGACAAACTGTACAGTCATGTCATACGCATAAAAACATGGAGTACGGCATGTCTTCTCTCTCAACAACTAATACCACCAGTTTCAGCGACCGCTATGGCCGCCTCCTGCCGGGCCTGCTGCTGAGCGGCCTGATCGCCTGGGGCGCCATCGCGCTGGGCAAGCTGGAATGGATGCAAAGCCACGGCATGAGCGCCCTGACCCTGGCCATCATGCTGGGCATTGTGCTGGGCAACAGCGTGTATGGCAGCCTGGCGCCCACCTGCGGTGCGGGCGTGGCTTTTTCCAAGCAGACATTATTGCGTCTTGGCATCATCCTCTACGGCTTCCGCTTGACGTTCCAGGATATCGGCCAGGTGGGCCTGGCCGGCATCGCCATTGACGCGCTGGTGCTGGCGTCCACGTTTGGCCTGGCCATGTTCCTCGGCACCAGGGTGTTCAAGCTGGAACGCAACAGCGCCATTCTGATCGGCGCGGGCAGTTCGATCTGCGGCGCGGCGGCCGTGATGGCGACGGAGCCCGTCGTCAAGGGGCGCAGCGAAGATGTCACTGTCGCCGTCTCGACCGTCGTGGTGTTCGGCACCATCGCCATCTTTTTGTATCCCGTGCTGTACCAGCTGAACCTGGGCTGGCAAGTGCTGGGCGCCACGCCCACGGCGTTTGGCGTGTACATCGGTTCGACCGTGCATGAGGTGGCGCAAGTCGTGGCGGCCGGCAAGTCGATCGGGCAAGAGGCGGCGAATGCGGCCGTGATCGCCAAGATGGTGCGCGTGATGATGCTGGCACCGTTCCTCGTCATCCTGTCGGCCCTGCTGGCGCGCGGCAAGGCCAAAGGTGGCAGCCACGACAAGGCGGCCAAGCTGGCCATCCCCTGGTTTGCCTTCATTTTTATTGCCGTGGTGGCCTTCAATTCGCTGGGCCTGTTGCCAGCGGGCACGGTCGCCACCATCACCGACATCGACACGGCCCTGCTGGCCATGGCTATGGCAGCCCTGGGCTTGACGACGCACATGTCGGCCATCCGCCGCGCCGGCATCAAGCCCCTGCTGCTGGCCGGCCTGCTGTTCTGCTGGCTGATCGCCGGCGGCGCGGCCATCAACCATGTGGTCGCCAGCCTGTTTGCCTGACCTTGAGCCGGATTCAGGCCGGGGCCGCTGACACGGGAGCCGAAAACTTCGTACAATAGACATGTTTTGACTCCCCAATCCGGCTTCGGCCCCACCAGGAACATCCATGCATCTCTCGAACTGGCTGCTTTTCTGCAGCGTCGCCCTGCTCGTCACGTTTTCTCCCGGCCCGGCCGTCTTGCTGGCCATCTCGAATGCCATCGCCGTCGGCCCGCGCCGCGCGATGATCAGCAGCATGGGCAATGGTTTTGGCTTGTTCATCATTTCCGGCGTGGCCATGGCCGGCATGGGCGTCGTGCTGGCCACCTCGGCCACGGCCTTCATGCTGCTGAAACTGGCCGGCGCCCTGTATCTGGTGTTCCTGGGCATCAAGCAATGGCGCAGCAAGACCAGCGTCGTGGCCGATGCGCCCGTGGTGCAAGGCGCGGCGAATCCAAATTCATTCTGGAAACTCTTCCGCCAGGGCTTGACGGTCGCGCTGACCAATCCGAAAGCCATCCTGTTCTTTTCGGCCCTGTTCCCTCAATTCATCACGCCGGGCGAGCCGGTGGCCATCCAGTTCACCGTGCTGACGACCTCGTTCGTCGCCTGCGCCATGCTGGCCCATCTGTTCTATGCCAACCTGGCGCGCCTGCTGAAAACCCAGCTGGCAACGCCGGGCCGCGCCAAGCTGTTCAACCGCATCACGGGCGGCGCCTTCGTGCTGCTGGGCCTGAGCCTGCTGCGCCTGCGCAGCAAGGCAGCATAAGATCACTGCGCCGATAGAAACGCCTCGATGCTGGCCGCCAGGGCCAGCGGCGTTTCATTCATCGGATAGTGTCCCGCATTACCCAGCACCTCCAGCCGGGCTTGCGGGTACCACGCCAGATACGTGCGGCGCATCAAGTCCGCATCAAAGCGGGGGTCGTGTTCCCCCACCAGCGCCAGCAAGGGCAGTTTCGACGCCGTTGCCTGCACTTCGCCGCTGAAATCCGTCCCGCTCCACGCGAGGAAATAGGCGGCAAACGCGGCCTGATCCGCACTTTCCCACGAGTACTGCGCCTTCCAGTCCAGCCAGCTTGCAGGCAAGCGCCCGCCCGTGCTGCGATCGATGATGGCGCGCCGCGCATCGATGTTCGCGCTGGCATCGAGAAACAGTTGCCGGGCCGGCCCCTGCAGCGCCACGCCGCAGCTGGGCACGGGCGCCACGGCCACCAGCTTGCGCAAACGCAAGGGCGCCAGCAAGGCCAGCCGTTCCAGCGCCATGCCGCCCATGGAGTGACCGACCACGCTGAATGTGGCAAAGCCCAGCGCATCGGCCAAAGCCAGTGCATCACAGGCGACCTCTTCCATCGAATACTCGCCCGCCACGCCGCGCATGCCGCCATAGCCGCGATTGTCCATGAAGACATAGCTGAAGGCGTCGCCATCGAGGGCCGTTTCCATCGGCGCAAACGCGTGCGCGTCGCCAAACCAGCCGTGCAGGACGATGACGGCGTGGGGGCCATGGCCCACGCGATGATAGGTATTGTGCATATGCATCCTTGAAGGAAAAGTCTGCATGGTAGTGGTACAGGCAACGACCCGCTTTCGATGGCAGGTCAAATACTGTAGAGTACGGGCCATGGATGATTTTTATACGGAAGTGCCGCGAACACTGATCGCCACGGCGCGCGACTATGCTCCCGGCGAGATATTTCCCAGCCACAGCCATGCGCGCGGGCAATTCGCCTATGCGGCGCGCGGCGTCATCAGCGTGCACACGCCGCAGGGCAACTGGCTGGTGCCGCCGCAACGCGCTTGCTGGGTACCGGCCGGACTCGTCCACGGCATGCGCATGCATGGCGCCGTGACCATGCACAATGTGTTTGTCGATCCGCACGCCATCGCCGGCATGGATTTGCCGCCCGATTGCCAGGTGCTCGATGCCACGCCGCTGCTGCGCCAGCTGCTGGCCGAAGCCGTGACCGTCGATGCCTTGTATGTGCAGGCATCGCGCGCCGGACGACTGATGGCTTTGCTGCTCGACGAGATCGGCGCTGCCAGGCCCCTGCCCCTGAGCGCGCCCCTGCCCCAGGACGCCAGGCTGGCGCGGCTGTGCATGGAATTGCTCCAGCACCCCAGCCTGGACAGCGGCCTCGACGCGATGGCGGCGCAGGCAGGCATGAGCCGGCGCACGTTTACGCGGCAATTCCGCGCCCAGACGGGGCTGGGCTTTGCCCAATGGCGCCAGCAAGCGTGCCTGCTGGCCGCCATCACGCGGCTGGCCGAGGGGCAAGCCGTCACCCGCGTGGCGCTCGATCTCGGCTATGCCAGCCCCAGCGCCTTTACGGCCGCCTTCCGCCGCGTGCTGGGGCAGGCGCCCAGCGACTATTTAGCTTAGGCAATCATGGCGGCGATGCGCTGTGCCAGCGCCTGCGCCAGTTTCTGCACATGGTAGCCATCGACAAAGCCATGGTGGGCCTGCGCGGAAAACGGTATCCGCATGCGGTCGTCCGGCTGCGCGGGGCCGAACTTGCCCCAGGTAAAGGTCGGGATATCGGCGTCGCGGTGGCGGCAGATCGGGTGCTCGATGGCCGCCAGCTCCAGCCATGGCAAACAGGTAATGAAGATATTGTTGCGCTGCTCGCGCTCGCTTTGCCCCTCGCCCGTGTTGATCAGCGCGCAGCTCGCTTCGGCGATGCGCTTGGCTTCCAGGCTGCGTTCGATGAATACGTCGAGCTGGTCGGTCATGGCAAAACGCGTGTAATTGAGGTTCTCGTCGCTGTTGATGACGGTGTAGGACGCGGGAAAATCGTCGATACGGATCACTTCGCCCTGGCAGATGCGGTACATGAAATTGTCGATGTCCTTGACCGTATTGAGCAGGCAAAACAGGAAAAAGTGAAACACGGGAATGTTCCGTTCCTTGCACCAGGGGCGGAAATCGGGCACGTCGAGCTGGAAATTGATGTTGACGAGGGGATTGTCGAACGCGCGGAACAAATCGTAGCGGTCGCGCCGCTTTTCAAAATTTTTCATGCGGCGAGTGTAGACGATGCAGGTGCTGGCGGGCAAGTCACGCCGCACCAGCGCCGCTGCCCGCCAAAATCTCCCGGGCCACCTCGGCCACGCCTTCTTCCAGCTCGGCAGCCGTTGGCGCCAGGGCGAAGCGCTGCAATTGCCCGTCCACCGCGGCAGCGAGCCCGGGGGAATGGCGCACGATGCCCAGCAGAACAATGTACTTCCACTGTTCATCGTCGCTGGCCAGCACCGTTTTGACATAGGGAGCCAGGCGCGGACCGATGCCGGCCAGGTAAGGCAGGAGGACGGCGGCCACGGGCCAGTTGGCGTCCTGCACCCACTCCAGGATCTGCGGCATGGCGGGACGCAGTTCTTCCCAGCGCAAGGCGGTCAGGGCTTGCGCATTGTCCGTATCGTGTTTGTCGCGCGGCAATGGCAGACTCATGCGAGGCATCCTGTCATGCGGCGCCGCCATGCGCCAGGCCCCGCTGCACCTTCCACGCCAGCGGCAAGGTCAGCAGTAATACGGCCGCCAGCGCCAGCAAGGCCGTGGGCACGCTCGTATGGTCGCCCAGCGCGCCGAACAGCACGGGCGACAGCGCGCCGCCGCCGATGCTGCCCGTGTAGAACAGGGCAAACGCGTGCTCGCGCTTGCCTGGCTCGGCCAGTTCCGGCACCACGCCGTACAGCACGGACGAGGTGCCGTTCAGCGCCAGCCCCAGCAGGGGCAGCATGGCCATGATGCCGGCCAGCGGCAGCCACAGGGCCGCGACGATCAGCAGCGAGGTCATCGATTCCGTCAGCCACACGGTCTTCATCATGCCGATGCGCGCGCCCAGGTAACCGCACAGCAGCTTGCCGAAGGCGCCGCCCACGAACAGCAGCGACAAGGCCACGCCGATGCCGGCCGTGCCCGCGCCCTTGCTTTTCAGCAAGAACGGCAAGAAGGTGAGAAAACCCATCCGCACGGCGCTGTCCAGGGTGCCCGTTGCCAGCAGCGCGCGAAAGCTTGCTTTGGAGCCGCTGCCAGTGACGGGCTTGACCGCTTTCTTCTGACTGGCCTGGATCTCTTCCGGCTTCGGCAGCAACCACCACAGCAAGCCGGCCGCCGCCAGGCCCAGCAAGCCCAGCAGGGAAACGCTCGCTTGCCAGCTGCACACCAGCAACAGCAAGCCCACCAGCGCGGGAATCAGGGTCTTGCCGATATCGCCCGCAAAATTGTAGTGCGACAACGCTTCCTTCACGCCGCCGCCCGCCTCGTGCGTGTCGGTGACGATGGAAGACGCCAGCGGATGCTGGGTGCTGGCGCCCAGGCCGCCCAGCAGCAAGGCGATCAGCAGCACGGCAAGGCCGCCCGCCTGCCCCGCGATCAGGTAGGCGACGCCGGCCAGCGCCGTGCCGCCCACCAGCATGCGCTCGCGTCCCCAGCGCCTGGCCAGCCGGCTGGCCAGCAGCTGGAACCCGGCCATCATGCCCGAGTACGACCCGCGCAACAGCCCCACCATGGCGTAGCTGATGGCAAACTGCGCCTGCCAGATGGGCAGCAGCACATAGATCACGTCCGTCAAGCCGTCATGCACGGCATGCGCGCTGCAGGCGGCGAACAGCGAGCGGCGCCGGATCGATTTATCGGAGGAAGGTGCTTCGGGGGACAACGCGGCAACGGACGGTTCGGTCATGACTGTGCATGCGGGAAATCAGGAGGCGTCCAGCTTACACCAATTAGCAACTTCGCATCATGCGGCAGCATGGGTGAACGCTGGAAGACGCGCGCGGCCTGGCGCCATCGCGTTGACGGCGCCAGGCCCCTGCACTACTTGGCCATCGCATCCTTGGCCATGCCATCCTTTTTCATTTCATCCTTTTTCATCTCATCCTTCTTCATACCGTCTTTCCCCATGGCATCTTTTGCCATGCCATCCTTGGCCATGTGATCCTTCTTCATGTGTTTCTTGGCCATCGGCTTGTGCATGCCGTCCTTGTCCATCGCGTCCTTGTGCATGGCGTCGGCCGAGGCAGGCTTGGCCATCGCGTCTTTCTGCATGGCGTCCTGGGCAAACGCGGCGCCCGACATGAGGATGGCGGAAGCGATGATGGCGGCGAAGGTGGTAATGGTGGTTTTCATGATATGTCCTTGTCTCAGTGTTGGATGGGCGAGATTGCCCGGTGGTAAAACTATTGCTGCGCTACAGGGTGCTGCTTGCTGCTGAACATAAGGAAGGCCGGGAGGTGGTCAGGGCCAGGCGCATTGCCGCAGGCAGTAGACTAGTACGACAAGGCAATGCAACGCCGCCCTGGCCGGCTCCCCGGCCTTCCTAGGAACCGCCGAACCAGTTGTAGCCCTGATTCTCCCAATACCCTCCCGGGTAGGTATTCGTGACAAAAATGGCCTGGATGTGCTTGGGGTTCTTGTAGCCCAGCTTGGTCGGCATGCGCAATTTCATCGGGTAGCCGTATTTCGGCGGCAATTCCTGGCCGTCGTAGGTCAAGGCCATGATGGTTTGCGGATGCAGGGCCGTGGCCATGTCGATGCTCGTAAAATAATCGTCGGCGCACTGGAAGCCGATGTATCTGGCCGTCGTGTCGGCGCCCACGCGCTTGAGGAAGTGGGAAAACGGCACGCCGCCCCACTTGCCGATGGCGCTCCAGCCTTCCACGCAGATGTGGCGCGTGACCTGCGTTTCCTGCGGCAAGGCGCGCAGCTGCGGCAGGGTCCACGGCTTCTTGTCGGCGATCAAGCCGCTCAACTCCAGGCGCCAGGCGTCGCCATCGACCTGTTCCACCTCATCCTCGCCGTAATAGGCGTTGAAGGGAAACGGCCGCGTGATCATGGAGTCCGGGTAAGTCGGCGCCAGTTTGTTGGGGTCGAACAGCCAGCCCTGCACCCGGTCGTTCATGCGCGACACGGCCGTCAAGGCCGTCTCGATGCTGGACGGGTCGCTGGCGTTGCAACCCGTCAGCAAGGACAGGCCCCCCAGAGTCAGGCTGCGCTGCAAAAACAGGCGGCGCGACGGCTGTTTGATCTGGCGCAAGGCGTCGGCCAGCATGGCCTGGCCCTGCTCTTGCACGAGGATGGATTTTTTCATGCTCATCTCCTTAGCGGCCGCGCAACATGGCGACCAGGGTGCGCGGCACCAGCGCCACCATCAGCAGGTGCACGCCCACAAAACCCGTCAGCAGTGCCATGGCGATGAAGTGGACCCTGCGCGCGCTCTCGTAGCCGCCCAGCAGTTCGCGCAAGATGGGAAACTGCACGGATTTCCACAGCACCAGGCCGGACAGCACCAGCACGATGCAATCGAGCATGACGAACAGATAGGCGGCGCGCTGCACCATGTTGTAGCGGCGCGGGTCCGCATGGGCCAGCTTGCCCTTCAGCGCGGCGATGAAATCGGCCAGCAGCGCTCGCGGCGCGAGGGGAAAGAACTGGCGCCGCAGCCGTCCCGAGACGATATTGATGACCAGATACAGCAGGCCATTACCCACCAGCAGCCACATGGCGGCGAAATGCCATTGCAGGGCGCCGCCCAGCCAGCCGCCCAGGGTCAGCGCGCGCGGCAGTTCGAAAGGGAAGAATGGCGCCGCGTTGTAGATGCGCCAGCCGCTGGTGGCCAGCACCACCACGGCCACGGCATTGAGCCAGTGCGTGACGCGCAGCCAGGCGGGGTGGATCACGCTCGCTTGTCCGTTCATCACATCGCTCCTTTCGCGCAGGATGCCGTACTGACGGCTTGCAGAATGGCGCTGCTGTCGGCCCGCTGCACGAAGGCGACCACTTGCAGCTGCTCGGGCCGCCAGCTGGCGGGCAGGCTGACTTCGCGGCGCAGCCGGGCGCGGCCTTGCGCCAGCGCAACCGGCCCCAGCCACAGGCGCACGGCCGCATCGTGATGCAGGGTGGCGCCCCGGTTTTCGCCGCGCAGCACGGTCGAGACGATGCCGCTTTCGCTGAGGGCGACGTATAGCTGGCCACCCGTCCGCGCGTCCGGCGCGCTGGCATCGGCTTCCAGCAGCAATTTTCCACCCGGCGCCGGCACGGCGGACAGGCGGATAGCGACGGGCGCGGCGGTCGCGTTGATGCGGCGGATGGCGGCCGGCAACTGCGTATCCCAGCCGCGCAATTCCGTGCCGCCCACGAAAAACTGGGGCGTATAGGCCACATGGCGCGGCTGGTGGCGCAACAGCTCGGCCTGGCGCGCATCGAATTGCGCCTGCGCCAGCGGGTCCGTCCAGCCGATCTGGTCCCAGTACGTGACGTGCAGGGCCAGCGGCACGACCAGGCTGGCCGCCCCCGCTTCCTTGCGCAAGGCGTTCAGACGCTGGTCGGCGGGCGGGCAGCTGGAGCAGCCTTCGCTGCTGTACAGCTCCACCAGCGCCGCCGTCTGCGCACCGCTTTTGACTTCGCAGCGCTGGCCGGAAGCCATCTGCGCGATGGCCGGCGCTACCACAGCCATGCTCAGCAAGGGTAAAAGTAATGTTGCAAGGCGCTGCTTGATGTCCATGGTCTTTCACCGGTATATTAAAAATAGGAAGCGTGCTTGCCTGTCAATTCGCCGCACCGTGCGGATTGGTTACAGCCACCCTCAAATAATTTAAGATTTATTTTTTTCAACGCCTGTCACCAAAGGCTTGCATGCAACGAATACCAATAAGCGAGCAGTTGCACGGCACGGAATTGCGGCTGCACGGCTTGATGCTGCGCGGCCTCGATGGCGATGCGGCGGCGTATCGCAGTTTCTTGCAGGCAAGCAGCGCCCATTTGCGCGCATTTTTCCGGCGCCGTCTGCAGCGCTGGCCGGACGAGGCGGAAGACCTGGTGCAGGAATGTTTATTAGCCATCCACAACCAGCGCTTGACGTATGACACGGGCGTGCCGCTGACGTCATGGATCCATGCGATCGCGCGCTACAAGATGATCGACTGGCTGCGCCGGCATGGGCGGCGCGAGGCGCAGCACTTGCCGTATGACGAAGAAGATAGCGCGCAGGAACTGTTTTCCAGCGCCGATGCCGAGGCGGCCGAGGCCAGCCGCGACCTGGGCAAGCTGCTGGCCACCTTGCCGGCGCAGCAGCGCGACGCCATCGTGCATACCAAGCTCGACGGCTGGTCCGTGCGCGACACGGCGGCGGCCATGGACATTTCGGAAGCCAGCGTCAAGGTGGCTGTGCACCGCGGCTTGAAAGCACTGGCGGCCCATTTAAGGATAGAAGGAAGCGCACCATGAAAACCGATGACTTGATCGCCATGCTGGCCAGCGGCCCGGACGTGGCCGCCGCGGCACCGCCCGGCACGCACTGGCGCGCCGCAGGCACCTTGGGCGCCGGCCTGCTGGCCAGCGTGGCCCTGATGGCCATGCTGCTGGGCGTGCGGCCCAACCTGGAACAGCTGGCACTGCTGCCCGACTTCTGGATCAAGGTGGGCTTTGTCGTGTGCCTGTGCCTGGCGGCCTGGCACGTCAGCCGCCGCCTGTGCCTGCCGGGCGCCGCTACCCGCGCCCTGCCCCTTCTGCTCGCCATGCCCGTGCTGCTGATGTGGGCGCTGGGCGCCATCATCCTGAACGAAGCCCCGCCCGAACAGCGGGCCGAGCTGTTCTGGGGCGCCACCTGGCGCAGCTGCCCCCTGCTGATCGCCATGCTGTCGCTGCCCATCCTGGCCGCCGTGCTGCGCCTGATGCGCCAGCTGGCGCCCACGCGCCTGCGTCTGGCGGGCGCCGCCGCCGGGTTTGCCGCCGGCGCCATGGCCGCACTCGTGTATTGCCTGCATTGCCCGGAGCTGGCGGCCAGCTTCGTCGGCTTCTGGTACGTGCTGGGCATGCTGGTGCCGACCGCCATCGGCGCCGCCATCGGTCCCAAAGTGCTGGCCTGGTAGGGGGCCTACAAGGTCAGTTGCAGACTTTGACAAAGAGTTGAATCCGTTTTTTGTAGCCGTTCGTATAAGTCAGGCAGCCTGCAGTTTCTTGGACTTGTCTGTCAACGCCAACAAAAATCGGGAGAATCGAAATGTCATTGTCACACTCGAAAACCGCACTGGGTGCCGCCCTCCTGGGCAACCTTCTCGCCGTTTCCTTCACTTTGGCCATCGCGCCAGCCGCCTACGCGTCCAGCCACCGCGAAGCGCCGTTCATCACGCAAAACCCCAAAGTCGACGCCACCGACTTCTACATGTTCCGCAGCTATGAAGCGGGCCGCGGCGCCTACACCACCCTGGTGGCCGACTATATTCCCCTGCAGGACGCCTACGGCGGCCCGAATTATTTCGCCATGGACCCGAACGCCCTGTACGAAATCCATATCGACAACAATGGCGACGGCAAGGAAGACCTCACCTTCCAGTTCCGCTTCAACAACACCATCAAGGACGGCCAGTTCACCGTGGGCGGCAAGAAAGTGTCGATTCCGCTCGTCATCAACGGCGGCGCCATCGATTCCGTCAACCCGGCCGGCCTGAACGTGCGCGAAACCTACAGCGTGACGGTGGTGCGGGGCGACCGCCGCTCGGGCACGCGCAGCAGCGTGACCAATGCCACGGGCGGCGGCACGACGTTCGACAAGCCCGTCGACTACATTGGTACCAAGTCCATCCCCAACTATGCCGCGTATGCCGCGCAGCACGTCTACACGGTCAACATCCCCGGCTGCGCCACGCCGGCGCGCATGTTCGTCGGCCAGCGCAAGGACCCGTTCGTGGTGAACCTGGGCGAAACGTTTGACTTGATTAACATCAAGGCGCCCGCCACGGAGTTTGCCGCGAATGCGGAATCGGCCGCCAAGGATGACCTGGCACGCAAGAACGTCACGGCCATCGAGATGGAAGTGCCGACCGCCTGCCTCACGGCCGGCAGCGACCCCGTCATCGGCGGCTGGACCACGGCCAGCCTGCGCCAGGGACGTCTGCTGAACCCGGCGCCGGGCAGCACCGCGGCGTCGAAGGAAGGCGGCGCGTGGGTGCAAGTGTCGCGCCTGGGCATGCCGCTGGTGAATGAACTGGTCATCGGCCTGAAGGACAAGGACCGCTTCAACGCCAGCAAACCGTCCGGCGACGCGCAGTTTGCCGACTATGTCACCAACCCGACAGCGCCGGCGCTGGTGGAAGTACTGTTCGGCTCGGCAGGCGCCAAGGCGCCCACCAACTTCCCCCGCAACGACCTGGTGGCCACCTTTTTGACGGGCATCAAGGGCGTGAACCAGCCCGTCACCGTGACGGCATCGGAAATGCTGCGCCTAAATACGTCCATCACGCCCACCGCCGTGGGATCGCAAAACCGCCTGGGCGTCATCGGCGGCGATAACGCGGGCTTCCCGAACGGCCGCCGCCCTGGCGACGACGTGGTCGACGTGGTGCTGCGCGTGGCCATGGGCAAGCTGTGCACCTTGAACATCGGCTGCGCCCCGGCCGACGCACCGGCCGGCGCCCTGCACTTCACGGACGGCGCTTTCCTGGATGAAACCTTCTTCACGGCGGGTTTCCCTTACCTGAAAACGCCCGTGGCCGGTTCGCCACAGCAGTAACAAGGAGAACGCGATGAAAAAGCTCTATCTGATCGGCGCCCTGGCGCTCGCGGCCCTGCTGGCCGGCTGCGGTGGCGGCAGCAGCAGCCACGACGGCGATAACGGCAACGGCGGCACCACGCCGCCGCCCGTGGTCTTGCTCGATGCGTTTTATGTGGCCGTCAGCAACGTCATCCTGACCACCAGCGATGACAAGGATGGCGTCGCCATCGACGCCATCATGGCGACGTCGCCGGAAGACACGGAACCGGTGCCGTTGTAAGGCCCTCGCGGGCGCCGGGGAGTCCGCTCTCCGGCGCCCGCATCAATGACTGTTGATGGCATCCATGATGAAAACACCGATTTCCCTGCTGTGCGCCTGCCTGCCCCTGCTGGCCCTGGCCGCGCCCTACACGCCGAAAGACGGCGGCGCCGTCATCGAACAGCTGCCGCGCCGCGCCGACGCCACGCAGAGCGAGCTGCGCGGCCTGCGCCAGCAATTGAATGCTACGCCGCAAGACCTGGCCTTGGCGGCAAGCCTGGCGCAGCGCTACATCGCCCTGGCGCGCAGCGAAACGGACCCGCGCTACCTCGGCTACGCGCAAGCGGCCTTGGCGCCCTGGTGGCGGCAAGCGGCACCGCCCCTGCCCGTGCGCCTGCTGCGCGCCACCATATTGCAAAGCACCCACAAGTTCGGTCTCGCCCTGCAAGACCTCGACGCCGTCATCGCGCAGGAACCGGCGAATGGCCAGGCCTGGCTGACGCGCGCCACCGTCCTGACCGTGCAGGGCGATTACGCGCAGGCGACAGCCAGCTGCGCCCGCCTGTCAGCGCTTTCCACGCAGCTGGTCACCGTCACCTGCCTTGCCAATATCGCCAGCGTCACGGGGCGCGCCGCCGCCAGCGAGCGCCTGCTGGACCTGACCCTGCAAAGAAGTGCCGGCGCGGCGCCCGAGCTGGAAAGCTGGGCCGCCACCCTGCTGGCGGAAATGGCCACGCGGCGCGGAGATTCAACGCTGGCCGAGGCGCGCTACACCAAGGCACTGGCGCGGCAGCCGCGCGACAGCTATCTGCTGGGCGCCTACGCGGATTTCCTGCTCGACCGGCAGCGTCCGCAGGAAGTCGTCCAGCTGCTGCAGGACCGGCAGCGCATCGACGCCCTGCTGCTGCGTTACGCGCTGGCCCTGCAATCGCTGCCCGGCCAGCAAGCGGCATTCCAGGCGGCCAAGGCCGAGCTGGCGGCCCGCTTCACCGCCGCCATGCAGCGGGGCGACACCGTGCACCAGCGCGAGCAAGCCCGTTTCGCCCTGTTTTTGCAAAAAGATGTGCCGGCCGCCCTGCAGCTGGCGCAGCAGAACTGGGCCATCCAGAAGGAAGTGCCCGACATGCGCATCCTGCTCGAAGCGGCCCTGGCCGCGCACAATGACGGCGCCGCGCAACCGGTGCTGGCCTGGATCGGGGCCAACGGCGTGGAAGACGTGGCTCTGCAGCGCCTCGTCAGGCAGCTGGGCCCGCAGGATGGGCAAAAAGTCAGTATTATCAGGAAAGCAGGTGTGCTGTGAGGTGTGCTGTAAAGCGCTGCCTGTTCATCCTGCTCCTGTGCGCCTGGCTGGCCCCCGCGCAGGCGCACAAGCCCAGCGACAGCTATCTGAGCCTGGCCGTGCACGGCCAGCAGGTCGAGGGGCAATGGGATATCGCCCTGCGCGACCTCGATTTCGCCATCGGCCTCGATGGCAATGGCGACGGCGCGCTGACCTGGGATGAAATCCGCGCGCGCCATGCGGCGATTGCCGCCTATGCGCTGCAGCGCCTGCAGCTGGCCAGCGACCAGGGCGTCTGCCCCTTGCAAGCCATCGAACAGCTGGTCGACAGCCACACGGACGGCGCCTACAACGTGCTGCGCTTCCAGGCCACTTGCCCGGGCGGCGCTGCGCCGGCCAGTGTGACCATTGGCTACACGCTGTTCGCCGACCTCGATCCGCAGCACAAGGGGCTGCTCAAGATCGATAGCGGCGGCGCCACGCAAACGGCCATCTTCGACCCGGACAGCCCGCGCCAGACCATTTCGCTGGCCGCGCCCGACCGCCTGGCGCAGTTCGGCGCCTACGTGAAACACGGCATCTGGCATATCTGGATCGGCTACGACCATATTTTGTTTTTGCTGTCGCTGCTGCTGCCGGCCGTGCTGCTGCCGGGCTTGCGCGAGCAGCAGCACGGTCTGAAGGCGGCCTTCCTTGACGTGCTGAAAGTCGTCACGGCGTTCACGCTCGCCCATTCCATCACCCTGAGCCTGGCCAGTCTGTCGCTCGTATCGCTGCCGTCGCGCTGGGTGGAGTCGGCCATCGCCGTTTCCGTGATCCTGGCCGCGCTGAACAACCTGCTGCCGCTGTTCCGCGGCAAGCGGCCCGTGGCCGCCTTCGCCTTCGGCCTGATCCACGGCTTCGGCTTTGCCAGCGTGCTGCGCGACCTGGGCTTGCCGCAAGGCTCGCTGCTGGCCAGCCTGCTGGGCTTCAACGTGGGCGTGGAACTGGGCCAGCTGGCCATCGTCGCCGCGTTTCTGCCCCTCGCCTGGCTGCTGCGCAAAACCTGGCTGTACCGGCAAGTGCTGACCGTGGGCTCGCTGGCGATTGCCCTCGTGGCGTGCGTGTGGCTGGTCGAGCGGGTGGCCGATATCAAGCTGATCCCGGCCTGATGCGAGCCCGACAGCGTTGCTGGCCCGCCACTGCCGGGCCACAGGTCGCGGCAATCGGGCTACAATACGAACAATTCTCAATCGCATCAAGGCCTGTCTGTCCTGTGGACCGTGGCATGGAAAGGTTGCATGCTACGCCCCGAACTGGAACTGCACCATCAAATCGAAATCCTGTACAGCGACCACCACGGCTGGCTGCAGGGCTGGCTGCGCCGCAAGCTGGGCAACGCCTTCGATGCGGCCGACCTGGCGCACGACACGTATCTGCGCATCCTCGCGCGGGGCCGCGCGCCCCAGCCGGAAGAATCGCGCCAGCATCTGGCGCAGATCGCCAACGGCCTGGTGGTGGACCTGTTCCGCCGTCGGCATATCGAGGCCGCCTATGCGGACGCCATCGCCGCGCAGCCGGAAGCGACCGTCCCCACGCCGGAAATGCGTGCGCTGATCGTCGAGACACTGCTGGAAATCGACGCCATCCTCGCCAGCCTGCCAGCCAAGGTGCGCGACGCCTTCCTGCTGTGCAAGCTCGAAGGCATGGCGTATGCCGACATCGCCGCGCGCCTGGGCGTATCCGTCTCGTCCGTGGAAAAATACATCGCCCGCGCCCTGCTGGCCTGCTGTGCGGCGCAATTCGCATGAGTTCCCAAGCGGACGGCGCCCCCATCGCCCCTGCCGCGCTGCAGCGTGCCGCCGAGTGGATGGCGCGGCTGTGGGCGGAAGACGCCAGCGCGGCCGACGCGGATGCGTGCGCCGCCTGGCGCGCCGCCCACCCCGAGCACGAGCGGGCCTGGGCCCGGCTGCAGCGCTTCGCCCGGCAATTCGACGCTTTGCCGCGCGAGGTGGCGCGCGGCGCGCTGGCGCCGGTCCAGCGCCGTGCCGCCGGGCGCCGGCGCGCCTTGCAGCTGCTGGGCCTGATCGCGGCGGGCGGCGGCACGGCCCTGCTGGCGCACGAATCCGGCCTGTGGCAACGCATGGGCATGGGCAGCGACTACCGCACTGCCGTGGGCGAGACGCGCGCCATCGTGCTGGCCGACGGCACGCAGGTGGTGCTCGACACGGCCAGCGCCATCGACGTGCGCTACAACGCCGGCGAACGGCGCATCGTGCTGCGCGCGGGCGCCATCCTCGTCACCAGCGCGCACGAAAACGCGGCAGTCTACCGCCCGCTGCTGGTGGCAACGCCGCAGGGCACGGCCACGGCACTGGGTACGCGCTTTTCCGTGCGCCTCGACGATGGCGTCAGCCAGGTCGCCGTCTTCCAGGGCGCCGTGGCCCTGCAGCCGGCCCGCGCCGGGGCGGAATCCCTGCATCTGCAGGTGGGCCAGCGCGCCGGCTACACGCGGCAGGACGTGCAGGACGTGGCGAGCGTGGAAGACAGCGCCGCCGCCTGGGCGCAGGGCAGCCTGGTGGCCGAGCGCATGCGCCTCGATGACTTGTTGGCCGAGCTGGGCCGCTACCGCCACGGCGTGCTGCGCTGCGACGAATCCATCGCCGCTCTGCGCGTGACGGGCGTGTATACGCTGCGCGACACGGACCGCTCGCTGGCCAACCTGGCCCTGAGCCTGCCCGTGCAATTGCGCTACCGCACGCGCTACTGGGTCAGCGTGGGGCCGCGCCAGGCGTCCTGAAAAATACCTGCAAAAAAAATGAAAAAACGTTGAGGGTTTTGGCTTTTCGTTCGGAATACGGGAAGAACGAATTTTTTCCCGCCACTTTCCAAGGATTTGCACCATGCCTGCTCGCCTGACCGCTCCCGCACCCAAGCTGCGCCCGTTTCCCCTCGCCGCCGCCATCCAGGCCCTGTTCCTCGCTGGTGCCGCCGTGGGTGCCCTGGCCGTCACGGTCCCTGCCGCCCACGCCCAGGCGGCAGGCAACACGCAGGCGCAGCGCCAGTACGCCATTCCCGCCGGACCGCTGGAACGTGCGCTGACCAGTTTCGCCAGCACGGCCGGGGTGGAACTGTCGGCCGATGCCGCGCTCCTGCAGGGCAAGCGCAGCGGCGGGCTGGCGGGCAGCTACACGGTGCGCCAGGGCTTCGAGGAACTGCTGCGCGGCCAGGGCCTGCGCCTGGTGGCGGGCGCGCATGGCGCGTATGCGCTGCGCGCGGACGCCTCCGCGGCACAGACGCCAGCGCCGGCCCAGGCCAGCGCCACCCTGCCCGCGATCACCATCAATGCGAGCAGCGAGCGCGAGACGGCCACGGGCCCCGTGCGCGGCTATGTGGCGCGGCGCGCCGCCTCGGCCACCAAGACCGACACGGCCCTGAACGAGAACCCGCAATCCGTCTCGGTGGTCACGGCCGATGAAATCAGCGACCGCAATGCCGAATCGCTCGACGAAACCCTGCGCTACACGGCCGGCGTGACGCCGAACCAGCGCCCGCTGGGCAGCGACGATTCCTCGCTGCTGCGCGGCTTCACCATCGAGACGAACGGCATCCTGCAGGATGGCTTGCGCAATTCGGGCCGCACCTTTGGCGCCTCGATCGAGCCGTATGGCCTGGAACGCCTGGAAGTGCTGCGCGGCCCCGCTTCCGTGCTGTACGGGCAGATTCCGCCCGGCGGCATGGTCAACGCCGTCAGCAAGCGCCCCAGCGCGGATGCCGTGCGCGAAGTGGGGATTGAGTACGGCAGCTACCAGCGCCGCCAGCTGAAAGCCGACGTGGGCGGCGCGCTCGACGCGCCAGGTGCCTGGACGTATCGGGTCGTCATGCTGGGCCGCGAAGCCCATACGCGGCTGGAGCGCGACCGCGACAACCGCCTGTACTTCGCCCCCTCGCTCACGTGGCAGGCGGGACCGGCCACGCGCTTGACTTTGCTGGCCCGCTACGAGCAGGACAACCAGCAGTACGCGTTTCCCAACCAGCTGCTGCAGCCTGGCCCGCGCGGCCAGGTCGATCCGAAGGTCAACCTGATGGGCGACGATAACCGCTTCAAGCGCCGCAATACCATGCTGGGCTACGAGTTCGAGCACAGCTTCAACGACACCTGGTCGCTGCGCCAGAACCTGCGCTATACGCGCCTGAACAACGACCGCACGGACATGTTCCCCCTGGGCCTGAACGACGATGGCACGGTGGAGCGCTATTTCATGCCCGTCGATACGGCGTCGAAAAGTCTGTTCGCCGACACCCAGCTGCAGGCGCGCTTTGCCGCCGGCGGCCTGGCGCACCAGGTGCTGCTGGGCGTCGATTACGCGAACATCCGCAACACGGACGACTACCGCCATCAAAAAGGCTTTATCGCGCCGATCGACCTGTACCAGCCCGTGTACGGCAAGCAGCCGCTGCTTCCCGCCAAGGCGCCCACGCGCGCTGAAGCGCCGTCGCGCCAGCTGGGCCTGTATGCGCAGGATCAATTGAAATGGGACCGCTGGGTCGTGACGGCCGGCCTGCGCCGCGACAAGGCCACGCAGTCGCGCGACGTCACCGACCTCCATAGCGGCGCAGTCAAACCCGACTTCCACCAGTCGCCGTCGGCCACCACGGGCCGCGTGGGCGCCGTCTACCTGCTCGATGGCGGCTGGGCGCCGTACGTCAGCTACGCCACTTCGTTCTCGCCCGAACTGGGCATCACGGCCAACGGCAGCGCCCTGAAGCCATCGCACGGCAAGCAGTTCGAGGCCGGCGTGCGCTACGAACCCGTGGGCCAGCGCGCCAGCTATACGGCGGCCGTCTTCGACCTGGTGCGCGACAACGTCACCACCTCCGACATCGGCAATCCGGGCCGCCTGCAGCAAACGGGCCAGGTGGGCTCGCGCGGCCTGGAACTGGAAGCGCGCACGGAGTTTGCCAGCCGCCTGAGCCTGATCGCGCAATACACCTACCTCGATACGGAAGTCAGGAAGAGCAATAACGGCGACCTGGGCTTGCAGCAAGCGGGCGCGCCGCGCCACAGCGCCTCGGCCTGGGCCCGCCAAGCGTTCAACCTGAGCACGGCGCTGCCCGCGTATGCGGCGCTGGGCATGCGCTTTCTCGGCGCCATGCGCTCGAACTCCGACGGCGAGAACCTGAATATCCGCAATGGCGGCATCACGCAGTGGGATGCGGCGCTGGGCGTATCGCGCGGACCGTGGCAGTTTGCCCTCAACGTCAACAATGTACTCAACAAGCAGACCCTGTATGACTGCGGCTACCTGCCCAATCTGTGCTACCGCAATGCCGAACGCACGGCCAACGTCAGCGCCATGTACCGCTTTTGATGCCATCGCTGCAAATGCGCCCTGCATTGGCGGCCATGCACCGCTATGCCGGCCTGCTGATGGCCGGCTTCCTCATCGTGGCCGGCGTCACGGGCAGCGCGCTCGCGTGGAAGGATGAACTGGAGGCGGCCCTGCTGCCTGCCGTCTTCCGCGCGGCGCCGCCAACGCCGGGCGCCGCGCCGCTCGACGCCCTGCTGCTGCGCGAGTCCGTCGCCGCGCGCTTCCCGCAGGCGCAGCTCAGCTACGCGCCGCTGTCGGCGCCGCCCGGCCACAGCATGGTGTTCTACCTGCGCCAGTCTGGCGACGCGCCGCTGGTCAGCGATGAAGTGTTCGTCGATCCGTACACGGGCGCGCTACTCGGCCAGCGAAAATGGGGCGAGATCGGCCAGGGCGCCATCAACCTGCTGCCCTTCATCGAGCGCCTGCACTATGCGCTGGCGCTGGGCGACACGGGCTTGCTGATCTTCGGCCTGATCGCCATCGTCTGGACCATCGACTGCTTCATCGGCGCCGCCCTGACCTTCCCCGCACGCCTGAAAAAACGCTCGCCGGGCAGCAAACCGTGGCTGATGCGCTGGCGCCCGTCGTGGCTGCTGCGCCGCCATGGCGGCACTTATAAACTGGTGTTCGACCTGCACCGCGCGGGTGGCCTGTGGCTGTGGGCCATGCTGCTGGTGTTTGCCTGGAGCGGCGTGGCCTTCAACCTGTACGGCGCGTATGCGGCCGTGATGCATCCGCTGTTTGCCCATCAGCCAGCCGAGGAAGTCGTGGCGCGGCACACGCCGTCGCCAGGGCCGCAGCTGGACTGGCCGGCCGCGCGCGCGCAGGGCCGCAGCCTGATGGCGCAGCTGGCGCGCAGCGGGAACTTTGCCATTTATGAGGAAAACGCGCTGGCCTACGAGCGCGGGCTGGGCGTCTACAGCTACAGCGTGCGCAGCAGCCGCGACGTGCGCGCCCACAAGGGCCTGACCACTGTCTTTTTCGACGCGGCCAGCGGCCGGCAACTGGCGGCCTGGCTGCCCACGGGCGCGGCCAGCGGCGACACCATCCGCAGCTGGATCAGCGCCCTGCACATGGCCTCGATGTGGGGCTGGCCCTTCAAGCTGTTCATCTGCGCCATGGGCGCGCTGGTGACAGGCCTGAGCGTGACGGGGGTGCTGATCTGGCGGCGCAAGCGCCTGGGGCAAGCCAGGGCCAGGGCGCTAAGCCATTAATCAGGGAAAACCGATGAACGCCCGCGGCACGGCCTGCGTCAGCCACACGCCATTGGCCGACACGTAAAACACGTGGCCCTGCGCCTGCATGGCGGCCGCGTCGACCGTCAGCACGACGGGCTTGCCGTGGCGCGCACCCACGGCCACGGCCGTTTCGCGGCTGGACGACAGGTGCACGTGATTGCGCGATCCCGGCAGCAGGCCGCCGGCGCGGATCGCTTCCACGAAACGGCTGGCCGTGCCGTGGTACAGCATGGCGGGCGGCGTGGCGGGCGGCAGTGCGATATCGACGGCGGCCAAGGAATGCCCCTGGTTGGCGCGGATGCGCAAGCCGTCATCGCTGATCGCGTAGCGCGTCTTGCTGTCGCGCGCCACCACCTCATCCAATTGTTCGCGGGAAATATGTCGCCCATGCTGGGCAGCGTGCGCCAGCAGCTGACCGATATCGGCCCAGCCCTGGGCATCGAGCGCGAGGCCGATTTTTTCGGGAGAGTGGCGCAGTATGAGGGCAAGGAATTTACTGGTATTTACTAGGTGATCGGTCATGCCCCAGTTTATCGTTATCAGAACGCATACGACAAGGTCAAGCGCGCGGACCGGGGTTCGACGGGATGAAAGTGCCGGTCATTCACGCCGTCCGCCCCCTCGCCGGGCAGGCGCGACGCATAGTAATAATCGATGTCGCTGGCGCGCTTGTTGAACAGGTTGAAGACGTCGAGCGACAGCCGTGTCCTGCGGTCGAGATGGTAAGCGAGGCGCGCATACGCCAGGGTGGTCGAGGCCGAGCGCACGCTGTTGTCTTCGATCAAGGGACGGGGGCCGAAATAGCGCAGCTGCAAGGCGCCCGACCACGCTCCCCTGTCCGTCACGGTCACGCCGAACGACGCCACCTTGCCGATCGCGCCCGGAATATGGTTGCCGGCCGCATCGTTTTGCGTGTAGCGCGAGCGCGAGGCTGCCAGGTCCAGGTCGAACAGCAGCCACGGCGCGGCAACATAATGGTTGTTCCACTCGATGCCGTGGCGGCGGCTGGCACGGCTCGGCTGCGTTTCGCCCGCGTCGCCGACGAACAGCAGTTCCGACGCGAGATCGAGGCGCCACAGGGCCAGCGAGCTTTGCAGGCCCGGCAGCCATTCCGTGCGCGCGCCCAGTTCCAGGCCCCTGGTCGGCACGAGGGGCGTCACGGGAGCCGAAGGCGTGCCATCGGGCAAGCGCGTCTGCGTCGTGCCCCGCGCATCGTTGCTATGGAAACCCTTGCCGTAGTTCACGAAGAATTCCGTCTGGCTCCACGGCCCCAGGATCACGGACAGTTTCGGCGACACCACGTGGTCCTGCGCCGTACCGCTGTTGCCGGCGATGCTGCTGGCCACATTGAAACGGTAGGTGTCGTAGCGCACGCCCGCCACGGAACGCAGCCACTGCAGCCACTGGGTCGTGTTTTCGCCGTACAGGCCGACGCTGGCCTCGCGCACCCGGTCTTCGCGCACCGTGGCTTGCCGCACTCTGTCCACCGTGCTGTACAGGCCCACGGGCGACACCCGGTCATAACGGGCCTGCACGCCGAGCTTGTTGCGCATGGAAAACCCCGCCAGCTCCGTGGTCCAGCTTTCGCTCGTGTTGACACCGGCCACCGTGCGCCGCTCGCTTTGCTGGAACTGGTCGCCGGCGGCCGGGTCGGCCAGGAAATAGGTGAAGTCACTGTTGAGTTCCAGCTGCGAGCGGATCAGGTACGCGTCAAACTCGAACACCCGGTTTTCCGTGCGCCGGCGCATGGCGTACGACAGGCTGGCGCGCGAGGTGTCGCCGCCGTCGCTGGGCGCGAGCGAGCCAAAACGGCCGATCTGGCCGGACTCCACGGCGCGCAGCGGCACCTGGTCGGTGGCATTCCAGCTGTTCTTGTAGGCCATGGCCGTCACGCTGAAGCCGTCATCCTGCGTGCCCTGGCTGTAGCGCAGCACGCCGCTGACCTTGCGCACGCGCTCCGGCACGTCCCAGGGGCCATTGTTGCGGTTCACTTCCAGGCCATACAGCAAGGTGCCTGGTCCCGCATCAAGGGAATCGGCCACGACGGCGCGCACATAACCATGCTGGCCCACGGACACGCTGGCCTGGCCTTGCGGCAATCTGTCGGCCAGGCGGATGCGCGCCGCGCCCGCCGAGGCGAAATCGCCTTCGTCCGCGAAATACGGCCCCTTCTTGTAATCGATGCGCTGCACCAGCTCGGGAATGAGGAAATTGAGATCGGAATAGCCCTGGCCATGCGCATGCGTGCGCATGTTGACGGGCATGCCGTCCACATAGGTGGCGAAATCCGTGCCATGGTCGAGGTTAAAGCCGCGCAAGAAATACTGGTTGGCCTTGCCGTCGCCGCTGTGCTGGGTGACGATCAGGCCCGGCACGAATTCCAGCAATTCGCCCGTGCGCAAGGCGGGCCGGTTGACGATCAGCTCATTGGTGATGACGCCTTGGCTGGCCGCGTCCGAGGTGCCGACGGCGTTGTCGTAGTGGCCCGTCACGCGCACGGTGCGCGACGCATCCGTGGGCGATGCGGCCTCCGGCGCAGCCGCCTTGCCGGCACCGGCCACCAGCAACAAGGCACAAGCTGCCAGCTGTTTGCGTTTTATCAACCGCATCGCGTCTCCCCTTTTTATGATGTCAGTACAGGCTCCTACGGGATATATACGCGGCAGACCGGCTGCCTGGATTCAGCATTTTTCAAGGAGCGACCGTGGACCTGAGCGACAGCAGCGGCAAGGCGAGCAAAAGCGTCACGGCGGCCGTGCGCAAGCGCGACGTGCTGCCGTACATCCTGCTGTTCATCTTGCTGGCGGGCTTGCTGGCCGTGCTGGCGGGCGCCCTGCTGCCGCCCTACTACCACGCCGTGCCGGCCCTGCTGTGGAGCCTGGGCTTTTGCGTCAGCGGCATGCTGCTGGGGTTTTTATTCGGCATACCGCGCAGTCTGCCCTCGGGTACCGTCAACGCCGCCCCGCCCGACGAGCAGGCTAATGGCAAGGGCCGTTCCACGGACGAGCCTCCCCCGGCAAGCGCGGACGCGGCAACCGGCAACCCCAGCAATACCCTGTTTCTGGGCACGCCCACGCCCATGGAAATCAATTCGAATCTGGTGGAAGTGTCGGACTGGCTGACGAAAATCATTGTCGGCGTGGGTTTGATCGAGCTCAAAAGCCTGCCTGGCAGCGCGCGCAGCATGGCCGCCTTTATCGCGCCCAGCCTGGCCACGGACACGCCCACGGCCATGGCGGTAGTGGGCGGCATCATGCTGTTCTTTTCCGTGCACGGCTTTTTGATCGGCTATTTGCTCACGCGCATTTACCTGTCCATCATGATCAAGCGCGCCGACAGCCTCGTCAAAAACGAATCCGTGCGCCTGGAAAGCGGCAAGGAAATCGAAGTGACGGAACTGAGCCGTTTGCAGCAAAAGTCGCTCGACGACATGCAGGAAGCCGTCACGCAGCTGCTGCTGGCCCATCCCCCCGATGGCGCCGCCGCCGTCACGGCCCTGGCCGCCGCGCCGACGGCGCAACGGCCGGTCAGCCTCGTGCTGTGGCTGGACGACCACCCGCGCAACAATACCTTGCTGATGGAGCAGCTGGAGCGGGAAAACATCAAGGTGGACCAGGCCGTGTCGACGCGGCAGGCGCTGGCCATGCTGCAACAGAAGCACTACGCGCTGTTCATCACGGACATGGCCAGGGTGGAAAACGGCCGCCGGGTCAAGGATGCGGGCGTGCGCACGGTGCGCGAAGTGCGGCAGGCGCAGCCCGCATTACCGATCATCGTCTATTGCAACAAGGATACGTTGGCAAGCTATGGCACGGAAGCGCAGGCGGCGGGTGCCCGTTTCATCACCACCTCGGGCACCAGCCTGCTGGCCAGCGTCAACAAGCTCATACATGAACAACGCGGAAATGAGGCTCAGCCGCCGTCGCAGGCGTAGCTGCCCACGTGGTGCAGCGAGCTGCGCTGCGGATGCGCCAGTCGATTCGGCGCGAACACGCAGACGGCCGTATCGGCCAGCAAGCCCTGCGCGTCCGCGCACGCCTGCGCCAGCCAGCTGTCCGCATACGACACGCCGTCGAGCAACTCTGCCAGCGGCGCGGGCGCGGCCAGCAGCGCGCTCTCGAAGCAGGCCGGCTCATAGTCCGTCAGGCCCGTTTCCAGGAAGAATGGCGACGGCACGGCATCGCCATCTTCCGTGTACGCGGGCGCCAGGTAGGCCTGCAGCGCTTCCCAGCTGGGAAAGCGGCCGCTGCAGGCAAACACGTGGACCGTGGACAAGATGGACATCAACTTACAGCTTTTCCATCTTTTGCCGCACGGTCGGCGCCGTCGAGGCCGTCGGCGCCAGTTCCAGATAGGTTTTATAGGCCGCTTTCGCCTTGGCCGCATCGCCGGCTTTGGCATACGCGTCGCCCAGGTTCAGGTAGGCGATGGCGCGCGACGGGTCCATCTTGACCGTGTTTTCAAACCAGCGTGCCGCTTCGCGGTATTTTTCCTGCTTGTAGAAGACAAAGCCCAGGTTATTGGCCGCCAGCGCGAAGTCGGGGCGCAATTTCAGCGCTTCCGTAAATTGCGCTTCCGCCTGCGCGTACTGTTTCTCCTTGTACAGCTGCAAGCCGCGGTCGTTGGCCCGCTGGGCCAGCTGGCGCGTGGAGGTCGGCACGGCGCCCGGCGTGACGATCTTCTGTTCGCCGCCCTGCAAATCCTTCACCGTCACGCTGGCCGCCGCCGGTTTGGCGTCGAGCTTGCTGTTCAGGGCGATGGCTTCCGTTGACAGCTGCGTCGTGTTCGGGCTGAGGAATTCCGTCTCGCCCGGCAATTCGAAGACGAAATCGCCTCCTTCCGATCCGGGCAGGCTGCCGAACGCGGGCGTCTGGTTCGACACGCTGGACACGGCGGGCGCTACATACGCCGCCAGTTCCGTGGCCGTGATGAGGCCGTCGCCGTTCAGGTCGCCCTTGCCCGCCAAGCCCTGCAACAGGGTCCACGTAAACACGGAGTGACCGTTCGGTCCGCCATCGGCCACCAGCTGGTCGCCGCCGCCGGCCGTCAGCATTTGCCGGCCGATGCGTTTGGCATTGTCGCGCAAGAAAGAGCTGGAACCGGCGCCGCGCGTGAGGCCCAGGCCGCTGTAGCAGGCGTCCATGACGAAGAACGCATGCTTGGCCGTCAAGGACTCCGCGATATTCTGGATTTCCGTCATCGGAATCGCATCCGTAGCGAACTGCGCCGGGTCGGAATCGACGGGCACGATGTAGCCGAGGTCGCGCCCGGAGCTCAGCTTGCGCGTGGCGCCGTGACCGGCGAAGAAGACGAAGATACGGTCATTCTTTTGCACGCCGCCATGGGCCAGCTTGTCGTGGAAGGCGGCCAGGATGTTGTTGCGCGTCGCTTCGCCGTTTTTCAGGGTCACGACGCGCTCGGGCGCAAACGCGAATTTTTCGATCAGGGTTTCGCGGATGCCTTGCGCGTCGCGCACCGCATATTGCAATTTCGGCCATTTCGCGTAATCGTCGATGCCGATCACGACGGCCCAGGAATTGGCGTAGCCCGTGGTGACGGGAACTTTCTCGGGCGCGGGCGCCGTGCTTTTCGCCACCTGGAAGCTCGCGCCATCCCAGCCCGCGAATTGATAGCCTTCCGCGATCAGCTTGTCGAGCACGGCCGGCAAGGCTTTCACCGTGCGTTCGTGGATGTCGTGGAACAGGACGATGCCGCGCCCCGCCTTGTCGACGGACGCCAGCACCCGATTCGTGATCGAGCTGGGCACGGGATCGGCCCAGTCCAGCGAATCGATGTTCCACATCACGGATTTCAAATGGGCATCGGCCAGCGCGGCCATGCCTTCGCTGTTGCGCGCGCCATACGGAAAGCGGAACAGCGCGGCCCGCTCGGGGCTGATGGCTTTTAATAAAGTGTCGGTGCCGAGGATTTCGCCTTTCAGCTTGTCGCCCGTCTGCTTCGACAATTGTGCATGGCTGAAACTGTGGTTGCCCACGGCATAGCCTTCCTTCATCAACTTGCGGCTCACTTCCGCGCCCGCGCCCAGCTTGGCGTGGCCTTCCGCGTCCAGGCTGCCCAGGTTGCGTCCCACATTGAAGAACACGGCCGGCACGCCATACTGTTTCAAAATGGCGCTGATTTCTTCCGTGTAACGGCGGTGCGGGCCGTCGTCGAAGGTCAGCACGATGGTTTTCTTCGGCAAGCCCAGGCCGAAGATTTCCGCCTCATCTTTTTTTGGCGCCGGCTTGGCTTCGGGCATGGAGCCGGCGGGAGGAACGGCATACGGCACGACGATGCCGTTTTCCTTCAGAATCTGTTCGCGGCTGTACAGTTTTTTCAGCTGCGCCACATAATCATCCCACCGTTCACGCTTGAGTTCGATGGACCGCTGGCCCAGGTTGCCGAAGATTTGCCGGATTTCCTTCTCGTAATTGCGCTCGATCTCGCCCAGCGCGTCGAGGTCTTCGGAAATGCGCTTGTGAAGCTTGATCGCCGGCAAGGACGAGTCCTTGGCCACGTCGGCCAGCATGCTTTGCAGCAGTTCGCGGAAAGCCAGGCGGTCCGCGTCATACAGGCCGGGATCGGATTCGATATAGGTGAGCAGGCTGTCGAGCGCTTCGAAGCGGCCCGGATTGGTGGGCGCCGTCAGTTGATCCAGCGCTGCATCGAGCTTGGCGATGCGTTCCTGGTTTTCATGGAACAGCGCCTGCCCCACTTTACGGGCTTCGTCGCGCGCGCCTTCGGGCAATCTTTGCTCGTCGGCCAGCAGCACGATGATCTTGCGGAAATTGCCCAGCAAGTCGCGGAATTGGCTGGCCACGGCGGCCGTGTCGACGGCGGAGTGCGGCGCGGTGGCAGGGCTGCCCGAAGCCGGGGCACCGGGCGTGGCGGTGGCGGCCGGACGGGTGTAGCTATAAATGCCGGCCCCAGCGGCGAGAGCCACGACAACGGTGGCGGCGATCTTGATCGGCTTGGAAGTCACAGGCTTGTCATTCCCTTCACATACTATGCATACAATTCAGATGGCGCGGATGCGCAAGATGCATAATTGTAAAGCACGCTTGGCACTTGCTCAGCCCGCACGATGAATTTCGGCAATAATATCGCTGCACACCTTCATAGATAGTGAAAACGGGAACGACGATGCACAAGAAACTCTGCGCTGCGGCGCTGATGCTGGGCGTGGCGCTGATGCTGCTGCAACTGCGCGCGCATGCGGGCGACGACGTGGTCAATGTGGCGGGGCGCGTGTGCCTGCCGCACTGACCACCTGAGTAAGCCGGACCGTGTGCCTGTCACTGGTCCGGATCGAAATGCTTGCGCAATCCTTGCCAGCACTCGAAATAATCGTGTTGCAGCAGGCCGCCGTCCAGCGCGAACGGCGTGGGCTTGAGGATGGTGCGCGTCTCGAACATGAAGGCCATGGTGTCGCCCACCTTCACGGGCGCGGACGTGTCGCTGTGCGAGGCTTTTTCGAACGTCTGCGCATCGGGGCCGTGGCCGGACATGCAGTTGTGCAGGCTGGCGCCGCCCGGCACGAAACCGGCTGCCTTGGCGTCGTACACGCCGTGGATCAAGCCCATGAATTCGCTGGCCACGTTGCGGTGGAACCAGGGTGGCCGGAATGTGTGTTCGGCGGCCAGCCAGCGAGGCGGGAAGATGGCGAAGTCGATGGCGCCCAGCAGCGGATTTTCGCTCGGCGCCTGCAGCACGAGGAAGATCGACGGGTCCGGATGGTCGTAGCTGATCGAGCCGATGACATTAAAGCGGCGCAAATCGTATTTGTACGGCGCGTAATTGCCATGCCAGGCCACCACGTCGAGCGGCGAATGATCCAAGGTCGTGCGCCACAGATGGCCGCCGAACTTGGCCACCAGTTCGCAATCGCCGTCGATATCCTCGTAGGCCGCGTGCGGCGTGAGGAAGTCGCGGCTGTTGGCCAGGCCATTCGAGCCGATGGGGCCCATGTCGGGCAGGCGGAAGGCGGTGCCGAAGTTTTCGCAGACATAGCCGCGCGCCTTGCCGTCCGGCAGGGTGACGCGGAAGCGCACGCCGCGCGGGATCACGGCGATTTCCTGCGGTTCCAGCTCGATCAAGCCCAGTTCCGTGGCAATCGCCAGCCGCCCTTCCTGCGGCACGACCAGCAATTCGCCGTCGGCCGAATAAAAGAAGCGCTGCATGGAACGGTTGGCCGCGTACACGTGGATGGCGCAGCCGCTCATCGCTTCGGCGCTGCCGTTTCCCGCCATCGTTTGCCAGCCGTCGATGAAATCGACCGGCGTGGCGCCGTCGGGCAGCGGCAGCGGGTCCCAGCGCAGCTGGTTCGGCGGCGTCGGCGGCATGGCGTGGAAATCGCTGACGATGCGCGTGTTTTCAGCCAATGTAAACGGCGGATGCTGGCTGGCGGGACGGATGCGGTACAGCCAGGAACGCCGGTTCTGCGCGCGCGGCGCCGTGAAGGCCGTGCCCGACAATTGTTCCGCATACAGGCCCAGCGGCGCTTGCTGCGGCGAATTTTGCCCCTGCGGCAAGGCACCGGGGATGGCTTCCGTGGCAAACTCGTTGCCGAAGCCGCTTTGGTAGCCGGCGCCTATCATGCGCGCTCCGCCAGGCCGTCGGCCGCGTCGCGCAGCAAGCCTTGCACCACGTCGGCCTGGCCGATGGCGCCCATGGCCAGCAAGGCGAAGCGGGCCAGGAACAGCGGCGAGCGCTGCTCGCCCAGGCCGCCCATGGTGTGGCACAGCTCGGTGTATAAATTATCGAGTTCGATGTCGGTCATATGATCTCCTGATTTACTGTGCTCTTCCTTCGTTAACCCAAAAAGCGGAAGAGCTGGGGTCGGACCCTCAGGGACTCGGCGCCCCCGTCCGACCCCGGAATTTGCCACTGGGTTTGGTTCAAGACAACGCGCGTTTCAATGCATCCGCCACCTGCCCCACCCTCACCTCGCGCCAGCGCCCCAGCACGTGCCCATCCGGGCGCACGAGATAAAACGTGCCGGGCTGCGCGTCGAACAGCGAGCATACCTGCGCCGTATGGTCCCAGGCGCCCCCTTGCGCCCCGCTGCGGGCGATCGCCACGGTCGTCAACGGCAAGCTGTCGCCCAGCGCCAGCAGTTCCGCTGGCACCGCGCCATCGTCGCTGAAATACAGGCCCGTGAAATGGCCATCCGCGCGTTTGAGCAAATCGGTAATATACCGCGCTTTTTGACCGCCGTTGTGCGGCAGCGCGAGCGGGCACTCGGGCAAGACCGTGCCCGGCGCGGGACCGGCCGTGAACACGTCCAGCTCAGGCGCATTCAAGGCCGATTGCGCATACGCGATGGCGCTGGTCTGGCGCGGGTTGATCAGCGAGCGCACGTGCGCATGCTTGCCCGCCAGGCCCAGCACGGCCGTGCGCATCAGCTCGAAGGCAAACGTGGGCGGCGCCATGAATTCCGTGCTTTTCGTGCCGTGACGCAGGTTTTCATGGGCGACGAACACGCGTTCGTTCGAATAGCTGTCGAGCAAGCTATCCGGCGCCCGGCCCTTGACGACGTAGGCGAGCTTCCAGGCCAGATTGTCCGCATCGTCGATGCCGGAATTGGCCCCACGCACGCCGAAGATGGGCACCAGGTGGGCCGCATCGCCCGCGAACAACACGGCGCCGTGCCGGTATTTTTCCAGTGTCAGCGCGTTGGCCTTGTAGATGGTGATCCACACGGGATGCCATGGCTGTGTCTCCCCCATCATGGCCAGCAGGCTGTCCACGCGCGGCGCCACGTTTTCCAGCAGCACGGCCGCCTGCGCATCCTCGTCGTCGCGCAGTTGGTAGTCGATGCGCCAGATGTCGTCGGGCTGCTTGTGCACCAGCACGGTGGAGCCAGGATTCGACGGCGGGTCGAAATACGCGAGGCGCTCCGTGGGGCGCTCGCTCTTCAGGTGGATATCGACGATCACATAGCGGCCTTCATAGCTGGTGCCCCGCAATTTCAAGCCCAACGCCTCGCGCACGGCGCTGCGCCCGCCATCGGCCGCCACCAGCCAGTCCGCGTCGATGGTGTAGGTGTCATCGGGCGTGGCCAGCGTGACCGTGGCGCCATCGGCGCGCTGCTGCACGCCAGTGACGCGCGTTTGCCAGCGGATATCGATCAGCTCGCTCTGGCGTTCGGCCGCGTCGAGCAGGAATTGCTCGATATGGTATTGCGCCAGGTTCACCATCGGCGGCAATTTCTGGTTCGCGTCTTGCGGCATCGTAAAGTGCAGCACTTCCTCGTCGCGGTAAAAGCTGCGGCCGCCCGCCCACGGCAAGCCTTTGCTGATAAAACCGTCGAGCGCACCGAGGCGGTCGATGATTTCCAGGCTGCGCCGCGAGATGCAGATGGCGCGGCTGCCCGTGCAGACGCCATCGTCCGCCTCGATCAGCACCGAGTGCACGCCGTGGCGCGCCAGGCCCAGGGCCGTGGCCAGCCCCACGGGACCGCCGCCGACGATCAGGACCGGCACGTGCTGCGTGCCGGCACCCGCAGGCTTGCCGGGCGGATACACTTTCGGCACATGGGGATAAGGGTGAAACGTGTCGCGCATGATGGTGTCCTCTCAAGAATGTGTTTTGCCGCCGCGCGCGATGGGCAAGGTCAGCACGATGGCAGCACCGGCCACCAGCAGCACGCTCGCATACAGCAAGCCCGTGGCAAAGCTGTGCGTGAAATCCTTCAGCCAGCCCACGACGACGGGGTTCAGGGCCGAGCCGATATTGCCCGTGGCATTGATGACGGCGATGCCGATGGCGCGCGCGCCCAGGCTCAGGGCCCGGTCCGGCGTCGTCCAGAAGACGGACATGGCCGTGTAGGCGCCCGTCGAGGCCATGCACACGCCCAGCAGTTGCAGCACGGGGTTGCCGGAATAGGCGGTCAACAGCCAGCCGCCGGCCGACAGCAGCATGGGCCAGACGATATGCCAGCGGCGCTCCTGCAAGCGGTCCGAGCGGCGGCCCCAGACAATCATGCCGATCACGGTGCAGACCTGCGGTATCGCCGCCAGCAGCCCGATCTGGGTGTTGCTGGCGCCGCTATTGAAACTTTTCACGATCAGCGGCGTCCACACGGCCACCATGGCCAAGGTATTCACCAGGCAAAAGTAGGCGATGCCGAATTTCAGCACGGTGGGCGACAGCATTTCCGCCAGCACGGAGACTTTTTGCCGGGGCGCATCAGGCTTGTGCTCGGCCGCCAGCATGCGCGCCAGCACCTGCTGTTCCAGCTTGCCCAGCCAGTTTGCCTTGTTGGGCGCGTCGTCGAGGTAGCCGTAGACGGCCAGGCCCAGCAGCACGGAAGGCATGCCTTCGAGCAAGAACAGCCATTGCCAGCCTTTCAAGCCCCAGTGACCGTCCAGCCCCAGGATCAGGCCCGACAGGGCCGAACCGATGGCGGCCGTGACGGGCATGGCGATCATGAACAGGGCATTGGCCCGTGCCCGGTAGGCGCTGGGAAACCAGTACGTGAGGTAGAGCAGCATGCCGGGCAGAAAGCCCGCCTCCGTCACGCCCACCAGAAAGCGCAGCGCGTAGAGGCTGGCCGGGCCGCTGGCGAACAGGGTCGCCGTCGAGGCCAGGCCCCAGGCGATCATCATGCTGCCGATCCATTTACGCGCGCCGATGCGTGCCAGCACGATGTTGCTGGGAATGCTGCAAGCGATGTAGGCGATGTAGAACAGGGTGGTGGCAAAGCCGAACTGGGTGCCGGACAAGCCCAGGTCCTGCATCATGGTCAGGCCGGCAAAGCCGATGTTGATGCGGTCAAGAAAGGAAAACACGAACAACAGGAATAAAAATCCCAGCAGATGGCGCGATACCTTGCGCATCACCTGCTGTTCCAGTTGCACGCTGGCCGCGTCGAGGACGGGCGCCGGGGTGGCGGCGATGGCGGGGGTGGCCCCTTGGGCGATGGTCATGCTTGTCTCCATAAGGTGTCGCCCTCCCCTTGTTGATTTTATTGGGTGAGGGCGGCCGGGTGATCCCGGCTTGAAACACAGTATGCAGACGCGCGCCGCGAACCCTGTCCCCATTTTGGGGACATTTCGCGGCGAACACAGTCAAAAAGGCGGAGCCGTCCCTACGTCCAAGGGACTAGACAGGTGCTGGCGCCATGCACAGCGCAAACAACTGGCGCTGGCTGGAAATACCCAGGCGTTTATACGCGCGCTTCTGGTAGGTGATGACGCTCGATGGCTGCAGGCCCATGGTCTCGGCGATTTCCACGGCCGTGAAGCCTTCGAGCACGCAGCGCAGCACGTCCAGTTCGCGCTTGCTCAAGGCGGGACAATGCTGGCGCAGCCTGGCCAGCATCATGGGCGCGACACCCTGCGCGGGCTGGCCGTTCAGGCTGTAGTGGTGCCTGGCCGCATGGGCAAACAGCGGTGACAGGGTTTCGATGGCGGCGATTTCGCCAGGCCGGAACTGGCCCTGGCTGCTGTCGCGGTAAAAATTGACGGACAACCAGATATCGCCGGCCGGCTGCACCAGCAGGGACAGCCGGTCCGAGACATTCGGTTTTTGATAGCAGGTGGCGCGGTAGCCGGGATGGTCGATCTCGTCGCTCGCTTGCTGGTGCAGCACGATGGCGGGATCGATTTTCCGCCCGGGCGCGGGCGCGATCACGCGCTGGTTGCCGTCGAGCGCATAGTAATGGCGCGCGTAGCTGTCCGCGATATCCTGCAGGAAACGCCCGCCGCGCCGGTCGGCCACGGCCACCGTGCGGGGCCGGTTGCCGAATTCATAGGCAAAGATCGTGCACTGGGAAATGGGCGCGGCCGTGCTCACCGTCTTCAGGATGGCCCCGGCGACGGCATTCACGTCGGCATGGCCGATGGCGGCCACCAGGTCGAGGGCGCGCCCCAGATCCAGTTGCCCTTCCGCCTGCCGCCGCTCCACCTGCCAATAGCGCATGGCCGTCTCCCGTGACGCTTATTGTTGACGCTGCGGCAAGACCCAGTCCGGCCGGATGTAGTGGCAGGTGTAGCCGTGCGGCAAGCGCTGCAGATAATCCTGGTGCTCCGGTTCCGCTTCCCAGAACGGGCCTGCCGGCGCCACTTCCGTCACCACCTTGCCGGGCCACAGGCCGGACGCGTCGACGTCGCGGATGGTGTCTTCGGCCACGCGCTTTTGCTCGTCGTTCGTGTAGAAGATGGCCGAACGGTAGCTGGTGCCGCGGTCGTTGCCCTGGCGGTTCTCCGTGCTGGGGTCGTGGATCTGGAAGAAGAATTCCAGGATCTTGCGGTAGCTGATCGTTTTCGGGTCGAAGATGATTTCGATCGCTTCCGCATGCGTGCCGTGGTTGCGGTAGGTGGCGTTGGCGACGTCGCCGCCGCTGTAGCCCACGCGCGTGGCAAGCACGCCCGGATAGCGGCGCAGCAAGTCTTGCACACCCCAGAAGCAGCCGCCGGCCAGGATCGCGGTTTCGTTGTCTTGTGCCATGGTGTCTTTCCCGTTCTAGTCAGAAGCAGCTATCTTACTCTGTCGCGCGACTTTCTTCAGCGGGCCAGCAAGCGCTTGAGCTGCGCCGCCTGGTAGGCACCGATGGCGTCATTGAACAGGCAGCGGATCAGCGGGTCGTCGACGATGTCCGCCTCCGCCAGTGCGGCCCGCGCCCCGGCATCGAACGGGCCATCGTTGATGCGCATGTACATCGACGTCAGCGATTCGCCCAGCACCAGCGCCGCATGGCATTTCACCAGCGGCACTTCGGTGGTCCAGCCGGGCGCCTCGTTCGTCTCGGGCACGAGGTCGATCAAGTCGCCGTGCGTGCGGTAATGCAGGACCGTGGCCGCGCCGTCATGGCCGTACAGGGCCAAGCGCCACAGGCGCGGTTGCTGGAAGTAGCTGTCCTCGGGCAGTTCCATGTCGCGATAGCGCTCGAGCAAGCCACCCTGGCAGAAATCGAGCACCAGCGCTGCGTCGGCATCGCTCAAGGGCGCGAAACGGCGGGCGATATCCGCCGTGGCGGGCGGCGTTGCGTCGGGACGGTAGTCGAAATCCACGTCTTGCGGACCCACTGGAATCACCCAGGGCAAGGGTTCGGCGCTGCTCACTCCGTGCGCATCGAGCAGCACGGACGTCGACGGGTCGAGGCGGAAGATGTGCGCCTCGGGCAGCGCGGCGCCGATTTCATCGGCAAAGCGGCGGTAGGTAACGGGGAACATCGCGTGGTTGTACCAGGACCAGTCTTCCTGCACGAACTGACAGGAGCTGGGCACGATATAACGGGGCGCCAGCGCGCGCAGCTGTGGCACCCAATCGTCGGGAAGTTCGACCGGGCCTCGCGCTGCCAGCGACGGCGCGATGACGGCGATCTCGCGCATGGTCTGGAACGGCCACAAGACCATGTCCCAGGGCGCGAAGGCGGCCAGCTGCGCCAGCGTCTCGGGGCCGATCCACGAGTCGACGACGTTGAGCACGTTCACGCCGGCGGCGCGCACCTGGAACAGCGAGTCGACATCGTCGTCCAGCGCGCGGCGCGGGATCACCTCGATGGCGCCCACGCGCACGGGCACGTCCACGTGCAGCCGCTCGACGGCGGTAAAACCCAGCGCGCGCAGCATCACGAACAGTTCGTCGAAGACGCAGTACAGATAGATGGGCGTGGTGCGGTCGAGCACGTCGAGGCTGTCGAGCGAGCAGTGGTCGTCATGGAAGTGCGAAATGAAGACGGCGTCCCAGCGCAGCCGGCGCACGGCGTCGAGGTCGAAGCGCACGGACGGAAACGCGTGGCAGTTGCGGCTGAACGGGTTTTCAACGATGGGATCGAAGGCGATGGCCGTGCCTTCGCATTCGAAGACATAGCCGGCGTGCAGGATGCGGGAGATTTTCAGGGGCATGGGAAGCTGTATAAACCCAACCGCAAATTCCGGGGTCAGACCCGCCGGGTCTGACCCCAGCACTTGCTTTTGGGGTAAAAAAGGACGCTAGCTGTGCGCCAGAGACAAGGCTCAATACGGATTATTCAGCACATCCATCGCAAAATACGTAAAGATCATGTCCGCGCCCGCGCGCTTGATGGCGCCCAGGGTTTCCTGCACCACGCGGCGTTCGTCGATGGCGCCCGCCTGCGCGGCGAACTTGATCATTGCATATTCTCCACTGACCTGGTAGGCGCCGATCGGCAAGCGCGTCACTTCGCGCAGGTCGCGGATGATGTCAAGGTAGGCGCCCGCAGGTTTCACCATCAGCGCGTCCGCGCCTTCGGCTTCGTCGATCAGGGACTCGCGCACCGCTTCGCGGCGGTTCATCGGGTCCATCTGGTAGGTCTTGCGGTCGCCCTTCAGGGTGCTGCCGGCCGCGTCGCGGAACGGGCCGTACAGGCCGGAGGCGAACTTGGTCGAATACGCCATCACGGGCGTGTCGTGGAAGCCGGCCGCATCTAACGCGCTGCGGATCGCCGCCACCTGGCCATCCATGGCGGCCGACGGGGCGATGATGTCGGCGCCCGCCTGGGCCGCGATGACGGCCTGCTTGCCCAGGTTCAGCACCGTGCTGTCATTGTCGACCGTGTCGCCATGCAGGATGCCGCAATGGCCGTGGTCCGTGTATTCGCAGAAGCAGGTGTCGGACATGACGACCATTTCCGGCACGGCGTCCTTGATGATGCGCGACATGCGCGCCACCAGGCCGTCCGGGTTCAGGGTGTCCGTGCCGTGGCTGTCCTTGTGGTGCGAAATGCCGAAGGTCATGACGGAGCGCAGGCCGGCGCGCGCGTAACGCTCGATTTCCTGCGCCAGCTTCGCTTCGGGAATGCGGCGCACGCCGGGCATGGACTTGATGTCGATGAAATCGCTGCTGCCTTCGTCGACGAAGATCGGCAGGACCAGGTCGCGCGGATTGATCTCGGTTTCGCGGAACAGCTCGCGCAGTTGCGGGGTCGCGCGCAGGCGGCGCATGCGCGAAGTGGGGAATTGTGCTGGCATGGGGTGACTGGCTTCAGGTTAACAACGCCAGCAAGTATACGCCGATCGCGCCGCTTGCGCCGGGCCGCCCGGCAAAAAAGCCGCGCAGGTCAAAAAATGCCGCCCTGCGCCTTCATTGCGGCTGCAACAGGGCCGCCACTTGCCAGCGCATGTCCGCCGCCAGCTGCACCAGCATGGCGCCGCGGCGGCGCGCATCGGCGCGTTTTTTCGACGGCACCAGCTCCAGGTCGGGCATCCGGCAAGGGCCGCATGGCAGGCGGTAATTGCCGTCGCCGGCAGGCAGCGCATGCAGTTCGCGCCACGCCAGGTCGTAGTCGCACGAGATGTGGCGACGCCGGCGCCAGTTCAGCGCGATGCGGTTGGCGTTGCTGACCAGGTCCAGGTGGCCGCAGCCGAAAAAATCGCCCAGGTCGCGCAAGGCGGCCACCATCAGGTTCTTCGGCCGGCAGCCGTGCAGCGCCCGCGTCGCGTCCTTCACCGCCTGCGCGCCCGCCTGCGAGCGCAGTCCCTGCAAGGCACCCAGCTGGATGACGGCGCCTCCGGGCTGGGGACGGAACAGGAAACTGGCCAGGTACAGCGACACGCCGTCGCGCGTCAGGCGCAGGCACAGGTCGCCCTCGCGGTGGCTGTCGTGGATGGCCGTCAGCTGCAGGCGGTAGGTGGCGCCATCCTTGCCCTCGATGGCGGCCAGCACCAGCGCGCGGCGCGCCGCGTATTCCACCAGCGGCCGGGCGCCCGCCTGCCACAGGAAACGGTAATGCCCGCGCAGCAGCTCCACCCGCGCCGCGCAACCGAGCTGGCGGCTGGCGTAGGGACGGTAAATCTTGTACAGCAGGCTGGGATGGGCGTGCGCGAGCGCCGCCAGGCCAGGCGTGCCTGCGACAAAGGCTTGCCAGCGCGCGCGCTGCAGGGGAAAGACAACGGCGCCCAGCGCGGCCTTGAGGCGGTGGCCATGCTGGCGCAGTGCGGGCAGCGCGGCGCGCTCCTCGATGATGGCAAAAGTATGCATGCGTATGCTTCTACAACAGGTCTCGGCAAACAGAACGCGGCGGGGCCGCGGCAGCCCGAAACAGGCGGCAGCACGCATGCAGCCGCTCTACGCCGGGTAGAGCGGATGATAGGTGGGAGCTAAAACAATGGGGGTTACAAGTTGGTAATGTGCTGCCTGCCTACGCTAGCGCAGCAGGTGCAGGCGCAGCCGCAAGCCCGGCGCCGCATCCTCGATTTCCAGACTGCCGCCATGCAGGGCCGCGATGGCCGCCACGATGGACAGGCCCAGGCCATTGCCGGGCAAATGGCGGCTCTTGTCGAGGCGGTAGAAGCGCTGCGTCAGCTTCGGCAATTCCTCGGCAGGCACGCCGGGGCCGTTGTCGCGCACGGCCAGCCAGCTGCCCTGCGCATCGCTGCCGGCCGACACTTCCACCGTGGCGCCCTGCCCCGCGTACTTGATGGCGTTGTCGACCAGGCTGGCCAGCGCGCTGCCCAGCAGGTTGCGGTCGCCCCGCGCCGGCACGGCCTCGCCATACATCTGCACCAGCAGCACGCCCTGCTCGTCAGCCGTCGCTTCATACATTTCCACGATGTCGGCGCCGATCTGGTGCAGGTCGATGTCGTCGAAATTCTCGGGGCGCATGCCCGATTCAGCCGCCGCGATCTGCAGCAGCTTGTCGAACACGCGCGTCAGATCGTCGATGTCGTCGATGGCCGCCTGCGCCGCGCTCTCGTAGCCGGCCACGCCCTGCTGCTGGCGCAAGGCGCCATCGAGCTTGTTGCGGATGCGCGCCAGCGGCGTGCGCAGGTCGTGCGCGATGGCGTTCGACACGTGGCGCACGCCTTCCATCAGGTGTTCGATGCGGTCGAGCATGCGATTGATGTCGCGGCTCAGCAAGCCGAATTCATCCTCGCTGGAGACGGGAATGCGCCTGCTCAGGTCGCCCGCCTCGATCTCGCCCGCCGTGCGGCGGATCTGCCCGATGCGCGCCTCGAGCTGGCGGCGGAACAGCCAGGCGCCCGCCACCACCAGCACGATGGCCACCCCGCCGCCATAGGCCAGCGAGCGCAGCACCAGCGTGCGGATCGACTTGCCCTCCTCCATGTCGCGTCCGACGAACAGGCGCGCGCCGCCCGTCAGGTCGCGGATCAGCATGCGCGCGGGCACCCGGCGCCCTTCGCGCGTGACGTCGCGGTGCAGCAGGCGGCCCACGGGGCTGCCCAGGTCGGGCCAGGACGACAGATTGCCCGCCACGCGGCGGCCATCGGCATCGACCAGCAAGAAGATTTCCGTGTCGCTGTCGGTGCGGTCGGTCAGCAGATGGGCGATTTCCGCCGTCGTGCGGCTGCTGCCGCCCTGCTCGTACAGCGCGGCGAGGCGCTCCGAGAGCAGGGTCAGCTTGCGATCCACGCTGCGATCGAGCACGCCGATGGTGCCGAAATAGAACACGGCGCAGACGATGCTGATCGACACGACCACCAGCACGCCATAGCCGAGCGCCAGCCGGGCCGCGATCGAGCGGTGCAAGTTACGCACTGTCGAGCACGCCCAGGGTGTAGCCGACGCCGCGCACCGTGTGGATCAGCGGCGGAGAAAACTCCTTGTCCACCTTGGTGCGCAAACGGCTCACCTGCACGTCGATGACGTTGGTCTGCGGGTCGAAATGGTAGTCCCACACGGCTTCGAGCAGCATGGCGCGCGTGACGGACTGCCCCTGGTGGCGCATCAGGTATTCGAGCAGGCGAAATTCGCGCGGCTGCAGCGCGATTTGCCGGCTGGCGCGCGTCACGCGCATGGTACGCATGTCGAGCACCAGGTCGGCCACCTGCAGCTGCGTCGATTCGGGCACGGGCGCGGCGCGGCGCAGCAGCGCCTCGATGCGCGCCAGCAGTTCGGCGATCGCGAACGGTTTCGACAGGTAATCGTCGCCGCCGCTGCGCAGGCCGCGCACGCGTTCGTCGACGCTCGACAGGGCCGACAGCACCAGCACGGGCGTGTTGCGGCCCATGCCGCGCAGGCGCGCGACGATGGCCAGGCCGTCGATCTCGCCGGGCAGCAGGCGGTCGAGCACCAGCGCATCCCAGTCCTCGCCGCAGGCCAGGCGCATGCCGTCGATGCCATTGTCGCAAGAGGTGACGTCGTGGCCCGCCTCGCGCAGGCCGGCACAAATGTAACGGGAAGTTTCGGCTTCGTCTTCGATGACCAGGCAGCGCACGGGGAATTCCTTGTAAAGATCAGGCAGCAAATACGCGCAGCATACGCCAGGCGCGCGCCACTTGCCAGCCCCGGCGTGCGCCGCCAGGCGGCGGCCGGCTAGTTACATTTGCCGCGCAGCTTGGCGATCGCCACGAAGGGCAAGGCATACACGCCGCCGATGCCGATCGGGCCGATGCTGGTGGGCTGGCGCTTCAAGCCGTCGGCGTGCAGGCAGTCGGGCACCTTCGCCTCGGCGAAGGCGGCGGCGAACTGCTCGTATTTCCGGTCGGCGCGTATCGTCACCTGCTGCATGGCCGGCTGCGGCAGCGCGTCGCGCGCCTGCGCCTCTTCCGCCAGTACGGCGCGCACGGCGTCGCGTATCATCGATTGCGTCAGTGGCGGTGCCGCTCCTGCTCCCGGCGTCGTCTCCAGCGCCTGGGCCCCGGCCTGCACCGCCGCGCACAGCCAGACCGCGGTGACAAGCTTGCAAGCTATTTTCATCGTCATCATCCACACATGCCAGGTTTGCAATATTTCCATCAATATAGCAGCATTCGTGCGCGCCGGGGCGTGCGGCGAACGTTGACGGGGTCGGGTACAATACAGCCTCGACAATGTTTGGCCGCGCCCGCGCGCGCATGTTTTATCGGCGCTTCCCGGCTTGCCGCGGCCAGCATCGCCACCACTGCCACTAACGAACATCAGGCGCGCCTGGCGCGCGCCACAGACCAATACAGCCATGAAATCGACCCACTCTCTCGCACTGGCGCTGGCCATGGCCATCACTTGCGGCAACGCCGCCGCAGCAGACACCAAACAAAGCATGCTGTTCGATGAAATCCCCATCGGCAGCTGGAGCACTTCCGCCGAACTGGGCGCCATCACCACCTCGGGCAACACGGTCGGCACCTCCGTCACGGGCAAGATCGACGCGCGCCAGGAACTCGACGACTGGAGCAACCAGTACATCTTCAGCGGCTACTTCAAGGAAGACGAAACGACGAACGACGAAGGACAAAAGATCCGCGAACGCTCGGCCGAACGCTTTTCCGCCTCCGCCAAGGCCGCCTACAAGCTGATGGCCGACCATGAAAAACTGTTCGTGCTGGCCTCGCACGTGAACGACAAGTTCGGCGCCTACACCAAGTACTCGACCCTGGCCGTCGGTCACGGCTCGCGCTGGTACCAGTCCAGCGACAAGAGCGTCGACGTGGAATTCGGTCCAGGCTACTTCAGCGGCACCAATGACGCGGGCGAATCGGAACACGGCCTGACGGTGCGCGGCGCAGCCGCCATGAAGTGGAAGATCAGCCAGTCGGCCATGTTTACGCAGACGGTCAGCGTGGAACGGGGCACCTCGAACACCCACTCGATCGCCGAAACGGCCCTCAGCACGAAGATCAACGGCACCATGCAGATGAAGGCCGCCTTCAGCGCCCGCAACGATACCCGCGTACCGGACGACAAGAAGAACACGGATACGCAAACCTCGCTGACCCTGGTCTACTCGTTCTGAGATGCCGGCCACGCTGATGCGGCGCTTGCGCCTGGGCGCCCTGCTCTGTGCCGCGGCGCTGCTGAGCGGCTGCGCCGCCGTCACCGTCAGCGCCATTTCGCCGGCCGACTACCTGCAGCAGCGGCGCGGCGACATCCTCACCACGGGCAAACTCAGCGCATCGGCCAGCGAAGTGCTGCGCATCATCGGCAGCGACATCGCCGCCTGCGAAGCCAATACGGGCAGCTGTCGCGCCGACCTGGCCCGCTCCGAGCTGCTCAGCGACGAACAGCGCCTGGCAACCCTCTCCGAATTGTGGCTGGAAAGCGCCCTGGCCGAAGAAAAACAGGGCGGCCACCCCAGCGCCGAGCTGCTGGCCGCGTGGCTGGAATCGGCCCGCTATGCCTACGCCTACCTGTTCTACACGACGCGCACGCCGGGCCAGCGCGCCTTCGAGGAACGCCAGACGCAGATCCGCGACTACTATAACTACGCCGTGCAAAAGGCCGTCGGCAACCTGTTCCGCCACCGCGGCGAATACCGCCCGGACGGCCATGTGATCCGCGTCGCCGGCTGGCAGATCGACAGCGAACTGTCTGCCCTGCGGCTGCCCGCAGACGGCACCCTGCCGGAAGAACTGCTGCCGGCCACCTCGCTGACGTTTTCCGGCCTGCGCAATGTGTACCGGCGCGACGGCTTCGGCGCCGACCTGGTGGCCGTCATGCCCAAGCCCCCGGCGTCGACAGGCGACTATGTGCCGTACCAGGAAACCCGCTTCCCCGTCGTCACGGCGCTGATCCGCTTCGACGGCAACAGCCTGCAGGAAGTCCTGGCCACGCAGCAGCTGCTGGTGATGCTGGTCGACCCGACGCGCAGCGAATCGACGCGCATGGCAGGCCAGGAACTGCCCGTGGCAGCCAACTTCACGGCCGGCTATGGCCTGTGGCTGGCCCGCTCCGGCTTCGGCGTGCAGGCGCTGCGCACCCTGTTCGGCCGCGCCGACGGCATTTCGCGCCCGCAGGTGCACCTGATGCAGCCCTACGACCCGAACAAGCGCACCATCGTCATGCTGCACGGCCTGGCCAGCAGCCCGGAAGCGTGGATCAACGTGGCGAATGAACTGATGGGCGACGAACAGCTGCGCCGCCGCTACCAGATCTGGCAGGTGTACTATCCGAGCAATGCGCCGCTGGCGGCCAATAACGCCGCCATCCGCAAGGCGCTCGCCGCGACGCTGGCGCAGTTCGACCCCGCTGGCAAGGCGGATGCCGCGAACGAGATGGTCTTGATCGGCCACAGCATGGGCGGCGTGCTCGCGCGCCTGATGGTGTCCGACGCCAGCAACACCCTGCTCGACGCCATCACGGAAGAATACAATTTGAAGGGCAAGAAGGCGGAAAAAGTGCGCGCCGGACTGGCGCCCTACCTCAATTTCACTGCCATGCCGCAGGTCAACCGCGCCATCTTCATCGCCGCGCCGCACCGCGGCACCTCGTTCGCCAACCACAAGGTGGCGCGCTGGATCGCCAATCTCGTCACCTTGCCCATCACCATGCTCGACCAGCTGTCCGACGCGGCCGGCAGCCTGGCGCAGCTCGACACGGGCAGCAGCGAGCCGCTGCGCATCCCCAACAGCATCGATAACCTCAGCGACAAGGACCCGTTCGTGCGCCTGGTGGCCGACTTGCCCATCAGCCCGAAAGTGCGCTACTACTCCATCATGGGCAACGACACGCCGGACCTGCCGCTGGCCGAATCGAGCGACGGCGTGGTGCCCTACGCCAGCGCCCACCTCGACGGCGCCCTGTCGGAAAAAGTCATTCCGTCCTGGCACAGCGTGCAGGAAAGTCCGCAGGCGATTCTGGAGATACGGCGGATCTTGCGGTTGCCGGACAGCTTGCCCTGACATACAGCGCTGCCTGATGCAGAAAAGATGCGTTTTTCGCTTGATAAAGTTGCGAAACATGATAATCTTGTGTGTAAGACGCCTGGCGCATATACCCGAGGAGCGAACATGACAGCGCATCTGCATCACGACACTCTGGCGCCCGCGCGCCGGGAATGGACCGACAACGACCTGCGGGTAGTGGAACAATTCTCGCAATTGGTGAGCGCACAGCTCGACCTATTGGCGCAAGGTCCCGAGCGCGAGCGCCTGATCGACCTGGCCACGCGCGCGCTCGATGCGGCGCGCGCCTCTCTGCGCGCCACCCCGCCATCGATACCGCTGCAACTTCCCGTGTCAAAACTCAAGGTATCCGATGTCATTGGGCAAGGATGGGTGGAACTGTCGCAGGCGTCGCTGTATCGCGCAGTGGAAAGCCAGCGGTTTTATTGCGTGACGCCCAAGGGGCGCAGTATCGGCAAGGAGTTTCCGGCGTGGCAATTTGTCCAGCCCGTGCCGGAATTGATCGCGCCCGTGCTCGCCATTCTCGCCGGCCAGCCCGGCAGTGACATTCATGCCTTCTGGGTCAGCAGCGCAGACGAACTCAACGAACTGTCGCCGGCAGAGCTGCTTGCAGGCAAATCGTTCGAAACGCGGGCCGAAGTGCATCCCAGTCAGCAGGCGCTGCTGGATCTGCCCGCCAGCGAGAGATTGCGCAAGGTGCTGGCGGCGGCGAAGTGGCAGCATAGGGGCATGGCCGATATCGTAGGCTAGCCTCGCATGACGCTACAACTGAAAGATACGCTTGTCCCGCCAGAAATGATCACGCGCCTGCCGGCGCTGGCATTGCTGCGCGCTGAATTATTGAGTCATATCATCACCCATCCAGCAGGCCAGGCCGTGGTGCGCGCGGCGTGGAACATGGCATCGATCTGGCCATTGAAAGTCCAGCGCACCTACCGCTTCGGCCCGCCCGCCGAACTGGCAGATGCGGCCGGCTTCCCCTATCACTGGGCGTATCTTGCGGACGATGCCTATACGGCTGCCTGGGAAGCCCAGCTTTGCCAGAACGACGTGACGCGTCCGGGCACCTTTTATATCACGCATGGTGCGGAACTGGCCCTGATCGCCACGCTGTCGTTCAGCGCCCCGCTGCAATTGCTCGACCTGACCGGGCTGGCCGCCAGCCGCCTGGGTATCTACGATCAATTGCGCAGTCCCGACCACGGCTGGTGCCAATGGCTGGGCTGGCAGCTGGATCAGATCATTGCGCAGGAGGCAGGCGCGATTCATGGTTTCGTGTATCCATCGCGGCGACAACCCGGCAAACTTGCCTATGCAATATCCTCTCGCCACATGGCAGCCTTGGGCACAAGCATGACATGCGCCCATGTGCAATTCGACAGCACTGAAGCATATGCGCGCTTGCTCGACGACCGCCTGCGCGTGGACCCGCCCTGAGCAGATGCTCCCTACGCCGGCTCGCGCCACTTGTCCTTGATCTCCAGCATGGCCGGCAGCTGCTCGATGAACAGCGCCAGCAGCGCGGGATCGAAATGCGTGCCGCTGTCGCGCTGCATGGTGGCGATCGCGTCCGGCACCGTCCAGGCGCGCTTGTACGGGCGCTCGCTGGTGAGCGCGTCGAAGACGTCGGCGATGGCGACGATGCGGCCTTCATGCGGGATTTCTTCGCCTTTGAGGCCTTGCGGATAGCCACTGCCATCCCATTTTTCGTGGTGCGTCAGGGCGATGGTGCGCGCCATTTTCAGCAGTCCGCCCGCGTGCTCGCCGATGATGGCCGCGCCGATTTCCGCGTGGCGGCGCATGACTTTCCATTCTTCCGCATCGAGCTTGCCCGGCTTTTGCAGGATGGCGTCGGGGATGCCGATCTTGCCCACGTCGTGCATCGGTGCCGCATTCAATAAATCTTCCGCCCTGGCCGCGCTGTAGCCGGCCGCCAGTGCCAGCTGGCGCGCGTAATAGCTCATGCGGATGACGTGCATGCCCGTCTCGTTATCCTTGTATTCGGCCGCCTGGCCCAGGGTCTGGATCACCTGCAGGCGCGAGCGGCGCAATTCCTCGGCGTCCACCAGCGACAAGTGCGTGCGCACGCGGGCGCGCACGATGGGCGGGCTGACGGGCTTGGTGATGTAGTCGACGGCGCCCGCGTCGAAGCCGTCCGCCTCGTCCTTCACGTCGCACAGGGCGGTGACGAAAATGACGGGAATCGCGGCAGTGACCGGCATGGCTTTCAGCTGGCGGCATACTTCATAGCCCGTCATGGCCGGCATCATGATGTCGAGCAGGATCAGTTCGACGGGGTTGTTCTGCGCCAGTTCCAGCGCCTTCTCGCCATCCTTGGCGTACAGCAGGCGGTAATCGTCCTGCAGGATCTGGCGCAGCACCTGCAGATTCGTCGCTTCGTCGTCGACCAGCAGCAGGATCGGTTTGTCTTCTTGTAAGGTCATCGTCAGTCCAGTATCAGGAAAGGTCGGCAGGCGCAGGAGCCTCGAGCCACGCCAGCAGCTGGCGCAGCACGCCCACGGCGCGCGCAAATTCAAAGTCGTCGATGGCGCTGGCCAGCGCCTGCAGGCGCGGCTGCTGGCCATGCGGCGCCAGCATGGCGGCGATCTGCGCCATCAGGGCGTCGTCGAGCTGCCCGCCCTCCAGGCTGGCGATGGCTTGCCGCAGCAAGGCGCCGGCAGCTGGCGCATCGAGGGGCGCGCCGGCGGGCGTCGCGTCCATGGCCACGGCCGGCATATTTACCTCTTCCAGTTCACCGGCCAGCGCCATGAAGGCGGCGGCCAGCTGCACCAGCAATTCGGTGGCCGGCAACTGGCGCGCGATCGCTTGTTCGATGCGTCCCAGCAGGCTTTCGACCTGCACCAGGCACAGATTGCCCGCCGCGCCCTTGATACGGTGCAGCAGGTGGCCGGCCACGCTGCCGCCGCCGCGTTCCAGTTCCGCCGCCAGCATGGCGGCGCAGTCGCCATTGGCCTGCACGAAGCGGCCGATCGCCCGCTGCAAGGCTTCGCGGCCGCCCCACAGGGCGATGCCGCGCTGCCAGTCGACCTGGCCGGCGGCCACGCGCGCCGCCGCGCCGGCGGCCGGCGGCGGCATGGCCACGGCGATATCGAGCAGGCGCGCGATTTCCGCCGTCAGCTTGTGCATTTCCAGCGGCTTCGAGGCAAAGCCGTTCATGCCCGCCGTCTGCGCGGCGCGGCGGTCCTGTTCCAGCACGCTGGCCGTCAGGGCGATGATGGGCGTCGCCTTCAGGCCCTGCTCGCGCTCGTACACGCGGATCAGGCGCGTCGCTTCCAGTCCATCCATGCGCGGCATCTGCACGTCCATCAGGACGATGTCGAAGCTGCCCTTGCTGAACTCGCGCACGGCGCTCTCGCCATCGCTGGCGGCGATCACCTGGTGGCCCGCCGCGCCCAGGCTGATCAAGAGCAGCTCCACGTTCTGCGGCACGTCGTCGGCCGCCAGGATGCGCAGCGGCGGCAAGGCCGCCACGGGCTGCTCGCTGCGGCGCGCCACGGCCTTGCCCGGCGCCAGCGGCAGCAGCACGTGGAACACGCTGCCCACGCCCAGGGTGCTTTCCACCGTGATGGTTCCCCCCATCAGCTCGACCAGCTGCAGCGAAATCGTCGTGCCCAGGCCCGTGCCGCCAAAGCGGCGGCTCATCGAGGAATCGGCCTGCGTGAATGGGGCGAATATCTTGTCCAGGCGGTCGGCCGGAATGCCGATACCCGTGTCGTGCACGGCGATATGCACTTGCTCGCCCTGCATGCCGGCGGCCACGCGCACATGGCCCACTTCCGTGAACTTGACGGCGTTGCCGATCAGATTCGTCAGCACCTGCTGCACCCGGCGCGCGTCGCCGAGGAAGAACTGGCCCATGCCGGGATCGACGTCGACATGCAGCACCAGGTCGCGCGCGTGCGCCGTGACGCGCAGGGAGGCGGCCACGTGGTCGACCAGGTCGGGCAGCGAGAAGTCCACCAGTTCCAGCTCGGTGGCGCCTTTTTCCAGCTTGGCCGTGTCGAGGATGTCGTTGAGCAGCTCGAGCAGCGAACGGGCCGACTGGCGCACGGTGCCCAGGTGGCGGCGCTGCAGGCTGTCCAGGGCCGTCCCCAGCAGCACTTCCGTAAAGCCGATGATGGCGTTCATCGGCGTGCGGATTTCATGGCTCATATTGGCCAGGAAGCTGGTCTTCGATTCGGCGGCCAGCTCGGCGCGGTCTTTCGCCGCGCGCAGGTTTTCCTGCATGGCGCGCCGCTCGCTCACGTCGGTGGCCAGCTTGACCACCTTGAACGGCTTGCCGTCCGTGTTGAAGATCGGATTGTACGACGCCTGTATCCACACTTCGCGGCCATCCTTGCCGATGCGCTTGTACTCGCCCGTATTGAATTCGCCGCCCGCCAGGTGCTGCCAGAACGCGATGTAGTCGGGCGAGATCACGTGGGCGGGTTCGCAGAAGATGCTGTGGTGCAGACCCAGCACGTCGTCGAGCTGGTAGCCGACCAGGTCGAGGAAGTTCTGATTGGCCGCCAGGATGCGCCCCTGCAGGTCGAATTCCGCCACGGCCGTCGCGCGCGAGATGGCTGTCACCTTGCCTTCGTATTCGGCGTTGCGCAATTCGCTTTCCGTGATATCGAGGATCACGCCGTCGATCCAGCGCACCACGCCGTCGTTGTCGAGCACGGGGCCGCTGCTTTCGCGCACCCAGCGCTCGCGCCCGTCGCGGTGGATCAGGCGGTAGACGTTCTCGAAGTCGCGCTGTTCGCCGGCCGCCTGCACGCAGGTGTCGTTGACGCGCTGGCGGTCGTCCGGATGCACGAGGTCGAACAGCCTGACCCGCCCTTCAATGAAGTCCTGCGGCGTCCAGCCCGTCAGGTTGAAGACGGCGTCGCTGATGAAGATCATCTTCCATTCTGGCGCGAAGCTGCAGTGGAAGGACACGCCCGGGATATTGCGGATCAGGGTACGGTACTGGCGCTCGCTGTCCTTGAGCGCCTGCTCCATGCTGCGCGACGAGCGCATGTCCGTGACAAACGCCACGAACAGGGGCTGGCCCGGCGTATCGATCTTGCCGATCGCCACGCGCATGGGCAGCACCGCGCCGTCCTTGTGGCAGCCATCGAGTTCGCGTCCGCTGTCGAGGATGCGCGAAGCGCCCGTTTCCAGATAGTCGCGCAGATAGCCCTCGTATTCGGCCGCGTCGGCCGGTTGCAGCAGCACGCTGGCGTCGCGCCCCACGATCTCCGCTTCGCGCCAGCCGAACAGGCTTTCCGCGGCGGGATTGAAGGAGCGCACCTTGCCCTGGCCATCGATGGTAATGAGGCCATCGGCCGCCGTGTCGACGATGGCGCGCAGGCGCGATTCGCTGGCGCTGGCGTGGCGCAGCAGCTGGCGGTAGCGCAGCAAGCCATTCGCCGCGGCCACAAAGACGGTCAGCGTGACGGTAATCAGGGCCACGGCCAGGGCGACGAACGAGGCTTGCACCGTGATCGTGTTCTCGCCTGCCGTGGGCGTGCCCGAAAAGCGCGCCGCCAGCATGCCCGTGTAGTGCATGCCAGAAATGGCCAGGCCCATCACCACGCTGCTGACCAGCAAGGATGTAAGCGGACTGAGGCGCTGGCGCATGGCGTTCAGGCCGAAGCGCACCCACAGCGCCAGCATGGCCATGGTGACGGCCACCAGCAGCGAGAGCACAAACAGCCAGGGTTCGTAGCGCAGGGCCAGCGACGTCTGCATGGCGGCCATGCCGCTGTAATGCATGGAGCCGATCCCAGCTCCGACGAGCACGCCGCCGACCACCAATTGCCGCCAGTTGATGCTCGGACGGGCCAGCAGGTGCAGCGCCACCCACGAAGCGGCCATGCCTGGAAGCATCGACAGCAGGGTCAGGCCGGGCGCGAAGGACACGCGCGTGCAGATATCAAAGGCCAGCATGCCGATGAAGTGCATCGACCAGATGCCGCCGCCGAGCGCGATGGCACCCGTGATGATGGCCGTCTGGCGCTGGAAGCCGCGCTCGCTGCTGCGCGCCATGCCGGCGATCTGCAAGGCCATGAACGAGGCAAAAATGGCGATGCCGATAGAAAACAACACCAGCCAGGCATTGTGCGTGCCATAGATGTACGGCAAGGTATCGTTCGATACGGCAAAGATGGAACTCAGCATACTGTCGTGAACCGAATAGAGTGAAACGTGACGTCGCAAAACATGACGGCGCACCGCGCGCCGGCGCCGGGCTTTTTAGTAAAGCGGCAACACAGCGAAAATGACAACGGCAGCAGTCGACCAGGGCAAGGCTCGGTCATCACGCCCGCGCCTGCCGCGCGGGGGAAAGGTGCTTTTTACAGAGGGAAAAAGCGGAATGCGTACGAACTCTGGCGCGGATATCTGGCCGCCAGCGTGACGATGATTTTTTAAAGAATCATGAGTATAGTTGCTTTGCGAACATATTCATAGGACTTCAGCAATATAGTTGCCAAAAGAAAAATATTCCGCAGCCCTGATGCGACAATTTCCGGCCGCTCAGCCTGTCGGCCACTGCGCGCGTATCGCGGCAGATTCCTGATAGGTGGGACCGGCCCGCACGGCGACAGGAATACCGGCCAGCTTGCAACGGCGGCTCAACTCGTCCTTGATCTGCCGCAAGGACCAGCGCTGCGGCACGGGCAGATCCATGCCAATCACGCGAATCAGCGGGCAGTCGTCGAGGGTCGTGTGCAGCAACAGCTCCAGGCGCGCCATCGGTGGCCCGCCCCGGTAGACGGTTACCGCGCCCGCGTAGGCGACCACCTCGAGCGCGCGTATCTGCCGCAGTTCCAGCTGCAGCGTCTTCTCATGGCCAGGCAGGCGCCGCGCCACCCGGCGCAGCAACAGGCCGGCGTCGTTGATTTCGACATCAAAGGACAGATGGCGATCCGGCAGCAGGACCAGGCCGACGGTCCAGGCGGCCAGCGCCGGCAGAAGCAGCAGCACCGCATCGCCCGCGTATGGCACGTCGCGCCAGACGGCTTGCAGGACAAAGGCGAGGATCAGGGCGCAGCCGCCCAGCAGCACGCTGCGCCACAGCACGGGACGCAGATTGGCCATCATCGCTGCCTGGGAACCTGCATCGTCGGCCGGCGCAAAGCGTATCCATTCGGCGCGTGCCCCTTTGAGCTTGCGCGACGGCGCTGCGCTCAAGCGGTAGGCGCCAGCATGCCGCGGAACCACGCCAGCTGTTCGCGCGTCAGGTAGTTGGCACCATCGCCGTGCAGAATGACGATCTCGATCTCGGGAGGAATCGACGCGATCAGCTGCGCGCCCGTGACGGGAATCTTGGGAAAATTGATGCCGGCCAGGAAGGCCGGGTCTTCCGCCACCGTCACGCACTGGCGCTCGGGATTCGGCGACGGCACGAGGAACAGGTCGATCTGCTCGCTTTGCCCGCCGATCACGACGTGCAATTGCGCGGCCAGCAGTTCGGGCAGGATCAGCTCGATGTTATTCTCGGCGCGCGATTGCTGGAAAGCGCTTTTCAGGGGCGTGAGGACAGGCGTGGCGGACATGGGAACCGTGTAAAAGTGAAGACGGCGGCAGTGTAGCAGAGGCGCCCGGCCGGGCGCGCTCCGCTGGCGTCACCCCTACAGCTTGTAGTTCAGGGACAGCAGCACGCTGCGCGGCGCGCCGTAGCGTTCCAGCCCGCCCGACCACGCATAGCCGAGGCCCTGGTAGTAGCGGCGGTCCAGCACGTTGTCGACGCTGACGCGCAGCTGCACCTGCTCGCTCAGGCGGTAGCCGGCCGTCAAGCCGACGATGGCGTAGCCGCCCTGTTGCGTCAGGTAGCCCGTGTCGCGGCGGTAGATCTTGTCCTGCGCGTACACGGAGCCGCCCAGATTCCAGCGCGCCAGGCTGCCACGCAGCTGCACAGTCGTGTACAGCTTGAACAATTGCTTCGGCTCATCCGTGGCGATGCGCTGGCCGATGTTCGCCGCCACGCTGTCTTTCGTGTATTTGGCCAGCACATAGGTGTAGCCGCCGGCGATCTGCCAGCCCGGCAAAGGCGAGCCCGAGAGTTGCAGATCGACGCCTTCGCTCTGCACCTGCCCCGCCGCGCGGGCGCAATAGATGGCGCCGCCCGTGGGGCAATTGACTTCATCGGCCATCGCGCGGTTATTCTGCTTGATGCGGAACAGGGCGCCGCCGGCATTGAGGCGGCCGCCGAAGTACTCACCCTTGACGCCCACTTCCAGGTTGGTGCCGCTCAACGGCGGCAAAGTATTGCCGCGCACGTCCAACGAGCTTTGCGGCTCGAAGATCTGCGTGCCGCTCGCGTACACGGAGTGATGCTGGTCCAGGTCGTAGACGAGCCCCGCATACGGCGTAAACTTCGCGTTTTCCGTCAGGCCGCGCCGCCACGTGGGGTTGCTGGCATACCAGCCCGTCACGTCCTGCGCATACCAGCCGAAGCGCCCGCCCAGCACCAGGCGCAGCGGATCGGCCAGACTGAAGTTGCCGGCCGCATAAATTCCCTTCTCATCCGTCTTGCGGCCCCAGTTGTACGGCTCGAACAGCGCGCCGTTCATGCGGTAGGCATGGGGATTCCACTGGCGGATGTCGATCACGCGCGTCCCGGCGCCCTCCCAGCTCTGGCCCGCATCCGAATCGTCGTGGCGGTAGCTGGCGCCCACGATGAGGTCGTGCTGGCGGCCGAACCAGGTGACGGGGCCGCTCAGGCGCCAGTCAGCCACCACCTGTTCCGTGTTGTACTTCCAGCCCGTTTCCGACTGGCTGAGGCGATAGATCTCGCCATCGATGCGGCTGTTGGTGGTATTGCGCGTGCTGGAAGAGGCATCGATGCGCGTGATGGCAAAGCGGCTGCGCCAGCCCTTCTCCAGCCTGGTTTCCAGGTCGGCGAAGACGACGTTGTTGTCGCGTTTCTGGAACGAGTCGGCATTGTTCAGGAAGGTCGAGCGCGGCAAGTCCATGTGGCGGCCGTCGGCAAACGTCGGCAAGCCGACAAACACGCCATCGGTGCGGCTGTGCTGGCGCGAAAAGCCGATGCCGGCCGTGGTGGACGGCGTCAGGTCCGCTTCGACGATCGCATACACGGTGCCATTGCTGTTGTTGACCACGTCGACGAAACTGTCGCTGTCGCGCCAGCTTGCCGCCACCCTGCCGCGCACGCTGCCCGAGGCGTTCAAGGCATTGCTGGCGTCCACCGTCAATTGCCGGTCCTTCCAGCTGCCCAGGTGAGCGGACGCGTTCAGCAGGGGCGTGGCCGTGGGGCGCTTGCGTATCATGTTGATGCTGCCCGACGGCGCGCCCGCCCCTTCCATCAAACCCGTGGCGCCGCGCACCACTTCCACCCGGTCGTACATCAGCATGTCGGCGGAAACATTACGCTCATTAAAACCTGTGACATCGAGCGGCAAGCCATCGACGTTGACGTGGCTCAAGGCAAAACCGCGCGCAAAATACGTGGTTTCCTGGTCGGACACGCCCTGCGTCTTGCCATAGATGCCAGGCGTGGCGCGCGCGACGTCCTGCAAGGTGGTCAAATCGAAATCTTCCATTTGCTGGCGCGCAATCACGCTGACCGTTTGCGGCGTGTGGCGCTGCGACAGGTTCAAGCCCGTGGCCGTCGACATGGCGCGCGCCGTATATAAACCCGTGCCTTCCGTAGCGCGGTCCGCCTCGGCGCTGACGACCACGGCGGGCATGCTGGCCAGGCCGCCATCGGCCGTGCTGGCATTCATTTTGCGCAACATATAATTGCCGCTGCCGCCGTCCACCACGTCCAGGCCGCTGCCTTGCAGCAACGTTTGCAAGCCGGCCGCGACGCCATAACGGCCCTGCAAGCCCGGCGTCACCAGGCCGTCGAGCGCCACGCCCTGCGTGGACAGGTTCACGCCGGCGGCGATGGCAAACGAGGCCAGCGCATCGCGCAGGCTGCCGGCGGGGATGCTGTAGTCGCGTGTGCTGGCTGCCTGGCTGGCCTCGGCCGCCAGCGCCAAGTGCGGCAAAGTGGCGCCGGCGCCGCCCACGGCGAGAAACAAGACCAGCGCGGCGCGCACGGCGCCGGTGGTGGGATGGAGCGTCATGCGTGCTGCTGTCAAAGTGCGGTGCTGCAAAGCCATGTAAACCCTTTCGATGGTTCGGATTGTTCGTTCTCTACCTTGTATGACGAAGCAATTCGAAAAAAGGGACAGGCAAGAAGTAAATTGGAGCACGTCGGCTTACGCCCTGCGGGCTAAGCCGACCTACCATACCCGACAGGCGTAGGTCGGCTTAGCGTGGCAAGGCCACGCGTAAGCCGACAAGCTCAAGCCGCCTCGACACTGATCCAGTAGCGCGTGCGGCGCGCCAGCCGGATCGGCAAGGCGCGCTGCAGCAAGAGCAGAATGTTCTCCGGGTCGTGCAACTGGAAGATGCCGTCCACGGGCATGGCGGCGAGCGCCGGATCGCAGCGCAGCACGCCATAGCGGTAGCGGGCCACCTGTTCGAGCACCTCGCCCAGCGGCATGCGCTCGGCGATCAGCACGCCACGCAGCCAGGCGTCCGCATGCGGCGCCAGCGGCGTCAAGGCGGAAACGGCCGCGTCGTCAAAACTGCCCTGCCGGCCCGCATCGACCCTGCGCAAGGCGTCGGAAGCTTCCCTTGGCCGGATCTCGACGGCGCCCTCGCTGACCCTCACCTGCGTGCGCGGCGCCAGCACGCTGCCGCCCTGGCGCACGCTGAAGTGCGTGCCGAGCGCGCGCACGACGCCATTGCTGCTGCGCACGAGGAACGGGCGCGCCGGCACGGCCCCGTCGTGCGCCGTGGCGACGTGGATTTCCCCGGCATGCAAGACCACCAGCCGCGCCGCGCCGTCAAAGCGCACGTCGATGGCCGTGTCCGTATTGAGTACCAGTTGCGTGCCATCGGGTAATGTCATGTGGCGGATTTCGCCCCTGGCCGTGCGGATGGCCGCGCGCCACGCCTGCCACGGCGCCGACTGGCTGGCCAGCCACAACGCCGGTCCGGCGACGATCAGCCCGGCCAGGCCGTAGAGCACGGCACGCCGCTGCGGCGACTGCGGCGCCCCGTCCGCCGCCTGGCGCAGCGCCGGCGGCACGCTGGCCAGGGTGCCGCACACGAGCTCGGCCCGTTTCCAGGCAGCTTCGTGCGCGGGATCGCTGGTGCGCCAGGCCTGGAAGGCTTGCTGTTCGTCAACGTTCAAAGGCCCCCCGTGCAAGCGCACCAGCCATTGCGCCGCTGCGTGGGCGGCGCGCGGGTCGATGGCAGCCGTGCTGGCGTTCACAGGATCAAGAGGATGCAGCGCTCGAACGCCTGCACCATGTAGCGCTTGATGCTGCGCTCGCTCACGCCCAGGCGACGGGCGATTTCTGCATAGGCGAGGCCATCGACATGCGCCAGCAGGAAGGCGTTGCGCACCAGCGGCGGCAAACCGTCGAGCATGGCATCGATGCGCTGCAAGGCTTCCAATACCAGCAAACGCTCTTCCGGCGACTGCATCAGCAGATCGGGCTGCTGCGCCAGGGTTTCCAGCCACGCCTGCTCCAGCGACAGGCGCCGGTAATGGTCGATCAGCAGGCGCTGCGCCACGGTGGTGAGATAGGCGCGCGGTTCGCGCAGGCTGTGCCTTCCCTCGGGCGGCGCCGTCAGCAGGCGGACGAAGGTATCCTGCGCCAGGTCGGCCGCATGGTCGGCGCACTGCAGCTTGGCGCGCAGCCAGCGCATCAGCCAGCCGTGGTGGCTGCTGTAGATGCCTGCTATCGACTCGCTGGACTGCGCAATGTTCACTCGGGACTCCAATGCGCGCAAGGCAAGGCGCGACTAATTGATAATAATTCTCATTATCACAAATCCTGGCCTCCGGCGTCAATGCCGGCGCCCGCCTATCGCTGAAAACCGTTGTTTCAGCGCGGTTGCCGGCTGCTAAGTAACCCCCAATAAATTATTGTGATTTCTGACTTCCATAACCGGCGCTCTGCAAGGTGGCCGACGAGGCTTGCTCACTGCTAGCAGTGCTCGCACTGCGTCGCAGCGAGCGCCTTGCATAGCATCCGGTTCTGTTTGTCATAAATTCACACTAATTTTCCGAGGATTACTTAGCGGTTGATATACACGCTCTTCATGACCATGCCGCCGCGCATTTTCTTCGCGCCCGGCGCCAACCCGGCGGGACAGGCACCGAGGAATACGCCCGCCAGTTCCGTGCGTTGCACCTCGGTCTTGCCGTTCAGTTCGATAGTGGTATCGGCGGTCAGGGTATAAGCCTTGGCCAGGTCGCCCTTGAAACTGCCCGCCAGCCTGGCGCCAGGACAGCTGGACTGGAAAGTATAGCTGTCGCCCTGGCGGCTTTGCGACGCGATCTGGCATTCCTGCTCGAAATCGCTCCACAAGTCGTCGTCGATCAGGCGGTCGCGTTGCTGATCAACGCAAATTTCCCAGGAAAACGGCGAGGTGGCGGGCGTCACCTTCCACAGCCCCGTGGCACGCTGCAAGCGCTGCGCCGGTTCCGCCGCCGAGGCGGACGCGGCTGCGCACAGGGGAAGGATCATCGTCAGGAACAGGGACGCGCTGCGTTTCATGGGCATTCCATTCGCTAAAAGTTTAAATATAGCAAAGAGGAACGCTCGCAGGCCGCACGCTTAGCCGTGCATCCCGGGCCTGGCGGCCAATACGAAGGGAATGGCAAACGGCCCCAGGAGCACCACCAGGATGGCCCTGACAGCCGTAGTTTTCAAGGAGCGGCGCTTGGCAATGAAGAGGCAAACGAAAGCCGACAGCGACCAGATCAAGGCAGGCAAGTATTCAGTCATCATGCTCTCCAGATGCGCCTTGCAAGGCAGGAGAACCATGCTGACACGGAAACGCGGGCATCGCAATGGCAGATTGGGCATCTGCCATTGCGCCTTGCGGCCAGCGGCCTCTTTTTCAGCCGTTCTTAAGGCTGCAGGCAACTGGCGGCGGGCGAGACGGTCAGTGCTGACCGATCTTCATGATCTTCAACGCATTCGTGCCGCCGACCTTGCCCATCGGCTCGCCCCAGGTCAGCACGACGGTGTCTCCCTTGGTCACGACTTTATGTTCCACCAGCAAATCTTCCGCCTGCTGCAAAACCTTGTCGCGGTCCGTGCCGGACGTCAGTTCCAGGGTGCTGACGTTGCGGTACAGGGCCAGCTTGCGGCGCGTGCCCACGCTCGGGGTCAGGGCCACGATGGGGATGTCGATGTTGCAACGGCTCATCCACAGCGCCGTGGAGCCCGATTCCGTCAGTGTGGCGATCGCTTTCACGCGCAGGTGGTGGGCTGTAAACAGCGCGCCGTAGGCGATCGACTGGTCGATGCGCGAGAACGTGGCGTTGAGGAAATCGGCGTCCAGTTTGCAGGTATCCCACTTTTCCGCGTCCAGGCAGATGGCGGCCATCGCTTCCACCGTTTCGATCGGGTAGCGGCCCGACGCCGTTTCCGCCGACGTCATGACGGCATCCGTGCCGTCCAACACGGCATTCGCCACATCGGACACTTCCGCGCGCGTGGGCACGGCGTTGACGATCATCGATTCCATCATCTGCGTGGCCGTGATGGCTAATTTATTCGACGCGCGCGCCATCTTGATCATGCGCTTTTGCAAGGCCGGCACGGCCGCATTGCCCACTTCCACGGCCAAATCGCCGCGCGCCACCATGATGCCGTCGGAGGCGTCGAGGATTTCTTGCAGCGCGGGAATGGCTTCCGCCCGTTCGATCTTGGCGATCATCATCGGCTTGTGGTCCCACGCTTCGCCGGCGATATTGGCCAGCTGGCGCGCCATGACCATGTCCGTGGCGTTTTTCGGGAAGGAGACGGCCACGTAATCGGCCTGGAAGCTCATCGCCGTTTTCACGTCTTCCATGTCTTTCGCCGTCAGGGCTGGCGCCGACAGGCCGCCGCCCTGGCGGTTGATGCCCTTGTTGTTCGACAATTCGCCGCCGATTTTCACGGTCGTGTGGATTTCGCTGCCGACGACCTTGTCCACCGTCAGGACGATGAGGCCATCGTTGAGCAACAATACGTCGGCAGCGCGCAAGTCGCGCGGCAATTCCTTGTAGTCGAGGCCGCAGCGCTCGATGTTGCCCAGTTCGCCGTTTTCGCCCCATTTCGCGTCGAGGATGAACTTGGCGCCGTTTTCCAGGAAAATCTTGCCTTCTTCAAACTTGCCGACGCGAATCTTCGGGCCTTGCAAGTCGGCCATGATGGCCACTTCGCGGCCGCACAGCGCTGCCGCTTCGCGCACCATGCGGGCGCGGTCGATATGGTCTTGCGCCTTGCCATGCGAGAAGTTCAGGCGCACGACGTCGACGCCGGCCTTGAACATGCGGACGAGGGTATCGATATCGTTCGAAGCGGGGCCGATGGTGGAAACGATCTTGGTGGCGCGTTGCTGTACTTGCATGGTCATGGTGTGCTGCTTTCTATAATGAGTTGCTACAAGGGCCGGCCTTGTGGGCCGGCCGTCCTGGTGCGCTGGATCAGCGGTGATTCTTCTTACTTGGCCGCCATCAGGGCGACCGTGGTGTCGAGCATGCGGTTCGAGAAGCCCCACTCGTTGTCGTACCACGACGACACTTTCACGAGGCGGCCCGAAACCTTGGTCAAGGTCGAATCGAAGTTCGACGAGGCCGGGTTGTGGTTGAAGTCGATGGAAACGAGCGGTTCTGTCTGGTAAGTGAGGATGCCTTTCAGCGCGCCTTCCGACGCCGCTTTCAGCAAGGCATTCACCTCTTCCACCGTCGTATCGCGCTTGGCGATGAAGGACAGATCGACCAAGGAGACGTTGATGGTCGGCACGCGCACGGCGAAACCATCGAGCTTGCCATTGAGTTCCGGCAGCACCAGGCCGACAGCGGCGGCCGCGCCCGTCTTGGTGGGAATCATCGAATGCGTGGCCGAGCGGGCGCGGCGCAAGTCTTCATGCATCACGTCGGAGAGTACCTGGTCGTTCGTGTAGGCATGCACGGTGGTCATCAGGCCCGATTCGATGCCGATGGCGTCGTTGAGGGGTTTGACCAATGGCGCGAGGCAATTCGTCGTGCACGAAGCATTCGAAATCACTGTGTCCGATGCCTTCAAGACATGCTGGTTGACGCCGAACACGATGGTAGCGTCCACGTCCTTGCCGCCCGGCGCGGAAATGATGACTTTCTTTGCCCCGCCCTTCAAATGCGCCGAGGCTTTTTCCTTGGTCGTGAAGAAACCCGTGCATTCAAGCACGACGTCCACGCCCAACTCTCCCCATGGAATCAGGGCCGGATCGCGCTGCGCGAACACGCGGATGCGGTCGCCATTGACGAGCATGTTCTCGCCATCGATGGTGACGACGCCGGGAAACTTGCCGTGCACCGTGTCGTAGCGCGTCAAATGCGCATTCGACTTGGCGTCGCCCAGGTCGTTGATGGCGACGATTTCGATATCCTGCTGCTTGCCGCCTTCATAAAACGCGCGCAAGACGTTGCGGCCGATGCGGCCATAGCCATTGATGGCAACTTTGATGGTCATGCTGTCTCCTTGTTGTTTTGCTTAAAACTAACCCAGGTGCCAAAACCGGGGTCGGACCTTAAGGTCCGACCCCAGCACTTGCCATTGGGTTAAAAAGAATTAACCACTATTCCGCAACCCCGCCGCAATCCCATTGATCGACAAATGTATCCCCGTGCGCGCCGCAGCATCCTGCTTACCTTCCCGGAAACGTTTCAACAGTTCCACCTGCACGTGGTTGAGCGGGTCGATATACGGGAAACGGTTGCGTATCGAACGCTGCATCAGCGGGTTGGCTTGCTGCAACTCTTCCTGGCCCGTGATCAGCTTCAAGGCGTCCAGTGTGGCCGCGTATTCGGTGCGGATGCGTGTAAAGATGGCGTCGCGCAGGGCCTTGTCCTTGACGAGCTCCGCATACTTGCCGGCGATGGCGATGTCGCTCTTGGCCAGCACCATATCCATGTTCGACAGCAGGGACGTGAAGAAGGGCCAGTCCGTGTACATGCCGCGCAGCACGTCCGCCCCGTCGGCGGGATGGGCGGCCAGGTAGGCTTGCACGGCGGAACCGAAACCGAACCAGCCCGGCAGCATCAAGCGGCATTGCGCCCAGCTCAAGACCCAGGGAATGGCGCGCAAATCCTCGATCGAGGTCGACTTCTTGCGCGAGGCGGGACGGCTGCCGATGTTCAGGGCGGCAATTTCCGCGATCACCGTCGATTCCCAGAAGTACTGTTCGAAGCCCTCGGTGCCGTAGACCAGGTCGCGGTAAGCGTTCAGGGCCGTGCCGGACAGCTCTTCCATCGCGGCCAAATGGCCCGCGCCGGCCGAAGCCTTCGGCTGCAGCTGCGCCTGCGGCAGCAGGGTCGACTGGATGGTGGCGGCCACCAGCACTTCCAGATTGCGGCGCCCTACTTCCGGGTTCGCATACTTGGCCGTGATGACTTCGCCCTGCTCCGTCAGGCGGATCTGTCCCTGCACGGCGCCGGCCGGCTGGGCCAGGATGGCTTCGTAGCTGGGTCCGCCGCCGCGGCCGACGGAACCGCCGCGGCCGTGGAACAAACGCAGCTTGATCTGATATTCCTTGAACACCGTCACCAGCTCGATCTCGGCCTTGTAGAGTTCCCAGCCGGAGGTCAAGAAGCCGCCGTCCTTGTTACTGTCGGAATAACCGAGCATGACTTCCTGCTGGTCCGCGCGCGACGCCAGCAAACCCCGGTAGAACGGCAAGCCGAAGGCGCGCGCCATGATGGCGGGGCCGGCGCGCAAGTCGTCGATGGTTTCGAACAGGGGAATGATGTTGACGTCCACTTCGCGGCTGTCCTGGCGCAGCAGACCCACTTCCTTCAGCAACAAGGCCACTTCCAGCAAGTCCGACACGCTGGCCGCCTTCGAGATGATGCAGTTCGGCACCGATTCCTTGCCATATTTGACGTGGGCTGCGCGCACGGCGCGGAAGATATCGAGTTCGGACGTCGTTTCTTCCGAGTACTGCGCATACGGCGACGTCAGCAGGCGTGGCGATTCCAGCTCGGCCAGCAGCAAGCTGATGCGCTGCTCTTCATCGAGGTCCAGGTAGACGAGGCCCGGCTGGGCGCCGGCGAACAGTTCGCCCACGACGCGCTCGTGCACATCGGAATTCTGGCGCAAATCGAGCGGCGCCAGCGAAAAGCCGAAGACCTTGACGGCGCGGCGCAGCTGGCGCAAACGGCCCCGTGCCAGCGCGCGCAAGCCATTGCTGACGAGCGAATGCTGGACCACGTCCAGGTCGGCCAGCAGTTCGGCGGCGGCCGCGTAAGGCTGCACGCCGTCCACCTGCTTGCCCTTGCCAGAGAGCACCACGCGCGTCGCATCGAGGCGCGCATGGATGCCGTGCAGGGCGCGGCGGTACGGCTCGTCGACCCGGTGCGGCGAGGCATCGGCCGAGCGCTCAGCCAGCGCGCGCAGCGGCTCGCTGCAGGCGTTCAGGATTTGTGCCAGCGACAGTTGCGAAGCGAGCTTGCGCAATTCACCCAAGTAAAAGTCGAGCACCTTGTCGGCTTGCGTCTGCAGGGTGCTGCGCAGGATGTCGGCCGTGACGAAGGGATTGCCGTCGCGGTCGCCGCCTATCCAGCTGCCCACTTTCATGAAATTGGGCAATTCCGCATCTTCCCAGCGGGCATCGCGCTGGGCCAGCATGGTTTCCAGCGAGGAATATAATTTCGGCAATTCGCGCAAAATCGTGTGGTCGTAGAACGACAGGCCGTTGGCTACTTCATCCATGACGGACAGCTTGCTCGTGCGCAACAGGCGCGTTTGCCACAGGGTCACGATGCCGCGGCCCAGCGCTTCTTCGTTCTGCTCCGCCTCTTCCGGTGTCATTTGCACGCGGTCGCGCTCGCTCAACAGGCGCGCGATGGCCATCTGGCAATTCTGGATGCTCTTGCGCTGCACTTCCGTCGGGTGCGCCGTGAACACGGGGCTGACAAACGCATCTTCAAAGAAGGTTTCCAGCGCATCGGCCTTGCCCGCGTCAAACACATTGCCGACGGCATGGCTGAGACTGCCCTGGCGCGGCGGCGAACCGGCAATCAAATGGGCGCGCGTGCGGCGGATATGGTGTTGATCTTCCGCAATGTTGGCCAGCAGCGAGAAATAGCTGAAGGCGCGTGTCAATTGCGTGGTTTCTTCCTGCGACAGCGCTTGCAGCGCGTCCGACAGCTGCGCGCGCGCCGCTTCATCATTGTCGCGGCGGAAACGAATGGCCAGCTGGCGCACATGTTCGATGCGCTCGAAGGCGGGGTCGCCCAGGTGGTTGCGGATGGCGTCGCCCAGCAGACGGCCCAGCTGGCGGATATCGCTGCTCAGCAGCTCGTCTTTCACTTCATTCATTTGCATGGTATGTATTTCCTGGGGCGGCCACGGTGGCACCGCACAGATTGCGTAGTACGCGCTCCCCGGCCGGGAAACGCCCATCATCCGATTTTTGTAGTAAATTTACCTTATTGCTTCACCATCCTCTTGATTTTCATCAATAAAATCTATGCTCAAAGGGCCAACAAGGGCCTGCAAGCTATTTACCAGGGCAACAATATGAAAATTTACTACGCATTTAAGCGAAAGGCAATCAACTTTTGTCTTTCGAGGATCAAAAGTGACGGCGCAACACACAGGGCCGGCGCTCTCCTGTATGCTGCGGATGAAACAAGGATGTAATCCACATCTTATGAACGATGCCCATGCGACTGACTGCCTACACTGACTACACCCTGCGCACCCTGATGTACCTGGGCGTGCACCGCGACCACCTTGTCACCATCCAGGACATCGCCGACCTGCATGCTATTTCCAAGAATCACCTGATGAAGGTGGTGCACCAGCTGGGCCTGTCGGGCATCGTGGAAACCGTGCGTGGGAGGAATGGCGGCCTGCGCCTGGCGCGCGACCCGGCCGAGATCAATATCGGCACCGTGGTACGCGAAACGGAAAATGACTTTTTTATGGCGGAATGTTTTAACAAGGAAAACAATACCTGCCCGCTGACGCCCGATTGCCTGCTGAAAGCCAAGCTGGGCCAGGCCACGGCCGCCTTCCTGGCCGTGCTCGACACGGTAACCCTGGCATCGATACTCGAAGCGACGCCGGGCGCGCCAGCGCTGGCGGCGGGCGTGATTCCCCTGCACGTGGCAAAGTAAGGCCATACCAATGTTGCGCAACTGCCGCGCCGGGAAGTAGCATGCGAAACGTGGGCTGAAGAAATGGCAGAAAACACTGCCCTGACTGCCGGCTAATTGATGCGGATATACCAATACACAGCGGCATTGCGAGGCCGGGTTTCCGGGCCACCCTTGTTTTCAACGGAAACCGCTGTCGATCCGTTCTCAGACGCTGCCACTACCCTGGCAGCGATCCCCCCATAAGCGGCAGCTTCGATCCTTTCGGCTATCCTGGGAAGAGCGGCAACATGATTATGCGCGGCAAAGGAATCCGGCTGCACGCTACCGGCCATGCGTTCGCCGTCTGGATCATTCCTTGCACCTTCATTTATTCCGCGCAAGAACAAACCACGCAGATCGGGGACCGTGCGCTTTCCGCTGGAAATTTTTTCGTACACCGAACGCGTCACATCCCGCCCATCCGCGAGAACCCACGTGTATTTTTCAGGAACATAGGTGGAATCAAGCCCTGCCTGACGGTAAAACTCGGCAGGCGGCAGCATCGAGCCGATGACCGCGCCTATCGGAATGAGATTATTACCGATAACTTTTTGCGCTGTTTCCGTAGCCACTCTTTGCGTTTGGATGTAACTGCTGCCTAATGCTGAGGCCAAGCCGATCAATGCAATCATTATGGAAGGCAACCAGTGAGAAGAATGAGTCCCTGATGCATTCATGACATCCCCTTCCAGACGTACGTCCACACTTTGCGCCAAAGACATAGATAGCCGCTCATTGTCACAGCCTCTTACTTCGCGGGCACCGCTCACCGGAAGTACTCTCTTTATAGGTCAAACAGCCTCAATCCTTACTGACCTTTCTCAATTCATGAGCAAAGCGCCCGACTGCAAGATGCACAGAAATGAATTGCAGGCGCGCAAAACAATCACGCCCGGCGAACCGGGCGTGATTGTTTTCTTCAACAACACTTCTTTACATCAATGCGCGCTGGCGCCTGCCGCGCCGATACCCGTTTCCGAGCGCATTTGCTGCGCTTCGTAGCCGGCGCGGTCGATGCGCGCGCGGGGGCTCTTGTCGAGCACCGAGAACAGCCAGATGCCGACGAAGCCCGCCGTCATCGAGAACAGCGCCGGCGAAGCGTACGGGAACAGCGCTTCGCCATGACCGAGCACGTCGACCCACACGGACTTCGACACCACCGTCAGGGCGACGGCCGTGATCAAGCCCAGGAAGCCGCCGATGGTGGCGCCCCGCGTGGTGCAGTCTTTCCACAGCACCGACATGAACAGCACGGGGAAGTTGGCCGAAGCGGCAATCGCGAAGGCCAGCGAGACCATGAAGGCGATGTTCTGCTTTTCAAAAGCGATGCCCAGCACCACGGCGATAATGCCCAGCACGATCGTCGTCACGCGCGACACTTTCAATTCATTGGCGCCCGTGGCCTTGCCCTTCTTAATGACGGTGGCATACAGATCGTGCGACACGGCCGACGCTCCCGACAGGGTCAAGCCCGCGACCACGGCCAGGATGGTGGCGAACGCGACCGCCGACATGAAGCCCAGGAAGACATTGCCGCCCACGGCCTTGGCCAAGTGCACGGCCGCCATGTTGTTACCGCCCAGCAATTTACCGGCCGCATCCTTGAACTCGGGATTGGTGCTGACCAGCACGATGGCGCCAAAGCCGATGATAAAGGTCAGAATGTAGAAATAGGCGATCCAGGTGGTGGCCCAGAACACGGACTTGCGCGCTTCCTTGGCGCTCGGCACGGTGAAGAAACGCATCAGGATGTGCGGCAGGCCGGCCGTGCCGAACATCAGCGCCATGCCGAACGAGATGGCCGAGATCGGGTCCTTGATGAAGGAACCAGGGCCCATGATCGCTTCCTTGGTGGCATGCACGTCCACGGACTTGGCGAACAGCGCTTCCGGGCTGAAGTTGAACTGCGCCAGCACGGCCACGGCCATGAAGGTGGCGCCGCCCAGCAGCATCACGGCCTTGATGATCTGCACCCAGGTGGTGGCCGTCATGCCGCCGAACAGCACGTAGATCATCATCAAGGTACCGACCAGGACGACGGCGATCCAGTATTCGAGGCCGAACAGCAGCTTGATCAGCTGGCCCGCGCCCACCATCTGCGCGATCAGGTAAAAGGCCACGACGACGAGGGTGCCGGAGGCCGAGAAAATGCGGATCGGCGCCTGCTTGAAGCGGTAGGCGGCCACGTCGGCAAAAGTGTAGCGGCCCAGGTTGCGCAGGCGCTCGGCCATCAAAAAGGTGATGACGGGCCAGCCGACGAGAAAGCCGATGGCGTAGATCAGGCCGTCATAGCCGTTCAGGAAGACGGCGGCGGAAATGCCGAGAAACGATGCGGCCGACATATAGTCGCCCGCGATGGCCAGGCCGTTCTGGAAGCCCGTGATGCCGCCGCCGGCCGTGTAGAAATCGGAAGCCGACTTGGTCTTCTTGGCCGCCCATTTGGTGACGAACAGGGTAAAGATGACGAAGACGGCGAACATGATGATGGCCGTCCAGTTGGTCGGCTGCTTGACTGCCTGGCCCAGGTCGGCGCCGGCTGCGAACGCGGCATTGCTGGCCCCCAGCAAGGCCAGCGCGCTCAGGCCGGCCACGCCGCGCAGCGCATGCTTGGCGGCGCTCATGCCTGCACCCGAGCCTGGATGGCGCTGGTCAGGTCGTCGAATTGCTTGTTGGCGCGGCGCACGTAGATGCCCGTGATCACCACGGTAAACACGATGACGAACAGGCCGATCGGCATGCCCCAGGTCATCACGCCCGTGCCCGTTTTAGCAGCAAGAAATTCCTTGTCGAACGCGATGAGGAGGATGTAGCCGTAGTACACCAGCATCATCAGGCCCGTCAGAGCCCAGCCGAAGCGCGAGCGCACCTTGACCAGCTGATGATAATTAGGGTCGCGCTTGATTTGTTGCACAAGATCGTCATGCATGGTGTTGCCTCCGTTATGTAAAAAACTGCTCTTTTCTTGTCGAGCTTGCATTCACGATACGGCGCGAGGCTTACCCGCCCCTTACGGCGGCGGTTTTTTCTCGCAGGGGCAACACAAGGCAGTAGAAATCAGTTCAAGGCGGCTGCCGGTCCGAAGAATTCATGGTGCGTCTGCCGTTCCGGCACGCCCAGTTCGCGCAGGTATTGCTTGACGGCCCGCATGAACGGCTGCGGCCCCAGGAAGTAGGCGTCGACGTCGCGCGAGGCCGGCAGCCAGCTTTTCAACTGCTCTTTATTCAACAATCCGACGGCATCGGGCGCATCTTGCTCGCCGGCATGTTCCGCGTAGCAGTAATAGCGCTGCAGCTGCGGGTGCTGCGCGGCCAGTTCGTCGATCTGCGCGCGGAATGCATGCACGCCGTGGTGGCGCGCCGCGTGGATGAAATGCACGGGACGCGTGCCGCGCAGGGCCGCCGTCAGCATGGCCAAGGTCGGCGTGATGCCCACGCCGCCGCTGATCAGCACCAGCGGCTTGTCGCTCTCGGTCAGGACGAAGTCGCCCGAGGGCGGCGTCAGCTGCACCGTGTCGCCCGCCTGCACGTGGTCATGGAAGAAATTCGACACCTTGCCGCCCTCTTCGCGCTTGACGCTGATGCGGTAGGTCTGGCCATTGCTGGCGGCGGACAACGAGTACTGGCGGCGCATGGGCACGCCATCGACGTTGACCAGCACGCCGATGTATTGACCCGGCGCAAAGTCGAGCACGGGCTGGCCATTGGCGGGCGCCAGCAGGAAGGACGTAATCTCGCCGCTTTCCACCGTCTTGCTGCGCACGGTAAAGTCGCGTGCGCCGCTCCATCCGCCCGGCGCGGCCGCTTGCGCCTTGTAGATGCGCCCTTCCTCACCGGCCAGGATATCGGCCAGCTGGCCGTAGGCCGCGCCCCAGGCGTCGATGACGGCGTCGCTGGCCACCTCTTCGCCCAGCACTTCACGGATCGCCTGCAGCAGGCTGGCGCCCACCAGCGGATAGTGCTCGGCGCGGATCTGCAGGGCCACGTGCTTGTTGACGATGGTGGCCACCAGGTCGCCCAGCGCGGCAAGCTGATCGATATGTTTGGCATACATCAACACGCCATTGGCCAGCGCGCGCTGCTGGTCGCCGCTGTGCTGGTGCGCCTGGTTAAAGTACGGCAGCACTTCGGGATGGTCGCGGAACAGATTCTTGTAGAAATGACGGGTCAGCGCTTCGCCGCCCTGCTCGAGGATGGGGACGGTGGCCGTGATGATGGCGCGTTGTTCTTGGGTCAGCATATGGAATTCCTTTAGATAGATGAGCAGGCGGTTTTCAGACCAGTGATTCGATGGCGGGATAAAGATCGTGGTCTTCGCGGCGCATGCGCTGGAACAGCGCATGCAGCACGGTATTGGCTTCGCTGCAGAAGGCGTCCGGTTCGGCTGCCAGGCGCACGGGCGTATTCCAGCGGCCCGCGAAATCGAGGTAGGCGCCGGCGATGCCGTGCATCTCGTGTTCGTACTGGCGCCCCAGCCGGGCCACCGTGGCCACGCCGGACGCCTGCGCGGCCGGATACAGGTAGCGCTGCTCGACGGCCAGGTGCAGCTTGATCAAGCCGCTCATGGCGACGATCTGTTCGGCGATGGCCTGCGCCTGCGCGGCGACACCGCCGCGCGCCAGCCGGCGCAAGTCATCGATGGCGGCCAGGATGGCCAGGTGCTGCTGTTTGAATTTGTCGATATTCATGGCGTGATTCTCTTGTTGAGTGTTGCCAGTGTAGCGGAATTCGCTTAAACATGCAAATTACATGCATCTTTAAAAGTCGCAAATGTTTCCCATAGGAATGTACATCGACATGCGCCACTATGTGCGGCACAGAACACAAGCCATGGCCATGTCTGCCTATAATTTATTCATCACAGCGCGTGCCCGTTTGCGGCCGTGCCGCACCCTCCACTCAGCGAAGGATCAGCATGAACATCAAGACGGGCATGGGCCAGGCGCAACAACTGGCCGGCATCATCAACGAACACCACACGGAACTGCTGGACGGCTGGATGGCCGGCCTGATCGCCCGCCTGGTGCGGCGCGACAAGATCGCCGAAAACGAGCTGCGCCAGCAGGCATCGCAATTCCTGCCGCTGCTGGCGGGCGCGCTGGATAGCGGCGACTCGTTCGACATCGAGGGCGGCGCCTGGGACGACACGCGCCAGCTGCTGGCCGAAATATCGCAGTCGCGCGTGCGCCAGGGCTATTCGCCGATCGACACGGCCAGCTTCATGTTCGCCCTCAAGGAACCGCTGTTCGCCTACCTGCGCAAGGCAATCACGGCGCAGCCGGAGCAGCTGGGCGACGCCATCGTCAGCACCAGCAAATTGTTCGACGAGCTGGGCCTGCTGACCATCGCCGTCTACCAGAAGGCGCGCGAACAGGTGATATTGCGCCAGCAGCAGGAATTGCTGGAGTTATCCACGCCCGTGGTGCAGCTGTGGCAAAACGTGCTGGCCCTGCCCCTGATCGGCACCCTCGACAGCGCCCGCACGCAGGTGGTAATGGAAAGCCTGCTGCAAAAGATCGTCGATACGGGCGCCCTGATCGCCATCATCGACATCACGGGCGTGCCCACCGTCGACACCCTGGTGGCGCAGCACCTGCTGAAGACCATCGCCGCCGCGCGCCTGATGGGCGCCGACTGCATCATCAGCGGCATCCGCCCGCAGATCGCGCAAACCATCGTGCACCTGGGCGTCAACCTGGAAGACGTGATGACCAAGGCCACCCTGGCCGACGCCTTCGTCGTGGCCCTGAAACGCACGGGTTCCAGCATCACCTACCAGCAGCAACAACACTGAGGCGCCTATGGAAAGAATCCCCATTTTACGCATGGGCCGGCTGTTGCTGGTGACGATACAGGTGGACATGCACGACCGCCTGGCGATGACCCTGCAGGACGACCTGACCACCCGCATCGTGACGGACCGCGCCACGGGCGTGCTGATCGACATTTCCGCGCTCGACATCGTCGACTCCTTTATCGGCCGCATGATCAGCAATACGGCGGCGATGGCGAAAATCCTCGACGCGCGCACCGTCGTCGTCGGCATGCAGCCGGCCGTCGCCATCACCCTGGTGGAACTGGGGCTGACCCTGGAAGGCGTGAGCACGGCGCTCAACGTGGAGCTGGGCATCAAGCTGCTGGAACGGGGCGGCGCATGCGCATGACGGGGGCGCCATGCTAGGCGCGCAGGCACAGGAGCGGGCGCAGCCGGGGGCGCAACAGATCCTGCCCCTGCATAACGACGAAGACGTCGTGCGCTTGCGCAAGCAGGTGCGCGACAGCATGGTCGCCATGGGTTTTGGCCTGATCGAACAGACCAAGATCATCACGGCGGCCAGCGAACTGGCGCGCAACACCCTGCGCTACGGCGGCGGCGGCGAGGCGCGCATCGCGCGCGTCAGCGATGGCGCGCGCCAGGGCCTGGAACTGCGCTTCGTCGACGCGGGACCGGGCATTGACGATATTCCCCTGGCGCTGACCGATGGCTATACCAGCGGCGGCGGGCTGGGATTGGGGCTGGGCGGCGCCAAGCGCCTGGCCGACGCATTTCACATCGACACGGCGCCCGGCGCGGGCACCACCGTCACCATCGCGAAATGGAAGCTGTTTTGAACCACCAGGAACCACAGCCTGACATTCTCAGGCAAAGAAGTTTTCCCATCGGCGAACCGAGCGAGATCGCCGCGGCCCGTCGCGCCGGCAACGAACTGGCGCGCCGCATCGGCTTCGACGACGTGCGCACGGGCCAGCTGGCCATCATCATCAGCGAGGCGGCCACCAATATCGTCAAGCATGCGCAGCGCGGCGAGATCCTGCTGCGCAAGGTGCTGCGCGGCGGCACCAGCGGCATCGAAGTGCTGGCCATCGACAACGGCCCCGGCATGGCCAATGTGCGCCAGCACATGCAGGATGGCCATTCCACCACGGGCACCTACGGCGTGGGGCTGGGCGCGATACGCCGCCTGAGCCAGGAATTCGACCTGTACACGGGACCCGGCAAGGGCACGGTGCTGATGATGGTGGTATGGGGACCCAACGCCAGCAGCGCCATTCCCGCCCATCCGAACTGGCGCATCGGCGCCGTGTGCCTGCCGCTGGCCTCGGAACAAGTGTGCGGCGACGCGTGGAACGTCGTGTGCGAAGGCCATGAACTGAGCCTGATGGTGGCCGATGGCCTGGGCCACGGCCCGCTGGCGGCGCGCGCGTCGGAACGCGCCAGCGCGCTGCTGGAACACGACACGCCCGGCCTGCCGCCCCTGCCCGCCCCCTTCATCGAACTGGCCCACGGCGCGCTGCGCACCACGCGCGGCGCGGCGCTGGCGGTGGCGCATATCGACAGCGCGCGCCGCGAATTGCGCTATGCGGGCGTGGGCAACATCGCCGCCTGCGCCTTCGACGCGCAGCAGCGCCGGCATCTGCTGTCGCATAACGGCATCGTCGGCAGCAATCTGCGCAAAGTGCAGGAATTCTGCTATCCGTGGCAGCTGGGCACGACCCTGATCATGCACTCGGACGGCTTGCACACGCGCTGGGACCTGGAACAGTATCCGGGCCTGGCGCAATGCCACCCCAGCCTGATCGCCGCCGTGCTGTACCGCGATTTTTCGCGCGGGCGCGACGACGTCACGGTGGTGGTGCTGCGCGAACATGAGGAACATCAGGCTGTAACGGCAGAAAGGACAGGTGGGGCATGACACAACGCATATTGACAGCCCATATCGGCAGCGAACTCGATGTGGTGGGGGCGCGCCAGCGCGCGCGGCAGATCGCCGCCCTGTGCGGCTTCGGCGTGCAGGACCAGGTGCGCATCGCCACGGCCGTGTCGGAACTGGCGCGCAACGTCTACAACTACGCGGGCAGCGGCAAGGTGCATTTCGCCATCGATGGCCAGACGGCGCCGCAGGTGCTCAGCATCCGCATCGAGGACCAGGGTCCCGGCATCGCGCAGCTCGACCGGATACTGGCCGGCACCTACCGCTCGCCCACGGGCATGGGCCTGGGCATCCTGGGCGCGCAGCGCCTGATGGACCGCTGCCATATCCACAGCGCGCCCGGCGACGGCACGCAAATCACGCTGCACAAGCTGTTCCCGCGCGACGCGCCCCTGCTCGACGGGCAAAGCATCGGCACCCTGTCCGGCAGCCTGCAGGCGCTGCCGTCGGATATCACGCTGTCCGAGGTGCAGCAGCAGAACCGCGAACTGCTGAGCACCTTGGCCGAACTGAAGACGCGCCAGGACGATTTGCTGCAACTGACGCGCGAACTGGAAGACACCAACCGGGGCGTGGTGGCGCTGTTCGCGGAACTCGATGAAAAAGCCGACCACCTGCGCCGCGCCGACCAGATGAAGTCGCGCTTCCTGTCGAACATGAGCCATGAATTCCGCACGCCGCTCAGCTCCATCCGCGCCCTGTCCAAGCTGCTGCTCGACCGCATCGACGGCGAACTGTCGGAGGAACAGGAAAAGCAGGTGCTGTTCATCCTGCAAAGCGCCGTCAGCCTGAGCGACCTGGTGAACGACCTGCTGGACCTGGCCAAGATCGAGGCGGGCAAGGTCGACGTGCACGCCAACAGCTTCCAGGTGGCCGACCTGTTCAGCGCCCTGCGCGGCATGCTGCGCCCGCTGCTGGTGTCCGATACGCTCACGCTCACCTTCATCGACCCCGACCCGGCTCTGCAGATCCATACGGATGAAGGCAAGCTGTCGCAAATCCTGCGCAACTTCATCTCCAACGCGCTCAAGTTCACGGAGGCGGGTGCCATCGTCGTCAGCGCCACGCCCTTGCCGGAGCAGGACGCCATCCGCTTTTCCGTCTCCGACACGGGCCTGGGCATCGATGCCGAAGACGTGCAGCTGATCTTCGAGGAATTCAGCCAGGTGGAAAACCACATGCAGCGCAAGGTCAAGGGCACGGGCCTGGGCCTGCCCCTGTGCCGCAACCTGGCCACCCTGCTCAATGGCACGGTGTCCGTGGACAGCACGCCGGGCCACGGTTCGCTGTTTTCCGTGGTCCTGCCCACCAGCTACCATGCGCCCGAAGGCAGCCTGCCGCCGAGCGCGCCGGCCAACGACAACGGCAACGACCAGCGCATCGGCGTGCTGGTGGTGGAAGACAATCCGCCCGTGCGCCTGCTGTATGAAAAATTTTTGGCCGGCAGCGAATTTCGCGTCGTCCCCGCACGCAGCGTGCGCGAGGCGCAGGAACGCTGGGAACAGCAGCGACCCGCCGCCGTCATCCTCGACATCCTGCTGCACGGCGAAACGGCCTGGCACTGGCTGGCCGAGCTGAAAAACGACCCGCTGCGGCGCCAGGTGCCCGTCATCGTCGCCACCGAGATCGACGACGTGCGCAAGGGCCTGGCCCTGGGCGCCGACGCCTATTACGTCAAGCCGCTGTCGCGCCAGCAATTGCTGGCGACCCTGCGCGCGCTGATCGGCAACCAACACCACCGGCAAGAGCCGGTTCCGCCGCAAGGCACAACCACCTGGGACAATGCGCATGCTACCGGATAACAACAGCGATGCTCTGATCCTGAACGTCGATGACAGCGATGGCGCACGCTACGCCAAATCGCGCATCCTCAAACGCGCCGGCTTCAAGGTCATCGAAGCCTCGAACGGCGGCGACGCGCTGCTGCGCGCCCGCCAGGACCGCCCTAACCTGATCCTGCTCGACGTCAAGCTGCCCGACATCAACGGCCTGGAAGTGTGCCGCCAACTGAAGGGCGGCGCCGAGACGAACACCATCCTGGTGCTGCAGACGTCGGCCTCGTGCATCGGCACGGCCGACAAGATCCGCGCCCTCGATGGCGGCGCCGACAATTACCTGGTCGAGCCGATCGAGGCCGATGAACTGATCGCCAACGTCAAGGCGCTGCTGCGCCTGGGCCGGGTCGAGCGCGCGCTGCGCGACGTGGACCGCCGCAAGGATGAATTCCTGGCCACCCTGGCCCACGAATTGCGCAATCCGCTGGGCCCCATCCGCACGGCGCTGGCCCTGTTGTGCAAGCTCGACCCCGTCGTGCCGGCCGTGCAGGACAATGCGCGCCGCACCATCGGCCGCCACACGGACCACCTGGTGCGCCTGGTGGACGACCTGCTCGACGTGTCGCGCATTTCACAGGGCAAGATCTCGCTGCAATGGGAAAGCGTGAGCCTGCTCAGCGTCATCCGCAGCGCGCTGGAAACGAGTTCGCACAGCATCGAGGCGCGCGGCCATGCGCTCGACGTGCATCTGCCCAAGGAAGAACTGTGGGTCTGCGGCGACGCCGTGCGTCTGTCGCAGATCGTCGCCAACCTGCTGCTCAACGCGGCCAAGTTCACGGCGCCGGGCGGACGCATCGCGATTTCCGCCGCGCGCGAAGGCGACAATGTGCGCATCCGCCTGAGCGACAACGGCATCGGCATCGCCGCCGCCAGCATCGACAGCATCTTCGGCCTGTTCGAGCAGAGCGGCCATTCGCCCGACCGGGTGCAGGACGGCCTGGGCATCGGCCTGTCGCTGGTGCGCAACCTGGTGACCTTGCACGGCGGCCAGGTCAGCGTGCACAGCCCCGGCGTGGGACTGGGCAGCACCTTCGAAGTGATGCTGCCCCTCGACGCCAACGTGCCCGTGCCGGCCGCCGCGCCGGCGCCCGAAGCGGCCAGCGGCGGCAGCCAGCGCATCCTCGTGGTCGACGACAACAGCGATGCGGCCGACACCCTGGCCGAACTGCTGGAGATGTACGGCCACACGGTGCGCACGGCCTACACGGGCGCGCAAGCGACCGAGCGCACCCTGGAATTCAAGCCCGACATCGTCTTTCTCGACATCGGCCTGCCCGACATGAGCGGCTACGACGTGGCCGGCAAATTGCGCCAGCTGCCGATACCGCAGCAATTCCAGCTCGTGGCGCTGACCGGCTACGGCCAGGAACACGACCGCCAGGCGGCACTGCAGGCCGGGTTCAACGAGCACTTCGCCAAGCCAGTCGATTTCGGCAAGCTGGCCATGCTGGGGCTGCATATCACGCCATAAGCGCAGCATGAGCGGGGGGGCCGGCTGCCGGTTGCCGAGGCGTCGGCTATAATCGGCGGTCGGCGATGGCGCCGCATCGCATCCGCCGCGCCGGGCACCCCCACCATTGGAACGATCACATGAAAACCCGCACGCCGCTGCTGCGCATCACCATGATACTGGGCGCCCTGCACGCCCTGCTGGGCTGGCTGCTGCTGCCAGCGCTGCCCGTCGGCCTGGCCGGCTGGCTGCTGGGCGGCGCCGTATTGCTGGCCTCGACCATGCTGATGCCGATGACCATCTTCGCCCGCGCCGTCACCAACGATGCGCGCCTGGCCGACCGTTTGAGCTGGGCCGGCTCGCTGTGCATGGGCTTTTTTTCCTCGCTATTCGTGCTCACCATGCTGCGCGAACTGCTGATGCTGGTTCCCGCCACCCGCCCCCACGCCCAGGCCTCCGCCGTGGCGGCGCTCGCCCTGGCGCTGCTGGCCACCGTAGTCGGTTTCATCAACGCCCGCCGTGTGGCGCGCGTGCGCGAAGGGACGGTGCCGATTACCGGCCTGCCGGCCGCCCTGCAAGGTTTTAGCATCGTGCAGCTGAGCGACATCCACGTGGGCGCCACCATCAAGCGCGCCTATGTGGACGCCATCGTCGCGCGCGCCAACGGCCTGCAAGCGGATGTCATCGCCATCACCGGCGACGTGGTCGACGGCACGGTGGCGCAACTGGGCAGCCATACGGCGCCGCTGGGCGAGCTCCGGGCGCGCCATGGCGTCTTTCTCGTCACGGGCAACCACGAATACTATTCGGGCGCCGCGCCATGGGTGGCGGAGTTCCGCCGCCTGGGCTTGCGCGTGCTGATGAACGAACATGCGGTGCTCGAGCACGACGGCGCGCGCCTGGCGCTGGCCGGCGTCACCGATTTCAATGCCGGCGCCTTCGATCCGGATCAACGCAGCGACCCGCAGGGCGCCATCGCCGGCGCACCGGCCGATATCCCCCGCATCCTGCTGGCGCACCAGCCGCGCAGCGCGCCCGAGGCGGAAGCGGCCGGCTACGACCTGCAACTGTCGGGCCACACGCACGGGGGACAATTCTGGCCGTGGAATCTGTTCGTGCCGCTGCAGCAGCCTTACGTGGCGGGCCTGCACCGGCGCGGCCGCCTGTGGATTTATGTCAGCCGCGGCACCGGTTACTGGGGCCCGCCGAAGCGCATCGGTGCGCCGGCGGAGATTACAAGACTCAGGCTGGTGGCAGCGTAGAACCTAGTCGGCCCAGCTGGCCATCCATGCCTCGAAACGCGCCACCACGGCCGGCGGATTCAAACGCGCCAGCGCGCCTTCCACCGGCTCGCTGTCGCTGACCTCGAACAGCAGCAGATTTTCATCGCGCGCGGCGCCCGTGCCGAATACCCCTTCGGCGTCAAGCTGCGCCAGCGCCGCGATGCAGGCGTCGAACACGCCGGTGCGGAAGGTGGCGAATGCGACGTCGAACGGCAAGCCACGGTGCGCCTGCAGCAGCAAACGGTAGGCGCTGTCGAAGTAGGCGCCGCCGTCGTCAAACGTCCATTCGGCCGGGTTCCACAGCATCTCTTCGCCGTATTCCGAGGCGGCCAGCGCTTCGCGGCTGTTCGCCATGGGGCCGATGGTCATGGCGCTGTCGTCGCTGACCAGCGCGAAAGCGTCGATATGCTGCTCCGGATGCGCACGGCGCACGCAGTCGAAAGCCAGGCGCGCGGCCTGCGCCACCAGGGTTTGCAGCAGCGCGAAATCGAAGACGGCCGGATCGATGGCGCTCGCCCGCGCCAAGCTGTAGCCATCGGCCAGCGCCGCCTGGCAACGGGCTACGTGCGCGGCGTGCGCCTCGGCATCGCTGGCGTAGTCCTGGCGCGTCTCCGCGCCCCAGGTCATGGCCGCGCCGGCGGCCGTCCAGACGGTCGTACCGAAAACGCGCGCTTCGCGGAAATGCAAGGGTTGATCGCCGTCGAAGGTGTAAAACAGACTGTAGTTATCAGGCATGAGAATTTTTCTTTGTTTAATCGGGCCGCATCTGCGCGGCGAAATCGCGCTGGCGGAACTGCTCCAGCAAAAAATCGACGAAGACGCGCGTCTTCGCGGGCAGCAGCTTCTTGCTCGCATAGTACACGGACAAGGGGCCGGAATCGGCATGCCAGCCGGGCAGCAGGCGGATCAACGCGCCGCTGCGCAAGTGGGCCAGCGCGTGCGGCATGGGCAGCAGCGCCACGCCGACACCCTGGATGGCCGCCTGCGCCATCGCTTCCGGATCGTCGAAGATGGCGCGCGGCCGGCATTCGGCCACGCCTTCGCCGCCCGCTCCATCGCGCAATATCCAGCTGCGCAATCTGCCGCTGCCGGCCGAGCGGCGCGCCACGCCGTCGAGTTGCGCCAGATCCGAAGGATGGGCGGGCATGCGTTTCCCCCGCATGAAGGCGGGCGACGCCGTGGCGACGACGAGGGCGTGACCTAGTTCGCGCGCCACCACGCCGGGAGTCAGCTCGATGCCGCCGCCGATGGCCACGTCAAAGCCCTCGCCGATCAAGTCCACTTGCCGGTTGTCGAAATGGCAGTCGGGAATGACGCCCGGGTAGCGCGCGATGAAGTCGCCCAGCAAGGGCACCACGTAGCTGCGCCCGAACGACGGCGCCATGCTGATTTTCAGGATGCCGGCCGGCTGGCCGCCCTCTTCGGCCACGCCGGCGATCGCCTCGCGCAAGGTGGACAGGGCGCCGGCTATCTGCTGCAGGAAGCGTTCGCCCCCTTCCGTCAGGGTCAGGCGGCGCGTGCTGCGCTGGAACAGGCGCAGTCCTAGGCTCGCTTCCAGCCGCGCCACGTTCTTGCTGACGGCCGCCGGCGTCAGCCCCAGGCGGCGCGCGGCCGCCGAAAAACTGCCCAGCTCGGCGGACAGCACAAACGATTGCAAGTGATTGAGGGCATCCATGCGCCTATTCTACCCGCTCACTTGATCGTTTTAGTTGAAAGTGATTGTAGCGATTCATGGCTAGCGCGCCAGGAATGAAACCTAGATACTGAATTCCTCGACTCCTCACACAGAAAGCCCATCATGCAAACCCAAAGCAACCATACCCAGTCACTGCTGAACAAGATCGCCTTTGTGACGGGCGGCTCGCGCGGCATCGGCGCGGCCATCGTGCGCCGCCTGGCCAGCCAGGGCGCCCATGTCGTCTTCACCTATCAAAGCTCGGCCGCCGAAGCGCAGGCGCTGGCCGCCAAGGTGGAAGCGGCCGGCGGCAAGGCGCTGGGCGTGCAGGCCGATGCGGCTGATGCCGCGGCCCTGACGGCCGCCATCGACCAGGTGGCTGCGCAATTTGGCCGTGTCGACATCCTCGTCAACAACGCGGGCGTATTCCTGCCCGGCGCCATCGATGATTTTTCGCTGGCCGACTTCGACAAGACGATTGCCGTCAACGTGCGCGCCGTGTTCGTGGCCATCAAGGCGGCCGTGGCGCACATGCAGACGGGCGGGCGCATCATCAATATCGGCAGCACGAATGCGCACCGCATGCCCTTCGGCGGCGCGGCCGCCTACGCCATGAGCAAATCGGCGCTGAGCGGCCTGACGCAAGGCCTGTCGCGCGACCTGGGACCGCGCGGCATCACCATCAACAACGTGGAACCGGGCCCCGTCGCCACCGACATGAACCCGCCCACGGGCGACTTCGCCGACCTGATGCACGGCCTGATGGCCCTGCCCCGCCACGGCACGGCCGATGAAATCGCCGGCATGGTGGCTTACCTGGCCAGCGACGAAGCGGCCTTCGTCACGGGCGCCGGGCTGAAGATCGACGGCGGTTTTGCCGCCTGATCCAGCCCGAACATCAGCGAACGGTGCGCCGCCACACCCGCCATGGCGCCGTCGGCCACCGCGAACGCCACGCTGCCGGCCATGCGGCCCGCGTCACCGCAGCAAAAGATGCCGGGCACGCTGCTGGCCTTTTGCTCGTCGGTGCGCACGAACGGACCCATGGCGCCCTCTTCCAGCGCGCAGCCCAGCGTCACAGCCAGGGCACTGGCCAGGCGGGTGCGGGTGGCCACGAACAGGCCGGCCATCGCATGGCGGCTGCCGTCGGCCATGACCACGTCGGCCACGCCGTCGATCCGCGCCACGGGCGTGCGCACCACCGTCACGCCGCGCGCCTCGAGTTGCGCCAGCTGCGCCGCATCGGGTTCGAACGCGCCATTCAGGAAAAAAGTGACCGTGCCCCAGTCGGGCAGCATCAGCGCATGGTGCATCGACAGTGGCCCCGTGGCCAGCACGCCGATGGCGCCATGCTCCAGTTCATAACCGTGGCAATAGGGGCAGTGAAAGACGCTGGCGCCCCAGCGCTCGGACAAGCCATCGACGGGCGGCAGTTCATCGATCACGCCGGTGGCCAGCACCAGGCGGCGGCCGTGAACGACATTGCCGTCCGCCAGGGTCACGTCGAAGCCATCGCGGCTGGCTGCCGCCAGCACTGCCGTGCCGTCCAGCCAGGTGACGGTGGCATACGCCAGCAGCTGCGCCTTGCCCTCGGCGGCGATGGCGGCCGTCCCGCTGCCGTCCTGGGTCAGGAAACCGTGGGAATGGCTGGCGTAGCGGTTGCGGCGCTGGCCGCCGTCGATCACCAGCACGCGGCGGCGCGCGCGCGCCAGTTGCGTGGCGGCGGACAGGCCGGCGTAGCTGCCGCCGACGATGATGGCGTCAAAGATGTGCATGGGGTGCTCCTCGGTGGATGGCATATTCTTGGCTGAAACGGTCGGCCAGCTCGGCCAGGGTAACGGCGCCGAAGCGCCGGATCAGCAGCGCCTCAGCTTCGTCGAAGGCGCCGGCCAGCGACTGGTTGACCACCTGCTCCACCAGACAGCCCGGCTGGTCGACACGGTTTCCCATGGCGAAGATGGTGGGCGAACCCACGGCCACGTAGATGTCTTGCAAGGTGACGCGGTGCAGGTCGCAGACGATACGCCAGCCGCCGCCATGGCCCTTGACCGAGGCCACGTAGCCGCGTTCGCGCAAGCCGGCCATCACGCGCCGCACCAGCACGGGGTTGGTGTCCAGGCAGCCGGCGAGTTCCTCGGACGTCATCGGGCGTCCCGCGTGGGCCATGTGCAGCAGCACATGGAGGATCGATGATAGTTTGCTGTCGCGTCTCATGTAACTCATGATAGTACATAAGTCCCGCATATGCAAACGAGTTGCAAAATCCTGCGAAAAAAAAGGGGTCAGACCCTGTCGGGTCTGACCCCAGCCTTTGCTTCAGGGTGATTTTTTAAGCTGCTGATGTTTCCTTGCGCCGCCGTCCCCGCCACCACAGCAGCAAGGCCAGCAACACCAGCACGGCGACGATGATGGCGGCGCGGGCCAGGCCGATCAGGTTCGAGGCAGGACCGCCATTTCGCAGGGTCGTCACCTGTTCCGCCGTCACCTTCACGTCAGGATTGCCGTACATCTTCTGCACGTAATTGCCGAGGGTGACGATCTGCTCGTCCGACAGGGTCTGGCGGAAGGCTGGCATCAGGTGTCCCGCAGTATGATTACCCTTGCCATCCTGCCGCTCCACCCCATCGAGGATTGCCATCACCAGATTGTTGCTGTTGCTGCGGCCCGTCACCGAGTTGTGGAACAAGGGCGGCAAGCTGCCGTCGAAACTGCCCTCGCCCCTGGCCTGGTGGCAGCTGGCGCACTGCGCATCGTACAGCTGCACACCCGACATCTTGTTCAAGTCCTGCGGCAGCGCCACGCCGCGGATCGCATTGAGCTCGTCGCCCGCCTGGCCCCATTGCGTCACCGGTTTCGTATCCGCCTTGTCGCGGATGGCGGGTACGCTCTTGATGTAGTGCGCGATGGCGCTCAGGTCCGCGTCGCTCAGGTGCTTCAGGCTATGGTCGATGGCTTCGGCCATCGGTCCGGCAGCCTGCCCCCGGTGCGCGGCGCGGCCCGTGCGCAGGTAATCGACCAGGTCCTGCTGGCTCCAGCTGCCGATGCCGCTGTTGGCGTCCGAGGTGATGTTCGGCGCAAACCAGGTACCCAGATCAAAGCCCCCCAGCTCCTTCGACAGCTGCTCGGCCATCAGCGCGTTGCGCGGCGTGTGGCAGGTGCTGCAGTGGGCCAGCCCTTGCGCCAGGTAGGCGCCGCGGTTCCACTCCATGCTCTTGGCCGCATCGGCCACGAACGGCTTCTTGTCGAGGAAGAGCCAATTCCAGCCCGCCATCGACAGGCGGATGTTGAACGGGAACGGCAAGTCCGTCTGTGTTGCCGGCGCCGTGTCCACCGCCGCCACGCCATGCATGAAGTAGGCGTACAGGGCGGCCGTGTCGTCATCCGTCACCTTGGCGTAGGCCGTGTAAGGCATGGCCGGGTACAGGTGCGCGCCGTCGGCCCGCACGCCATGGCGCACGGCGTCGGAAAACTGCTTGAGCGTGTAGTTGCCGATGCCGTGCGTTGTCGACGGCGTGATGTTGGTGGCGACGATGGCCCCCAGCGGCGTGGCCAGGGCCAGGCCGCCCGCCATCGGCTTGCCGCCAGGGACGCTGTGGCAGGCGATGCAGTCGCCCGCCGTCGCCAGGTAGCGGCCGCGCTCGATGGCCTGCACGTCGGCGCCAGGGGCGTTCGCCGCCAGCACGGGCAAGGCCAGTGCCAGCAAGGCGGCGCCGGCCGCCGTTCTGAAGGTCGCCATCATGCTGTTCCTCCCTGTTGTTCGTCGAGGATATGCTTGACGGTGCGCAGTGCCACGGCCAGGCCGTTTTCCGTCGAATTGCAGGTGCCGGACGTGGGCAGCACGCCGGTGCTGCACAGGAACAGGTTGGCATGATCAAACGTGCGGCCCCACTGGTCGCACACGGCCTTGGCCGGATCGGAACCCATCGACAGGGTGCCGCAGATGTGCTGGTTGTTGGCGAACACGCCTTCCTTGCTGTGGCGCAGATTGGTGCCGCCCATCAGTTTGGCGATCTGCTCGAAATCCTGCTTCGAGCGCTCGTGGCCCCGTTTCGTGTAGTCGTCGATCGCATAATGCGCCTGCGGCTTGGGGATGCCCATGGCATCCTTCTCGCTGCTGAGGGCGATGCGGTTTTCCGGGTTCGGCAGCACTTCCAGCACGTTTTTCAGGCTCATTTCGCGCGCCGAGCGGAAACGCAGCTGCTGTTCGAATTCCGCGCCAAACACGCCCTTGCCGATCAACTCCCTGGTCGCGCCATCGACGCGCGAGATGTTCGTGAAATCGAGGCGGTATGGCGAATGCTGGCTGCGGAAGTCGCCGTCGCGCATGGTATTGATGGAATTGGGGCTTTGCGGGCCCCGGCCCAGCCACAGGTCTTCATCGGCGTCGAAGGTGATCGAGGTGCTCGGGTGGTCCATCAGGTTGCGGCCCACCATGTCGCTGCTGTTGGCCAGGCCGTTCGGGTACTTGTCCGTGGCGGAAACGAGCAGCAAACGGGGGCTTTCGATGCCGTTGGCGGCCAGGATGAAGGTCCTGGCCGTGACCCGGTGACTCTTTTTATCCACGTCGTAGTACAGGGCAGCCGTGATGCGGCCCTGCGCGTCGTGTTCCAGCTTGTAGACGTTGGCGTTGCAGACGATCTTCACGCCCGCGTCTTCCGCCTGCTGCGCGGCGATGCCGCCGTGGTATTGCGCGTCGATGGGGCAGATCGGCTGGCAGCTGTTGTTGCCGCAGCAGGCCGGGCGGCCATCGTAGCTGACGCTGTTGCGCGCCACCGTATTGCCCACCACCTTGAACGACGGGTCGAGGCGTTCGCGGATGCGGCGCATGGCGTACGGCTCCGTCACGGCATCCATCGGGAATGGCTGCTTGCGCGGCGAACCCGTGTTCTCGGCGCCCGAGACACCCATGATCTCTTCCGCTTCCTGGTAGAACGGCTCCAGGTCTTCGTAGCTGATGGGCCAGTCAACGCCCACGCCATACAAGGTATGGATGCGGAAATCGTTCGGCACGTTGCGCCACGCCTGCGCGGCCCAGTGCCACGAGGTGCCGCCGAACTGGCGGATGTATTCGGCCGGGTACGGGTACGGGCCCGCCTGCACCAGGTAGCCGTTATCCTTCGGCTGGTAGATCGGGTGCGGCGCCGTGGCGACGGACGGATACGGCGACATCCAGTCGCTGCGGCGCGTCGTGTTGCGGAAACGGGCGACGATTTCGCCGCGCGACACGCGCGGGCCCGCTTCGAGGATCAGCACCGAGGCGCCGGCCAGCGCCAGTTTGCGCGCGGCCAGCGAACCGATGATGCCGGAGCCGATCACGAGGTAATCGGCGGAGAGTGCTTCAGCCATGATGGCTCCTTAAATGGGTTTTCTGGCCCAGCTGCCGTAGGCGCCGTAGGAATACGTGGGAGGCTTCAGGACGTCGGCCACGACGGCCGCGTTCAGCGCCTGCTCGTAGGCGACGCAGACGGCCGCTTCGCCCGTGCCGACGATGCCCAGGTACCAGGCGCTGGCGATCTGGCGCGGCAGGGCCGCCAGCGGCGACTGGGCCGGGTCAAGCGCATCGAGCGCTTCCTGCAGGCCGGCCGCCTGCAAGCCCTGCGCATTGATCAGGGCCAGCAGCGCGCGCACATTCGCGGGGAAGGCGGCGTCCTGCGCCACCAGCGCCTCATACAGACGCCGGGCCAGCACGGGATCGAGCACCTGGCGCCCCACCAGCATGGCCGACACGCCGAGGAAGGCGCCCTGCTCCGCACTGGCGACCGGCTCGGCCAGCGCCCAGGGAATCAGCGCCGCGGCCGAAGCCGACAGCAAGCCGGCCAGCACCATGCGGCGGCCGGGATTCAGGGGGCCGCGGCCCTCCTTGTTGTGTATAGCGTCCAATTGAAGCTCCCGTGAGTTCAGCAACCGTTCAGAAAGAATGCTTGAGACCGACCATCACCACCGTCTGGCCGCCGTTCGACGACGGCGTACCGTTTTGCGAATCGCCGACCGAGGCGACGGCGTCGACGATGGCGCCGTTCTGGCCCAGGGTCTGGCCGCGCGCCAGCTGGCGCGCTTCGATCAGGTAGATCGCCGTGCGCTTGGACAGTGCGTAATTCTGTTCGAACGACAGCTGGCGGTAGCGCGCGCGGTCCGACACGCCGTTGGCGCGGCTGGCGTAGGTATCGCTGTAGCCGGCGCTCAGGAACCACTGCGGCGTCCACTGGTAGCTGGCGATCAGGCCGGCCGTGTTGAAGATGGCCGTGTCGCGGAACGTGGAATGGCTGCCCGCCTGGTATTGCACGTTGCTGGCGTTGGCGCCCACCATCCACTTGCCCATGGTGTAGCGGGCGCTGGCGGCGATGAATTCGATGCTGTCGGCCGAGGCGTAGCCCTGGTTGATGGCGGAGATGCCGAAGCTGGCCGAGGCCTTGTCGCTCCAGCCCGTGCCGTTCTCGCCATTTTTCAGTTTCAGATAGCCGAGCGCAAATTCCGCCGGCGAGGTGCTGTACTTGACGGCGGCGCTGAAGCTGCTGCCCACGGCATTGCCGTCGGCCGCTTCGCCGAAACCGTATTGCGCGCTGGCCTGCAAGCCGCGCCAGGCGGGCATGCTGTAGCTGACGGAATTGCTGATGCGCACGGTCGTATCGAGGCCGTCGATATCGCCCGGGTGGGCGCCGGTGGCGCCCGTCAAGACGTTGCTCGATGCCAGGGAACCCACGAGCAGATAGTACGGCGTGTACTGGCGCCCGGCCGTCAGGCTGCCGTAGGCGTGCGATTGCAGGCCCACGTAAGCCTGGCGGTTGAACAGGGCGCTGGCCGAACTTTGCGCGCCCGTATCGCTTTCAAAGCCGTTTTCCAGCAGGAACAGCGCCTTCAGGTCGCCGCCCAGGTCTTCCACGCCCTGGAAACCGATTTTGCTGGCGGACAAGTTACCGCTGCGCATATAGGTATTCGACTTGCCGCCCTGGTTGCTCGCGTACGCGGTGGCCGCGTCGACCACGCCATAGATGGTGACATTGCTTTGGGCGCAAACGTTTGCGCCGATGAGCGTGGAAACGGCCAGCGCCGCAGCGCGCATGCATGTATGGTTCATTTTTTTCCTGACTTTCCTGTTTTATCTGGCGAAATACGGGCGTGGCGCCCCGTTGCCGCCCCATCAACAATGGGGCATCCGCTGTTCTTCTTGATTTAGATCAAGTGCGGCAAATTATACGCTTATTTACTCACATGTAAGTGATTGACTGTAGAGCATAGTCTTATAGCAAAACATTGATGAGTCTTATAGCAAAACCGGCAGGCGCGCAGGCGTGAGCCCGGCAAGGTGCGGCAATGCGTGGAACGGGCATGGCAAAAGCAGCGGCGGCGCGTGTCGAAAAACACGCGCCCGATGATGCTCAGGCAAGGAGAAGTTCGGGGTTCAGCGCAGGATGGCGGGCGCCACCGGCAGGGTTTCGAGGGCAATGAAGGCTTCCAGGGTGCGGCGCATGTCTTCGAACACCTGCTTGCCGTACGCTTCCTCCAGGTGGGCATATTGCAGGTCGATCAATTTACCCATCTGCAGCAGCAGGCTGGCACCCGCTTCCGACAGGTGCACCTTGCGGCGGCGCTGGTCGCCTTCGAACTTGCTGCGCCCGATCAGGCCGATTTCTTCCATGCGCGCCAGGATGCCGCTCATGCTGGGGCTGGAAATCTGGCAGATCTCGCACAGTTCGCGCGGCTCCAGGGTGGGGCTTTCGTTCAGCGCGCGCATGATGCGCCACTGCTGCTCCGTCACGCCGAAGTGATTGAGGATGGGGCGGAAATGCTGAAGCAGGCTGTCGCGCGCCTTCAGCAGCAGTTGCGGCATGTTCGGATAACGGATCGGTAGCTGCAAGCGGAACTCCCTGGGTGACCGGCAAATGAGCGTCATTATACGGCCGGCCCAGGGCAAACGGCGGACTGGCAACAATGTATTTTTCGCTACGTCCGCCCTGCCCCACGCCCGTCTCCCCGCCCCTCTGCCCGCCCCTCTACCTCCTCGTGCGCATGCCGCTGCACGGACCACAGCACGCCCGCCGTCAGCAAGAGCATGGCTGCCCACTCCAGCGGGCGCGGCATGCGCTGCGCGTAGACGAAGCCGTACAGCAGCGCGAACAGGGTCTCCGACAGGATCAGCTGGCCCGACAGGGTGACGGGCACCCGGCGCGACGCCAGGTTCCACAGGTAGTTGCCGATCACGGAAGCGCCCAGCGCCAGCAGCAGGCACACAAACCAGAAGCGGGGCCAGTCGCGCGCCGGACCGCCATCGGCGATACCCGTGGGCTGCAGCGCCAGCATCACGGCGCCCACGACCAGCGCGATGACGCCGCTGGCCAGGCCATACAGCATGGCCCACTCCGCGGCGCTGACATGCGCATGGCGCTTGAGGAAACGGGCATTGTCGAGCGCATACCAGGTCCAGCACGCGAGCGCGCCGATGGCGCACAACACGCCGGCCAGCTTGTGCGCCAGGCTGGCGCCATCCGCGCCCGCGCCGCCTGCCTGGCTGAAGATATCGACATTGATGCAGGCGATGCCTGCGGCCACCACCAGCAGCGGCAAGGCCAGGCGGCGCAAGGGCGGCGCGCCGTGGTCCTTGTGGCCGAACAGCGTCACGCTCAGGGGCAGCAAACCGATGATCAGCGACGTGGGCGCCACGCCGGCCAGCTTGACGCCATACGCCAGCAGCAGGTAATACACGACATTGCCCGCCAGCGCCTGGCGCAGCATGGCCAGCCAATCGCCGCGCCGCAGCCGGCGCAGCAGGGGCAAGAGGCGCGGCAGCATCAGGCCCGCCGCCAGCGCGCCATAGCAGATGTAGCGGCCCATCATCAGCTCGGCCGGAGAAAAGTCCGGCAGCAAGACGGGCACAATGAAAACGGCGCCCCAGAAGGCGCCGGCCAGCAAACCAGATACGATCCCACGCCACATGCAGCCACGCTCACGTCATTAATTCAAGGACGCCAGTATAGGGTATGCGGTGCGAGTCGCCCGCCGTCAGCCCTTCGCTTTTCTCTGCCCGGGGATGAAGTGTTCGCGCACGGCCTTGGCCAGCAAGTCCGGCGGCAGCAAGCCCTGTCCCAGCAGGAAGTTGTTGAAGGCCAGGCGGTCGAATCGGTCTCCCAGCGCCAGCTCCGTTTCCGCGCGCAGCTGCAGGATGCGCGTATAGCCGTAGAAATAGCTGCCCGCCTGGCCCGGCATGTTGAAGGTGTAGCGGTCCAGCTCCTGGCGCGCCATCGGTTTCGACAGCATCACTTCGTCGGTCAGGATGCGCCCCGCCTCTTCACGCGTGACTTGTCCCAGGTTCAGCATCGGGTCGAGCATGGCGCGCGCCGCGCGCAGCATGCGGAACTGCAGCGCGATGAACTGGCCCTCGGCCGGCTCGTACGGGATCATCTCCGCTTCCGCGTACAGCGCCCAGCCTTCCACGTTGACGCTGTTGAACGCATACAGGCTGCGCGCCTGCGACACGCCCCGCTCCACCATGGCGCTGAACTGCAGCTCGTGGCCGGGACGGCCCTCGTGCGCGCTCAGGGTCCAGGCCGCGCCCGCGAAATTGAAATCGTCATACGCTTCGCCCTTGCCGCTGGCGGCCGGATTGCTGACGGGGAGGACGAACTGGCCGTGCTCTCCCGTATTGCCGATCAGCGGAGGCGGACGCATATGCGGCGCCGGCTGGGCCGCCGATTCGGCGGCGGACGCCAGGCGCATGGTCATGGCGCGCGCAGGGATATCGACCACGCGCTGCCGGGCGATGCGTTCCTCGAGCTGCGTATTGACGCCCTTGTAGTGCGCTTCGAGCTGCGCGTTCGGGATCGAATCGCTCTTCAGCGCGCGCAGCACCTGGCGGTAGTCGCTACCGTCGACGCCCTTCAAGGCCAGCCTGGCCGCTACCACGGGCGCCAGCGCCTGCATGGCGGCGCGCGTTTCCAGGTAGGCCACCTGCGCCCGTTCCACCAGCGCGTGCGGCTCGATGTCGATGCCCACCTGCTTCAGGCGAAACGCATACAGCTCGGGCGCCATGCGGAAATCCGTGCGCGCCAATGGCAGCACCACCTGCTTTTCCCATGCCGCATAGTCGTTCAGCTGCTGCTCCATGGCGGCCAGCGCGGGTTCGGCACCTGCGATCTTCATGTCGGCGAACAGCTTGCGGATGCCGGCGATATACGTGGGCACGTTTTCCAGCGACTGCGCCACCTGCAGGCGCACGGGACCGGCCAGGCCAGGCGTGCCGATTTTCTCCGTGAAGCGCGCCTTCGCCTGCTGCGTGATCGGCGTGCTGCCCGGGAACTGGCCCACATAGCGCCGCAGGCGCTCAAGCGCCTTGGCGCGGCGCGCGGCCGGGCGCTGCTCCTGCAGCAGGCTTTGCATGCTGCCAAAGACCATCTGCGGCACATCGACCCACGGCAGGGTGTATCTGGCTTCCAGCTCGGTGCCGGCGATTTCCTGATCGACGGCGCCGATCAGAATTTCCAGGTCCTGGCGTATGCGTTCGTCGCGTTCCAGTTCCAGCTTCTGCTGCAACTGCGCGCGCGCCTTCCGCATGGCCGCGACCTGGCGCCCGATGATGTCCGGCCCCAGGTCGGCGGCCATGCCGTCGTACTGGGCCAGGCCCCTGTCGGACGCGTCTTCGGGCGAGAACTGCGCCTGCGCCGCCAGCACGATGGCCGCGTTGCGGTTGCTGGCCTCGACCCAGGCGGACGACGCGGAAGCCGCTGCGGAAACGACGGGGTCGGCCGCCATGGCGGGCATGGCCAGCGCGGCTGCAAGCGCGGCGGCAAGTACGGTCTGCTGCAATTTCGGCGTGACGGACATCGGGGGATTCCTTCCTGAGGTGAACGATGAGCGAAGCGGCGAGTATCGGCCAGCCTCGCAGGCCTGTCAATTCACCCCGTTCAGGGCAGGCAGATTCCACGGCGTGACGATCTGGATGGCGGACAGTGACGGCGATTGCGCCAGGGCCGGCAGCGCGCCCTGCGCCCGCAGGATTTCCTGGCAGGCGCGGCGCATGTCCTGGCCCAGGTCGTGGTGCAGCACGGCCTGGATGGCGCCCGACTTGAGCAGCGCCACGTTGTCCGCATCGAGGTCGTGACCGATGAAGACCTGGCAGGGCCGGCCCGCTCGCGCAAAGGCCTGCACGATGGCGGCATTGCCGCCGCCGATCGAATACACGGCGGCGATGCCCGGATGATCTGCCAGGGCTAGACGCACCAGCGCCCCCGTGGCCCCGTCGATGCCGTGGCCCTCGCTCACTTCGACGATGGATAAATGGCGGTGACGTTCGCGCAGCGCGCGGCGAAAGCCGATCTCGCGCTCTTCCTCGCCATGAAAACGGTTGCTGCTCAAGGTTACCAGCACCTGCTGTTTCCTTGGACGCCTGCCCGCGCCCAGCCACTGGCCGACCAGGCAGGCGGCCGTCTCGCCCGCCGCGCGGTTATCCATGCCCACGTAGCTGCGGCGCGCGGAGCCTGGCAAGTCCGTCACCAGGGTCACGACGGGGATGCCGGCCGCCGCCAGCCGGTTCACCGCTTCCGCCACCGCTGGCAAGTCCGGTGCTTTCAGCAGCACCCCGTGGCTGCCGTTCTTGCGGATGCGCTCCAGCAGGTCGACGATGCCGTCCACCTCCAGGGTTTCATGCAGGTGAAAGCGCGAACGCAGCACGGCCGGATGCAGCGACGGCAATTCGACCTCCAGCGCGGCCCGCACGGCGTCCGTGAAGCGGCGCGGCGCCACCATCAGCACATCGAGCATGAATTTTCTGCCGGCCAGGCCCACCTGCGTGCTTTGCCGCGCCAGTTCATCGAGCGCCTGCATCACGCGGCGCACAGTATTGGCGTGCACGCCGCCGCGCTGCTTGATCACGCGGTCGACGGTGGCCACGCTGACGCCGGCCTGCAGCGCCACGACCTTGACGGGGAACGGATGCGTCATGCCATATCCAATTCAGATTGATGGTTTTTTGATGGATTTTTTGATGAAAAATGCGGATTTTCATCCCTATACTGATTCTACAACTTAAACAACGGAGACACCGCATGCCCACCACAGACGCCGCCGCAGCGCCGCCCAGCCCCTTCTGGCTGGCATCAGAAAACTGCGATCTGCAGGATTTCATCGCCACCGTCAGCCTATGCACGGCGCTGGCCGACTATCCCCACGCCGCCGCGGTGAAAGAAAACATTCTCGTCTACGACTGCGACCGGGTGCGCGCGCTGGCCGCCAGTGCGGTGTCGCTGCGCGCGCTGCAGGCCGAATGGGGCCGGGCGCTGATGGATGGTCCCGGCGTCATCGTGCTGCAACGCGCCGTCGCCGACATGGACACGCTGGAACAGGTAAGCGGCGTGTTTCGCGCGCTGATCGCCGAGCAGCATGCGAGCGGCCAGGCGGGCGGAGACCATTTCGCCAAACCAGGCGCGAATGACCGCATCTGGAACGCCCAGCAAAAACTGTGTCTGCGGGCACCCGAGGCGTTCGCGCGCTATTACGCCAACCCCGTTTTCGCGTGGATCGCCGAGGCCTGGCTGGGTCCCGCCTACCAGATGACGGCGCAAGTCAATGTCGTCAACCCGGGCGGAGCGGCCCAGGCGCCGCACCGCGACTATCACCTGGGCTTCCAGAGCGCCGCCAGCTGCGCCGCCTATCCCGCGCCCGTGCACCAGATGTCGACCCTCTTGACCTTGCAGGGCGCCGTCGCCCATTGCGACATGCCGCTGGCATCGGGCCCCACCCTGTACCTGCCCGGGTCGCAGCGCTACCGCGCCGGTTTTCTCGCCTGGCAGCAGCGGCCATTCCGCGACTACTTTGCGCAGCATTGCGTGCAGCTGCCCCTGTCCCAAGGCGACGCCGTGTTCTTCAACCCCGCCCTGTTCCACGCGGCCGGGCATAACCGCTCGTCCGACATCCGCCGCATGGCCAACCTGCTGCAAGTGGCGTCGCCGTTCGGGCGCGCCATGGAAGCGCTGGACCGCCGCGCCATGAGCGCCGCACTGTATCCGGCCCTGCAGGCGCTGCGCGCGCAGGGAGTCCTGGATGACATTGGCATCAGCCACGCGATTGCCGCCTGCGCCGAAGGCTATGCCTTCCCCTGCAACCTCGACCGCGACCAGCCCATCGCCGGCATGGCGCCGCCCACGCAGCAGCAGCTGATGCACGAAGCGCTGGCGCAAGACTGGCCCGCTGCGCGCTTTATCGACGCGCTGGACAGCCACGCCTGGCGCCGGCAAGCCTGAATCCCTCACCGCGACACGAACGGAGTACCCGCATATGCAAGACATCCACATCGGCCTGATCGGCGCCGGCTACATGGGCAAGGCCCACACCATCGCCTATAAAACTGTGCGCAGCATTTTTCACACGGCGCTGAATCCCGTGTGCGCCTGCATCGCCACCAGCAGCGAACAGAGTGCGGCGCGCAGCGCGCAGGAACTGGGGTGGAACCGCTCCACGGGCGACTGGCGCGCGCTGGTCAATGATCCCGCCATCGACGCCGTCATCGTCGCCACGCCGCCGGCCACGCACAAGGACATCGTGCTGGCGGCGCTGGCCCTGGGCAAACCCGTATTCTGCGAAAAGCCGCTGGGCATGACGGCCGCCGAATCGCTGCTGCTGGCGCAGGCGGCGGAAAGCGCGGGCGTGGCCAATATGGTCGGCTATAACTACATCCGCACGCCCGCCAGCCAGCTGGCGCGGCAGATCATCGAATCGGGAGAGATCGGCGAGATCATCCACGTCGCCGCCGAACACGTGGAAGACTACCTGCACGACCCGCGCGCGCGCGCTTCGTGGCGCACGCGCGAAGCGACGGCAACGCGCGCCGGCGCGCTGGCCGACGTGGGCTCGCACCTGCTCAACCTGGCCCTGCGCCTGGGCGGTCCCGTCGACGCGCTGGTGGCCGACATGAACACCGTGCACGCGCAACGCCAAGGCCCGCACGGCATGGAAGCGGTGGAAAACGACGACCAGGGCAATGTAATGCTGCGCTTTGCCAGCGGCGCGCTCGGCGCCCTCACCTTCAGCCGCGTGGCGGCCGGGCGCAAGATGGGCTACACCTACCGCATCACGGGGACCAAAGGCGCGATCGCCTTCGATCAGGAAGACCAGAATGCACTGTGGCTGTACGACGCCGGCCGTCCCGCGCAGCGCCAGGGTTTCCAGCGCCTGCTGATGGGGCCCGCCCACCCCGACTACCTGGCGTTCAGCCAGGGCGCGGGGCACGGCACCGGGTACAACGAGCAGATCGTCATCGAAGCGCGCGATTTTCTGCAGGCTATCGCCAGCGGCGCGCCCGTCTGGCCCACCTTCCGCGACGGCTACGAAGTCGACCGGCTGATCGATGCCGCGCTGCGCTCCGCACGGGAGCGCAGCTGGATTTTCGTGCGTTGACAACAGGGACGGTTTAGTAAGCCAGCCCGTAGCCGAACTTGTACAGCGGATGGGCCGTGTCATACGGCACGTCCGATTTCTGCACCTGCACTTCGGCCATCGACGACGGCAGCTCGAACGGCAGCTTGCCCTGCGGCTTGGCCTTGCCCGTCAGGACATCGAACAGCGCGCCGTCGCTCACGCCGAAGTTGGCGAGGATGGCGCTGGCCTTGTCCTGCACGTTGCCTAGGATGGCCGGGCGGTCCAGGTACACGGTGACGACCGTCTTCGGCGCATACTTGGCCGCATTCTTGATCGCTTCATAGTCGGCGTTGCCATCGACGTAATCGAGGCGGCCCTCGTGCTGCATGCTGCCGAAGATGTAGTTCGGGTGCAGGGTTTCATACGGCGCGGCCACGCGCAGCAGGGCCACGTCCGCTTCCTGCGGCGTGGCGACCACCGTGTAGCCATACTGCTGCGCCACGGCCGCATCGATGCCGTACAGGTAGACCTTCTTGACCGTGGCGGCCAGCGGCAAGACCTTGTCCTTGTTTTCCAGCAAGACCAGCGAGCGGCGCTGGGCTTCCAGGCCCGCTTCGATGAAGTCCGCCTTGCCCACGGTGGCGGCCGCCTTGGCCGCATCGACGAACGGATGCTCGAACAGGCCCTGCTTGAATTTCTGGATCAGGATGCGCCGCGCCGACGCGTCGATGCGCGCTTCCGTCAGCTGGCCCCGTTGCACCGCTTGCGTCAGGTACGGCGCTTCCGTCACGCCGCCAAACTGGTCCATCCCCGCCGTCACGGCCTTCACGTAGCGCTCGGCCTTGGTGGCGTCTTCCATGCCCCACGGCGTGCCGAAGCCGATGAAGGAAGGCGCGACGCCAGGCGCCGTGCCGTTGCGGCAGTTGGCGTCGCAGTCGGACGTGATGCCCCAATCGGACAGGATCACGCCCTCGAAACCGTATTTTCCGCGCAGCAGATCCGTCAGCATGGTCTTGCTGAAGCCGGCCGCCACTTGTTCCAGGGTGATGCCGTCGATGGTGATATTGCCGTCCGGCAGGGCGTAGGTCGGCATGACGGAAGCCGCCTTGGCCGTGAAGGCGCCTTCGAACGGTTTCACGTGGTAGGCGAAGTTGTTGCCCGGGTAGGTCATGTAGCGGCCATAGTAATTGTGGCCGTCGAAGCCCTCTTTCGTGGCGCCATAGCCGACCCAGTGCTTGACGACGGCCACCACGCTGCCGTCATGCAAGCCCGTGTTGCCGTCCTGGAAGCCCTCGATATAGTGCTGCACCATGCGCTTGGCCAGGTCCGCGTCTTCGCCAAAGGTGCCGTTGATGCGCGACCAGCGCGGCTCGGTGGCCAGGTCCGCCTGCGGCGACAGCGCTTGCGTGATGCCGACGGCCAGGTATTCCTGGCGCGCGATGTCGCCGAAGCGGCGCACCAGCGCATCGTCGCCGATGGCGGCCAGGCCCAGGGTTTCCGGCCACTGCGAGAAACCCTTGGTACCGGCGCTGGCGCCCACCGTGTACTGGAAATGGTGGCGCGGGTCCGTGCTGATGGAGACGGGAATGCCGTGGCGCGAGGTTTCGCTCAGGGCCTGCACCTTGTTGTACTGGGCAGCCATATTGGCCGTGTCGCCCGCCATGCGGGTGATGAAGGTATTGACGTATTGCTTGACGATCAGGTCTTGCAGCGCCGTCAAATCGTAGGCGCCGCCCAGGCCGATGCCGGTGGGGTCGGCCACGGTGGGCGCCGTGCCGTGCATCATCAGGCCCGCCTTTTCATCGAGGCTCATGCGCGACAACAGGTCGTCCGCGCGCGCCTCGGCCGGCAGGCGCCAGTCTTCGTACGGGTCGATCTTGCCGTTGCGGTTCATGTCCTTGAAGGTATAGCCGTCAACCTTGAGCTGGGTGTAGGTGGTGGCGCCGAACACGGGCTGCGTGTATCCCTCGCTGCCGGTGTGGTTGTTGCCGCAAGCGGCCAGGGCAAGCGTGGCGACGCAGCCGGCGACCACGCGGGCCATCGGTTTCAAAGTGCAATTCATCATTATCTCCAAGACTGTTTTTGTAGGTATCAAGGCGCGGCAGCAAGGCCGGCCGAAAACAATATAGCGTGAGAATGCGTGAGTTTCTTGACTGCGCAGCACGCGTTTTATACCCGCGAGAACAATTTTTGGTTAGATGGCACAACAACCAACAATCTCCTACAAAGTGCTAATATTTGTGAAAAATTACTACAACAAACGGAATACGCTGAATAAGCAGGAGACAGCCTTGCACAAACCCGACACGCGCACGGTTTCGAACCGCATCGCGCAGCAATGCGCGCGCGCCATGCAGGCCGATGGCCACGATCCCGCCGACTTTTTTCGCCAGACGGGCATCACGCCGGCGCAGCTGAACGAGCCGGGCGGCCGCATCAACGCCGAGCGGCACCGCCGCATGACGGCCTACGCCCAGCAGCTGCCGCAGCACCGCGGTCTGCTCGATCTCGACGTGACGCACTGGTTCGCGCATTACTCGGGCATCGCCCACGTCTGCTTCAATCGCCCCACCCTGCGCAGCGCGCTGCACGAGCTGCTGCACTTGCGGGGCCTGATCGGCGAATTCGACTTCATGCTGATGAGTGAAAATGGCACGCGCATCGAGATCGAATACCTGTCCGAATTCTGCCAGCTGGGGGGCGCCATGCAGGCGCTGGCCAATTTCCGCATGCTGTCGCTGGTGGCGCGCGCCTACGACGACGGCACACCCACCGCCTTCCATGCCGGCTTCCAGGGCAAGGCGCCGTGGTTCGCGCCGGCCATTGCCGAATGCTTCGGCGCCGCCGTCACCTTCGGCCAGGCGCGCAACACCCTGACGTTCGACGCGCCTGCGCTGGACCGTCCCTTCGCCCAGTTCAACGCCATGCTGGCGCCGCACGCGCTGTGCTACGCGCAGGGGCAATTGCAGCAATTGCAGGGAGCGCAGCTGTTTTCGGCCCGCGTGGAGCAGGCGATCATCGATTTGCTGGGCCGGCAAGACGCCGGGGACGCCGATGGCACCGCATTGCTGCCGGCCCTGTGCGACGGTCTGGCGATGAACCGCTGGACCTTGCAGCGCCAGCTGCAGCAGGAACAGACCTCGTTCCGCGCGCTGGAATTGCGCGCGAAAAGCCGCGAATCGCGCCGTTTGCTGCGCGAAACGAGCCTGAGCGTGGTGGAAATCAGCGAGCGCCTGGGTTTTTCCTCGCAAAGCGCATTTACCCGCTTCTTCAAGACCCAGTTCGAACTGCCGCCGGCGCGCTACCGGCAGGATGCCGCCGGAACCTAGAGAAAGAGACCAGCAACAAGTAGCAAGCAACAAGCAAACAAGCAAACCGGCAAGCCACGAAACGGCCCAAGTCAGAAAGACAGGCCCCCGGGCCAAGCGGACCTGAAAAATGTCGAGGGCTAGGCGCGGCGACGCAGACAGTACGCCAGTACGGCAAGGAAGCCGCAACGCCGCCATCGGCATTTTCTCAGGCCCGCGTCTCCGGCCCGCTGTTTTCAATCTACACCACCCTTGCCTGCGGCCGTATCCTGAACCAGATCGCATACATGGCCGGCAGGAACACCAGGGTCAGCACCGTGCCGGCAAACGTGCCGCCGATCAGGGTATAGGCCAAGGTGCCCCAGAATACCGAATGGGTCAGCGGAATAAAGGCCAGGATGGCCGCCAGCGCCGTGAGGATCACGGGACGCGCGCGCTGCACGGTCGCTTCGACCACGGCGTCGAACGGCGCCAGGCCGGCCGCCTCATTCTGGTGGATCTGGCCGATCAGGATCAGGGTATTGCGCATCAAAATGCCCGACAGCGCGATCAGGCCGACCAGCGCATTGATGCCGAACGGCTGCTGGAACAGCAGCAAGGTGGGCACGACGCCGATCAGGCCCAACGGGCTGGTCAGGAACACCATCACCATCGCCGAGATCGAGCGCACCTGCAGGATGATCATCAGCAGGGTCAGCGCCAGCATGATGGGGAACAGCGGCAGCATCGCTTGCGTTGCCTTCGCCGATTCCTCGATCGAGCCGGCCTGCTCGATGCGGTAGCCGGTCGGCAGCTTGTCGATGACGGCTTGCAGCTGCGCCGTGATGGCGCCCGAGACGTCGGGCGGCTGCATGCCGTCGGCGATGTCGCCGCGCACGGTAATCGTCGGCTGGCGGTCGCGCCGGCGCATCACGGGTTCTTCCGAGCGCACCTCGACGCCGCCCACCTGCGACAGCGCGATGCGCTCGCCATTCGCGCCGGCCAGGGTCAGGTCGGCGATGCGCGCCGGGTCCAGCCGCACGTCGCCTGCCGCGCGCGCCACCACCTGCACCGTGCGGATATCTTCGCGCACGGCGGTGACGGGCACGCCGCTGAGCAGGAACTGCAGCTGCTGCGCCACGGCGGCCGACGTCAGGCCCATCGCCTGCAAGCGGTCCTGCTGCAGGCTGAAATGCAGGGTGGGCGTGCGCGTGCCCCAATCGGTATTGACGGTACGCATCATCGGGCTGGCCTGCATCACGCGCTGCACCTGGCCGGCAATGGTGCGCAGCACCTCGGGGTCCGGGCCGCTGACGCGGTAGGCGACGGGAAACGGCGAGTACGGGCCGAACACCAGTTGCGTGACGCGCACGCGCGCCTCCGGCGCCAGGCCGGCGGCAACGGCCACGCGCAAGCGCTGCTTGAGGCTGTCGCGCGCCTGCTGGCTGTCGGTGCGCACGACGATCTTGGCAAACGAAGGATCGGGCAATTCCGGCCCCATCGCCAGGTAAAAGCGCGGTGCGCCCTGGCCCACATAGGCCGTGACGATCTTCGCTTCGGCCTGGCGCGCCAGCCAGGCTTCCACTTTCGCCGCCGCGCCGCTGGTCTGTCCGATCGCGCTGCCGTAGGGCAGTTGCACTTCGATCAGCACTTCAGGGCGGTCCGAGATCGGGAAGAACTGTTTCTTGACGACGGCCATGCCCAGCACGGCCAGCACGAACAGGCCGATCACGGTGCAGAACACCAGCCATTTGCGGGCGATCACGCGCCCCAGCAGCCGGCGAAAGCGGTGGTAGCGCGGCGTGTCGTACAGCGCATCATGGCCGCCGGCGACCTTTTTCAGCTCGGGCAGCAGCTTCACGCCCAGGTAGGGCGTAAACACCACCGCCACCACCCACGACGCGATCAGCGCGATGCCGACGATCCAGAACATATTGCTCGTGTATTCGCCGGCGCTGGAGCGGGCAAAGCCGTTGGGCATGAAGCCGACGGCCGTCACCAGGGTACCCGCCAGCATGGGTGCGGCCGTATGGCTCCAGGCGTAGGCGGAGGCGGCGATGCGGCTGTAGCCCTCCTCCATTTTCACGACCATCATTTCGATGGCGATGATGGCGTCGTCCACCAGCAGGCCGAGGCCCAGGATCAGGGAGCCGAGGGTGATGCGGTCGAAATTCTTGCCCGTCGCGGCCATCACGATGAACACGACGGCCAGGGTCAGCGGCACGGCGGCGGCCACGACGATGCCGACGCGCCAGCCCATGCTGATAAAGCACACCAGCATCACCACCAGCAGCGCGGCGAGGAACTTGAGCATGAATTCATCCACGGCCGCGCCGATATTGACGGCCTGGTCGGTGACCCTGGTCAGGCTCATACCGAGCGGCATTTCAGTGCCGATGGCCGTCACTTCCCGCTCCAGCGCCTTGCCCAGGTCCAGCCCGTTCCAGCCGTCGCGCATGACCACGCCCAGCAGCAGCGCCGGCTCGCCGCCATTGCGCACCAGGAAACTGGCCGGGTCTTCCTGGCCACGGCGCACGGTGCCGATATCGGACAGGGCCAAGGTGCGCCCCTGCACCACCACGGGCGTAGCGCGGATCTTTTGCAGCGCGTCGAGCGCGCCGTCGAGGCGGATGGACACCTGCGGCCCGCGCGTTTCGACCGAGCCGGCCGGCGTGAGGGCATTCTGGCCGTGCAGTGCCGCGAACACGTCCTGCGCCCGCACGCCCAGGGTGGCCAGGCGTTCCTGCGAAAACTCCACGTAGATGCGTTCGGCCTGTTCGCCGATGATATTGACCTTTTTGACGCCCGGCACGTGCAGCAGCCGCTGGCGCAAGGTTTCCGCCTCGCGCACCAGCAGGCGCTGCGGCTCGCCTTTGGCTTTCAGCGCATACAGGGCAAAGGTGACGTCCGCGTATTCGTCATTGATCATGGGGCCGATCACGCCGGCCGGCAAATTGGCCGCCTCGTCGCCGGCCTTCTTGCGCGCCTGGTAGAACTCGGCCTGCACCTGCCCGGGCGGCGTGCTGTCGAGCAGTGTCAGGGTCGTGAAAGCCAGGCCCGGCCTGGTGTAGGTTTCGGCCCGTTCATACCAGCGCAGCTCCTGCAGGCGCTTTTCGATCTTGTCGGCCACCTGGTCCTGCATTTCGCGCGCGCTGGCGCCGGGCCAGGCGGTGACGATGGTCATTACCTTGACCGTGAAGGCCGGGTCTTCCGCGCGCCCCAGCTTGAAGAACGACAGCAGGCCGGCCAGCGATATCAGGCAGATCAGGAACAGGGTGACGGAACGCTCGCGCACGGCCAGCGCCGACAGGTTGAAGCCCGCCGCGCTCATGGATGCGCTCCCGCGCCGGCGGCCACTGGCACCGGTTCGACCCTGACCCGCTCTCCCTGGTGCAGCAGATGGGCGCCCAGCGCGACGATGCGTTCGCCCGCCTTCAGGCCGCTGACGTCGGCGCCGTCATCGTGCAGCCCCTGCACCTTCACCGGCCGCCAGGTCACTTGCGCCGGCGTACCGGCGATCACCCACACGCCTTGCCCCTTGCCCGCATCGTGCAGGGCCGCCAGCGGCACTTGCACAGTGCCGCTGGCGGCATGCGCGCCGGGCAGGCGCAGGGTGACGGTGGCGCCCAGCGGCGCACTTGAGAGCGCCGCGTCGAGCACATAGCGCGCCTCGAAAGTGCGCGTTTGCCGGTCCGCCGTCTGCGCCAGCTGGCGCAAGGTGGCCGGCACGCTGGCACCCGGCCTGCCGAACAGGGTGGCCTGGGCCTTGGAGCCGAGCGCGGGGCGCACGGTTTCCGGCAACTGGATCGCCGCTTCGCGCCGGCCGTCATGGGCCAGGCGCACCACCACCTGCCCGGCCGCGACCACCTGGCCCGGTTCGGCCATGGTGTCCATCACGACACCGTCGGCGTCGGCCAGCAGCACCGCGTACTGCAACGCATTGCGCGCCACCCCGGCCAGGGCTTCGGACGCTTTCAATTGGGCGCCGGCCGCGTCAGCCGCCGCCTTCACCTGGTCGTAATTGGATGCCGAGATGGCGCCGGTGCCACGCAAGTCGCGGTAGCGCGCCTCCTCGTCCGCCGCCTGGCGCGCGCGGGCGCGGTCGGCCGTGACGGACTCCTGCCGCGCCTGCGCCAGCAGTTGCAGGTCGTCGGCGTCGAGGCGCATCAATGGCTGGCCACGGCGCACGGCCTGGCCGGCGTCGACCAGCCGTTCGCGCACCTTGCCGGCCACGCGGAAACCGAGGTCGCTTTGCACGCGCGGCGCGACCACGCCCGTAAAGCTGCGCGTGCCCGCTTCGGCGCCCTGCACCGGGACGGCGCGCACCAGCGGCGTGGCGATGCGCGGATCGGCCTGCGCCTTGTCGGCGCAGGCGCTCAAGGCCAGGGGCAAGGTGGAGATGACTACAGATGAAGCGAGGCGGCGCCAGCGCATAAGAATTCCATGAATGAGTGATCAGGGTTCTCATTCTGGTACCAGTAACCAAATAAGTCAATGGTCACAAATTAGTGCAAAACTATGGCGACAGGCTGCGCAGCACCAGGCTGGACAGTTGCAGCACCGCCGTTTCGCTGCTGTCGACGCTGTGCTGCAGCAGCAAGGGATTGACGTAGGGGCGCATCACCAGATAGATCGCGCTTGCCGTTTCGTCGAGCGGCGTCTTGCGTTCAAAGTCGCCCGTCTTGCGTCCCTGCTGCAAGATATCCTGCAGCAAGGCGCCCATCGCCAGTTCGTAGGCTTGCACGGCAGGCCAGCGCCCGGTGGCGGCCGAGGCGGCGATGTCGTACAGCTTGCGGTCCTGGAAAAACAGCCGCAAGCTGGCCTCGACGCTGGTCCGGAACATGCGCCGCAGCTGCTCCGGCGGCTGGCCGGCCGCCGCCACCGCGTTTCTCACCTCGGTTTCGATCTGGCGCAGGCAGCTGGCGCAGATATGCTCGCCGATGGCTTGCTTGGATTCGAAGAATTTATAGATATAGGCCTTGGAAAAGCCGATCGCCCTGGCCAGGTCGGAGACCGTCGTCTTTTCATAGCCGTAGCGGCTGAAGTAATCGGTGGCGGCGGCAACGATCTGGTCGCGCACGTCGTGGCCGGCCGGGCCGCGCGCAGGGCTTGGTGTGTCGGGTGTGGTGGAATTCATGGCGACAGCTTAACGCGCCGCGACGGAATGCACAATAAGTGACCAATATGTATTATAGTCACACATTATTTCTTTTTTGAACTGGAAGACCACCATGCCACTGCCACGCCTGCGCCTCCCCTTTCTGCTGATCGCCGCCGGCCTGGCCGCCACCGGCTGCACTGCTGGCCTGGACTACCGCCGGCCCGAAGCGCCGCTAGCGGCGCAGTATCTGCACCAGGCGGCGCTCGGCGCGCGCCAGGACGCGGACGCCGCCGAACTGCGGCAGTGGTGGACAGCGTTCGGCGATCCGCGCCTGACCCGTCTGGTAACGGTGGCGCTGGCGCAAAACCTCGACCTGGAGCAGGCGCAGGCCAGGGTCAGGCAGGCGCGCGCCGCCACCGGGGCGGCAGACGCCGCGCTGCTGCCGTCGGCCAGCATTGGCGGTCAGGCGGCGCGCGCCTACCAGTCGGTGCAAACGCCGCTGGGCAAGGTCTTGAACGCCACGCCAGGCTATGACCGCGCCGGCAGCGCGCGGGAATTGAACCTGCAGGCGTCGTGGGAACTCGACCTGTTCGGCGGCCTGCGCCGCGAACGTGAAGCGGCGCGTGCCGATTACGAGGCCAGCGAGGCTGGATGGGCCGCAACGCGCCTGGCCGTGGCGGCGCAAACGGCGGACCTTTACCTGTCCATCCAGGGCCTGCAGGCGCGGCTCGACCTCGCACGCCGGCAGGTCGACACCGACGCGGCGCTGCTGGAACTCGCCACGCTGCTATACGACAAGGGATTGGCGAACGAGCCGGCCCTGCGGCAGGCCGAAGCATCGCTGGCGCAGGCGCGCGCCGCCGTGCCCGGCCTGGACACGGCGCGCGAGGTGGCGCTGCATGCGCTCGACGTGATGCTGGGCGCGGCACCCGGCACCTACGGCGATGAAATGGCCGCCGCCGGCGTGATGGCGCGCGCGCCGCGTATCACGGCCGGCGGCTCGCCAGGCGAACTGCTGCGGCGCCGGCCCGACCTGATCGCCGCCGAGCGGCGCCTGGCCGCCGCCAGCGCGCGCACCGGCGCGGCCGTTGCCGAGTACTACCCGAAATTCAATTTTGGCGCCTTGTTTGGCAGCGCCACGGCCGGCGGCGCCCTGTTCGGCAGCGGCTCAGGCCAGGCCGCCGGCATGCTGGGCCTGCGCTGGCGCCTGTTCGATTTCAGCCGCATCGATGCGCAGATCGAGGCTTCGCGTGGCCAGGAAGCCGAGCTGCTGGCGGCCTACCGGCTCGCCGCGCTGCATGCTGCCGAAGACGTGGAAAACGCCTGTTCGGCTCTGCTGCGCCATGAAGAACAGGCCACTCTACAGGCGCATGGCGTAGAGGCGCTTGAGCGCGCCCGCGCCGCTTCGCTGGCAGCCTACGAGAAAGGCGTCACCAGCCGGCTTGATGTACTGCAGGCCGATACGAGGCTGCTGCGTGCAAGGGACGCGCGCGCGCAGGCGCAAACGGCGTCGGCGCGCGCGGCAGTCGCCGCCTACCGGGCGCTGGGCGGCGGCTGGCAGGCGCCGCAGGCCGGGGCCGAGGCGGTCGCTGCCAGGTCAATGTGATGGCGGCCCGAGCCACAGCCGCCGTGCCCTCGGTGTTCCACCGCCGTTTGATGCGGGTGGTGGAACAGTAGGAAATCCGCGCCCGCCCGGATGCGCGCAGCATCGAAATCTGCTACAAGCCCGGTAATACCAACGCGAAACAGTTCTATGCCAGCATGGGTTTCGTGGAAAAAGGCATGGATGCGGATGGCAATGACATGCTGGCCGTGATCGAACTAAGCTAGCTGCCTGACGTCGCGCCCGCATCGGCCCTGGCATCGAACGCCAGCCGCGCCGCATCGATGGCGTCGCGGTGGCCGTAGGCCCAGGCGCCCAGCGCGCTGATGGGGATCAATAGCGAACGCCCCAGGTCCGTCAGCGCATAGTCGACGCGCGGCGGCACGGTGGGAAACACGGTGCGCGTGACGAGACCGTCGCGCTCCAGGCCGCGCAGGGTCAAAGTCAGCATGCGCTGCGAAATGCCGCCGATCAGGCGGCGCATCTCGTTGAAACGCTTGGTGCCATTGCCCAGCAACATCACCACCATCACGCTCCATTTGTCGCCCACGCGGGTCAGGATATCCGTGATCGGGCGGCACGAGTCCGCCACGCCCGCATGGCCGCCGTGGTCGCGCATGCGCTTTTCCAGCTCGGCCCCGCGCGCGGCCACCTCGCCCATGGTCACATCCGTGTGCCCCAGTGTGGAAAAAGTGCCTTCTTGTGCGTTCATTTGATAGTCACTATATTTAACCCGGTTACAAAAACATACCACCCGATCATACCATCCAAGAAGGCAACCATGAACATCCTGCATATCGATTCCAGCGTCCTTGGCGAGCATTCCGTCAGCCGCCAACTGAGCGCCGCCATCGTGGCCCGCCTGCAAGCGGCCGCGCCCGGCGCCACCGTCCACTACCGCGACCTGGCCGCCCAGCCCTTGCCGCAATTTACGGCCGCACCCGGTGCCGCCGAAGGCGAAATCCTTGCCGCCGCGCTGGAGCAAGTGCTGGCCGCCGACGTCATCGTCATCGGCGCCCCCATGTACAACTTCGCCATCCCCAGCCAGCTCAAATCGTGGCTCGACGCGCTGGCCGTGCCCGGCAAGACCTTCCAGTACGGCGCCAATGGCCCGGAAGGCTTGCTGGGAGCCAAGCGCGTGATCATCGCCTCGACGCGCGGCGGCTACTACGGCGCCGACACGCCGATGGCCGCCCTGGAACACCAGGAAAGCCATCTGCGCGCCTTCCTCGGCTTTCTCGGCATCCAGCAGATCGAGATCGTGCGCGCCGAAGGCGTCAAGGTCAGCGACGCGGCCAGGGCGCAGGCCATGACGGCGGCCTTCGAGCAGATCGGCGCGCTGCAGGCGGCGTAGGTTCAGCTTGATTCTCTGGCTGCGGCGGAAACTGTTTCGGCGCAGCCAGACTGGGCATGGCGGACAAGAAAGGGCAAGATGCGCTAAGCTGCATCCGCCCCACCACTTTACAAGGACCACCATGACCCTGACCGTCGTCGCCACTATCGATGCCCAAGCCCAACATATCGACGCCGTGCGCGCCGCCCTGGAAGCCGTCGTGCCGCCGAGCCGCGCGGAAAGCGGCTGCCTGCGCTACGAACTGCACCTCGACAACAAGATTCCCACGCGCTTCATCATGCTGGAAGAATGGACGAACAACGCGGCCCTGACGGCGCACTACGCGATGCCCCACTTCCATGCACTCGTGGCCGCCACCGAGGGCAAGGTCGTCAAGATCGACGTGGCGGAATTGAGCAAGCTGAAGTAACAAGTGGCGCGCTGCGCAAGCGCGCGGCCATCTTGGCAAGTTACCATCTATAATATGGCAACTTTTCTTTATGACCATCATGACTCCATTTTCCTGCCTACGCGGCGCCACAGCGGCTGCCGCCTTGACTCTCTGCGCCGGCGCCTCCGCGCAAGCTCCCCTACCCCTGACCAAGCTGGTGGGCGAATACAATCTGCTCTCGTCGAAGACCGTGCCGCCCAGTAACTGGGGCTATTCCAAGGGACGCATCTCGGTCAAGCAACTCGATGAGCATCACCTGCTGATCGTCCTGTCCTGCGAGTGGAAACGCGAGCCGAAGGCCGTCTGCGGCGATTATTTCTACGCCCAGCAGCGCGACGATGGCCTGTACCTGCAGGACATGAACACGTTTGCCATGCGCCTGTACTTCGATCCCGCCACGCGCAAGCTCACCATCATTTCGCGTGGCGCCGACGCCAAGCAAAGCGTGCGCCACGAAGTGTTCGGCACGACGACCGAACCGCTGGTCGATACCGCCCTCGTGCGGCGCATGAAGCGCGAGCAATCGAATGCCGACAGCAAGGAAAACCGGCGCGTGTTCGGGCCCTACACCAAGTGGGACTACAAGGAAAACCGCATCGAATTCCAGCGCCAGGACTTGACGGCGCGATAATGCGGCGACTGATCCAGCCCATGCAGCGCCAGCTGCTGCGCCTCGCCGGCGCTCTGCTGTGCTCGCCCTTGCTCGCGCGCGCGGCCGACAACGAGCTGCCCCGCGCCGTACGCCAGCGCATCCTGGCCACCCTGGACTACCCGATGCCCAAGGTGCTCAATGTGCACCATCTGGCCCTGATACGGCGTTTCAGCATCGGCTGGTCGCCCGTGGAAAGCGGCGGCGCACGCCATGCAAGCAGGAATCTGTTCCAGCGATGACCCGGCACAGCAGCTTATTCCCGTGCTGTCAATCCGATTCGGCGCCTGTCTCGCTCAACCTCGACGGGGGATGATGGGCAGGCCCTTTTTCGAGTCCGATCATTTTGGGCGGCGATGGATCTTTTCTGCGCTCGCAGACCAATACGCGCAGTGCGACAGATAGCGGCACGCCATTTGTATGCAGGTATTTTGCTGCCACGGCAGTGCCAAGCATTTCCTGAAAAATAATCGCCACATCAATTTTTTGTGCTGTCAATGCATCGATCCGCCTGGGATGATCCGGCTCCACCTGCACGGGGCCGCCGATGTAATTTTTAGTCACCATGTCAATTCATGTCAAGTAGAGGGACAAGCACCGCATGCTCCCGCTTCGGGCTACCGCAATTCGGCAGGCCGCCTTTATTGATACTCTTCCGGTCTCTTGCGTATCTCCGCCCTTACTCTGTGCATACAGCTTCGCACTGTTCCCATTCGGTATGCCATCTTTATCGCAACTTCGCCATCGCCCATACCTTCATCCTCACGCAACAATAATGCCTTTCCCAGAGAAGGCAGGAAATGGGCGATAAAAAGAACGATGTTCATTCCAGTTTCCATTGCGCCGAAAATCCCTTCTTCATGAAAAATATTCAACGCATCAATTGCACAATCTACGCCACCAATTAAACCATCAGAACCTGATTTAATTCTGCCAGCATTGCAATAATGGGTTTTATACCATTCGCGGCCATTAACAATCTGAACCATACCATCAATATATTTCTCACGATGAATATATTGGCGCGGAAAATATCGTAGGCGGATACGCTATCTGCTATACGGCACCTCAAATATCTCTTCGTCACCCGCACAAAAAATTTTCCAAAAATAACTTTCATTTCCCATGAGCATGCATCACTCGCCGAAGCCAGAGTTGAGCCATATCCTAACAGCAAGAATACCTCCTCAAATTAATACGCAGAAAACATTGATTTATATCAATATAAGAAATACAAGATAATAAATATTGCAAAACATATAAACACATATCCATCGAGAAACAATTAACCTGAAACTGTTCTGCGATGTGCAAAAATAACGCCACTCCATGGTTGAACTTTAATTTATTAAAAATAATAAATATTTCTTTCGGGAAAATTTTTATAATGCCGTCTTCTTTGTTACATTCGCCTTCGTGCGCGATGGAAATTTTTTATGTAGTAATATTTAAAAAAATTTCAAAGCATTTTGGGTGAGCATTTCCAATGACAAAAAAGACAAGCACTTCATACGTCATCGAGTTTACGCAACGAACGACGCGAGTGTTGAGGTCGCTCAATGTGAAGTCTGGAAGAGTGAAGATTGATATCAAAGATACGGCGATGCCGTTCGACACGCGAATAGTCGATGCCTGGGTCAGCATCGAAGACGGCGTCCTGTGGCTGGAGCATGAAACGGGAGAAGACTATACGGTGAGAATCAGGCTTGCCACAGTGCTGCGCTGGTCACGTCAACCAAAATGGTAGGCAGCCTGCCGCCACCGCTCGGCAGTTTTTCGGGCCTTGCCCGCTACCGTTTCCCATAACATGAGGAAATCCTGAGTCCCGGCTCCATCGTCCGGTTGCACATCCACCGTAGGAAACAGACCACATTGCCCTGCGTTACAAGGAATCGAGCCTGGCCAGCATCGTGGCCGCCTGCTGCCGGAAAGCGGCGACTGTTTCCTCGTCCATTTTTTCCAGCTGGCGATACGCCATGCCGATGCGGGGATTGTGCTCCAGCGTGGCCGCGTTGCGGTGGAAAAAATCCCAGTACAGGGCATTGAAGGGGCAGGCGCGCTCGCCGATGCGCGCCTTCTTGTCGTAATGGCATCCCTTGCAATAATCGCCCATGCGGTCGATATACGCGGCGCTGGAGACATACGGCTTGGTGGCCAGCAGGCCGCCGTCGGCGAACTGGCTCATGCCGACGGTATTGGGCAGTTCCACCCATTCGAAGGCATCGATGTAAATGCCCAGGTACCAGCCGTGGACCTTGGCGGGATCGAGGCCGGCCAGCAGCGCGAAGTTGCCGATTACCATCAGGCGCTGGATGTGGTGCGCGTGCGCCTGTTCCAGCGACTGCGTGATCGCCTGCGACAAACAATGCATCTTCGTCTTGCCGTCCCAGAACCATGCGGGCAGCGGACGCGCATGGCCAAAGAAATTCTTTTCCGCATAACCGGGCATCTGCGCCCAGTAGACGCCGCGCACATATTCGCGCCAGCCCAGTATCTGGCGGATGAAGCCCTCGACCGCGGCCAGGGGAGCATGGCCGGCGTGATAGGCGGCCTGCGCCCTGTCGACGACTTCGCGTGGGTTCAGCATTTTCACGTTCAGCGCGAACGACAGCAGGGAGTGGAACAGGCGCCATGCCTTGCTGCTCATGGCATCCTGGAAATCGCCAAAATGCGGCAAGGCCCGCTCGATGAAGGCATCGAGCTGCTGCAGCGCCTCATCCCGGTTCAGCGCCCAGGCCAGCCGGTCCGCACGCGGCGCGCCGAAGCTTTTCACGCCGGCGGCGACGATGCTTTCCCATAGACGGGAATGGTCATGCACGGTGCGCGGGTCTTGCGGCTCGGCGGGCGTGCCGCGCCAGGGCTTGCGGTTATCGTGATCGAAATTCCACTGGCCGCCGACGGGTTTTTTCGCGTCTTCCATCAACACCTGATGCGTGCCGCGCATCTGGCGGTAGAAAAACTCCATCAGCCACTGCTTGCGCCCGGCGAAAATATCGGCCGCCTCGTGGCGGGCCGTATAGAAATGCTCGCTGTCGACCATCAACCACGGGATGGCCGAGCGTCGCCCGGCCTCATACAGCTGCTGGTCGAGGCGCCACTCGTCGGGCGCCTGGTACTCGACGGCGCCGGCGTCATAGTGGCGAATCAGCGCTTCGATATTCTCCGGTATCGAGCGCGTGCTTTCCGCGTCGCCGATGGCGATGTAATGCACGGCGTGCCCATCCTCGCGCAGCTGGCGCGCAAAGTCGCGCATGGCAGCGAAGATGGCCAGGATTTTCTGCGCATGGTGCAGCACATAATCGGTTTCTTGCCGCACTTCCATCAAGACATAGATGGTGGCGTCATCGACGTCGGTAAACCAGCGGTGCTGCGTATTGAGCTGGTCACCGAGGATCAGGCGCAAGGTGGGCTTCGGTGACATTATTGTCCTGTATCAAATAACATCGTGGCCGCTAGCCTTGCGGCATTGGCTGCGGCGCCGGGACAGGCGCGGGAGCCGGTTCCGGCACCGCCTTGCCATGCGCTTCCTGCCCGCCCTCTTCCGCCGGCACGGCCAGCGGCGCGGGCGGCGCGCCTTCCTGCAACAGATCGCCCGGCTCTTCCACCGGCTCGTCCTGCGGTTCCTCGACGGGTTCCACATGGCGCAGCGGCGGCGGTGGTTTGCCGCCAGGGAAGATGGCGTCGCGCGCGATCTTGCCCGTGTCGAGCGCCGTCTTGAAGAAGTCGCCCACCACCAGCACGGCGTTGTGGCCACCCTGGCCCCAGTAATTGCTGCGCATGGTGACGCGCGCGTCGTTGAAACCCACCCAGGCGCCGCCCACCAGTTCCGGGTGCATCAGGATGAACCAGCCGTCCGCATTGTTTTGCGTCGTGCCGCTCTTGCCGGCCACGTCGGAACGGATGCCGAAGCGGCTGCGGATGGCCGTGCCCGTGCCCCGGTCGATGACGCCGCGCATCATGTCCGTCAGGGTGGCGGCCGATTCGGCCTGCATGGCGCGCTCGGGCTTGTCTTCGCCGAAGCGGGCGATGACCTTGCCTTCGCGGTCCGTGATGTGCGTGACGACGAACGGCAGACGGGCCTCGCCCTGGGCCGCGATGCTGGCGTAGGCGTTGACCATTTCCAGCAAGGTGACGGGACTGGTGCCCAGCGCCAAGGACGGCACTTTTTCCAGCTTGCTGTCGCGGATGCCGAGCGCGCGCGCCAGCTTGATGATCGGCGGCAAGCCGACGTCCTGCATCACCTGCGCCGTGATCGTGTTCTTTGAATAAACAAGGCCGTCGCGCATGGTCATGTCGCGCCCCGTCGTGCCGCTCATGTCCGTCGGGCGCCATTTGGTGCCGTCGGCCGCCTTGATGTCCATCACGGCATCGCGGTAGACGTGCTCAGGGCTCAGTCCCTTTTCCAGCGCCGCGCCGTACACGATGGGTTTGAAGGTGGAACCGGGCTGGCGCGCCGCCTGCGACACGTGGTCGAACTGTTCGCGTGCAAAGTCGCGGCTGCCCACCCAGGCGCGCACGGCGCCCGTGGCCGGGTCCATGGCCGCAAAGCCCGCTTCCAGCCGCGTCTTCGACTTGCGCAGGGCCGCCATGAAGGCGCGGTCGCCCTTCAGCTGCGCCAGCGCCGCTTCGGGCGTGCCGCCGGCCGCCGTCAGCTTGCGGTAGTCGGCGGACTCGCGCACGAAGGCGTCCAGCAGCGCCGGATGCGATTTCCAGAAATAATCGAAGGGCACGCTGCCGCCCTGCATGCCCGCGTACATGCCCGTCGACGTGGGCGACGGCACGCCCGCGCGGCTCCATTCCACGTCGGCGATCGCCTGCAAGGCATTCGCCTGGCGCTCGACGGCGCGCTCGGCCGCCTGCTGCAAATCGTGGTCGAGCGTGGTGTGCACCACCAGCGCATCGAGTTCCAGGTTGTAGTCGTTCTCGTCGGCCCAGTCGATCAGCCACTTGCGCACATAGGCCGTGAAATGGCTGTCCGACTGCGCCCGCTCGCTCTGGCGCTCGAAATGCAGGCGCAGCGGTCGCTTGATCAGCTGCTTGTAGCGCGCCTCGTCGATGACGTCGTGCTTGCGCATCTGGCCCAGCACCACGTTGCGCCGCTGCAGGGAGCGTTCGGGATTGCCGACGGGATTGTAGTAATTCGTGCCCTTGAGCATGCCGACAAGGGTGGCGCTTTCCAGGATATCGAGACGCGCGGCGGGTTTGTCGAAATAGGTGCGGGCCGCCATTTCGATGCCGTAGGTGTTGTACAGGAAGGGAACCGTGTTCAGGTAGGCTTCCAGGATTTCCGTCTTGCTGTAGGTGGCCTCGATTTTCAGGGCCGTGATCAATTCCTTGAGCTTGCGGTTCAGGTTGCGCGAGCGGCCGATTTCCTCGGGAAACATATTGCGCGCCAGCTGCTGCGTGATGGTGGAACCGCCTTGCGGGTTGCCCCCTGCCGTATGCAGAATGGCGCCGGCCGTGCGCGTGAAGTCGATGCCGTGGTGTTCGTAGAAACGGTGGTCTTCCGTCGAGATCAGCGCACTGATCACGTTCGGCGAAATCTGCTTTAACGTGACCCGCTCCTGCAAGCCCTGGTCGAAGCGGGCAAGTTCCTTGCCATCGGCGCTGACCATGGTGGTCGGCGCGGCCGCGCGCGCCTGGCGCAAGTCGTGGATGCTCGGTGTCAGGGGGATCAGCAACAGCATGTACAGGATCACCAGCGCCAGCAGGGCCAGAAACGACCATAAGGCCAGCACCAGCGCACGCCGCACGGGCGGCAAGGTCATCAGGTGCGCGTGGCCGCGCCGGTACAGCGCCACTGCCTTGATCCACGCCACTCCCGCCACGCGCACTGCCTGCGCGCGCGCCCGTATGAACGCCTGCCGTGCTTTTTCCTGAAACTGCTCCATGCCTGATGCCATGCTTATAACCTTGTCTGATGCCGGGGAATCCGTTTCAGCAAGTATATAGGGCGGGCAACAAAGCGGGCCGGAATTTACGCCAGGCAAGCATCGAGGCGCGCCAAGGTGACGCCCACATACGCGCCCACGCAGCGCCCGTCATGCGTCGTAAACGGGTTTTCCAGCTGTAGCAGGCCGCAATCGCAGACGACGGGATCGACCTGGGTCACGATGCCGAGCGCCAGGTAGCGCCAGCCATCGAGGCGCACCAGGCGCTTTTCCCGGCCAGGATTGGCGCGGAAAATGGCATCCCAGTCGTCGATTTCGCTGGCCATGGGCCACAGTTCGAGCTGGACTTGCGTGCCGGCGGCCAGTTGCCCGCCACCGAACTCGTCCATCACGTGCAGGCGCTGGCCGCCCACCTCGATGACGGCTTCCAGGTACTCGCCCTCGGTGGCGATGAAGGTGGCGGCGACGATGCTGGCCGTCACTTCTGCGCCTGCTCCAGCAGGGCCGGCAATTCCTTCAGCATCGCCTCGCGCGTGCGCAAGCCTGCGGACTGCTGGCCCTTCTGCTCATCTTGCACCAGGCGCGCGAACACGATGCTGCGCCCGCCCTTGCTGGCCCATCCCACGAACCAGCCGTAGCCATGCGCTTCGTCGAAGCTGCCGTCAGGCTTGCGCGGGAAGGCGGCGCCCGTCTTGCCATGCACTTGCCAGCCGCCCACGTCCGCCAGGCGCGTCAGGCGTCGCGTCTGCTCCATGGCCTGCTTGGTGACGGGCAATTGATCGTTGACCAGTTTGCGCAAGAAGCCCAGCTGTTCCAGCGGCGAGATTTTCAGCGAAGAGCTGATCCACGAGCGCTCCAGGCTGTTGTCCTTGCCCGGGTCGCCCGACACATCCGCATTGCCGTAGCGCAAAGCCTTGGCGTATTTCTGGAAGCGCTCGGCGCCCAGCGCCTGCGTGATCTGCTGCGAATACCAGACGACGGAATACTGCATCCAGCGCGACGGGTCCGTATCCTGGCGCCACGCTTCGCCGCCCCAGTCCACATAGCCCTGGCGAAATGGCAGGCTGGGCTTGTGCTCGTCCTTGAGGAAGCCGGCGTCATAGCCCATCAGGCTGAGCGCGATCTTGAACGTGGACGCGGGGGTAACGCGGTCGATGCAATTGCCCTCCTGCAGCAGGACGGCGCCTGTCCTGGCATCGGCCATGGCGGTGCAGATGGTGGCGGAATGGGCTTGCGAACCGGCCAGGACGGCGCCTGTCAGGCCGAGGATAAACTGGAACAATGCGCGATATTTCATGGGACTCCGGGGCTGAGGGAGAATGACAAAGCGAAATTGTACCGGGCGGCGCGGCGCGATGCCAGCGCTGATGCAGTGCATGCGCATTAGCGCCCCGCCGGCGCGCCCGGCTGGCGTTCCCGCTTCAAGTGTTCCTCTTCCAGCTCGTCCATGCCCAGCTTCTCCTCGTCGATCAGCGCATGCTCGCGCCGCTCGCGCTCCAGTTCCTCTTCCAGGCTGTCTTCGCCCGGCTCCTGCGTGATGTTCTCCGGCATGCGGTCTTCCTCCACGGTGGTTGAGTGAAAAGCTCAGGCAAGCTGGCCCGCCTGCGCCACGGCATCGTGCGGATGCAGGCTTTCCATATGCCGTACGGTAACACGCGGCTGCGCATAATGCGGCGCCAGTCCCGCCTGCACGCGGCGGGCCGCGTCTTCCACGTACATCAGATTAGCACCATTGAGGCGCGCAAACGCCTGTTCGTCGGCCCGTTTCACGGCCGTCTGCAGGGGCGTCGCCAGCGCCGCTTCCACCCGATCGATCAGGGGGAACAGGTCCAGCTCCGCCTGCTGCGTCAATGGCACGGTCACCGTCGCCGTGCTGCGCTGGCTGTGCGGCGTGGCCAGGCTCGCGTGTTCCTGCAGCCAGTCGCTGGCGGCTGCGCCGTCGATGCCGCCTTTGCCGAACTGCGCCGCAAAGGCCTCGGCCAGCAATTGCCGCGCCAGCGCCGCCGAGCACGGACAGGTCGACGAGTAGCCGATCTCCACCGTCAACGACAGGGCAAAACCCTGCGGAGAAACACTGGCCTGCAGGCGCACGGGATACGATTTCCATCCCGCCAGCCCCGCCGTCAGCAGCGCCGGCTGGCGCCGCAGCAGGGGAAACGCCAGCGCGATGCGCGCCTGCGTGCTGCCGCAGTCGGCATGACTGTCCACCATGCGCCGCAACACGGCGGCCAGGGCGCCCGCATCGAGCGGCTGCGCGGCGGCAAAGGCATCGAGCAGCAGATACAGGCGCGACATGTGGATGCCTTTCACGTGCGGATCGGGCAGATCGACTTGCACGTCGGCCCAGGCATGCACTTGCTGCGCCTGCCCGCCCTCTTCCAGCCACAGCGGCAAGGCGATGCCCTGCATGCCGACCCATTCCAATGGCAAGGGGTGGCCCAGATGGGGGCCGGCCGCCACGTCGGGCAGGGGCGAAGAAAGGGAATCGCGCTTCATGGTCAAGACTCCATATGCAAACAAGTTGCATATCATGGAGAAAATGCGGCGCATTTGCAAGTATCTTGCATTAAAGCGGCGAATGTTTTATCTTGACTCACTAACACATGTCAGATAATGTTGACACATGACAGATACAAATACAGCCCATCCCACCGGCGACCGCTTGCTGGCCATGTTGGCGGCGCTCGACAATCCGCACCGGCTGCGCATCATTGCGGCCCTGGCCAGCGGCGGGCGCAACTACATCAGCCAGCTGGCGCGCGACCTGGGCATCAGCCGGCCCCTGCTGCATTTGCACCTGCAAAAGCTGGAACACGCGGGACTCGTCACCAGCCAGCTGGAACTGTCGCATGACGGCAAGGCCCTCAATTACTTCGAAGCCAGCCCATTTGAATTGCTGCTGACGCCGGCCAGCATCGCCGCCGCGGCGTCCTCGCTCACCCCCAACGCCGATTAATCCTGAACTGTAGAGGTCATCATGTCTGAAAATGTCTTTTTCGCCGCCTTCTTCTTCCCCTGCACGGCTGCCGTCATCATCTTCGCCCTCAAATATACGTCCGGCATCGTGCAGGCGCGCGCCCGGCTGGCGCAGGACGGCGCCTACCAGGAGCTGGCCAGGTCCATGGCCGCCGCGCAGGCGGAAACGGCCGTTTCGCTGGCCGCGCTGAACGCTTCCGTGGCGCAGATCCAGGCGCGCCTGGGCAGCCTGGAAACGATACTCAAAGAAGTCGAGTAAACCCTTTCATAGCCGCCCACGACCAGGAGACCGCACCATGAATACCGTATCGACCGCCCGTCTGTATGCGCTGCGCGCCATGTATCTGCTGGTTGTCCTGGGACTGGGCAGCGTGCTGTGGCCCGGCATCGTCACGCCGCACGCGCCGTGGGAACTGGCGCGGGGCACCGTCAACTGCATGCTGGCCGCGTTTTCGCTGCTATGTTTGCTGGGCTTGCGCTATCCGCTGCAGATGCTGCCCCTGCTGCTGTGGGAGGCGCTGTGGAAGACCATCTGGCTGCTGCTCGTGCCGCTGCCGCAATGGCTGAGCGGCCAGATCGATCCCGCCACCGCGGCAACCGCATTTGAATGCGCGTTCGTGGTGCTGGTCTACCTGGCCATTCCGTGGCGCCATGTGCATGCGCACTACATCGTCAAGCCGGCCACGCCGTGGCGCCAGCTCAGGCAGCCTTGCGAAACGTCAAATTGATGCGCTGCGCGCCCAGCAGCGCGTGTTCGCCCTCCTTCAGCGGCGCCACGCCGTGGAAGCGCAGGCGGTCGGCGCCGCCCCACACGACCACGTCGCCGTGCAGCAGCGCGATGCGGGCCGCCTTGTCGCTGCGCTCGGCGCCGCCGAACAAAAAGGTGGCGGGCAAACCGAGCGAGACGGAAACGATGGGCGCGTTGAAATCGCATTCGTCGCGGTCCTGGTGCAGGGCCATGCGCGCACCGGGCGCATAGCGGTTGACCAGGCAGGCGTCGGGCGTGAAGCCCGGATAGCCGGCCGCCAGCGCCGCCTGCTGCGCCAGGCGCAGGAAGACGGGCGGCATGGGCGGCCAGGGTACACCGCTGGCGGGATCGAGCCGCGCATAGCGGTAGCCGCGCCCATCCGTGACCCAGCCCAGGGGGCCGCAATTGCTCATGGCCACGGACATGCGCAAACCGCCCGGCGTGGCCATGTGGCGCAGGGGCGCGGCCAGCACGATGGCGTCCAGCGCCGGCAGCAGCTCGGGCAGATACGGCAACGCAAAACGGCGCAGCAGGACCGACGCGGACGAGCCGGGCACCAGCGGCACCGGTCCGGTCGGGACGTCGTCTTCATCGGCAAACAGGGACAGGTTCATGCCGCCTATTTTAGCCGCATTACACAAAAAGCCCCCATGGTGCGCTACAGTAGCGCTTCCAGCCACCACCACCCGCCTCCACGATGGATCATTACGCCGATTTGCTGCACACCCTGGCGCAGCAGGAAGAAACCCTGCAATTCGAACGCTTCGACAACGATGCGGCGCTGGCCGTGGGCCTGTGGATCGTCGAGGAAGTGCGCAAGCGGGGCAAGGCCGTCACCGTCAACATCACGCGCAACGGCCAAGTCCTGTTCCACCACGCCATGACGGGCGCCACGGCGGACCAGGCGGACTGGATACGCCGCAAAAACAACACGGTGCAGCGCTTTTGCCGCAGCTCCTACTACATGGGCATCTCGTATAAAAGCCGGGGCAGCACCTTCGAAGACGTGAAGTACCTCGATGACATCGAATACGCGGGCCACGGCGGCGCGTTTCCCCTGCTGATACGCGGCGTGGGACTGGTCGGCACGGTCACCGTGTCCGGCCTGGCGCAGGCCGACGATCACGCGCTGGTGGTGGCCGCCCTGCAGGCGCAATTGGACACGCAGCTGAATAAATAGTCGGGCGTCCAGCGCCCGGCGCAGGGCGGCGCGCGCCAGCAAGTGCGTGGAATCGAGCGCCGACGCCAGCATCAGTTCGGCCACGCCGGCCAGGTCGCCCCCGTTCAGGCAAGCCACATAGCGCGCCAGCGGCGGCGTATGCAGCGTCACTTCCGGATGTTCAACGCTCCCAGCGCATGCGCGCCCTCTTCGCAAATCGTGCGGTAGCACAGGGCCGCGCCTTCGGCCGAGCAGCCGACGATGCCGATATGTCGTGTGATGCGATCTTCCCTGTCAGTTAAATGCGCTGGCCGCCGTCGATGGGAATTTCCGCGCCCGTGATGTACGAGGCGCGCTCGCTGCACAGGAACTCCACCAAATCCGCCACTTCGGCCGTCGTGCCCAGGCGGCGCAGGGGGATTTGCGTGTCGACGATGTGCGAGGTGCCCGGCGATAAAATCGCCGTGTCGATCTCGCCCGGCGCGATGGCATTCACGCGCACGTTCAGCGGCGCCATGTCGTTGGCCATTTCGCGCGTCAGCGAGGCCAGCGCCGCCTTCGAGCTGGCATAGGCGGAGCCGGCGAACGGGTGCACGCGGTAGCCGGCGATCGAGCACAGGTTCACGACGGCGCCGTGCGCGTTCGACAGTTCCTGCGCAAAGCCGCGCGTCAGGGCCAGCGGCGCAAAGAAATTCGTGTTGTACATCTCCTGCCACGTCTGCATGTCGGTCGTCAGCGAATTGACGCGCGAACCTCCCGGCCCCTTCGGCGACACGCCTGCGTTGTTCACCAGCGCGTGCAATTTGGCGTCGCCCAGCATGGGGCGCAGGGTGTCGACCATCTGCCCGATCTGGCTCAGGTCCGACAGATCCATGCACACATGCGTGTTGTGCTCCTGGCTGCGCGGGCAGCCGCCCGGAATCGGGCTGCGCGACACGGTGATCACGCGCCAGCCCAGGCTGCGGAAGCGCTCGGCCACGGCGTGGCCGATACCGCGGCTGGCGCCCGTGACGATGGCCGTTTTCTGTTCAATCTTCTGTTCAGTCTTGTGCGTGTTCTGCGTCATGTGCTTCCTTGTCTAGTTGTGTTGCACCGGCATGGATGCGCTCCTGGCGCATCACATACGCCAGCATCTGCGTGCCGCCGTCGAGAATGTCCTGTTCGATGGCGCGCCGCGCAGCCGCCCCGTCGCGCTGGCGCAGCGCAGCAATGATGGCGTGGTGGTGGCCGACGCGCATGTCGGGCGAAAAGCTGGCGTAGCCGGCGGCGATCAGGGGCGCCGTCTGCATCCACAGGTGGTCGACGAAGCGCTTTAATGTCGGCATGCCGGCCGCCTGCGCCAGGCCCAGGTGAAACGCCTGGTTGCATTGCAGGGCCGCCGGCAGGTCGTGCCGCGCAATCGCCTCTTCGTTCGCCTGCAGCAGGCGTTCGAGGTCGGCCAAGGTGGCGTCGTCGATGCGCTGCGCCGCCTCGAACGCGCCCAGCCCTTCGAGTTCCAGCCGCAGCGCGCGGATTTCCAGGTAGCGCGCCACGCTGAGCACGGGCACGCGGAAATCGCGCGGCGAGCGCAGCACCAGCGCCTCTTCCTGCACCAGCTGCAGCATGGCGTCGCGCACGGGCGTGACGCTGGTACCGAGCTGCAGCGCCAGCTCGCGGATGCGCAGCCGCTCATTCGGCTGGTAACGTCCTGCCGCCAGCGCCTCGCGCAGCATCGCGTACACGGACTTGCCCAGGTTGACGTGCTGCAGACTGTCCAATTGGTGCTTCATGCGTATTTTTGATCTTTTGAAATTATGATGCATCATACATCAATGTGAAAAACAGTGTTTTTCCAGACGTGCGCCGCAGACAGGAAACAAGTAAACACCGCAAGCACGTACAATCAGCCGCCACCGCATCGAAAGGAGCGCACTTGAACTGGGATTATCCGCACGCCCACACCCTGCCCGTCACGCCCGAACCGGACGACATCGACGGCTTGCAGCACACCAACAATGCCGTCTACGTGCGCTGGTGCGAGCATATCGCCTGGCACCACTCGGCCACCCTGGGGCTGGACCTCGACGATTACCGGCGCCTGGACCGTGCCATGGCGATACGCCGCGGCGAATACGACTACCTGCTGCCGACCCGGGCCGGCGAAGCGCTGACCCTGGCCACCTGGCTGTGCGCCAGCGATGGGCGCTCCAGCATGGAACGGCGCTTCCAGCTGATCCGCGACAGCGACGGCGCCACCGTCGTGCGCGGACGCTGGGACTTGATCTGCATCGAATTGAGCAGCGGCCGCGCGCGCCGCCTGCCGCCCGAGTTCCTGGCCGTGTACGAACCGGCCATCGTCGCGGCGGCCGCGTAAAGCGTCGCCCGGGCTGCCGTTTTGCGCGCCGTTCGGCGAAGATGCGGGGCTTTTCTTGCGCCTCCGCAGTGCAACATGCATTTCGCTCCTGATTTGCCCGTGCATGCTTTAGAATCAGCGACCTCAGCCCCGTAAAAACAGGATAAAACATATGACGGCAGTCGGGAATACCGAACCACAAGAGCTCAAGCGCGGCCTGAAAAGCCGCCACATCCAGCTCATCGCCCTGGGCGGCGCCATCGGCACCGGCCTGTTTCTGGGCATCGCGCAAACCATCAAGATGGCCGGCCCTTCCGTGCTGCTCGGCTATGGCATTGCCGGCGTCATCGCCTTTTTGATCATGCGCCAGCTGGGCGAGATGGTGGTCGACGAACCCGTCGCCGGCTCCTTCAGCTATTTCGCCGACAAATACTGCGGCCACCTGCCCGGCTTCCTGTCGGGCTGGAATTACTGGGTGCTGTATGTGCTCGTCAGCATGGCCGAGCTGACGGCCGTCGGCATCTACGTGCAGTACTGGTGGCCCGGCGTGCCGACCTGGGTCTCGGCACTGATCTTCTTTTGCGCCATCAACGCCATCAGTTTGCTCAATGTCAAAGCGTTTGGCGAGATGGAATTCTGGTTCGCCATCATCAAGGTGGTCGCCATCATCGGCATGATCGTCTTCGGCGCGTATCTGCTCGCTTCCGGCGACGCGGGGCCGCAGGCGTCCGTGGCCAACCTGTGGCAGCACGGCGGCTTTTTCCCGAACGGCTGGCAGGGGCTGGTGATGGCCATGGCCGTCATCATGTTCTCGTTCGGCGGCCTGGAGCTGGTAGGCATCACGGCGGCCGAGGCGGATGATCCGAGCACGACGATTCCGCGCGCCACCAACCAGGCCATCTACCGTATCCTGATCTTTTACATCGGCGCGCTCGGCATCCTGCTGTCGCTGTACCCGTGGCAAAACGTCGTCACCGGCGGCAGCCCTTTTGTCCTGATCTTCCATGCGCTCGACAGCAACCTGGTGGCCACGGCCCTGAACGTGGTGGTGCTGACGGCGGCACTCTCCGTCTACAACAGCGGCGTGTACTGCAACACGCGCATGCTGTTCGGCCTGGCCAAGCAAGGCAATGCGCCGCGCGCGCTGCTGCACCTGAACCGCCGCGGCGTGCCGCTGGTGGCGCTGGGCGTGTCCGCGCTGGCGACGGGCGCCTGCGTGGTGGTCAATTACTTCATGCCGGGCGAAGCGTTCGAAGTGCTGATGGGCCTTGTCGTGTCGGCGCTGATCATCAACTGGGCCATGATCAGCTGGATCCATTTGCGTTTCCGCGCGCAGAAAAAAATCGAAGGCAAGACGACCCTGTTCCAGAGCCTGGGCTACCCGTTCACCAACTACCTGTGCCTGCTGTTTTTGGCCGGCATCCTGGTGATCATGTACCTGACGCCGGGCCTGCGCATCTCCGTCTACCTGATTCCCGTGTGGCTGGCCGCGCTGGGCGTCGGCTACTGGATCAAGCAAAACAAGGCCAAGGCATAGGCTGTTTTACACCGCATCAAGCCAAGCAACAAGCAAACAAAAAGCCCGTCTTCGCAGGAAGGCGGGCTTTTTGCATTCAACGCGGTCTCGCCGTCTGTTGTTAAGCGGCGGCCCCGCCCTCTTCCGGCAGCACGTCGGCGCGCCACAGGCCGATGGTCTGGCCCGCATACGATTGCAGCAGCACCTCGTCGCTCAGGGTCAGCATCGCCTGCTGGCGCTGCTCCGCCTTCTTCTCGGGCGTCATGCCCAGCTCGTCCGTCCGGTACGGCCCCAGCACGGGCAGCAAATCGCGCAGCACAGAATAATTGCCTGGTATGGTCTTGTCCGATTCCAGCTTGCCCAAGAAATATTTCATGACATGCTCGGACTGATTGCCCTCCTGCCGCAAGCTCGCCTTCACCATCTTGCCATCCTTGTAGGCCACCTGCGCGTCGCTGCTGGCCGTATCCTCGATCTGGTGATACGTATAGTTCTGCGATTCCGTGCTGGTCGTCAGGCGCAGCGGCACGCCGGGGACGAGGGTCTCATGGAAGCTGGCGCTCAGCTTCGATTGCTGCTGCTGCCTGACCGAACGTGCATCCTGGCTGGCGCCGGCCTGCAGCGTCTTTTGCGACACTTCATAATTGAAGCCATCCTTTTCCGAACTGCGCATGGGATTGCTGAATTTCACGGCTTGCGATACGGAGGCGCTGAAATCGGCCAGCCCCGTCAGGATGGACTTGTCCTCGGCCGCCAAGCGCCACTTGCCCGTCGCGGGCGTGTCCGTGGCCGCTTGCGGCGCGGCGGTATTGCTGTGCAGGGCTGTGAAGCTATCCTTGAGCATGGCCACCAGGCCCGCGTCGCCATGGCCGCGCGACGCCGCCTGGTCGAACTGCTTCATGTAACTGCCCAGCGCCTTGGCTTGCCGCTCCTTGCTGCCCAGGGTATTGAGTTGGCTGGCGTCGACCTTCAGGTCCAGGGAGCCGGCCACGCCGCTGAAGCTGACCTGGCGCTGCGCGCCATCGGCCTGGAAATCCAGGGTTTGCACGCCCTCTACCTCGCCGCGCACCTTGACTTCCGCATGCAGTTTCACCGACGCCAGCAACTGCTGGTCGAACTGCATCAAGCCTTCCAGCTTGATTTTCGGCGTATCCCGTCCCATGCCATCGATGGCGTCCTGAAAACCCTTCGCCAGGTCGCCCAGGGCGCTGGCTTCAGCGTCGCTGAGGTCGCCACTGGTTGTCATGCTCACGGCCAGGCCGTCGCCCTGGCTGTCGAGCGACAGCTTGACTTCCACGCCGCTTTTGGTCGTGATGCTGAGGGTAACCTTGTCTTCGCCATTGCCATGCAGGCTGCCCGGCGCGATGCCGGACGCCGCATAGACATTCGGCGTGGTGCTCGGCGGCGGCTGCCGCATCGCCTGCGAGAAATTGTAGTTGCCCAGCTTGGCCTGCCCCAGCATGGCCGCGCCCAGGCCGCTGAAGCGGCCGCCAAACGCATGCGAAGAGAAGCTCTTTGTCATCGCGTCGCTCACCTTGTTGCGGGTCGCGCTTTCCCATATCGTCGGCGAAGGCAGCAGCTGCGCGACGGCTTGCGTCGCCCCGATGTCAACAATGGAGGACGGGCTCGGCGCCGGAGACGGCGCGGCATCCGCCTTGGTGGCAGCGGCATTGAGCGCGCGTGAGGGACTTGGATTCCAGCTCGGGATCGAGGAGACGGAGGTCATGGGTCTTATGCCTTGCTAAACGAAGATGGATGGTTAGGTAAAGTATGCATAACTTTCATTTTTTGATAACTGGTAGCCGTCGAGTACTGCCATGTTTTCTCAGAGCAAGGGATGGGTCGCATCTCAAGCGCTAAGCAGACACTGCTATAACGACGTGAAATGTGAAATCATGAGCGCAAAGGAGCATGAAAATTTTTCATTCTTGATACAAATCATGCTCCGCCGCCATGCCAGCGTTCGCAGGTGTTCGCCATCTAACTCAATTTAAACAGTTGCCACAAGTAAATTTCTACTGTTGCTCAAATGCTGAAAGTGACGAAGTGTGATATTTCGCCGGCCCGCAATCAATATGATCGCTGAGTGCTTCGTAATAAAGCTGCATATGCTTATTCGGAACCGCAAGCACGGCCTTAAGGAGGCAATATGAAATTTATGCACTTAACCATCGCCAAGCGGCTCGGCATGGGCTTTGGCCTGGTCGCCCTGTTCCTGTTGCTGGTCATCGCGCTGGGGCTGACCAGCATGCGACAAATCCAGGACCGCATGGATGAAGCGACCAAGGTCAACAACGTCGAAACCAGGCTGGCCCAGACTATGGACTTGACAGTGACCGAGCGGGCGCTGGCGCTGCGCAATCTGATTTTGCTGAAGGAGGAGAAGGAGATCCAGATCGAGGTCGCGCGCATCGCCGAGCAGGAAAAAAAATACGCCGCTGCCCAGCAAAAGCTGGGGGAAATGTTCGCCAAGCTGGAAGGCACCTCGAGCGAAGAAAAAAGCCTGCTCGAACAGATCCGCACACAAAGCGACCTGGCGGCGCCCTTCATTCAGCGGGCCGCCGCGCTGGCGCTGGAGCACAAGCAGGACGATGCCTACAAACTGCTGCGCTATGAATTCCGCCCCGTGCAAAAGCGCTGGTGGGAATTGCTGCGCACCTTGATCGCCGTCGAGGAAAAGCAGAATAACGAGGCCTCCAGCATGGCCGAGGCGGCCTACAGCCAGGCGCGCCTGGTGATGCTGAGCATCGGCTCGCTGGCCCTCATCACCAGCCTGCTGGCCGCCGTGCTGATCACGCGCAGCGTGACGCGCCAACTCGGTTGCGAGCCCGACGAAGCGGCGGCGATCGCCGGGCAGATTGCCAGCGGCAACCTGGCCGTGCCCATTCATACCCGACCCGGCGACACGCGCAGCCTGCTGCACGCCATGCAATCGATGCGCGACAGCCTGGCGCAGATCGTCCAGCAAGTTCACGCCAGCACCGAGACCATCGCCACGGCGGCAGGCCAGATCGCCATGGGCAACCTGGACTTGTCTTCGCGCACGGAACAGCAGGCCAGTACGCTGGAGCAAACCGCTTCATCCATGGAAGAACTAACCAGCACCGTGCGCATCAACACCGACCATGCACGCCAGGCCAACGGGCTGGTCGAATCGGCCTCCAATGTCGCCACCAAGGGCGGCGCCGTGGTGGCGCAGGTGGTCGACACCATGGCGGCCATCGATGTCTCGGCGCGCAAGATCGTCGACATCATCGCCGTCATCGACGGCATCGCCTTCCAGACGAATATCCTGGCGCTGAACGCGGCGGTCGAGGCGGCCCGTGCCGGGGAACAGGGGCGCGGCTTTGCCGTGGTGGCCACCGAGGTGCGCAATCTGGCGCAGCGCTCGGCCGCCGCAGCCAAGGAAATCAAGGACCTGATCGGCGACTCGGTCGACAAGGTCCAGGCCGGCAACCGGCTGGTCGAACAGGCAGGATCGACCATGCACGAGGTGGTCGCCAGCGTCAAGCGCGTCACCGGCATCATGTCTGAAATGATGTCCGCCAGCCAGGAACAATCCGCTGGCATCGAGCAAATCAATATGGCCGTGACGCAAATGGACAATGTGACGCAGCAAAATGCGGCACTGGTCGAAGAAGCCGCCGCCGCAGCGCAAGCGATGCAGGAACAGGTCAACAGCCTGAACGATGTCGTCAGCGTCTTCCGCGTGGGCAACATCGCTGGCGGCCGCGATGCGGGACTGCGCCTGGTCAGCCGTCAGCCACCGCCGCCGGCGGCGGTGCGGCGCGCGCCCGCCACGGCAAAGCCGGCCCGTCCGGCCGTCGCCAAGCCCAGCGAAATCGAGTGGGAACAGTTTTAAGCCGGCAACGGGGGAGTGGCACACGTGGGTAAACTGGAACAGATCGCCGCTGCGGGCGAAGTGGTAGCGACGCACATCTTCCCGCATGCAAGCCATATCGGCAAGGAGCAACGGGGCCTGCTGGCCGGTCAGCAAGGCGCGACGCTGTGGCTGACCGGCCTGAGCGGCGCAGGCAAGTCGACGCTGGCGTACGCGCTGGAAAGGCGGCTGCTGGCCGAGGGTCACCTGAGCTGCGTGCTCGACGGCGACAATATGCGGCACCACCTGAATGGAGACCTGGGTTTCTCTCCCCGCGATCGCCAGGAAAACATCCGCCGCAGCGCCGTCGTGGCCAGGCTGATGAACGATGCCGGCATGATGGTCATCTGCGCCTTCATCTCGCCGCTGCGCAGCGACCGCGAGATGGCACGCCAGATCATCGGCAGTGACAATTTTATCGAAGCCTATATCAGCACGCCGAGCGCGCTATGCGAGGAACGCGACCCCAAGGGACTGTACAAAAAAGCGCGAGCCGGACTGATCCCTGCATTTACGGGCGTCTCCGCGCCCTACGAGGCACCGCTGGCGCCGGCGCTTATGCTGGACACGGGCGTGCTGTCGCTGGAACAGGCCTGCGAGCGGCTGTTCCAGCAACTGTGCCCGCACTTCATCTGATGCCGCGCGGCCACCTTTTCGAGGAATGATGAGATGATCAGCAGCCACCATCCCGGCCAAGGCGCGCGCCCGCGCCCCGTCATGATGATCCCCTTGCGCCGCTGCGGCAGCCATGCCCTGCGCCTGCGCCTGAACCTGTCGCCGCAGTTTTATTCGCCGTATCCACTGCACCTGGTTGACATGATGCCGCTGCTGCCCCTGTACGGCGACTTGCGCGATGACCGCGCCTACTTTCGCCTGGTGGTCGATGTGGTGGGCCTGGCGGCGGCCAGCATGGTCAAGTGGCCGGGGGTCGTCTTCGATCCGGTGGAAGTGTTCGAGACGCTGCGCGGCCAGCCGCGCAGCATCCACCGCGTGGCGTGGGAGCTGCTGCTGCGCGCGGGCGAACGCCGCCAGGCGCAGGTGGTGATGGACAAGTCGCTCGACAGCGTGCACTACGCCGACGACATCGTACGGCTATATCCCGACATGCTGTTCCTGAACGTGGTGCGCGATCCGCGCGCGCAAGTGGCGTCGATGAACCGCGCCATCATCCACGATTTCGACACGCTGCTCAATGCCAGGACCTGGCTGGCCGCCCATGCGGCAGCCGACCATGTCGTGCAACGCTATCCGCGGCGCGTGCTGACGATACGCTATGAAGATTTCCTGTCGCGGCAACAAGAGACGCTGGAAACGGTATGTGATTTTCTCGGCATCGCCTTCCTGCCGCAAATGCTGGACGTGGCCGCGGCGGCGGAGGCGCGGCAAATCGCGCAGTTGTCATCGCTCTGGTCGGCCAACTGCCATGCACCGATCGCGACCAACATCGACAAATTCAGGCAGCAGCTATCGGACGATGACATCAACCTCATCGAAACGCTCACCGGCCCGTATATGGACCGCTACGGCTACGCGCGCCTGAGCCGCGGCGACGCCAACATCACGCCCGCGCTGATCGAGCTGGCCGGCAAGCGCTCGGCGCAAGGACGCGAACGCGCCTGGCACGCCTTGGAACAGGATAACTTCCGCGATTACGTGCTGCGCCGCTGCCGCGCCGACTATCTGACCCAGCTGCATGCACGGCTCAGCCAGGCCAGCGGCGCGCAGGGCAGCAGCACCATCGTCACGCTGGATCAACTCGACCAGGGCGCGTTTGTCGTCAGCGACTAACACCTATCAAAACCTACTGCGCGTCGTAATTTGCGGTCTGCGATGCTCACTGCCTCGGCGGCCCCGTACTTCGTACAGTTGCGCTTCTCAACCGCAACTTCCTTCCGCTCGCTACGGTTTTGTCAGGTGTTGTAAGCGCCTGGCCATCGCCTGCCCCAGGCTGCGCTCCTGCGTCTGAATGCGACTTTTTGACCGGATACCTTCCCCGCAACGACAAGCATCAGCATGCCGCCGCTGCCGGCCCGACAAACCATGATCAATGCTCTTTGTTTTCTAAAAACAACAATTTCAATATCGATCGGCAATGTCCACTAGAATGGTGGGCATATGAAACATATGATTAGCGCGCCGGTCGCCAGTTTCACCGATTTGCTGCTTGATGCCGTGTGCATGGTTGACGTGGACGGGCGCTTCGTGTTCGTCAGCGCCGCTTGCGAACGCATCTTCGGCTACACGCAGCAGGAAATGATCGGCAAGCTCATGCTCGACATGGTCGCCCCCGCCGACCGCGCCCGCACCCTGGCCGCCGCGCGCGCCATCATGGATGGGCATGCGCAGACGCACTTTGAAAACCGCTACCTGCGCAAGGATGGCAGCCTGGCCCACATCATGTGGTCGGCCCGCTGGTCCGCCGCCGACCAGCTGCGCGTGGCCGTGGCGCGCGACATCACCTTGCTGAAACAGGCGCAGGCAAAACAGGCAGCGCTGTACGCCATTTCCGAAGCCATGCAGGCGACGCAGGACTTGCCCGCCTTGCTGTACCGCATACAGCACATCATCGGCGAGCACTTGCCTGCGCGCAGCCTGACCTTGCTGCTGCAGGACGAACACGGCGCACAGCCTTTGATGACCTGCCATGCCGGCGACAGCGCGCCGCAGCCGACGCCGTCCCTGGCCAGCCTGCTGTGCGACGAAGTCCTGCGCAGCGGCCGCCCCTTGCTGCTGCAGGCGGGACAACTGGCCGGCCTGCCGCCGGCGCTGCAAACGGCGGCTGGCGCCCTGTCCTCGTGCTGGCTTGCCGTGCCCCTGTATTCCTCGATGGGCAGCATCGGCGCGCTGGCCTTGCAAGGCGGCCAGGATGCCGTCATCGGGACGGCACAAGACCAGGATTTGCTGCAATTTGTCGCAAAGCAACTAGCGACCGCCATCGAGCGCCGGCAGTTGCAGACGCAAATGCAGTTCATGGCCATGCACGATGAACTGACCCGTTTGCCGAACCGCCGCCTGTTCCACGACCGCCTGCACACGGCGTTCGCCCGCGCACACCGCCAGGAAGGCCGGCTGTCGCTGCTGTTCCTGGACTTGAACAACTTCAAGCGCGTCAACGATGACCACGGCCATGCCTGTGGCGACCTGCTGCTGCAAACGGTGGCGAACCGCCTGCGCGATTGCATGCGCGAAACCGACACCTTGGCCAGGATGGGCGGCGATGAATTCGTCGTGCTCCTGGAAAGCAATGTCACACCGGCCGATGTCAGCCTGATCGAGCAAAAGATCCACGCGGCCCTGGCCGCGCCGCTGCACCTGGGTAACGGACAGCAATTGCGGATCACCGTCAGCATCGGCGTGGCCCACTATCCGGAAGACGGCGATACCATGCAACTGCTGTTGCGCCATGCGGACCGGGCCATGTATGCATCGAAGATGCTTGCCGCCGCCTCGCGCTAGCCTGCCCTGGCGACAGTACCCGCATGCTATACTTTCCGGCAATGCTGAGACTCTTCAAAACATGGCTGATCCTGCTGCTGATCGCGGCGGTGCCGCTGCAGGCGGCCGCTGCGGGCGCCATGCGGGCGTGCGCGCCGCTTGCGGCATCGCCTGCCGCCGCGATGGCAGCGGCTTGCCAGCATCACGCCGCGCAGTCATCCGCCATCACGGACAGCGCCGGCACGTCGGAAGAAAACAAGACCCCTGCCAAGCATGCCGCGTGCGGCGCCTGTTCCCTCTTTTGCCTGGGCGCACTGATGCCGCCCGGCCTCGCCCTGCCTGCCGCGCCCGTCAACGGCGCGGAACATGCGGCCCTGACCACTGCCACCTTGCTGCCGGGATTCATTCCCGACGGCCCGCGCCGGCCCCCGCGGCCGCTTTCCGCTTAAATTCCAAGCTCGTCCCAAGCAGGCCACTGCGGTGGCCACGATAGCCCTATTCCGTCTGAAAGCGACACATGATCAAACATTACATACTGCGCGGCGCCTTCGCCGCCATGCTGGGCTTGCCCACGTTCGCCATGGCGGCCCTGCCCGTCATTGAAGTCTACAAGAGCGCCTCGTGCGGCTGCTGTTCCGAATGGATCAAGCACCTGGAAGCGAACGGTTTCACGGTGCGCGCGAAAAACGTCGAGATGCCGGCGCAATACCGCAAGCTGGCCGGCATTCCCGACGCGCTCGGCTCCTGCCACACGGGCCTCGTCAACGGCTACGCCATCGAAGGCCATGTGCCGGCCAGCGACATCAAGCAGCTGCTGCGCGAAAAACCCAAGGCGAAGGGCCTGGCCGTGCCGGCAATGCCGATGGGCTCGCCAGGCATGGAAGGGCCGCGCAAGGATGCATACGACGTCTTGCTGGTCAAGAGCAATGGCAGCACCAGTGTTTACAAGCACTACCAGTAAGATGCAGGGCCAGTAAGATGCAGGGAAAATGAAAAACGCCGCCGGAATCGCTTCCGGCGGCGTTTTTTTTGTCAGGCAGTAAAGAACTTACTGCCTGTCAGGACTGCATCAGATGGTGTCGAGCACGGCATTCAGGCTGGCGCTAGGACGCATGACCGCTTCCGTCTTCGCGGGATCCGGCAGGTAGTAACCGCCGATATCCGTTTCCTTGCCTTGCACTGCTTTCAGCTCGGCAACGATCTTTTCTTCGTTGTCCGCCAGGGCTTTTGCCACTGGCGCAAAGTGCGCCGCCAGTTCCGCATCATCCTTCTGCGCTGCCAGGGCTTGCGCCCAGTACATGGCAAGGTAGAAATGGCTGCCGCGGTTGTCCAGCTCGCCGGTGCGTGGCGATGGCGACTTGTTGTTGTCCAGCAATTTGCCGGTGGCTTCGTCCAGGGTTTTCGCGAGGATCTTGGCCTTCGCATTGCCCGTCTTGATGCCCATGTCTTCCAGCGACACGGCCAGCGCCAGGAACTCGCCCAGCGAATCCCAGCGCAGATGGTTTTCTTCCACCAGCTGCTTGACGTGTTTCGGTGCCGAACCGCCGGCGCCCGTTTCGTACATGCCGCCACCGGCCATCAATGGCACGATCGACAGCATCTTGGCGGACGTGCCCAGTTCCAGGATCGGGAACAGATCGGTCAGGTAGTCGCGCAGGATGTTGCCGGTTACGGAAATGGTGTCCAGGCCGCGGAAGGCGCGTTCCAGCGTGTAGCGCATGGCGCGCGTCTGCGACATGATCTGGATGTCCAGGCCCTTGGTGTCGTGCTCCTTCAGGTAAACCTGTACCTTCTTGATGACTTCGTTCTCGTGCGGACGATAGGAATCGAGCCAGAACACGGCAGGCATGCCCGAGTTGCGCGCGCGCGTGACGGCCAGCTTGACCCAGTCGCGGATCGGCGCGTCCTTGACCTGGCACATGCGCCAGATATCGCCCTCTTCCACCGTTTGCGTCAGCAGCACTTCGCCCGTTTCCAGGTCGGTGATGTTGGCGGTGCCGCCTTCAGGCACTTCAAAGGTCTTGTCGTGCGAACCGTATTCTTCCGCTTGCTGCGCCATCAGGCCCACGTTCGGCACGGTGCCCATGGTCTTCGGATCGAAGTTGCCATGCCATTTGCAGAAGCCGATCATTTCCTGGTAGATGCGTGCGAAAGTCGATTCCGGCATGACTGCCTTGACGTCTTTCGGACGGCCGTCGGCACCCCACATCTTGCCGCCGATACGGATCATGGCCGGCATCGACGCGTCGACGATGATGTCGTTCGGCGAATGGAAGTTGGTGATGCCCTTGGCCGAATCGACCATGGCCAGTTCCGGACGATGCGCGTGGCAGGCGTGCAGGTCCTTGAGGATTTCATCCTTTTGCGACGCTGGCAACGTGTCGATCTTGTCGTACAGGTTGCTCATGCCATTGTTGACATTCACGCCCAGCTTGTCGAACAGTTCCGCGTGCTTGGCGAACGCGTCCTTGTAGAAGATGCGCACGCAGTGGCCGAAGACGATCGGGTGCGAGACCTTCATCATGGTGGCCTTGACGTGCAGCGAGAACATCACGCCCGTCTTGAAGGCGTCGTCGATTTCCTTCTCGTAGAACTCCAGCAGTGCTTTCTTGCTCATGAACATGCTGTCGATGATCTCGCCCGCTTGCAGGGAAACCTTCGGTTTCAGCACGATGGTCTTGCCCGAGGCTGTGACCAGTTCCATCTTGACATCGCGCGCTTTTTCCAGGGTCAGCGATTTTTCGCCATGGTAGAAGTCGCCATGGTGCATGTGCGAGACGTGGGTTTGCGACGATTGGCTCCACTCGCCCATCGAGTGCGGGTGCTTGCGCGCATACTCTTTGACGGCTTTCGGTGCGCGGCGGTCGGAATTGCCTTCACGCAGCACCGGATTGACCGAGCTGCCGATGCATTTGCCGTAGCGGGCCTTCAAGGCTTTTTCTTCTTCGGTCTTCGCATCTTCCGGATAGTCGGGCAGCTTGTAGCCACGGCCTTGCAGTTCGCGCACGCAAGCGATCAACTGACCTTGCGAGGCGCTGATGTTCGGCAGCTTGATGATGTTGGTGTCCGGATTCTGGGTCAATTTGCCCAGTTCAGCCAGGGTATTCGGGACTTTTTGCGCGTCCGTCAGGAATTCGGGAAATTCAGCCAGTACACGTGCCGCCACCGAAATATCGCTGGACACCACGTCCACGCCAGCCGGCGCGGTGAATTTTTTGATAATCGGCAGCAGGGAATACGTCGCGAGCAGCGGCGCCTCGTCAGTCAGCGTGTAGATGATTTTGGATTTTTGTGTTGCCATGTTCATTCCCTTGTATGCGGTGATGCCTGGTGGTTAACTTTCTTCATTCCAAACACAGGACGGTTAGCCTTGCTTTGGACGGCTAGTGTGCCGGCGGTGACGCCGTGCTTGCCCACCGCGTATTTTAGACTGTCCTGCCGCTGTTTGTGTATCCGATGGCGACGAATCTTATATAAGACAGCAAATATCCGGAACTACCGGGCCAGAATGGCCATTTTCCGCCTTGAAATGGATGCGGGGCAGCGGCACGGCATGTATGCCGCCTCGAAAAAACATTCCATATTGACAATATTCAAGTGGAAGCGACGTCACGGTCCCTCGTTCTTGACGATGCCGCGCACATTCGTCAGCGCCAGGCAAACGTTCAGCACGATCAAGGCCCAGGCTTCGTCTTGCCAGCCCCAGCACACCCACAGCACGTTGCTGAACAGGAAAACCCAGAACCCGGCAAGGCGCCGCGCGGCCATGCGCGAGCCCACCAGCCAGGCCGCCAGCAGCGAAGCGGCCATGGCGGGCCATTGCAACAGTTCGATAATGTCCGACATGGCGCCTCCTGTGCATCGTTCAGTTGGCAATATTGTCTGTTGTTTTATCAGCGCACGCCTGCCAATCCCGCCCCACTTCCCCGTAAATCCTCAGTCGGCTTGATGTCGATTAAGCCAGCTTATTAAAACAGCCATACGATGAGCGTGCTTGCTTCTTTTATTCATCCATTGTTTGTCTTTTCTCAACTGAAAGGTATTTCAAATGAAACCTGCTATGCGGAAAATCAAGTCAATGCGGCAACAATTGGGACAGGGCATGACGGAATACATCGTCATCGTGGCCCTGATCGCCGTCGCCGCCATCGGCGTATATCAATTGTTCGGCGCCACCATACGCAACCAGACGGCCGGCATCGCCATGGAGGTGTCGGGCAAGAACGGCACAGCCGCCATCGCCAAGGCCGGCGGGGCCGCCACTAAGGCCGAGACCGCCGCCAAGGACACGGCGAAGAACAGCCTGTCCACGTACGGCGACCAGGCCACCACCGGCAAGCAGGACTAGGCTGACGCCGCCAGCGAGCCAATGAGCGCCTCATCCACATCATCATGACACCGCTACAGGCAGTCCGCCTGCCCCCCTTCGCGCAACGCCGCCAGCAAGGCCAGGCGCTCATCTATGGCATCGTCGTTCTCATGGGCGGCCTGGCCGCCCTGCTCTTCGTTTTCAATACGGGCCAGCTCACGGCGGAAAAAACCAAGCTCGTCAATACGGCCGACGCCGTCGCCTACAGCGCCGCTGTCATGCAGGCGCGCGCCCTCAATTTCGACGCCTACACCAACCGCGCGCTGATGGCCAACGAGGTCATGATCGCGCAAGCCGTCAGCATCGCCGCGTGGTCCGCCCATGTCGTCAAACATACGGAAAACGTCACGCCCCTCAACTGCCGCAGCTATTACTCCGTGCCGGCGGCGCTGCTGCTGATCGATTACATCCCCGTCTGCTACCTGCTCAGCTTGCCTACCGCCAGGAATACCGCGCAAGCCGTCGACCAGGTGGCGCAGCAAGTAGCGCAGGCCAGCGTGCTGGCCTCCGAAGCGGCCAAGGCCGTCCTGCAGGGGGCACAGGCGAACATGGCGGCCACCATCCTGCCTGCCCGTAAAACGCTGATGCAGCAGGTGGCCGACGCCAACTATGCGGGCGACGGCAGCGTACATGTCGACAGCATGCCCATCACCGATACGTTCACGCAGTTCGAGGGAAGCAGCTTCATCCGCGCGTATGCGGGCGCCGAACGGGGCCGCTTCAAGCAGGCGGCGCTCGCGGCCGCCCAGCGCGATGCCTTCGTCCGGCAGCGCTCCTGGACCTCGGCCAATCACCTGCCTTGCCTGTTGGGCAACAAGGCGGAGTTCCGCCGGCGCGGCGGTACGGAGCTCGTCGACTTCGACGAATGGAAAGCCATGGACACGGCGTCGCTGCACCACTGGTCCTGGCATACGCACGGCCTGTTTCGCCTGCCCACCTGCGACGACGATGAAATGCCGCTCGGCTACGGCACGCAGGCGGCGGCCCACGGCAAGCCCGACGACAGCGGCGCCGCTTACGGCCAGTCGCGCCCTGGCAATCCCCGCGCCAGCGCCCTGGCCAGCAGCAGCGACTGGCATTACAGCGGTTTGCCCACCTTTTACGACATCGCCGTGCCGGCCCTGGCCTACGCGTCGACGGACCCGCAGCCGCGCCTGACCTTCGCCATCCGCCTGACGCGGGCGAAAGACCAGCTCAGGACATCCGATGGCAGCTCCGGCATCAAGCCGGGCGGCCGCCTGGCCCTCATCGACGGCAAGCCGTCCCACGACGTGCTGGCGGCAGTGTCCTCCGCGCAAGTGTATTTCGAACGGCCAAGCGGGCGCGACGATGGCATGAAGGAATTGGCCAGCCTGTTCAACCCTTATTGGCAAGTGCGCCTCGTGCCGACCTCGGCGGCCGATCTGGCGGCCGCCACAGCAATGGGAGGCGCGCGATGAAGCCGTTTGGCCTGTCCTTGTTGCTCGTGCTTTGCATCCTGCTGCCGGCCAGGGCCAGCACGCAGGCCGAAGATGCCGTGCGTCAAATGCCCATGGTCCACGAAGCGCTGGCGGCGCGCGACGCCACCGTCAAGGTGCACCTGGTCAGCGCGCGCGGCTACCTGAACGGCAAGCCCGGCGACGCGGCCGGCCTGGCCCGCCTGCACGCGGAAGTACAGGCTTGCGTCCAGCGCAACAGCGAACGGGGCATCGCCTCGAAGCCGCCACACGCCTGGCCCGAACATGTCATCAGCATGCGTCTGGACACCTATGCTGCCGTCAACCGCAGCATCGTGTACGCCGCCGGCCTGTCCTATGCCATCGATCCCCGCGATTGCAGTCTGATGGAAACGCGCACCAGCAAGGCCAGCCTGTCATCGAGCCTGGGGACCTGCGAAGTCGATTTGCTGGCAAAGACGGCGCACGGTCATTGCGATGCCACGGGGCAGGCGCGCGCCGCGCCGCCGCGCCGCCAGCCGCCGATGACGGCGGCGCAAAAGGCCGACATCGTGCGCCTGGCGGCCGGCAGCCCGGCCATGGCCGCATTCGCTGCCGCCATGCAAGCGCACCCGCAGGCGGGCATGGGCGAACGCAAGGTCATCCTCGGCCTGGAATGCGAGGTCCGGCCCAATCCGCTCGACCCGGAAGGCAAGAACTGCGTGTCGCGCGGCGGCTCCTTTTCCTCGCTGGACGCCATCGGCGAAGCAGGCATGTCCGGCATGACCTTGGAAATGAGCTCGCCCAACGGCATCGAGCTGCGCGCCACGCAGGCCATGCTCGATACCCTGGTGCCGAACGCCGTTTTCGCGCCCTACCTCGAGGGCGGCTTTCGCATCACGCGCCCGGAGAACCGGCCATGAAACGGCACAGCTTTCGCCCCAGGCACGACCGCGGTCAGGCGCTGACGGAGTTTCTCGTGCTCGCCGCCGCCCTATTGCCGCTGTACCTGCTGCTGCCCCTCATCGCCAAATACCAGGACATCGCCACGCAGGCCGGCATGGCCAGCCGCTACGTCACCTTCGAGGCGATCACGCACAACGATGCGCAGAGTGCCTGGAAGCCGCCGACAGCCTTGGCCGGCGAAGTGCGACGGCGCTTTTTCAGCAATGCGGACGCCCCCATCAAGACGGGCGATACGGCCGGTAATTTTCTCGCGCACCAGAACCTGTTCTGGCGCGGGCCTGCCGGCATCGCCCTGATCGCGGACTTCGACAGCGACGTGGCCGTCAGTTTTGGCCCCGGCAACGCGGCCAGCCATGCCGGCGCTTTCACGCCCGCCAGCGACGGCGCACCTTTCAACGGCTTGCCGGGCACCTCCGCAGGCCTGCACACCGCGGACGAACTGGGCTTGCCAAGCCGCGGCATTTACCGGGGCAACGTCAGCGTGCGCCTAGCCAGGTTGCCGTCAGGCATCGTCGCCTATCAGCCGTTTGACAGCCTCGAGCTGGCCATCCACCGCCATACGAGCGTCGCCATCGATGGCTGGGCAGCCGGGGGACCGGCCCAGGTGCAGTCCCGTCTCGACAGCAAGCTGCTGGTTCCCGCCACGGCGCTGCGCGATGCGGCGGGCGTGGTCAATGCCAGCGTGACCCTGGTGGAAATGGGGCACATCCAAGGTCCAAAGCTGGGGCAGCTCGACTTCTGGCGCGATGTCGTGCCGCCCGACCGACTCAGGTAGGCACTGCGCCATCCACCTTATCCGCATCAGGGGAGATTGCAGAAATGACAGCAAAACAATATCTTCGGCGCCTATCAGGCACGGCACTGGCGCTGTTGCTGCCCTGCAGTGCCGCTGTGTCGGCGCCGACAGCCTGGCCCGTGATCGCTGTTCCCGCCGGCATTGAAACCTTTGCCACGGGTGGCGAGATGCGCGTCAATGGCCTGCCGCTGCACGTGCGCGGCGTGCTGTCCGCCAGGACGCCGGCCCAGGTGGCGGCGCTGTTCCGCGCCAGCCTGGGACAACCGCTGGCGGAACACACGCGGGACGGCACGCTGGTGCTGGGACGGGCGCTGGGCGAATTTTACGCCACGGTGCAGCTGCAGCCAGCGGGAAGCGGTACGCGCGGCCTGCTTGCCGTCAGCCACCTGGGCGCCGCGCCGGGGCCGCACGATAGCGCCACGGACAGGCTGCTGTCGCGCTTTCCTGCCGGCTCGCGCTTGCTGACGCAAACGCGTTCGGTGGATGGCCCGCGCCGCGCCGAGTTGCTCACTGTCAGCAACGCCATGGGCGTCGAGAGCAATGTCCGTCACTTGCGGCGCGCCCTCGAAGCGCAAGGCTACACGCTCGAGCATGCGGACTCGGCTGCCAGTGCGCCCGGCGGCGCCACCTCGCTGTTTTTCAAGACCTCCGCCAGTGAAGCGCTCGCGGTGATTTACCGCGACAGCCAGGGCCACACGGCCATCGCCCTGAACACCATCACGCGCCTGGAGTCCGCCAGATGAGGCCCCGCTTCCGCCGCCGGCCGCAAGAGGGCCAATCCAGCGTCGAGTACGCCATCGTCTGCGCCGCGCTGGCCATCGCCCTGGGCGTGGGCATGAGCGGCGAGACCAGCGTGCTCAGGCAACTGCTGGCCGCCTTCAAGTCCGTGTACCAGGACTTCAGCTACGCCATTTCCCTGCCCGGTTGAGCATCATGAAAATTCCCTTTCCCCCGTTTTCGAAGATCAACAAGACCTGGGTGGTACTGGGCGCCGCACTCGCCATCGGCCTGCTCGCCGCCGTCGCCACGCGCAGCTTCCTCAGCTCCCGGGTGGCCGAAATCGAGGCGCGCAATGTGCATCAGACGCTCAGCGTCGTCGTCGCCAAGACGGATCTGGCGCAAAACACGATCTTGTCGAACGACAACGCGGCCGTGCGCAAGATTCCCGTCGAATATGCCCACTCGGGCGCCGTGCAGCCGGGCGATTTCGAGCGTATCGCCGGCAACGCCATCGCGTTTCCCGTCAAGGCGGGCGAAATGATCATGTGGAGCCAGATGGCGGGCAAGCGCGTGCCCACCTTTTCCGCGCGCCTGGCGGCGGGGCGGCGCGCCATCACGGTGGTGGTCGATGAAATCAATTCGATCTCCGGCATGCTGGAACCAGGCGACCTGATCGACCTGATGCTGACCATCGACCAGAACGGCAGGAAGGTCGTGCTGCCGCTGTTGCAAAGCATGCAAGTCATGGCCACGGGCCAGCGCTCGGTGGATGACGCGAAAAACGGCGAGGCCGCGCAATTTGCCACCGTCACCCTCGACACCACGCCCGCGCAAGCGCGTAACCTCATCATCGCGCGCGAAAGCGGCAAGCTGACGGCCTTGCTGCGCAATCCGGCGGACAAGGCCGCGCCCGGCCAGCAAGACTATGACCTGTCGTTGCTGTTCGGCGCCCGGCCGGATAGCCTTCCCCTGCCGCAGCGGCGCGGCATCCCCGTGCTGTATGGCGGCAGCGGCATGCCGGCGCCGCCCGACGCCCTGCGCCTGCAGGGGCATCGCAGCGGTACCGATCCGCCAGTGGCAATGCCGCCAGCGCCAGTGGCCGCCCCACCGCCCATTCCGCTCATCAACGCTGCCGCCGCGCCGCCCTGAGGCGTACCGGCGACAGCCTGCCTTGCGCCAGCGCGCAAGCCACCGCACGCCCTTTGTATGGACACAGTCCCATGAAACGCTACTTCCTCACCCTGCTGTCAGCCCTTTGCGTAACGCTCGTGCTGGGCGCAAGCCTGGCGGCACCGGCCTGCGCCCGCGCCCAAACGGCGTCCCAGGGCGTGATCGAAGGCAAGGCGCCGCTCGCAGCCAGGGCCGGCAGCATGCCAAAGACCGCCAATACCAGCAGCGCGGCAGCGCGCTACCAGCCCATCGCCAATCAGGACGATGCCGAATCGGAGCCCGAACTGGAGCTGTACCTGGGCGAATCACGCGTCTTCCCCACGCCGGGCGTGGCGCGCATTGCCGTGGGCAATGGCCAGGTCATCACCGCCAACGCGCTCGACGACAGGGATGTCATCATTTTCGCCAACGGCGCCGGCAACTCCTCGTTGTTCGTCTGGCACCAGGATGGCCGCTACCAGCGCGTAAAAGTCACGGTGCTGCCGCTCGACATGCGCCGCTATGCGCGCGATATCGCCAGCTTTTTGTCGGCCATCCCGAAAGCGAAGGCCAGCGTGGTGGGCGACAAGGTCGTCGTCGAAGGCGATGAATTGTCCGACGCGGACCGCGACAAGGTGGCGGAACTGGCCAGGCGCTATCCGCAAATCGTCAATTTCACCAGCCCCATCGGCTGGGAACAGATGGTCATGATGGACGTCAAGGTGGTCGAGTTCCCCCGCACGGAACTGCGCGAGCTGGGCCTGAAATGGAGCGCCACGGGCGGCGCGGCCATCGGCGGCATCTGGGCGCCGTCCAGCCGCGGCGATGCGGGCCGCTATGCGATCAACGTGCGCACGGGCGAGGCCAATGCGCCGCCGATCACCGTGCCGAATGGCGGCAACGGCGGTTTCGTGCCCCTGCCCTCGAACCTCACCATCCTCAGCGCCATCAACCTGGGGCTGAACGCGCAGTTACTTGCACTACAACAAAATGGCACTGCCAGCATCCTTGCCGAGCCCCAATTGTCGACGCGCAGCGGCTACAAGGCCAGCTTCCTGGCCGGCGGCGAGATTCCGTATTCCGTCGCCTCCGTCAACGGCGTGACGGTACAGTTCAAGCCCTACGGCATCAAGCTCGACATCGAACCCAAGGTGGGCAGCAATGGCGTCATCCGCGCCGTCATCGAGTCGGAAGTCAGTTCCATCGACGCCTCGCTGTCCACCAGCAGCGGCCCGGCCCTGCTGACGCGGCGCACGCGTACGGAGTTCAATGTGCGGCAGGGCGAAACCATCGTCCTTGCCGGACTGCTGCAACGCAATAGCAGCAGCGACGTCGACAAGGTGCCCCTGCTGGGCGACATCCCCATCCTGGGCACTCTGTTCCGCTCGAAGCGCTACCAGAACAAGGAAACGGAGCTGGTGGTATTCGTCACGCCCAGCATCGTCGACAGCCGCAGCGCCGGCCTGGCGGACCGGGTGCGCAGCGTCACGCAACGGCTGGAGCAGCAGCTGGGCCAGCCGCCCCACCTCAGCGACGCCTTGCAGCCCGGCGCGGATGCGGCCCGCTTCAACCAGGCGCCGCCGTCCGTGCCGGCGCAATGAAGGCCATCATGTTCCAGGTCGACATCCTCCACCCCGACGGCAGCGCCAGGCAAATGAGCGTGCCCGACGACTGCATGGTCGGCAGCAAGACCAGCAACGACATCTGGCTCGACAGCTGGCGCATCGGCAAGGAACACGCGCGCCTGCTCAGGACGCCTTCCGGCGTGTTGCTGGAAGACATGGGCTCCTATGCCGGCACCAGCGTCAACGGCGTGCGCATCCGCAGCCAGCATGGCCCGCTGGCGCCTGGCGACGTGATCGCCATCGGCCCCTACAGGTTGCAGGTGCAGGAACTGGCCGGCACGGCACGGCCCGTGCAGGCGGCCGCTTTCCACTCGCGCTCGAGCAGCGCCGCCACGCGCAACCAGCGCGCCACGGCGGAAATCCACGCCTCGCGCCTGGCGGCGGAAAAAATGCAGCAGCACATGCAGCGGCAAGCGGGCGACGGCGCCGCGCCGGAAGAGGACTTTGCCATCATCCTGGCGCCGCAGGCACGCCAGCAGCTGGAATTCGAATGGCGTCAGCGCCTGCACGCGATCTTGCTCGAAACCATGGATTTGCGCCGCCACGACGTATCGAAAATGAGCGATGAGCAATTGCGCGCGGAAGCGCGGCGCTACATCCACGACATCATGCGGGCGCAGCGGGCCGAGATCCCCGAGGAACTCGACTATGAACTGCTGGCCAGGCAAGTGCTCGACGAAGCCGTGGGCCTGGGGCCGCTGGAGGAATTGCTCGACGATGCAGGCGTCACGGAAATCATGGTCAACCAGTTCGACCGGATTTATATCGAGCGCGACGGCAAGCTGGAAAGGCATCCGCTGACGTTTACCAGCGAACGGGCCGTGCTGGGCGTCATCGAGCGCATCGTCGCGCCGCTGGGCAGGCGCATCGATGAATCCTCGCCCATGGTCGACGCGCGCCTGAAGGATGGCTCGCGCGTCAACGCCATCATCGCGCCGCTGGCCCTGAAAGGCCCGGCATTGACGATCCGCAAGTTCGCCAGATACAAGATGACGGCGGACAATCTCGTGCAACTGGGCGCCCTCAGCGCCGACATGGCCGCTTTCCTGCAAGTGTGCGTGGCGGCGCGCAAGAATATCGTCGTCTCGGGCGGCACCGGTTCCGGCAAGACGACCTTGCTCAACATCCTGTCCAACTTCATTCTCGCGGGCGAGCGCATCATCACGGTGGAAGACGCGGCCGAGCTGCAACTGCACCATGAACACTGGGTCAGCCTGGAGGCGCGCCCCGCCAATGTCGAGGGCAAGGGCGCCGTTTCCATCCGCGAACTGGTGCGCAACACCCTGCGCATGCGCCCCGACCGCATCGTCGTCGGCGAATGCCGGGGCGGCGAGGCGCTCGACATGCTGCAGGCGATGAACACGGGCCACGACGGTTCGCTGACCACCCTGCACGCCAACAGCCCGCGCGACGCCCTGGCGCGCCTGGAAACCATGGTCTTGATGGCCGGTATGGAATTGCCCCTGTCCGCCATCCGCGACCAGGTCGCCTCCGCCATCCACCTGATCGTGCAGCAGACGCGCTTTGCCTGCGGCACGCGCCTGGTCAGCAGCATCACGGAAATCACGGGCATGGAAAGCGGCAAGTTCCAGATGCAGGAACTGTTCCGTTTCGTCCACCTCGGCTACGGCGGCGCTGGCGAAAGCCAAGGCGAAGGCGAAGGCGCTACCGTACGCGGCTATTTCAGCGGCTGCGACCTGCTGCCGGGCTTTTACGAAGCCTTGCGCAGCCAGGGCCAGCCGCTCGACACGACGATCTTCCGCCAGCGGGAGGCGACATGAACAGCGCCATGAACGCCGCCCACATGCTGCTGTTCATCACCGCCATCGCCGCCCTGGCGGCGGCCATCCTCGCCTGGCTGGTGATCGACATCGGTATCGCCACCATGCTGCGCTACCGCGCCCACTTCACGGAACGCACGCGTTTCCAGGTGCGCGAATTCTTCCTGTTCGTCGATCCCGCGCGCATCTTCCTGGCCCACGCGGCCACCATGACCCTGGGCGCCATCATCGCCGGGCTGGCCAGCGGCAGCATGCTGGTGGCCGCCCTGGCCTTCCTCGGCCTGGCCCTGCTGCCGCGCGCCGTGTATGCCTGGCTGCGCCGGCGGCGCCTGCGCAAGTTCGAAGAGCAGTTGCCGGAAGCGCTGATGATGCTGGCCGGTGCCCTGCGCGCGGGCCTGAGCCTGAACCTGGCCATGTCGCAGCTGGTCATCGAGGCGCAGGCGCCGCTGGGCCAGGAATTTACCCTGCTGCTGCGCGAGCAGCGCCTGGGCGTGACCCTGGAGCAAAGCTTGAACGGCCTGGTGCGGCGCATTCCCACCCAGACCACGATCCTCGTGGTGTCGGCCATGCGCATCGCCACGGAAACGGGCGGCGGGCTGGCGGAAATGCTCGAACGCACGGCCAGCACGGTGCGCAACCGATTGCACATCGAAGGCAAGATCCGCGCGCTGACGTCGCAGGGCAAGTTGCAGGCGTGGATAGTCGGCCTCTTGCCCGTCACCCTGATGCTCGTGCTCGACCACATGGAGCCGCAGGCGATGGACCAGCTGTGGCACACGCGCATGGGCTGGGGGGCGCTGGCCGTCATCGCCACCCTGGAAGTGCTGGGCATCCACGTCATCCGGCGCATCGTCGCCATCGATGTCTAGGCGCCGCCATGTCTCCCACCCGCATCGAACTCACCATCACTGCCCTGGCCATGCTGTCCGGCCTGGCCATGGCGCTGCTGGCGACTTTGCTGGCCAGGACGGTGGCCGCCATCCCGGCCGAGGACCGCAGCTACAAGGATGCGCCGCCCCTCGCCTTCCGCCTGCTGTGGTGGCCCATCCACTGGGGCGGCCATGCGCTGCGCCCTTTCATTGCCAGGGCGCCCACGGCCTCGCTGCCCGTGCGCTTGCGCAAGGCGGGCCTGGACTACAGTCTCAGCCCCTCGCAATTCGTCGCGGCGCGGCTGCTGTGCGCGCTGATCGTCGCCGCCTTTTCGTGCTGGGTGCTCGATTCGCTGGGCCAGGGCAGCCGCAGCGGCGTCGGCGCCGCCCGCTACTGGCAGGCAGGGCTTGCCGGCGCCGGATCCGGCTGGTGCTACCCGGGTATCTGGCTGCGCGACCGCATGGCGCTGCGCAGGAGCGCGCTGAACAAGTCCCTGCCCTTTTACCTCGACCTCATCACCCTGTGCGTGGAAGCGGGACTCAATCTGCAGGGCGCGCTGCAACAGGCTGCGCTGAAAGGGCCGAAAGGCGCGCTGTGCGACGAAATCAAGCGCGTGCTGCGCGATGTGCGTAGCGGCAAGGCGCGTGCCGACGCGCTGCGCGCCATGATCGAACGGGTGCAGGAACCGGCCGTGACCAATTTCGTCACGGCGCTGATCCAGGCTGAACGCATGGGCATGAACCTGGGACCCGTGCTGCGGGCACAAGCGGATCAGCGGCGCTCCGAGCGCTTTCTGCGCGCCGAAAAACTGGCCATGGAAGCGCCCGTCAAGCTGCTGTTTCCCCTCATCGCCTTCATCTTTCCCTGCACCTTCATCGTCCTGTTCTTTCCCATCGTCGTGCAATTCATGCAGTCGGGCCTATAAGGAGCTGCCATGCCCACACGCCATTCCAGCATCCTGCACACGGCCAGCGGTGCGCACGCGCTGGAACTGCGCCTGGCGGACAGCTTTCTCACGCGCCTGCGCGGCCTGATGCTGGCCGCGCCGCTGCATGGCGCGCAAGGTTTGCTGATCACGCGCTGCGCCAGCGTGCATGCAGCCTGCATGCGCTACCCCATCGACGTGGTCTACCTGGACCGCCACGGCGTCGTCACCCGCTGCGCCGCCGGCCTGCGCCCGTGGCGCGCCAGCTTCGGCGGCCTCGGCTGGCGTGCGCCGCGCACGGCGCACACGCTGGAACTGGCCGCCGGCGCCATCGCGGCCCTGCACATTCGTCCTGGCGACCGCCTGCAGCATCCACGGCTGGAAGCTGCGCCCGCAACGGTGGCCGGCACGCGGGACAAGACCCAGCGCGGCTCGGCGATGATCGAATTTACCGTGGTCGGCCCCATCATCACCCTGCTCGGGCTGTCGATCCTGCAATACGGCATGTTGTTTTTTGCCAGGACACAAATCAACTACGCGGCCTTCATGGCCGCGCGCGAAGGGGCCGTCGCCCATGCCAGCGTCAGCAGCGCCTACGCGGCGTACGCGCGCGCGCTGATCCCCCTGTACGGCGGCGGCCAGACGCCAGCCCAGCTCGCTGCTTCGCTGGCCAAAGCGAACGCAGACCTCGGCGCCAACGGCACCGGTAACGCCAGCATCGAGCTGCTCAACCCGACCCGGCAAAGTTTTGATGACTGGAACGACGTGCACAGGCAAATCGCGCTGCATACGGGCAACCGCCGCGTCATCCCGTACAGCGGCCAGAGCCTGAAGGAGCAGAAAGTGGGCGCCACTTCCGGCCAAACCATCCAGGACGCCAACCTCATCAAGCTGCGCATCACGCATGGCTACCTGCCAAAAGTTCCCCTGGTCAAGAACCTGTATGCCACCTACCTGAAATGGCTGGACCCGCACACGGACGCCTTTCATACCAAACTGCTGGCCAGCGGCCGCATACCCGTGGTCACGCACGTCACCGTACACATGCAGTCCGACGCCATCGAGGGCAACAGCCCCGTTTCCACGCCGGGGCCGGGCAACGGCGGAGCGCCCGTCAACCCCGGCAACCCGCCCGTCACAGACCTGCCGCCGCCCGCGTGCGACAACCTCAGTTGCACCGATCCGCCCGTGACGCCGCCCCCTTGCAACCCGTTCACGGACCCGCGGCATTGCGTGCCGGAACCGTGCTCCATCGTCTGCTGCGAACCGAGCTGAGGTAAACCATGTTGCCATCTCTATATATTCATCGTCTGCGTCCCCGCAGTATCAGCCTGCCGGCCTGGTTCTTGTTATCCTGCATGCTATCTTTTACCTTGCCCGCGCGCGCCTGCGGCCCCGAACCGGGCGGCCCCCCGTCCCCCTGCAGCGGCGCCGTCGCCGGCGTGGGCGGCAGCGGCGGTCCCGATGCGGGCGCGGGCAATCCCATCAACGTCATCACCGGCAATAAATACCAGCGCGAGGAAGACTTGCCCGCCCTGCCCGGCGTGCTGGGAGTGGAAATCGTACGTCACTACAACAGCGCCTACAGCAAGCCAGGCAGCCCCAACGGTCCCATGGGACGCGAATGGAAACTGTCGTATGAAACCGAACTGATCGACAAGGATGGCCGCATCCAGATACTGCAGGCCGACGGCGCCCGCGTCATCTTTGACCGCGATCGACGGCATCCGGACCTGTGCAGCACGGCGCTGCCGGCCTACGGCCGCCTGACGCTGGCGCCCCAGGCCAACGGCGCCAGCGACTACACCTGGACCCTGCCCGACGGGCGCCGCCTGCATTTCAATACCTTGGGCAAGCTCGACAGCATCACGGCCGCCACGGGCGAAATGCTCAGGCTGCTGTATGACGACAACCATCTGCTGGTGCAAGTGACCGACCCGCAAGGCCGCAGCCTGCACCTGCGCTACCTGGCGCCCACCTCGGCAGGCGCCAGGGCCGGCACGCAATTTCGCGGCGTGCAACACATCGACAGCCCCGTGGGACGCTTTTCCTACGACTACGGCGGCGCGCCGGCACCGGGAGCACTGTCCTTCGAGCGGCGCATCCTGCTGGCCAACCTGCTGCGCGTGCACTTGCCGGCGGGCGACAAGGCGCAGCCCGCTGTCAGCCGCCGCTACCACCACGAAGACCCGCGCCTGCCCTGGCTGCTGACGGGCATCAGCATCGAAACCGGCAGCGCCGGCGGCCCGCCCGTGGCCACGCGCTACGCCACCTTCGGCTACGACAGCAACGGCCGCGCCAACCTCAGCACGCATGCCGGCAATGTCGGCAAGGTCACGCTCGATACCAGCGAGGGGGGAAAAACCGTGCTCACCAACAGCCTGGGCCAGCGCACCGTCTACCGCCACGCCATCGTCGGGGGCCAGCAGCGCCTGCTGGAAGTACGCGGCGCCGGCTGCGCCAGCTGCGGCGAAAGCAATGTGCGCTACGCCTACGACAAGCTGGGGCAACTGCTGGAAACGACCCGCCTGGACGACAAGGGCGAGCCCGTCAGTGCCAACTGGCGCGAACTGGATCCGCTGGGCCGCACCGTCCGCGCCGGCAGCGTGACATACCAGCACGGCAAGCGGGGCATCGCGCAATGGCGGCTACGCCTGGAATACGCGGGCGACGATCCCGCGCCCACGCTGATCGCCCGCCCCAGCGTCGTGCCGGGCAAGGAGCGGCAAACGCGCATCGATTACAACGCCATGGGCCAGGTCCTGCGCGTGACGCAGACGGGCTGGGTGCCAGGCCACGACGGCCAGCAGGCAACGGCCGCCATCGCGCGCACCACCAGTTACCAGTACGCCATCATCGCCGGCCACAGCCTGCTGACCCGTACCGACGGCCCCCTGCCCAACGGCAAGACGGGCACGCCGCTGGACTCCGATGTCACCGTGTTTGAATATGGCCAGCCGGCGGACAAGAGCAACGCGGGCAAGCTGGCGCGGTATGACGAGCATGGAACAAGCGACGTCCCCCTGACCGCCATCATCGCGCCTGGCAATCTCAAGCGCGCGTTCACCTATGACGGCGCCGGCCGCATCGCCACCATCTCCGATGCGCTCGGTCAGATCACGCAGTACGCCTACACGCCGCGCGGCCAGTTAATGCGCCAGACGCGCGACGGCGCGACGTATGCGGCGCGCTACGACGGTCTGGGTAATCCGCTCGAAATCGCATACAGCGACCAGGCAGGCCAGCAGTCGCTTGCCCGCCTGGGTTACGACGCCGCCGGCCGCCGCATCTGGAACGCCTCACACCTGGGCATCGTGACGCGCCATCGCTACGACACGGAAAACCGCCTGCTCGACACCACCACGCAATCGAGTACCATCAAGCAAACCCTTGGCTACCGCTACGACCCGTTGGGCCATCTGCTGGCCATGACCGATGCGAATGGCGCGCGCTCGACGATCAGGTGGAACGCACGCGGCCTGCCTGATACGGTGGCCGATGCGCTGGGGCGCGTTACGCGTTTGCGGCATGACGCCATGGGCAATATCGTCGGCGTGACGCAGTGGGCGAACACGCCGGAGGCATTGGGACAAAACACGGAAACCCGCTTCGAACGCGATATCGACGGTCAGCCCATTGCCGTGACAGCGCCAAACGGCGCCACCACCCGCTATCTGCGCGATGATTTCGGCCAGGTCATCGCCACCATCAGCCCCGACAGCGGCATGACACGCCGGCAATTCGACGCCGCCGGCAGGCTGATAGCGGGCACCGACGCCATGGGGAACCAGGCCAGCTACGCCTACGATGGCGCCGGGCGCATCGTGCGCCAGGTCATCACCGATGTCGGCACTCCGGCCGGCCAGCGCCAGACCGTCACCACCTGGCGCTACGCGGGCGCACACCTGGTCGCCATCGATCACCCGCAACAATCCGAGCGCTACAGCCACGACGCGCATGGGCGCCTGTCCGTCAAGACCGTCATCATCACGCTCCACGGCGGCAGGCAGGCCAGCTATCACACCCGTTACCGCTACGACAGCCTGGGGCAGCTGAGCGGCATCAGCTTGCCGGACGGCAGCATGCTCGAATACCGGCGCAACGGCCAGCAGCAAGTAGTCGCGCTTGAGCGCCAACGCGTCCACAGTCCCTGGCTGCGCTGGCTGCTGCCAGGGACAAGCATCGTCAAGGACCTGGAGCGCGACGTGATGGGACTCAAGCGCTACACCTATGGCAACGGCATCGAGGCCCTTTACCAGCGCAGCAAGGAAGGGGCGCTGGCGCGCATCGTCTACCGCAACGCGCGGGGGGACCAATCCGGACAGCAAGCCGTCTTGGCGTTGCAAGCCGTGCTGGGCATCGGCCAGGCCGTGGCCGCGCCGGAATCCGCGCTGCCAGCCGAAAATGCGCAGCACGCCGCTCAGGCTGGCGCGTTGGGCCTGCCACCCGATCCGGCCGCCCTGCTCGATCACCGCTACCTGTGGGACGTGCAGGGCAACTTGCTGTATACGAGGGACAGGGACGCTGCCAGCAGCTACGCCTACGATGCCCACGACCGCCTGATTGCAGCGGCAACGGCCTCCCTGGCCCCGTCAACGGCGGCAAGCTTCGACCGCTACCACTACGACAGCGGCGGCAACCGCCTTATCAGCCAGGAAGAGATCGCCAGCCAGGATGAACTGCGGCGCAACACCGTCCGCGCCAGCGATACGAAAGACGCCCGCTACGACGCGGCCGGCCAGCCGCAGCGCATCGGCCAGCGCCGCTATGCATGGGATGCGCTGGGCCGGCTGCTGGCAGTGCATCAGGGCCTGGACCTGCTGGCGCGCTACCGCTACAACCATCGCGGGCTGCGCATGGCCAAGGAAGTGCGCGGGATGCGTACTTATTATCTGTACGACGACGACAGAAAGCTGCTGGCGGAAGTCGATGCCGACGGCAAGGTCAGCCGGCAATACATCTATCTTGCCGGCCAGCCGCTGGCGCTGATCGACACGGCGGCCGACGCCGCCGCCGAATTACGGGAACAGCGTGGGCCGCTGGCGCAAGCCATGGCCGACATCTCGGCCATCTGGCAAGCCTGGTTCAGTCACGGCGAGAGCATCGCCTTCCTGCACAACAACCATCTGGGGGCGCCCGAGCTGGCTACCGACGCCCATGGCAAGCCCGTGTGGCAAGCCGCATATGCGCCATTTGGCAAGTTAAGAAAAACAAACACCCAGTACGCCTTCCAGCTCAAGCTGAGCCTGCCGGGCCAGTATGCCGACCAGGAAACGGGCTTGTACTACAACGACCAGCGCTATTACGACCCGGCCCAGGGCCGTTACCTGACGCCCGACCCGCTGGGCCTGCGCGCCGGCGCCAACAGCTATGCCTATGTCGCGGGCAATCCGCTCAAGTATGTCGATCCGAACGGGCTGATCCTGTTTGCGTTTGATGGCACGGGCAATAGCGAACATCCGAAGCCGGACAGTTCGATTTCCAATGTGCTGAAGTTCTACGAGGTCTATGACCAGATCAAAAATGGAAAGGCTTTTTATATCACCGGCATCGGCACCACCAACCCGGATATGCCCTACGCCGGCAGCGCCATTACGGGCGAAGGCTTCGACCAGCGCGTGAGCCTGGGGCTTACCTTTCTCAACGACTACATCAAAGAAAGCGCGAACACTGGTCTCCTGGATATTGACGTGGTGGGTTTTAGCCGAGGTGCAGCAGAGGCACGCTTTTTTCTCAATGTCGTTGCCGACAACCTTAAGAAAAATAACGGCGCCTATGTCATCGATGGCAAGAGCCGCTGCCTGAATCTGCGCTTTGAAGGCCTGTGGGATACCGTGCCGCATCTCGGCATACTCCATGAAGATGAAAAACAATACTTCTTTTCAGTACCGGCCGCCGTCAAATACGCGGTGCACGCCGTGGCGCTGAACGAACACCGGGGCGGAGGGGATGACTTCGATCTGCGCTCCATCATGGACAGACCCGGCCAGACCAGTTCGGCGAACCGCCTCGAAAAGGCGTTCATTGGTAGCCATTCCGACATCGGCGGCGGCTTCGGCACCGGCGACCTGTCCGATGTGGCGCTGATGTGGATGGTTGAACAGGCGAAGGGACAGGGAATCGCCATAAGCGAAAAAAAACTAGAAAAAAATGGATGGGACATTATCACTAATCCCATCTTGCATGACCGGAGCGGCAACAGGTTCAACAGCGACGACATTACCGTCACCAGATACGTCGGCTATGAAAACGGCAAGGAAGTATCGCAGACGGACGCGGTCTTCGATGGCAAGCGAACCTCGGACACCAACGATTTCATCAATTTTTTTCCCGATGCTTACAAGTGCGGCACGATGGCCAATCCCGATATCGGGCTGGTGGACATGAACAAATACAAGCTCTGGCTGGCCAGTTATGGCTTAAGCATCACCACCGGCCCCATCGTCAACGCTTCCTGCAAGGCACCATCATGAAAACATATCTGCTCCAGGCAGTTTGCTTCCTGGCGGCCATCGCCCTCTGCACTGCCTGTGCCGCACCACACTCGCAGCAAGGCCCCGGCATGATCGTGACCTTCAGCAACGGCATCAAAGGAAAAGAGGTCGACGTGCTGCGTGCGCGAACGGCGAACGGCGTATTTTTTCCGACCCCTGGCTCCCTGGGACCCGACAAGAATCCCATGACTGGCGGCAAGACCATGGGCGCCGCGCCCGATGGCCGCGAACTGCCGCAATGGGTGGAATTCGAGTGGCAGGTATGGCCCTATCCCTACCCTGTCAGGCCCGCGGACCCTGTAGCGCGGCAAGTCTGGAGTGACGGCGTGCATGCCCTGTCCCGCTCACTGCCCATCCAGACGGCCCGTGTCGCCGTCCGGTCGCGCGTGCCGCAAGACGTCATCGACGAAGTACTGGCGTCGAACAGGCAAAGAGCGCCGCGGGCGCTGCCGGACAAGATGCTGTGGGTGTATTTCATCTGGTACGAGACGGGCATCAAACTCCGCTGGAAGCTGAAAAGCAGCTGCTGTGGCTTGCTGCGCGAAGGCGGCGACGAGCTTGCGCCATGACCAAAACCCCAGGCAACCAGCACCGGCCGGCGCGCCCGCCGTGGCCGCCGTGGCCGCCGCCCCTACCTTCAACGCTTCCTGCAAGGCACCATCATGAAAACATATCTGCTCCAGGCAATTTGCTTCCTGGCGGCCATCGCCCTCTGCACTGCCTGTGCCGCACCACACTCGCAGCAAGGCCCCGGCATGATCGTGACCTTCAGCAACGGCATCAAAGGCAAAAAAGTCTACGTCGTACGTGCGAGAACGGCGAACAGCACGTTTTTTCCGACCCCCGGCTCCCTGGGTCCCGACAAAAATCCCATGACCGGCGGAGCCACCATGGGCGCCGCGCCGGATGGCCGCGCACTGCCGCAATGGGTGGAGTTCGAATGGACCGAATGGCCCTATCCAGCACCGCCTCCACCAACAGAGCCAAGCGCCCTACAGGCATGGAACGACCGTGTGGACTTGCTGACCCGGACTTTGCCGCACAAACGTGCCCGCGTCGCCGTCCAGTCACGCGTGCCGCAAGACGTCATCGACGAAGTACTGGCGTCAAACAGGCAAAGAGCACCCAACGCGCTGTCGGACAAGGATCTCTGGGTGTATTTCATCTGGTACGAGACGGGCATCAAGTTTCGCTGGAGGCTGCTGCAGGGCTGTTGCAAGATGCTGCGCGAAGGTGGCGACGAGCTTGCGCCATGACCAAAGCCCCAGGCAACCAGCACCGGCCGGCGCGCCTGCCGTGGCCGCCGGCCCTACCTTCAACGCTTCCTGCAAGGCACCATCATGCAAAAATATCTGCTTCAGACGATCTGCTTCCTGGCGGCCATCGCCCTCTGCACAGCCTGCTCTGTAACACGGTCGCAGCAAGGCCCCGGCATGATCGTAACGTTCAGTAACAGCATCAAAGGCAAGAAGGTCGACGTGCTGCGTGCGCGAACGGCGAACGGCGTATTTTTTCCGACCCCTGGTTCCCTAGGTCCCGACAAGAATCCCATGACCGGCGGAGCCACCATGGGCGCCGCGCCGGATGGCCGCGAACTGCCGCAATGGGTGGAGTTCGAATGGAAGGTATGGCCCTATCCCTACCCGGACATGCCCGCTGATCCTGTAGCGCGGCAAGTCTGGAGTGACGGCGTGCACGCCATGTCCCGCTCACTGCCCATCCAGACGGCCCGTGTCGCCGTCCGGTCGCGCGTGCCGCAAGACGTCATTGACGAAGTGCTGGTATCAAACAGGCAAAGAGCGCCCAACGCGCTGCCGGACAAGGATCTCTGGGTGTATTTCATCTGGTACGAGACGGGAATCAAGTTTCGCTGGAGGCTGCTGCAGGGCTGTTGCAAGATGCTGCGCGAAGGCGACGACGAGCTTGCGCCATGACCAAAACCCCAGGCAACCAGCACCGGCCGGCGCGCCCGCCGTGGCCGCCGGCCCTACCTTCAACGCATCCTGCAAGGCACCATCATGAAAAAACATCTGCTCCAGGCAGTTTGCTTCCTGGCGGCCATCGCCCTCTGTGCAGCCTGCTCTGTAACACGGTCGCAGGACGGCCCCGGCATGATCGTGACCTTCAGCAACGGCATCAAAGGAAAAGAGGTCGACGTGCTGCGTGCGCGAACGGCGAACGGCGTATTTTTTCCGACCCCTGGTTCACTAGGTCCTGACAAGAATCCCATGACCGGCGGAGCCACCATGGGCGCCGCGCCCGATGGCCGCGAACTGCCGCAATGGGTGGAATTCGAGTGGCAGGTATGGCCCTATCCCTACCCTGTCAGGCCTGCGGATCTTGTAGCGCGGCAAGTCTGGAGCGAAGGGGTACATGCCCTGTCCCGCTCGCTGCCCATCCAGACGGCCCGCGTCGCCGTCCGATCGCGCGTGCCGCAAGACGTCATCGACGAAGTGCTGGCGTCAAACAGGCAAAGAGCGCCCAACGCGCTGCCGGACAAAGATCTCTGGGTGTATTTCATCTGGTACGACACGGGCATCAAGTTTCGCTGGAGGCTGCTGCAGGGCTGTTGCAAGATGCTGCGCGAAGGTGGCGACGAGCTTGCGCCATGACCAAAACCCCAGGCAACCAGCACCGGCCGGCGCGCCCGCCGTGGCCGCCGTGGCCGCCGCCCCTACCTTCAACGCTTCCTGCAAGGCACCATCATGAAAACATATCTGCTCCAGGCAATTTGCTTCCTGGCGGCCATCGCCCTCTGCACTGCCTGCTCTGTAATACGGTCACAGGACGGCCCCGGCATGATCGTGACCTTCAGCAACGGCATCAAAGGCAAGAAGGTCGACGTGCTGCGCGCGCGAACGGCGAACGGCGTATTTTTTCCGACCCCTGGCTCCCTGGGACCCGACAAGAATCCCATGACTGGCGGCAAGACCATGGGTGCCGCGCCGGATGGCCGCGAACTGCCGCAATGGGTGGAGTTCGAATGGAAGGTATGGCCCTATCCCTACCCGGACATGCCTGCCGA